>NZ_MRYB01000001.1:0-581629 GCF_001921755.1 Psychrobacter sp. Rd 27.2 | reverse complement strand
AGTGCGCTTAACCTTTGCTATTGCTAACTTGTCCATAAATAAGTCCCTTTTTCGTAAACTTATTTTAGGACGGGACAGGTCAAAAAAAAAAGCCACTGTCCTTGATACAGTGGCTTTTTTACGTCTTTATGTGCGAGCAATTATCGTCATTTAAGCCATCTAAGATGACTCAACTGTCGATATCTAACGATCTGTATTTAACGACCTTGCGCGTTGGCCATGTTGGTGTCGTTAATCTCAACCTGATACACCATCCGCAGATGCTCTAAGTAATCTTGCAGTTGATCTTGGCCTAAATTATCACGAATAATAGCTGCCGTTTGCGCTCTTTGTATATCAGACAATGGTGATTGCTGCTCCGTTTTGATACGGTCACCGACCAACAAGCTGGCACCCACTTCCGTCTCGCTTGCAATAGCTACCACAGCGTTATCATCAGCTTGCTGGCTAAAGGCCATACCGCGCTCTTTTTCGGTCAATTGTGTCGTTTGACGATTGATCTGACCGAGCGCTTGCAATGTTACAGGCTGCTTGCTGATATCTGCTGGCGTTTTGATACCAGCAGCGATGGCTTTGGCTTCTTTTAGGGCCAATGCTGTGGTTTTTTGGCGACGTAATATCTGCGTGATTTTTGGCGTCGCCGCTGACAAAGACAAGGTTTTAGTAGGACGATAATTGCTCGGTTGTACCCACACCTTACTGTTACCTACTTCGATACCTGCGGTTACTGCCTGATCTTGAATGGTAAATTCATCAAAGGCTTGTTTGAGCACAGCTGGCTGTGACAGGACCGATTGGTTGTTTTCTTTACGGTAGTCTTTGATGCGTTTTAGTGGGACGTTTTCTTGCTGAGCAATATCTTCAATACTAAAACCATCAGCCGCCAAATCATTAATGGCCGTGACTTTATCGGCATAAATCTCTTGACGCTTATACTCTTTTGCTTTCGCCGTTAGCTCATCGCGCATGCTATCCAGACTTGGCACCTTGCTACCATTATCTTCGGTCACCATAAATATCTGATAGCCAAAGCTGGTTTTGATAGGTGCGGTGACATCCCCAACACTTAGGCCCTCAAGCGCTTTTTCGACCGCAGCAGCGTCGCTACCAAATACCGAGGTATTCAGACGACCGATATCACCGCCGTTCTCTCCTGACGGATCATCGGACTCGGCTTTGGCAAGCGCGGCAAACGACTCACCTTTGTCTAAACGTGCCTGAATTTTTTCAGCACGCGCCTTGGCGTTGTCACCTGTGAGAAGTATTTGGCTGATTCTACGCTCGTCTACCACCGCTTGGCTTTGCTTATACGCTTCATACTGCTGCTGGAGATCCGCTTTAGTAACCTCATCTACCTGAATGGCTTGCGGGTCTAGTTGAATATAAGCCAAATCCACCATCGCGGCACTTTTTAGTGTGTCTTTATTGGCATCATAATAAGCTTGGATGTCGCTTTTGCTAACCTCGACTTGATCGGCATAGTCTTGCCAATTAAACCGATGGAGCCAGATGTTGCGCGATTCCATTTGCAAATCAATCAATTGACTGACCGCTTGCATCGGATAAATCGCAGTCCCGACGATACTGGCATTGAGCTGATCGAGGCTTAACTGATTGCGAAACTCAGCAAACAGCTGGTTTTTTGTCATACCGCGATTGCGCAAAAAGTTTGCAAACTGCTCATTAGAAAAATTGCCGTCCGCATCCTTAAATACTTCTTCTTGACGCAGCAAACGGTTGATGGTGTCATCAGAGACCGTCATTCCAAGCTTACCTGCCTGCTGCTCTAACAATGTGCGATCTATAAGGCCTTTTAGCACCTGCTCGTGTAGCACATCCTCATTTAATAGGCTGGCATCATCAACTTGCTCTAAAATTTCGGTACGACGGTTATTTACCGCAGCTTGATACTCAGACAGCCCCACGCTTGCCTCACCTACCTGAGCGACTTGGTTTGGGTCGACACTACCGCCAAAGTAGCTTTCGACACCCAATAATGCAAGCGGTGACAGGCATAAAATCAATAAAATGCGACCTGGCCAGCTTTTTAAAAAATCGCGCAATTTATCCATAGTTATCTCTGCTTTATTAACCTATGTTGATGAAAAACCATTGTAATATGATGCCTATCGACGCTGTGGTAACGATGCTATCTAAGCCGGCAATGGTATGAGTAAGGGCGTGTGCGTTTTGGTGCAAAATCAAGAGATATCAATCAATCTTGATTTAGACAATGCATCTACAGCGCGCCCTATGATACGTGATTTTTAAGACAGACTCAAAATATTCATGATGTCTGATACAAACTATCGCAATAAAAAAAGCACCTAAATATTAGGTGCTTTTTGCTATTTGGCTCATGACTTAAATAATAAGCAAATCCATGAGCGACCTTCTATCTTTTTACGGCCTACAGACACTGCATTTATACGTATCTTGTATCCAACTTTAGTCTCTGCCTAATAGGTGGCCGTAGTTTTATAGTGGTCTATACCTTATATAGTCTTAAAAAATACTATCTTAACAAAGGCTTAGTTTAAGCGCTCTTTTAAGTTTTTACCAGCTTTAAAGCTTGGTACTTTGCTTGCTGGGATGTTTAGCTCTTCACCAGTCTTAGGGTTACGGCCAGTACGTGCTTTGCGGTCTTTTACGCTAAAAGTACCAAAACCAACCAAAGAGATGCTGTCGCCAGCTTCTAAAGCTTCACCAACACTTTCCATAACAGCGTTTAGTGCATCGCCAGCTTGGGTTTTGTTCAGACCACTTTTTTCTGCGATGCTATCAATCAATTCTGACTTATTCATAAAATTTCCTTCAAGTTTAAGGGGGATAATACACGCTCACGCCAGGTATTGTAACGCTCTCATAGCACTTAAGCAATAAAAACTACCTGACTTGCGTATTAACAGGTTTCGCTTTGTTATCGTCTTTATATCAAGGCCGCATAAGGAGCGCAAGCGATTTTACATATTTTTGTGCCGCTTACTACGTATTTGACACTCAATGTTACGCAAAACCCCTGCAATTTTTTATCAACTCACTACTTTACCTTAGGCAGCTTGACTACCCAGTGTTTTGTCCAGTAAATTGCTCTCATTATAGTATTTGAACCTATCCTTAGCTTAAAAACACCAATGAGTCATCAACAAGCCACTACTGGCTCTAAGACAACAGGCAGCCAAAGCCGAAAATAGCACAAAAAATATCGACTTATCAATACACTTGACATAAAGGGTACCAAGAGTCAGAAACTTGCGTTACTTTTTATTATAAAGACGTTACTATAAGCAAAATATAATCGCATATTTTGGGTGTATCTTGATTTTTAAGTTGTTTTTTATTGATCAAATCCTCATTTTACGACACGTTACTAAAATAACCACGGATTATCTACATGAAGCGTTCTACGTTATCTCACTCTTTTCTCAATATCTTTTTGGTGTTCATCGAGTCAGCATTGACCTTACTGTTACGCCTAGATCCTGAATTACGTAAAGCAGCTTATCCTTTAGCCAAGCAAGGTACTGTCGTCGCGCTGCGCTTGTACCTTCCCCATGTAGAAGTTTTTGCCACCTTTAGTACCAAAGGCGTGTTATTAGACGCGCAATTGCCGATAGGCCGTAGCGAGCCTGATGTCGTCATCAATGCCTATAGTATCCAAGTCATCAACGCCATCACCACTCACGACAGCGAAAGCACTGAAAAGCTACAAATGCGCGGAGAGTCAGTGCAAGTACAGTTGGTCAAGCAATTTATCATGCAATTGGGTCTAGGCAGTCTCATCCAAGGACTGGTGAAAAAGTTTAAAGGCGGTAAAGGCAAATCTAAGCCCACTGAAGCGGAAATGGCAGAAAAAAAAGAAAACTACAAACTGCGTATCAAAGAGCAGCAAACGCAAATCAACACCTTAACCATCAAAAACCGCGAGCTTGAAACCACGGTCAAAGAGCTACAAAGCAAACAAAAAACACTGACAATTGTGACTGTCGTCGCCCTGCTTGTCATGATTGGCGCGATTATCGCGTTATTAATAAATTAAACGAGTCCACTAAACGAAGCAATAAAATCGACAGGTATCATTGAGAAGTCTATTAGTCGCTTTATGGTGGCGTCTTTAACAGGCTACTGACCAGTCATCAAACAGTAGGGTGCGATATCAAAAGCACAGCCTAGATATCTATTGCTGTCACCCTACCTTCTCCTACCTTGCCTTTTATCAAGTATCGTTAATCCTAAACAAAAAAATGCAGCAATGTCAGCATGCGATTGCTATCAACTTATCTGACGTGCTGCTTACTTTTGAGACTTTACGGCATTTATACCTGTAACACTGGGTTTGTTTTATAGTGCATCGACTATATCTTTACTGCTCATTTGTTTTTACTCTCTATGTTTATTCATCATTGTTTTTATCAATCATAGCCATCAGCTTGATTAACCATTCAACCACACTTTAATCTTGACTAAATTACTCAGGATTAAGTATAATTGGCTTAATCGTTGCACACATCGGGTTGACCATCTGTTGTTTAACGACGATAAGACACCACTTAGCAGATGACTTTTATTTGAGCATGGCAGAGGTTTTGCCTTTTTTATCTTTCGCTTTGGTAGAGAGTCTCTTACTAAGATCGTTGTTAAATAAAAATGATATATAAGTTTGGAGATAACACATGCGTTTGACTACTCGAGGCAGATACGCCGTGACCGCGTTGCTAGATTTGGCGCTACAAACCAGCCAACAAGACAGTGCGGTATCCTTATCTGATATCGCTAAACGGCAATCAATATCTATCTCTTATCTCGAACAGTTATTTTCCAAACTACGCAAACGTGGGCTTGTCACCAGTATACGCGGTGCCGCTGGTGGTTATTACTTGGCCAAACCGCTACACGAGATAGATGTGATGAGCATCATATCTGCGGTCGATGAGTCGGTTAATGCGATGCAGTGTGAAGGACGCGGCGACTGCCAAGGTGGTACAATGTGCCTAACCCATGATCTATGGTGTGCATTGTCCAATCATATCGAGCAGTACTTGAAAAACATAACATTAGCGCAATTATTAGATATGGAAAATGTGCAGTCCGTCTCAGAGCGACAGCACACCTCCACCAAAGAAGTTTCTATAAAAGACATTAATACCATTACCCTATCGAACAGCGAGGCAAACCCAGCATGAGCCAACATAACAACCTTATATATTTAGATTATGCCGCCACCACGCCAGTTGCTAAATCAGTAGCTGCCAAGATGAGCGAGTATCTGACTGTAGATGGCATCTTTGGTAACCCAGCCTCGCGCTCGCACGGCTACGGCTGGCAAGCAGAAGAAGCCGTAGAAACCGCGCGTCAGCAAGTGGCTGAAGTCATCAACGCTGATCCGCGTGAAATCGTCTTTACCTCTGGTGCGACTGAATCTGACAACCTCGCCATCAAAGGCGCAGCGCATTTTTATCAATCGCGTGGCAAGCACATTATTACCAGTAAAATTGAGCACAAAGCAGTTTTAGATACCTGCCGTGAGCTTGAGCAAGAAGGTTTTGAGATTACTTACTTAGAGCCACAAGCCGGTACGGGTCTTATTTTGCCAGAGCAAGTAAAAGATGCATTACGTGACGATACGATTTTGGTATCACTGATGATGGTAAACAATGAGCTTGGTACCATCACCGATGTCGCAGCGATTGGTGAAATCACTCGTGACGCTGGCGTGGTTTTCCATGTCGATGGCGCACAGTCTGTCGGTAAAGTAAAAATCAATCTTGAAGAAATGAAAATCGATTTGATGAGTTTCTCAGGACACAAAGCCTATGGCCCTAAAGGTATCGGCGCATTGTTTGTCCGCCGTAAGCCGCGCATTCGCCTAAAAGCTGAGCAGCATGGCGGTGGTCATGAGCGTGGTATGCGCTCAGGTACATTACCGACGCATCAAATCGTAGGTTTAGGAGCGGCATTTGCCCTAGCCAACGAGCGCTTTGAAGAAGATCATGCTCACGTTGCCAAACTCCGCCAAAAACTATGGGATGGCCTGCAAGACATCGAAGAGATTTACTTAAATGGTGATCTTGAGAATAGCGTGCCAAACATTGTAAACATTAGCTTTAACTTTGTTGAAGGCGAGTCATTGATGATGTCGCTAAAAGACTTAGCTGTTTCATCAGGCTCAGCCTGTACGTCTGCGACACTTGAACCATCATATGTATTACGTGCTATTGGTCGTCCAGATGAGTTGGCTCACAGTTCGATTCGTTTCAGCTTTGGCCGTTATACCACCGAAGAAGACATCGACCGTGTCATCAAACAAATGCACGAAGCGGTTGAGAAACTGCGCGCCCTATCACCACTTTGGGATATGTATCAAGAAGGTGTGGATTTAGATTCAGTAGAATGGGCTGAGCACTAACATTTACCAAACAAATCGCCTTTATGCGCTTTGTTTTAAATATTTATAAAACGATTGATCAGACAATTACAGTAAGCGTTTGACCCCAATTATCGATGAGCGACTGATACGTAGTAAACAATCTATCGCTCATCCCCTAACTAGGAGAAAACCCCATGGCCTATAGTGACCAAGTTATTGATCATTACGAAAACCCACGCAACGTCGGCAATCTTGACAAAAATGCCAAAAACGTTGGTACAGGTATGGTCGGTGCCCCAGCGTGTGGCGACGTGATGCGCCTACAGATCCAAGTAGATGACGCCGGTATCATCGAAGATGCACGTTTTAAAACGTATGGCTGCGGCTCAGCGATTGCCTCAAGCTCACTTGTCACCGAGTGGTTAAAAGGCAAAAGCTTGGACCAAGCTGGCGAGATTAAAAATATGGACATCGCTGAAGAATTGGCATTGCCACCAGTAAAAGTGCATTGCTCTGTACTCGCAGAAGACGCAATCAAAGCGGCTATCAGCGACTATAAAGGCAAGCATGGTACCGCTGAAGAAGCGACCAGCTAAGCTTACTGGCGTATGCACTGTTTTATCAGCAAGGCGTCAGTAGTGCTCTAATCGATCGCTACTGAGGCCATAAAGGTGACAATAACGCTACTGTAATTGTCACCTTTTATTTTCTAACTGGCGCAAACACATAAGTCTGGTAGGTTTGCTACTAGTCTCATATTCGTTATTGATAGCTGCTATTAGTAGTTGTTATGAATAACCGTCATTGATTTTATGGTCGATGACATCATATTGAAAGATATCTTTATTATTGATAGTCAATGGGAGTTGGCATGATTGAAATGACAGAACGCGCCGCTCAGCATGTTCGAGAGTTTTTGGACAATCGCGGCAAAGGCGAAGGTATCCGTGTGGGCATTCGTACCGCAGGCTGTTCAGGCTTGGCCTATGTCTTAGAGTTTGTAGATACCCCTGATGACAATGACACGCGTTACGAAAGCCGCGGTGTGAGCATCTTTATCGATCCGAAAAGCTTGGTCTATTTAGACGGCTTATTGATGGATTATGAAAAAGAAGGCTTGAACGAAGGCTTTAAGTTCACCAACCCCAACCAAAAAGGCGAATGTGGTTGCGGTGAGTCGTTTACTGTTTAAAGTTGCCCACCCTTAGCCATTGGCCATCTTTATGACTGAGGCCTACTGGCCTTTAAGCATGTTGTATTTTGATAAAAAATGTCGTTTGCAACATTTCTATTATTCAGTTGGTAGGCTATACACCACCCAATCTGGCGCTTGATAGCACACTGGATATGATAAGCACTGGTATCTCAGACACTTTATAATAAATAAAAGCAAGGCGTATGATATGACAGACATCACCGCAGAAGCACAGTTTGATAACTTTTTTGCTCTATTTGAGCAGCCCGCTCAGTTTGAGATTGATCAGACCCGTCTGGATCAGCAGTTACGTCTACTACAAAAACGCTATCATCCTGATAATCTGATGGTAGATAGCACAAAAGACGTGGGGAGTGTGACGGAGGCCAAGCAGCAATCAGAGCAAGCTTCAGCGCTGATAAATCAAGCATACCAAACCTTAAAGGCTCCTGATAGCCGCGCCGGCTACCTATTAGAGATGGCAAATCAGGCTCATAATCTTGAGCACTCAATTGCCGATTTAGATTTTTTAGAAGACGCCATGCAGATGCGTATCGATCTAGATGAAGCGATCGAAGATAAGGATCGGACAACGCTTGCGCAGCTACAACCCCAGATTACCACTCGTCTGAGCAAACAATCTGAGCGCTTTAGCAGTGCCTATCAAAAGCAAGACTGGCAGACCGCGATTGATGCCACCCAAAAGCTTAAGTTTTTGGTAAAACTCAATGCCGATGTGACGACTGGTCTCGATGAAGTCGCCAGTGCTGAGCACTCTGATGACGATGATTTATATGTTTAGGGTGTCTAGATAAACATACCTTCAATATGTAGATTTAAAGATTGATATTTATCATCATTCGTCATCATAATTGCGCCATTTCCTTTATTTATTTTATCTTTGAGTGATTTTATGTCTTTATTGCAAATTGCCGAACCCAATCAAAGTGCCCAACCTCATCAGCATCGTTTTGGTCTAGGTATCGACCTTGGCACCACACGCTCACTGGTCGCAGTCGTACGCTCAGGCAAATCGCAAGTCTTAGAGGCAGGCGCTGACAACGATACGTTGCTGCCCTCTGTCGTCTACTACCCCAGCACTGGCAAACCCATGGTAGGGTATGATGCCCTAGCGCATTTGGCCGATGACCCAAAAAACACCATCGTATCCGCCAAGCGCTTTATGGGTCGTAGTCAAGCAGATATTAAATTCTCTCATCCTTATGAGTTAAGCGGCAATGCAGACGACATGCCAGCTTTTGTCACCGCCCAAGGTAAGGTATCCCCTGTCGAAGTCTCAGCACGTATCCTAGCCGCCCTCGAGCAGCGCGCCGCAAGCGCATTACCTGCCGACAGTATCGAAGGGGCGGTGATCACTGTTCCCGCTTATTTTGATGAGGCGCAGCGCCAAGCGACCAAAGATGCTGCACAAGCTGCTGGTATCAATGTGCTACGTCTGTTAAATGAGCCCACGGCTGCCGCTGTCGCCTACGGCCTTGATAAGCCCAATCAAGATAACACGCAAAGCCATTACTTAATTTATGATTTGGGCGGCGGTACCTTTGATGTGTCTATCTTAAAGCTCACCGATGGGGTTTTTGAAGTCTTGGCAACTGGCGGCAACAGTGCGCTAGGCGGTGATGATATCGACCGCTTGCTGACCAACTGGTTGATCAAACAATTAGGTATCGACCCAAAAGACGTCACTCGGCATGACAAATCAATCCTTGCCCAGCAAGCCAAAGCGTATAAGCAAGCTTTGACGGACGCCGAGCAGGTCGCTATCGACATCACGGTCAACGGCCACTCTTATCAAGGCACCTTGCACCGTGACGATTTGCTGGCCATTGCTGAGCCTGTCAATCGCCGTACGCTTAGCGTCTGCGAGCAGGTATTACGCGATGCCAAGCTATCTATTGACGATTTGGATGAAGTCATCTTGGTGGGCGGCTCAACCCGTATGCCAGCTGTGCAACAAGTGGTGACCACGTTTTTTGGCAAGCAGCCACTTTGTCGCTTAAACCCAGATGAAGTCGTCGCTCTAGGGGCTGCACAAACCGCGCATCAACTGGTCAATGGCGATAGCGACAACACTCTTTTATTATTAGATGTCACTCCCTTGTCACTCGGCCTTGAAACTATGGGCGGCTTGGTTGAGGTGCTGATTCCCCGTAACACCCCTATCCCTGTCAAAAAACGCCAAGTATTTACCACCTATCAGGACGGTCAGACAGGCATGGTGATTCATGTGGTTCAAGGCGAGCGCGAAACTGTCGAAAACTGCCGTTCGCTTGGACGTTTTGAATTATATGGCATCCCGCCGATGAAAGCGGGCTTTGCCCGTATCGAGGTCACCTTTAGCATTGATGCCAATGGTCAGCTGACAGTCAGCGCGCAAGAAACCACGACTAAGACTGAAAGCAAAATCGAGATTGTACCCTCTTATGGCTTGTCTGATGAGCAAAAAGAGCAGCTACTGATGGCAGGGTTTGAGCATGCAGAAGCAGACAAAAACGCTCGCTCTTTGATTGAGACAAAAGTAGAAGCAGAACGCGAAGTATTGGCGCTACAGTCTGCGCTGCAAGAGTTTGCAGCCTTATTGACCTCTGATGAGCAGCAAGCTCTAACGCAGCAAATACAAGCACTACAAACGGCATTAAGCACTGATGATCTAACTCTCATTGAAACCGAACAAGCCAAATTAAAACCGCATAGTGATGCATTTGCTGCTCGCATTATGAATCAAAGCGTCAAGGCCAGCATGGCAGGTACCAGCGCTCAAGATTGGTAAAAGCGCGTATAGAGTCTATCTATATACGGCTTAGCCATGATAGATGTGATGACCTGTAACAGACCTGATATATTTTTGAGTTTTTATTTTTTAATTGATTAGCACCGGACAGATAATTTATGCCAAAGATTACCGTATTACCTCATCATGAGATTTGCCCCGAAGGCACTGAAGTCGAGCTAGAAGCTGGCCAGAACCTATGCAAAGCCCTACTAGAAAAAGGCATTAAGATAGAGCACGCGTGTGAGATGTCAAAAGCCTGTACTACCTGTCATGTGGTGGTGCGTAAAGGATTTAATAGCTTAGATGAGATGGACGATATCGAAGCGGATCTTTTAGACCGTGCTTGGGGTCTGGAGCCAGACTCACGTTTGTCTTGTCAGGTGATGCTCGAAGACGACGACTTGACCATCGAGATTCCCAAATACACGCTCAACCATGCTAAAGAAAACCACTGATAATATACAGTCAAAGCCATTATAAAACGCCAACGATGACTGCATATCATGGTTGGCGTTTTTGTTTGCTTACGAAGGTGCTGGCATATTAAATATGAGGTTAAATATGGTCATACAGATGTCAAATCAGTAAAAGAGTCGCTATTAATCGTTGTGACGCTGGCTCTCTGCTGCAATAGCATTTGCTACTTTTTCTTGCTCTTGTTCGATACGCTCGAGAGCGAGGTTTAGACGTTCTCGGATGTCTTGATAGTCTTGATCTTTCATGTCTTTGAAGTTTAGATGCAAATTAAATCCTGGTAACGTATGGTCCACCCATTTTGATAGCTGACCTTTATTGGCATCAGGATCGAGGACTTGCCAAGCATTGACTTTTTCGTCGAAGCCTTTGAGCTGAAACGCACCTGCATGCTGACACTCATAATTGTGACAAACATAATCATAAGTACTTTCGCTGACCAGTATCTCATCTTTGCCTGCGCTACTCTCCAGCCGCGCCGCGAGATTGGCCTCTTTGCCAATCAATGTATAGCTCAAGCGATTATTGCTACCGAAGTTGCCGACATGGCAATAGCCTGTCGTGATACCAACGCGTATATACAGCCCTGCAAAACCCATAAGCCGCCACTTATGCCTCAGGGTGCGCATCTCACGGCGCATGTCTAGCGCCATTGCCACACAGTCAAGCGCATCTTGACGCGCGCCTTGACTGCTAGGCTCTCCAAAAAAACACACCATCCCATCGCCGACGAACTTATCAAGCACAGCGCCATGCTTATTGGCGATGACCGTCATGCAGTGCATATAGGTATTTAAAATATCTGCCAGATTGTCCGAGCTTAAACTATCAGACAGCTCTGTAAAACCCACAATGTCCGAAAACATAATCGTCAGCTTGGCACGTTTGTTTGACACACTAACGGGCGCATCTGTTTTTACAATTGGCTCCCAAATCTGCGGTGGCACAAAACGGGTCAACTTATTGATGACTGAAACCATGGTACCCAAACGCCCTACCGCTTGCTGCGCACGCTGTTGGTGACCCATGTACTTTTGATACACATAGCGAAACTGACACAGCATCACCGCCATACTGGACAGTAGCACCACTGGCGGCAGCCAACTGTCATGGCAGTCCATCTGCGTGCTGTTTAAAATCACGCTGACATAATAAAAAACAATCACAGTCACTATCGAGACAATGACCAGTCTAATTTGGTTTTCAGGACTACTAATAATAATACGTAATGCAATCAAAGCTGCCAGACTGATCGACATGACCGTGCACAGCTGTATCGAGCCTATGACTGCAGACAGCAAAATAATGACGATATTGGAGGTCCAAAAACTGGTCTGACGGCGATAGTTATATATCAAAATCAGCAAGCTTGGCAGGCTAACGACGATCAGCAGTGCCATCGAGGTGGCACTAAAGTCAAAATGCAGGGCAAGAAGCACAACCGTTAGGATCAAGACAAACACTTCTGGATAGTCGAATCGATAGATACCATTCGTCTGCGATGGAAATTTCGGTCTCAACGTATCTAAAAGAGGCATATGAAGTGTTCGCTTAATAAAGCAGACGATCGATAAATATTAGGAGAAGGAAGATAGCACAGTGACAGTTAATTTTGTTATGAGCATACTATTTTCCAAACCCAAGCAACAGGCAGACAAACCCTTAGCCGACTACCGCAACTCGCCAGCACCGATGACACTTTAGATTTGGTATAAGTCAAGCTAAAAGACTATTATACGTTTTCATTTTTATAAAACCTACGTTACTGATACGCAAAACCCTACCGTTGGTCACTTAATAAGCAAGCCATAATGAGCAAGTTTATAGCCTTACTTGATACTAGGCTGTCTTACTGCACCCTAAAGCTGCTTGAGGCACCAAAGTAAGGCTTAATCTTGCCTGTCCAGCCGCTCTTCCAGTCGCCAGCATGGGTCAGTCGATATGTCCCTGCTGGCGTATCGGCACTGATGCGCCAATCGATAATCGCTTTGCTATAGGCCGCTCCTTCTCGTTGCCACGTGTAGGTGGTTTCAAAGTCACGGTCGCTCAGATAGTCCATCCATTGACCATCTTGGTAACGCTGCACCTTAAGAAAGCTGTCTTCGGTACGTAGGTTGTTTTTGGGGTGCGCTGCGCGAAACACCGCCGTAGCGACCTCCCCGCTTTGGTAACTAGGGTTTGGCTGCGTGAGTACTTGCCCCCAGCGTTGATGTATGGGTTTGTCATCGAATACCACGCTTGGACGCTCATGAAATGCCTTGTGTGAGCGATCAGGTGGTGCGGCACTGTCAGGCACGTCTGTACCGGTGCGTAGCGCTTCAGCTAACTGGCTATACTCCTGTATATACGCCGCCGTTTGATAAGGGCCATACTCCGTAGAGGCACCTTCATAATGCTGGGCGGCAAACTCCTCACGCGTACTCAAATAGCCGCTATAGTTATTGGCCAAGCCATTGACAATGACGGTATCGACCCCTGCGTCTTTTAGCTGGGCCAGTACAGCGGCTCGTATCCGCCGCCCCGCCATGGTGGTCGGCTCGCCAGGAATAGCCACAATAGCGATATTGCCGATACGCATGAGCTGGACAGGCTGCTCAGTATTTATCCAGCCCCACTTGCCAGTTGGCAATAGCACTTGTTTTTCTGCCTGACAGTCATCTTGATTGACAGTTGAGACGATACCAAAGGCGCCGCGTGTCAAACTGGCCAAAAGCGACTGATCGACTTTATTGATATCATCATTGATCCGAAAGCTCGCGCGCGTCATGCCTTCGTATATGCCAGGGATATTTGATGGCCCGTTTTCACCGCCTGCAGCAAAAGAATAACCTCGGGCAGGCGTACATAAGACTTTGTCACCCGCACCACTGGTGAACCTGCTCTCGACCTGATAGCCTTTTAGATCAACCCAGCGCGCGCGGACATCCACCGGCCCCGCGACAGGGGCACCTTGATGCCATAGTTCAGCGGCCTTATCAAGCTGCAGTTGCCCATCGCGTCGGACGTTTTCCCATTCGTCATCACTACCCTGAAAGCCGGGTTTTGAGTTGGCATTACCGCCTGCCGCCAATACGTCCCCTTCATCAGCATTGGCAAAGGCCGCGACAAAAGGTCTGTCCGCGTTGTTATTAAACAGCTTTTCGGCGCCAAGCTGAGCATAGCCCTTGTTGTCCGCGCTAAGATGCATAAACTGATTGCTAAAGCTGGTCGGGTGCAGGGCAAACCAATTAATCAGTCCCATCGGTGTGCCATCGGCAGCATCTAGGCGCAGCTGAGTCATGGTCTCATTGACATTACTATCAAACTCTTGCGCATCGACATTGTTGTTATACGCAATCTGTGAGCGGTTAACAGTCGCTCCTTTTAACTTGCCTTGTGCCACAGACAACGTCCCTGGCGTCAATGACTCATGAGCGCGTTTGATCGAAGTGACAATTCCGCCGACGATAGCGTTGAAGTTTTGCTGACTATAGCCCGCTAGTGTGTCGTCCGTGCTGGCGATTTGATACAGCTGCTGATGCGAATAGCCAGCATTTCCCACGTGAGTATGCGTGGCGGCAAGCATCACGTTATCGTCGTTATACAAGTCGCCAAAATCTGCTTGCAAGCGTTTGATGACCTCAAGTTTGACCGCGGTAAACATCGCACCCATATCCGCTGAGACATAGACAACTCGGTTGCCTGCATTGCTATCCGCTTCGCCGACAATAAAAGCATGAGAATATAGACGATCATTGATACCCTGCACCACCTGACCTGCAGCATAGCCAAACATGCCCGTTTCGGCTGCAGCTCCTGTGATGTCGGCTTTACCAGTACCGACGAGATAACGGGGCGCGACCGATTTAGCAGCAGCGCTGGCGCTAAAGTTCGACGTAATAGAGCGGTTAGATGGGTCAGCATCAGCCGTGATGGTTTGTGTCGCCGCGGGCGACATGGCGGTAGGTTCAGTAGAGTCTGTTTCACAGGCCGTCATACCCAGCAACGCGGTACAAATCGAAAGAAACAACATAGTAGGTCGTCGTGACGAGGGTAGTGAGATAGAGGAAGTAGCCATTTGTTGTCCTTAACATAGAGTGAAACTTTAAATCAAACAATCCTGATTTAAAATTGAAGGTCTCAGCACTTTGTACCGCACCGCATCTACTCTGATGTGACGCAGCAAAGACACTGATCTGACAAGCTGGCTATATCCATTTAGCCAACTTACACTCTAATATAACGACTGACAGACAAATGTAAAATATTTTTCGTAAAGCCGTACAATAAACTCATTAACACAGAGAGCTATGCTTACAGACGAACGCTCACGCCTATGCGTATTTAACTGTTTATTACCAAAGGCTTATTGCTAAAAGACCTACTGCATCTGCCAATCAAACGGCATTTGATGATGACCACGCAGCGCCATCATCAAAGTTTGCTGCATTTGCGCCAGTACTTCTTTGGTGTAAGGTACAGCAGGGACGCCCCACACTGGGTTGGGCCACTGCATATCGTTTTGATAACGAACGATATGATGAAAATGAAGCTGCGGCACCTGATTGCCCAGCGCAGCCACGTTCATCTTGTCAGCCTGAAAAGTCTTGGCAAGTTGGCTGGACAACCAGCTCGACTCGCGCAAAAACTGCGCTTGGTCGGCCTCAGACAGCTCATACAATTCTTTGATACCAGAGACACGTGGCACCAATATCAACCAAGGAAACTGACAATCATTGATTAAACGGCAGGTCGATAATGGGAAATCTCCCACCAAAAAACTGTCGGCTGCAAGTTTATGATGAAGTTGGAACATAATGACGGTTCTCTTGTTATGAAGGGGATAATACTTAGATACTAAAAATAAGGGTGGCCAAGACCTATCGGACGTTATAGGTCATAGAGCAGACACAGAGTATCTGCTATTTTATCAGTTATCCAGTAGATAAAATAGCGCCTTGATAGATTGGCTGCTGTTTTACTGTGCTGCTGCCTAATAGATGCGGCGCTTGATATGATGATTGACGTCACTCGAAGTGCTAAGCAGGCTCTGCTACCATATGCTCGCTAAAGTAGCGTAGCAACTCCTCAAGCACAGTCACGCGTTGCTGCGGCGTGGCCAGCTTATTGGCATCTTGATAGCGAATGCCAGAGGCGCCATTCATCCGGTAGCGCTGTCCATCTTTTTGAATAAGCTGGATAATTGCCAAGGCGTCAACTGGCGTATCAGGGGCAAACTCTAACGTCATGCTGCTACTATTGGCATCGATTTTGTTGATCTTCAATGGCTCGGCCTGTATGCGCAGTCTATGGATGGCAAATAAATGCTTGGTCTGATCTGGCAGTGTGCCAAAACGATCAATCATTTCGGTACGGATATCGGTGAGCGCCTCAAAATCATCAGCATTACTGATGCGCTTATAAAATAGCAAACGCTGATGCACATCATGCAAGTATTCTTCTGGTATCAGCGCTGAGCTGTGCAGATTGATCTCACTGGTAAGTGACAATGGGGTATTCAAATCAGGCTCTTTGCCCGCCTTGATGGCCTTTGTCGCACGCTCTAGCATATCCATATACAAGCTAAAGCCAATGGCTTGCATGTTACCGCTTTGCTGCTTGCCCAGTATCTCACCTGCCCCGCGAATCTCCAAATCCTCACTCGCCAGCATAAAGCCTGCACCCAATGTATTGGCGCGTTCGATGGCGTGCAGACGGCGCTTGGCATCGCCTTTTAAGCCTTTGATAGATGGCACGAGCAAGTAGCAATACGCCTGATGATGACTACGGCCTACGCGGCCTCGCAGCTGATGCAGCTGCGCCAGACCAAACTTATCCGCGCGCTCAATGATGATAGTATTGGCATTTGGTACGTCGATACCGGTCTCGATGATGGTCGAACACACCAGCACATTGAACTTTTTATGATAAAACTGCTCCATAATCTGCTCAAGCTGGCGCTCTTGCATCTGCCCATGCGCGACCCCCACTCTAGCCTCGGGCACCAGCTCACGTATCGTCTCTGCCATGCGCTCAATGCTCGCCACATCATTATGCAGCAAGTAGACTTGCCCGCCGCGTAATAGCTCACGCAAGATAGCCTCTTTCATCAAGGCATCGGTCTTTTGCATAACAAAGGTTTTGATCGCCAGACGACGAGCAGGCGGCGTGGCGATAATCGACATATCACGCATGCCAGATAGTGCCATATTAAGCGTACGCGGAATCGGCGTCGCTGTCATCGACATACTGTCTACATCGGTCTGAATGGCTTTGATACGCTCTTTATGGCGTACACCAAAGCGGTGCTCTTCATCAACGATCATCAGTCCCAAATTGGCAAACTTTACATCCGGCTGCAACAGTTTATGGGTACCGATGACGATATCCACCTTACCCGCGGCAAGGTCTGCCAATACCGTCTCTTGATGTTTTTTGCCACCAAAACGCGATAATGTCTCGATACGTACTGGCCAATCGGCAAAACGGTCGCGAAAATTGTCTTCGTGCTGACCTGCCAGCAGCGTCGTTGGCACCAATACCGCCACTTGATAACCGGCACTGACCGCAATGAACGCCGCGCGCATCGCCACTTCTGTCTTGCCAAAACCCACATCACCGCAAATGAGGCGATCCATCGGCTGGTTTTGTCTCATGTCCTCCATCACCGCATGGATAGCATTGGCCTGATCGGCGGTCTCTTCAAAGGCAAACTGACTGGCAAACAGCTCGTATTGTGAAGGGTCAATCTTGAAATGAATACCGACTTTGGCCTCACGCCTTGCTTGCATATTGAGCAGCTCGGCGGCGACATCATGGATTTGCTCCAGCGCTTTTTGTTTGGCTTTGTCCCACTTGCCGCTACCTATTTTATGGAGTGGTGCAAGCGCGGGGTCACCACCGCTGTAGCGGCTGATCATTTGTAAATTGGCAACGGGTACATAAATACTGGCGTCGTCCGCGTATTTTAGATGAATAAACTCTTGCTCGCCATCGCCCACATCTAAGGTAATCAGCCCATTATAGCGGCCGATACCATGCTCGATATGCACCACTGGGCTGCCTTCGGTAATCTCTGTGACGCTTTTGACCAAAAACTCTTCTGACACCCCACTTTGGCGACGGCGACGTGTTTGTAGCACTTGCCTACCAAACAGCTGAGTCTCACTGATCACCACCAGGCGCTCAGGAATATACACCCCGCGCTCGATAGGCGCCACCGTAAGCCCTACCTGCGGCAAGTTATTGTCATTAAGGGTTGTGACCTTATCAGCGGCCAAAAATGCTTCAAAGCTATCATACGCTTTGGTATCTACCTTACCCTTAAACAGCTCTATCAAAATCTCACGGCGCCCTGCTGTTTCGGCAACGATCAGCACCGGCGTCGCTGTTTGTGCTTGCTGTAGCAAAAACTCTAGCAAATCGGCCAATGGTTCTGCTTTTTGGTGATTGACCGCCAGCTGCGGCGGTTGTTGCGCCGTGAGTGTGACCAACCCTTGCCGATTAGAGGCAGCCTGTGCGGTCGATGAGGCATCATTGTCTATCGCCGCGCGCGTCTCATGCGCACTGAGCATCACTCGCGGATAGTGGTTAAGATGCTCGTTTAAGGTATTTGATAATAAATATAACAATTCTGGGGCGACAATAGGTTTGTCGATATCGTGCCTGCGCTCTTCATAACGGCGCTGAATCTGCGACCAATAATCCGCTTGTGTTTCGTGGATTCGCTCATCGATGATAAACAGAGCGTCATCTGGCAAATAAGCAAACAAGCTGCTGTCAGCTTGCCAGTCATCCAAATCAAAAAACAATGGCTGATAGTACTCAAGCCCGCTACTGGCGATACCCGCCATCACATCTTTATGCAGCTCAGACTTACGACTGCTGGTATTGGGAAACATCGCTGCAAAGTTGGTCCGAAACGTCTCGCGCCCTTCATCGAGCGGAAACTCTTTGGCAGGTAGTATCTGAAACTGCTGAATAGGTTTTGAGATATCAGGCAGTTTATGCAGTAGCGACAGTGACTCTTTGCCGATGCTACTGTCGTTACCACTCATCATATTTTTTAGATCGTCGACGGTCAGCGTACGCTGCGTCTGCGGATTAAAAAAGCGAATGGTTTCGATTTCATCATCAAACAAGTCTAAACGTAGCGGAAATGGCTGCCCCATGGCAAAGATATCGACAATACTACCGCGTACCGCAAACTCGCCTGGCTCAAAGACGTTTTCGACCGCACGGTAGCCTGCCTTTGCAAGCAGCTCGCGCTGGGTATTGATATCAAAGCGATCACCGACACTCAAATCAAAATGCTGCCCTATCAGCCAGCTTGGCGGGGCGACCCGGTGCATGAGCGCCTGCACCGAGATGAGCAGCACGCCTTTAGTGGGCATATCGGTCAATAGGTTGATACGCTCGCTGACGATGTCTTGATGCGGGGACAGCTCATCGTAGGTCAGCGTCTCCCAATCAGGAAACACATAGGCATCGACGCCGCAAAACGCCAGCTCGGTTTCTATCTGATTGAGCTGGTTTTGATCGCGCGTTACCACTACTTTTAGACGCTCGGACACGTCCCATACCAGCGCTTGCATCAAGCTTGCCAGCCATAGACTACTAACCGCACCATAAACAGGGGTCAGCCAGCGCCGCTCGGCATGAGCGATAGGAAACAACTGCTGGTTAATAGGATCGAACGCGTCAGTCAAAGCAGTGATAGGCATAGAGGATAAGATCAAAGTTAAGAGTCAGAAAGCTATTATACGAATATTTATGCAATTACCAAAATTTATGCCGTAACGGTTTGTCACTCAGCACATCACGCACAAAAACCTCAACGCTTAAGCCGAGGTTTTATATTAATGGTTGGACTAGGCTTGGCAGTCGGCTTAAAGCAGAGGCTTGTCGCTCGCGATAATGCCGTTATTGTCTGCATAGACAAACATGCCTGAATTTAGGGTCAAATCCCCAAAGCTAATCTCGAGATCGGTTTGACCTTCATCACGGCGCGTCGATTTACGCGGGATACAGCCAAGCGCCATGACACCGATATCCATCTGTGCCATATCATCGACATCACGGACACAGCCGTACACGATGACCCCAGCCCAACCATTATCAATCGCCGACTGAGCAATCATATCGCCGAGCAGCGCACAGCGCATCGAGCCACCACCATCGACCACCAGTACCTTTCCATTGCCCTTATTGTCTTTACCATCGCTGTTTAATAGCGATTTGACGCGGCTGTTGTCTTCAAAACACTTAACCGTCACAATCTCACCGCAAAACCGATCTTTGCCACCAAAGCTATAAAACGACTTACCTTCGATATTTGGCAGACACACTTGCGACTCAGGATTGGCATCCAATAAATCACACGTCACAAAATTGTCTTGGTTCATGGTAGGCTCTGCTGCTGCGTTTGACATGAGTACACTCCTTGTTCGTTGTTGGCTAGAATTAAACGGTATAAAAAGTATGATTGGTGTTTTTTACTGAGGCTATTTTTTGACTTTGGTCATTGCCAGCATTTGTTTATTTTCGATGATATCTGTGGTGGTAATCGCAGGCTCACGGCGGTACTTACTACGCTCGTAGATATCATGGGCGCTCATGGCCATGGCGCTAGCAACACGTTTTGCAGAAATAGGATGCAGGGGTAATGACTCCGGCACCAAAGGCGAGACGAGCTTAAAGGCTTTTTGACCTAGGCTCTCAAGCGGGCGACCTTTGTGCTTACCGAGCAACAACGATGGCCGAAAAATCACCAAATGGGCAAAGTTTAGCGCCATGATGGACTGCTCGGTCTCCGCCTTGACTCGGTTGTATAAAAACCGACTGTCGATATCAGCATTCATCGCAGACAATAAAAAGAAGTTTTCTACCCCTTTCTCGCGGCACAGCGTAGCAAACGTCACATTGTAGTCATGATCCACTTTATGAAAGGCTTCATCACTGCCAGCTTGCTTTTTGGTCGTACCAAGACAGCTAAAAGCATCGGTGCTGCGATCAGCGCCGACACTGGCAAACACCTCAGCCAAGTTGTCAAAATCATTGACTTGATAAAACCTCATGCTAGCATTGATATAGCGTGGCGGACGCCGTGCAATCACAATCAACGTGTCATAAAGCTCACTCAGCTGCTTGACAAGATATTGCCCTACCAATCCTGTCGCGCCAATCACAATTGCTTTTCGCTGCATATCTTATCCATTCGTATCGTATGAGATATGAGAGCACTCTTATACAAAGCATTCTCTTTATTTATCGTAGTCGCTTATCCGCCAGCATATCTGGGCGCTATTTTAACTTACCGCTTGCGTATCATACCTAAAATCACTCGGCGGTGAGGGTATTATAGCGAATTTATTGTAAGAGATTTTATCCGTCAAGCCTTTTACTGGCCGCAACCTTTGAGAGTAGATACATGAAAAAACCGAATATTGATAAAATAGCATAACTTCTTTACCGATTAACCATCAAATATATTGTCCTAAGCGCAATAATTTGCTAAGATAACCGGCTTTACACGTCAACGCTGTTTAATTATTCCAAACAGTTCTGACGCTTGCGATGACTACCGATATTAGATACTTTAGTATTGGACATCGACATCATGTTTGACGAGACGGCTGCTCGTCACCGATGATTGTTAAACCCATTATTGCAATCAACATTCATATTTTTATCTGTCTTTATCAAGGAGATACGCGTGGCTAATACTGCACAAGCTCGTAAACGCGCCCGTCAAAACACCAAACGTCGTCAGAACTCTGCGTCACAACGCTCTATGGTTCGTACTTACTTAAAACGTGTTGATGCGGCTATCGCAGCTAAAGATTATGACGCGGCTACCGAAGCTTACAAAAAAGCGGTACCTGTTCTTGATCGTATGGCTGACAAAGGTATTATTCATAAGAATAAAGCTGCTCGTCGTAAGAGCCGCCTAAACAAAACCATCAAAGGCTTACAAGCTTAAGATAGGTCGCGTTTAGACCGCATCACTCTGTTTGGGTGATGATCAAAACCTTGTCATTAGCTCTTATGCTGAGGCAAGGTTTTTTTATGCCCAAAAACCATAAAAACAATGCCTCGTTTATAGGGCGTGTTGAACATTCAACCATGGCACTGCTGATGCTAAGCTTAGTCCCACCTCACCTCTGGTGGCAACAGCAATGTATTTGGATGAAACCCTGCTGCACGGTACCCTTCTAACAACGTCGCAATCGGCCGTATATAGACCTCACCGCGCCAGACGAAGTGGGCACTGGCTTGTTCAAATGGCTTATCATCAAACCACAAAAACACCCCTTCCATCATCTTTGGCCAATCATTCCAATCAATCTCTACCACATCAAACATCACCGCCAAAAATGCTGACAGCAACGTATCGTGACTGACCGCCAGCATAAGATGCCCAGACTGCGGCTGATGCTGATAAAAAAGCGACAAGATATCCAAGCCACCCTGATACGCATTTTTGGTGCCAGCAAGATTGCCTTGTAAAAAACGATTGATAAAGTTGAGCACGCCGATTTCTTTAAATACTGGATTGGCAACCTCAGGGTCAGTGACGAGGCTACCAGGCTCTACCAACAGCGACTGGTGCATGATGTCACGCTGTAACCCTGCACCTGCTTGCATAAGCTGCGCGGTATCAATACAGCGGCCGATAGGGCTTGAGATGCTATCCACGTCTAGAGAGTATGGCAGATGACCTGCCAACCAGCGCCCCCAAGACTTGGCCAAGACGCGACCTTTAGGAGTCAATGGCAACTGATAACTGGCAAAGCCATTACCGTCAGAGCGCTCTCGCAGGGAGTGTCTGGTAAATAAAATCAGGCGCTTGTCTTCAGGCAACAAGCTTACTGAAGAGATCATACTATCAGGCAGGTGCGACGGCGCGGGCGCGCTTGGCGTATGACTGGCACGCCTTTCTGCAGATAGTTTCGATAAAGTGTTGTGGAAGTATTTGCTCATGCCAGCAAGCGTAGCAGATTTTTTGTGAAGAATGAACAAAATATAAATTCAGTTGCAAATAAGCAAAACCGAAATGAAAACCGCCCAGCACTGCTATGCGCTTTATCTCAAGCGAGAGTATGCTATCTAATCAAGCTCAATCACTTTATCCCAAGCAAATGCTATCTCGGTACTACTGACTTCGTTGGGATACGCACGTGGATTGACAACCACTCGGGTACGACCAATACGATAATCAAAGGCTTCATGGGTATGGCCATGCACCCATAGCGCTGGTGCCCATTCCTCCTGCATCCAGCTTGACAAGTCACTCACAAACGCAGCATTACTGGGTAGACTGGCATATTTCTCAGATACCGACAACGGGCTGATGCTGTGGTGGCTCATGACGATGGTCTTTTTGCCAAGCGATTGAGCGGTTTTTAATGCTTGCTGTAGCCATTGACGCTGCTTAGCATGCAGTTGCATGGACACCTCAGGGGAAAACAACTCGCTACCGGCATAGATTTGTTTATAGTCACGCATAAAACGCTTGGCCGCTGCCATGGTTTCTTCATTGGCCTGATACTGATAATCCGTCCATAAGGTGCAGCCCAAGATACGTACGTCTCCAATATCGATGTGTTGACACTGTAAAACCCGCACGCCTTGCTGCGACTTGGCATCATAGTTATCCCAAATGGCCAGCTTTTTATCAAAATGCAGCACGTCTTCATTGAAGTATTCATGATTGCCTGCGATGGTGATCAGAGGTACCTGCAGACGGGCCGCTTGCGCTTGTAACCACGGCATACCGCTGTCGCTATTGGCCGTATCGCCTGCGACCAGCACCACGTCGGCATCAGTCTTGGGGATATGCCCCATCGGATGCGACTGACGTGCATAGCTATCAATATGCAGGTCACTTAAAATCTGTAATTTCATATCTTCCAATAGTGTCTTAGGACATCAAGGACAAAAATCAATCAGACGATGCATAGAAGCATAGCGTATTTTTTGTCATAGATATCAACATAAATTTTAAGTAGTGTAGCACCTTTTTATCTACCCGCAAAAAGCAAAAAGACAGCGGCTTAGGCTGTCTCTTTTCTTTGTCTTTGACTTAGGCTAGATACCCTCAAGTATCCGTTGCAGCTTGGCCGCTGGGTCGGCCGCCTGCGTGATAGAACGTCCGATCACCAGATAGTCAGCACCATCTTGTAGCGCTTGGGCAGGCGTACAGATGCGTTTTTGGTCGTCAGCATTGTCCTCAGCGAGGCGAATACCAGGCGTCACCAGCTTAAAATCTTGACCACATAGCGCCTTTAGGCTCTGGGCTTCTCGTGCTGAGCAGACCACGCCATCGAGACCTGCTTGCTTGGTCAGCTGTGCTAGGCGACTGACTTGTGTATCCAGCCCATCGGTAATACCCGTCTGCGTCAATGCTTGATTGTCCATAGAAGTCAGTACCGTGACCGCAATCAGCAAGGTATCTAAGTTATTTTCCAACAAGCGCTGTTTGGCAAGCGACATCGCCTCTAAGCCTGCGCTCGCATGCACATTGACCATCCACACACCCAAATCAGCCGCCGCGAGTACCGCCTGTGCCGTAGTATTAGGGATATCATGAAATTTAAGATCTAAAAACACTTCAAAATCACGTTGGTGCAGTACCTTGATGATATCAGGGCCACAACGCGTAAACAGCTCTTTGCCTACCTTTAAACGGCACAGCGCTGGATCGAGCTTGTCAGCCAACGCGAGCGACGCTTCCATTGTCATATTGTCTAAGGCGACAACGACAGGAGATTTGATTGCATTATTCATAGTGTTGCCACATTTATATCGAAGTTAAAAAAACCAAACAGCGACCAAACGGATGGCTACCAACTCACCTGTCTCGCAAGTTTGTATCATAAGGTGCCTAGCTGACGCTCTCTTCAGACTTAGTCAGATTTAGTCACGTTTTTGTTTGGTCAGTGTCGCCGCTTCATCTTTAGCGGCGTGATTATCGTGCACGTTGGTCGCTGTCGAACCATACACTGCCTCTTCTACCGAAGGCGCAGTCGCTTGACGATCGATGACCACATTGGCTTGCGTCAGTTGTTCTTGCAGATTGGTATTGGCTTTTTGTAGACGTGAGATTTCCCATTTGTTTTGTAAAACACGAAAGAGCAGCAGCGCCAGTAGCATACCAATCACAATACCTAGTATCAGACATAAGATCAGTAATAAGCCCAAATTCATCGTCGGCGCTTGTGAAAACAGTAAATTTACGCCAACCTCGGTATTATTGGCCAATACCAACCCTAATGAATACGCGAAGCTTAAAAACAGTAGTACAAACAGTAAAAAGCGCATAAGACATATACCTTGGTTTGATGGGTTGCAAAGGACTCAAAGACCACGTTTTGTCACAAACAGCGATGCTACTTTTCACGCTACTGTTAATGAATACTACCCAACGCTGCCATGATGATCGTATTATCTATCCATTAGCCACTTTGTCATTGACCGCTTCGCGCAGGGCTTTGCCTGGCTTGAAATGCGGAATGGCTTTGGCAGGTACTGGTACGCTCTCCCCAGTCTTAGGATTGCGGCCCATACGGGCACGGCGATGATGTAAACAAAAGCTACCAAACCCACGTACTTCTACTCGGCCATCATTGGCCAGTGTATCGGTCATTAAGTTTAATATTTCACGCACTGCATCATCGACCACGCTATCAGTCATATTGTCACAGTTCGCACTCAAATTACTAATAAATTCAGACTTATTAATCGCTTGCTGCATCGTTACGCTTGCCTTGTTAATTGATGGATAAGATGATTGTAAACCAAGTTACTATTTTTTAAAGGTTTTTAAAGGTTTTAACCCTTCATATAGCCGTATAAGACCATACTGAAAATCGAAACAAAAAGCAAAATACCGGTCAGTAGTGCTAATACAGCTCTCATCAGTAAGCAGTGATTTACATCTCGTTACTCAATGTTGCAAATGATAGCGGATATTATCATAAATGGAAATAAGAGTTTGCTTTGTTTCCGCAAAAACCTTGAAGATGTAACGCATACCAAATACTCAATCATAAAAAAAGCGACCGAAGTCGCTTTTTTTATATTACTTTTAGATCAATAACTTGTCGCTTACTGCATTTGCTCTTTGATCAAATCACCAATGGTTTTTGGTTGAGCATCAGCTGCTTGTGGCGCATTGCTACCTAGATCTTTGATCGCTTGACGCTCTTCAGCTTCGTCTTTTGCTTTGATAGACAAGTTGATGTTGCGAGTCTTACGATCCACACTGATGATCTTCGCTTCAACGTCATCACCAACGCTTAGATGCTTGGTGGCATCTTCGACACGGTCACGCTGAATCTCAGAGGCACGTAAGTACGCTTCAACTTCATCAGCAAGCTCGATAGTAGCGCCTTTAGCGTCTACTTCTTTTACTTTACCATTGACGATAGCACCGCGGTCATTGGCGACTAGGTATTCGTTAAATGGATCTGAGCTTAACTGCTTCACGCCTAGGCTGATACGGTTCGCTTCTGCATCTACAGACAATACCATTGCTTCTACAGTGTCGCCTTTGTTGTAGTTGCGGATTGCTTCTTCGCCCGTTTCGTTCCAAGAGATATCAGACAAGTGAACCAGACCATCGATACCGCCGTCTAGACCGATAAAGATACCAAAGTCAGTGATTGACTTGATAGTACCAGTGATTTTATCGCCACGCTCATGTTTCTTATCAAACTCTTCCCATGGGTTTGCTAGGGTTTGCTTGATACCCAAGCTGATACGACGACGCTCTTCATCAATATCTAGGATCATCACGTCAACTTCGTCACCCACTTGTACAACTTTTGATGGGTGGATGTTTTTGTTGGTGTGATCCATCTCTGATACGTGTACTAGACCTTCGATACCTTCAGAGATTTCAGCGAAGCAACCGTAATCAGTTAGGTTGGTAACGCGAGCTTTAACAATACTACCGACTGGGTAAGTACCGCCAACGTTGTCCCAAGGATCGGTACCAAGTTGTTTTAGACCTAGGCTTACGCGGTTGCGCTCACGGTCAAACTTCAATACTTTAACTTTTAGGTCTTGACCGACTTCAACCACCTCAGATGGGTGCTTGATACGGCGCCATGCCATGTCAGTGATGTGTAGCAGGCCATCGATACCACCAAGATCAACGAACGCACCGTAATCAGTTAGGTTTTTGACGATACCTTCGATCTCGATACCTTCTTCAAGCTTGTTCAATAGCTCTTCGCGCTCAGCTGAGTTTTCAGCTTCCATTACTGCGCGGCGGCTAACCACAACGTTGTTACGTTTTTGGTCAAGTTTGATGACTTTGAATTCTAGCTCTTTGCCTTCAAGATGTGTGGTGTCACGAATCGGACGTACATCAACCAATGAGCCTGGTAAGAACGCGCGTACTGAACCCACGTCTACAGTAAAACCACCTTTTACTTTGCTAGAAATGATACCTTTTACGATCTCATCGTTATCATAGATTTTTTCAAGGACATTCCACGTCTCGACGCGCTTGGCTTTTTCGCGTGATAGTAGGGTTTGACCCATACCATTATCAACCGCTTCAACCACGACATCAACGCTATCGCCAACTTCAACTTCAAGTTCGCCTTCTTCGCTTAAAAACTCTTCACGAGCGACGATACCTTCAGATTTAAGACCAGTATCTACTGTGATCCAATCGCTATCGATGGCCACAACAGTACCTGTAATAACCGAGCCACGCTCGATATCCAGACCCTGCTCTTCAATGCTCGCTTCAAATAGTTCAGCAAATGATTCCATTATGTCTACCTTTGTATAGCCGTATCCTGTCCAGCACAGTACGGATCAAATTTATGATTGCATAAAACGAGAATACTGGTTTTATATCTTATGCAGTCATATAAAAAACCTTTGTTGCTAATAAGCGAGCATCTCATCACACTCATTAGCAACAACTGTCTTTACTACCCGCTCACATTTTTACTATTGCTCCAATGTTGGCTTTGGCTTATTGCACATCTCTACTTATACAATTTTATACTAAAACCAAAGCCTGTAGCAAATTTTTTGGTAGTGAGTTGGTAGTTACTGTATTGTTTTTATTAATTATTAAAACAAATACCTTTGTCCTGACAGTATTTTTTGACTTGTTCATATACGCTGTCGGCATCCAGACATGAACTGTCCAGCAATAAAGCGTCTTTGGCAGGCTTCGATGGTGCCGTCGCGCGGTTTTCATCACGCTCGTCACGCGCTTTGATCGTTGCCAAAATCGCCTCAAAATCTGCGGTTTGCCCTGCACTTAATAGCTGCGTGACACGGCGCTCAGCACGCGCTTTGGCACTGGCTGTCAAGTATACCTTAACATCCGCATCAGGGAATACCACCGTTCCCATATCACGGCCGTCAGCGACCAGCCCTGAGCGACTGGCCATTTTTTGCTGTAGCGTGAGCAGCGCCTGACGCACTTTAGGGAATACCGCGATCTTTGAGGCATAGCCACCAACGGTTTCGTTACGTACTTGCTCGCCAACGGCATCGCCATTGACGATGATATCTACGCGGCCTGATGCCTCATTGGGCACAAACACGATATCTAAACCTTGGGTTAATGTCAGTACTGCCTGCTCGTCAATGTCTTGACAACCGTCGGCACCGAGCAGTCCTGCTTCAAAGGCTTTGAGCCCGACGATGCGGTATAGCGCCCCTGAGTCTAATAACTGATAACCCAGTGCTTGCGCTAAGCGCCATGTGACTGTGCCTTTACCCGCCCCGCTTGGACCATCAATACATATCACGGGATAACGCTGTACCGCTTGCTCAGAGGGATCACGGTCCTGCAAAGCATTATCAGGCGTAAAGTCAGGTGTAGAGACAGTCATCATGTTTACTCAATTATAAAAACAACATATATCGCCCACTGCTAAGGACAGCGCGATATTCACCACCTTATCAAATACTTAACAGCCATCTGATAATCGCAGCGCCAAATAGGGCGATATTATAGCAAGAAAACCCTATCATCACCATGACTGATGCTTATATTTGCAGGCAGTATATTTTGTAGATAAGCAAAAGCCCTTATTTTTTAACATCTAATTTTTTTTGCTTGGCCAGCTGACGACGCGCTCGAAAAAACCGCTTAAGTAGCTGACTGCTATGCTCACTGCACAAACCCCGTTGTACAGTAATGATATGATTATAAAAATCTTGTGCCGACAGATCCATCTGACTACCCACCATGCCAGCTCGCGGCTCATTTGCCGCATACACCAGCCGCGCCACTCGCGCATGGATTAGCGCGCCCATACACATGGTGCAAGGCTCTAAGGTCACATATAAGGTGGTGTTTGATGGCAGACGGTAGTTTTTTAGGTGGCTACAGGCATCTCTTAGAGCAACTATCTCGGCATGGGCGGTGGCATCATGTCGGCCGATTGGCTCATTAAAGCCTTTACCAATCATCTGCTGCTCATGTACCAGTATCGCGCCCACTGGCACCTCGCCCAGCTCAGCGCCGCTCTGAGCCAATGCCAATGCTTGATGCATCCACTGTACATCTTCTAGCGTCCAAAACTGCTGAGTGCTCAGCTCAAGCTGATGTCGAGCATGGCTACCAGCAGCGTCCACAGACAAGCTATCAGGGCCTGAGTGGTAACTAACCCCATCAGGCAGACAACAATGATGCGCCTGCAGTGTCTCTGCGGCAAAAAAAGGAATGGTCATAGATAGCTACTGCGGCAACTGCCAGTCAATGGGTGTACGGCCATGCTGCCGGAGATAATCATTGGTCTTCGAAAACGGCTTGGTGCCAAAAAATCCACCACGGTTTGCCGCCAGCGGCGATGGATGGACAGCGGTTAAAATCAAATGTTTATCAGCATGGATGTATTTACCTTTTTTCTGGGCTTTACTACCCCACAAAATAAACACCGTATGCTCTGTTTGTTCGTTGACCACATCGATCACTGCATCAGTAAATTGCTCCCAGCCTTGATTTTGATGACTGTTTGGTTCACCTTCTCGCACAGTCAACGCACTGTTTAACAGTAATACACCTTGCTGCGCCCAATAGGTCAAGTCCCCATGCGCTGATGGCTGAACACCGATATCATCGGCCATCTCTTTTAGCAAATTATTGAGTGACGGCGGTTTTGGAATGGCTTTGGGTACCGAAAACGACAATCCCATGGCCTGACCTGGGCGATGATAAGGGTCTTGCCCTAAGATGACCACTTTAACGCGAGATAATGGCGTGAGATTAAAGGCGTTAAACATCAGTGGCGCTGGTGGATAGATGCTATCTGGCGACTGATAAGCTTCCTTTAAAAAAGCCCGTAGGTTGTCCATATTCTCAGAAGTCAGCTCATCTGCCAAGGCCATCTTCCAGTCTTCTGGCAAACGTACTTTGTCTAAGATGGCCTTTTTTTGTGCGGCTGTTTTTGGCGCTTTTGCATCGAGAGGTTCCATACTGTGTCCTTTTTTAGTTGTTATATACGACTGGTACTTATTTTGAAATGAATTAACTATGTATAAAAGTTGGCTGGCTACTACCTACAAGACCCTTACTTTTAGTAAAGTCAATCAACATAAATAAAAATGAGATGATGAATTATAACAATAAAAAAACGGCTACCGCACGAATATGGTAACCGTTCTTATTATATTAGTAGCAAAGCCTTAGCTGGCTAATGACTCAGAATCTGGGTGTGGCTCGTGCGTCTCCACCACCGTCAGCACGATACGACTGTCTGCTGAGCCTTTATTGGCGCTCTGATCTTTTTCTAATGCGACAGCGTTCTCGTCTGTTTCATCTTGTGCCTCAGGTGCCAAGGTCAGATGTACGACCCCGCCATTGACCAAGTCACCAAACAAAATCATACTCGCAAGCGGCTTCTTGATTTCATCCTGTATCAAGCGCTGCATCGGACGAGCCCCCATTAGACGATCATAGCCTTTGTCCGCCAGATAGTCACGTACGTCATCGTCGATCTCTAATGTCACTTGTTTGTCATCGAGCTGTACTTGTAGCTCAACCAAGAACTTATCGACCACTGATACCACAACCGACGTATCTAATGGGTTGAACTGAATAATCGCATCCAAACGGTTACGGAACTCAGGGGTAAAGACCCGCTTTAACGCCTCAGTATTGTCACGGCTATGATCTTGCTGGGTAAAGCCCATGGACGAGCGGCTGATACTCTCCGCACCGACGTTGGTCGTCATGATGATAATCACCTGCTTAAAGACAGCAACGCGGCCATTATTATCCGTCAACGTACCATGGTCCATCACCTGCAGTAGCAAGTTAAAGACATCAGGGTGGGCTTTTTCGATCTCATCTAGTAGCAACACGCAATGCGGATGCTGATTGATTTTTTCGGTCAGCAAACCGCCTTGATCATAGCCAACATAGCCAGGAGGCGCGCCAATCAAACGTGATGCGGTGTGCGCTTCCATGTATTCTGACATGTCAAAACGTACCAGCTCCACGCCGAGCAGGTTGGCCAACTGACGCGATACCTCTGTCTTACCTACCCCTGTTGGGCCGGCAAACATAAACGAGCCAATCGGCTTGTCTGGCGCTTTGAGCCCAGCTCGCGACAGCTTGATGGCATCTGCCAAAGTCGTGATGGCTTCATCCTGACCAAACACCAAATGCTTGAGGTCACGGTCCAAGTGCTCCAAGATACTCTTATCATCACTGGACACCGATTTGGGCGGAATACGGGCAAGCTTAGCAATGATGGCTTCGATATCTGCCACATCGATTTTCATCGGGGCTTTTTTCACTTTAGTGGCTTGAGAGTCCTCATGAGACTTCTCGTTCGCATAGGCTTGATCATCGGCTTTGGCAGTGTTTGCCTCCGCTTGCATCTCGCTGCTATAGTCTGTATCAACATCGTCCGCTGCTGCAACTGGTGTATCAAAATCCTGCTCTAAATCAGCGATGAAGCTTTCTTCTGCCGCGACAGCATCAGCATCAGGGACGACACCCAAACGCTTATAGGCACCTGCCTCATCGATGACATCTATCGCCTTGTCTGGCAAAAAACGCTCATGGATGTGCTTGGCTGACAACTGAACTGCTGTGACCAAAGCTTCATCACTATACTCAACATTGTGAAACTCTTCGTAACGCGGTTTAAGCCCGCGTAAAATATCGATAGTATCGTCGACACTTGGCTCTTTTACGTCGATTTTTTGGAAACGACGAGAAAGAGCATGATCCTTTTCAAACACTTGACGATACTCGGTAAAGGTGGTCGAGCCGATACAGCGTAGCTCGCCGTTGGCAAGGGCAGGCTTGATCAGGTTTGAGACATCCATATTGCTACTCATCGATGACCCTGCACCGATAATCATATGAATCTCATCGATAAACAAAATCGCATTGGGCTTTTTCTTTAGTGCATCAAGCAAGGATTTCATGCGCTTCTCAAAATCACCGCGATACTTGGTGCCAGCGATGAGCGCGCCGATATCTAGACTATAAATCACGCAGCCGTTCAGTGGCTTTGGCGCTTTTTCGTTGATGATAAGCCACGCCAAACCTTCAGCGATAGAGGTCTTACCTACGCCTGGCTCGCCCACCAATAGCGGGTTGTTTTTGCGGCGACGGCATAGCACTTGTGCCGCCCGCTCAATCTCAGACGCGCGGCCGATAAGCGGATCGGTCTTACCTTCCGCGGCACGCTGGTTTAGATTGGTAGCGAACTCGACTAGCGGATCTTTGCTGGTTTTTTCTGAGGCACCGCGGCGCTCACCTGTCATCGATGCACGCGGCTCTGATGGTTCATCTTTATCTTGACCATGCGAGAGATACTGCGTCAGCTCAAGACGGCTGATGCCTTGCTTTTTGAGCAAATATACTGCATAGGTGTCGTGCTCTGAAAACATCGACACAAGAATATCCGAGCCTTCTACCAGACGGCCGCCGCCGATAGACTGTACATGAAAGATAGCACGCTGCAAGATGCGATCAAAGCTTTGGGTTGGCTGCGGGGATTGCTCGGTATCAGCATCCACCGTCGGCGTGTGCTTATTAATATAAGCCTCAAGCTCGGTGCGTAGCGCTGAAACATTGGCATTACAAGCCGTTAGGGTGTTGGCGGCATGAGTGTTTTCTAGTAGTGCCAACAATAGATGCTCAACAGTGAGATACTCATGCGATTTTTGGCGCGCAAGCGTCATTGCTAAACGCAAAGAAACTTCAAGATGACGACTTAACATAAGGACTTCCTACGGTTGTACCTATCTTTATAATTGATAGCTTTATGAATGAGTTAGTAAGTAAATCAGGGCGATAGATGGATTGTTCAAGGGCAATGGCGGCATAATTGCTTGATATCAATCAATAATGCGGACCACAACCTCCCTGTTTTGGATACCCTTACCGATAAAAAGAGTCATCTATCGACGATTAAGCCTGCGCCGAGCAGTCAAGTACAGGGCATTATGACTCATATTCGCTTTTCTTTATCTCAACACGATATTTACCCATAGTCAATCTATTAACATCGACTAAAATGTATCGAAGCATATTGCGTCAAGACAGCAAGATAGATAAACAGACAGAATGGAAAACAAACAACAAAGAGGCAGAGAGACAGAAGTAAGGTGAAGAATGGGGACGTGATAGTGAATTCATTATAAAAACAGTACAGTGAGATAAAACATCGTTTTATTATCTCACTGCTTCATGTTTTCACTGTTTCATTGAGCGACTGGATAGCCCTATATTTGAGTTACTTGGATTTGACTATGGTAATGGGGTGATGGGGGAATGACTGATAAACACCATCAACAACCAAACCTATTAATTTGAGGCTTCCGTAAAGGTGTGGGCATCAGACGTCGCTATTATCCTTCCCCTTGATGTGGTTCGATTTGGGTCAATAACGGATACCCTTCGCGGTGAGCCAGACTGTTGACTTTTTTGGCCTTAGTTTCAGCGATATCTTTCGGGTAGATGCCCGCGATACCTTTGCTACTATTATGAATAGTCAGCATAATCTCCACAGCAGCATCCATACTATGACGAAACTCCGACTGCAGGACATACACCACAAATTCCATCGGTGTGTAGTTGTCGTTGTACATGACCACCGCATACATCGGCGGCTTAGCGATTTCTGGCTCAGCCACCAGTACGTCTGCTTGCGGTGAGGTTTCCTCTTCTGTATTACCATCTTGGGCACGGTGGGCGGGCAGGTTTGGAAAGTGCCAATCGCATACCGTTGGCGCATCTTGTAGTGTCGTTTGTTTCATCATAATCAAAGTATAATTATAAGGTAAGTTTGAAGTTATAGAAGTGATAAAGGTGATAACAAGCAGGCAGACTATTATCGTCTGTTATTGATGTCGTTCTGAACAGACAGACGGCCGCTAGTCTGTCGCACTCTTTGTCTCAATCGGGCTCTCATCCACTTCAGGCAGATCCAATAAAGACAGCGGCATATTGTCCACCCTGTCGCCCAGCTTCCAATCATACAGCTGCTCTACTTGCTGATCGCCTGCTTGCAAGCTGAGTTTGACTTGTAGAGGTTTAAAGCCTGATGGCATCATAAAGCGACCGCGAATACGTACGATACCTTCTATTATATGGTTTGCCGGCTCAAGTGGCACTTCGACCAGCTCGCCATCATTGAGCAAGGTCAAAGTCGGTCTTAGACGTTTGGCTGAGCCATCCGCACTGAGCATACCAATATCAAACCCATACTCAAAAGCATTCTCAGGTAGCGGCTCAATCTTAGCCCCCAGTACTTTTAGTGGCATGCCGCCTTTTTCAGTGAGCGCCTCTGCATACACCTCATTTAGCTGCGTCAGTTGGCGATTTTCTACTGTCAGAGTTTGATGGTTTTCACGCAGTTCATGTAAGTTTGCTAAGCTAATTGCCAGCTCTTGCTTGGCAGTGGCGGCTTGATTGGTCGCAATCTTATTACTTAGACGCAAATCCTCCAGCTCTTTACTGGCCTTTTTGCTATCAATAATCGCCTGTTTGGCTTCGTTTTGCATCGAGTGAGTACCGCGCTGATAGCCAAGCTTGTGACCAAACATCAGCCCCACAATCGCGGTGACCAGAATCACCACCACAAACAAAGCCAATACCAACGACGAAGCGCCTTGCTGCGTGCGCCCGATATTGCTCGCCACGCTGGTTTTAAAAGACTGCTTCCTTTGCTCCATATCACATGGAGCAAAGGCTTGGCATGATACACATGCTGGCTGCGGGCTAAGGCGTAGTGCGATCTGAATACGCATTTAGACAGTATCTCTTAATAGTAAGGGCAAGTTAGTATAGCGGAATTTATAATCAATACCTAGCACCATAAAGGTGAATGATAAGGTGAGAAAAAAGCGAACAAAACAACACCTTAAGGGACAATGGGTGCAAAATTCAATCCCAATGACTCCTCAAGCCCAAACATGACATTCATATTTTGTACCGCTTGTCCTGCTGCTCCTTTTACGAGGTTATCCTGTACCACGATCACTGTCAGCTCAGCGCGCTCGTTGTCTTGATGTATCGCTATACGCAGACGGTTACTGGCGCGGACACTGCGGGTATCTGGATAATTGCCTTTGGGCATGACATCGATAAATGGCTCACTTGCATAAGCATTCTCGAAGGCTTGCTGCCAGTCAATAGCCGTCCCAGCCTCTGTCATCTCCATATGAATGGAGCTGAGCATACCGCGTATCATCGGCACCAAATGCGGTAAAAAACGAATGCGATGCGTAAACTGACTGCCTAGTAACTGTGCCACCCCCTGCTCGATCTCAGGCAGGTGACGATGCCCCTCAACGCTATAAGCCTTAAAATTATCTGTCGTTTCGGCATAATTGAGCGCAAGTTTTGCCTGACGTCCAGCGCCTGAGACACCAGATTTTGCATCGATGACGATACGCGGCTCGATCAGTCTATCTGCTTGGGCGTTTTGTTTTTCGATAATGGGTTTGAGACCTAAAATCGCTGTGGTAGGATAGCAACCAGGGTTGCCCACGACCAGCGCCTCGGCAAGCTTGGCACGATTGACCTCAGGTAAGCCATAAACAGCCGTTTTTAGCAGCTCAGGGCAGGCGTGCGACTGCTGATACCAGTGCTCAAAATCCGTCAAGGACTGCAAACGAAAATCAGCAGCCAAATCGATGACCTTAACGCCCGCTTGCGTGAGCGCCTCGGCCTGCTTCATCGCCACCCCATGAGGGGTCGCAAAAAACACCACATCGCACTTTTGTAACGCCCCGAGCGTATCTTCACCCAAATCACTAAAAACGATGTCTGATATACCGCGTAAGCTTGGGAATATCTCATCAGCGCGCGTACCCGCCTCGCTACGTGACGTTAGCAAATCAAGAGACACGTTGGGGTGGGCAGACAATAAGCGAATAAGCTCAATACCTGTATAGCCTGTACCGCCGACAATAGCTGCTGAAATCATAAGACATCCTTTTTTACTTGTTTTTTACTTGAGTAACATCATGCCTAAAAATAGAGTAGCCAGAAAACAAACGCAAGTATCGCTCTACTCTCATCAAGCTCGCTGACAGTACCCGTTGCAGGATTCGACTGGCGATAAGCATTTGCTCTCGCATCAAAGCATGGCTCATGCGCTATAAACTAAAGTTTATAGTCATGAACCGCATCAATAAACACCTTGGCATTGTCAGGGTTGACCCACTGCGTGATACCGTGACCTAAGTTTGCCACGTAGCCTGTTTTTTCACCATCTGCATAGGCTCTATCGAGCATCGCCGTTACTTCTGCGCGGATGGTGGCAGGCGAGCCGTACAAGGTTGCTGGATCTAAGTTGCCTTGTAGTGCTTTGCTGCTCTGTAGTTTTTTGTGCTGCTTGGTCAATTGACGCTGGCTCTCATTGAGCACTTGGCGCGCGCGATCTAGCGGCATGGTCCAGTCTAGCCCGAGTGCGTCCGCCTGACTGTCTGCTTGCACATCGAGCCACAGGCCACCGCCTTTGGTAAATAGCACCACTGGGATCTGCGGGTGACGAATCTTTAGCTCAGCGACGATACGCTTATTATAGGCATGAGAGAAGTCAACGAACTGACGATGACCAAGCGCGCCGCCCCAGCTATCAAATATCTGTAAAATCTGAGCACCAGCGATCACTTGAGCATCCAAATAATCTACCACTGCGCTAGCCAACTTATCCAATAACTGATGCAAAAACTCAGGATTGCTATACAAAAAACCTTTGGTATAACGATAGTCCTTTGAGCTGCCGCCTTCGATCATATAAGTGGCTAGTGTCCAAGGGCTACCAGAAAACCCAAATAAGGGTACTTGGCCATTTAGCGCCTGACGAATACTGGTCACCGCACGCATGACATAATCAAGCGAGTCATTCATATCTAGCACTGGTAGTCTATCAAGGTCTGCCTGCTGACGAATCGGGTACTTGAACTTTGGGCCTTCGCCTGTCTCAAAGTACAAGCCCAAACCCATCGCATCAGGAATGGTCAAAATATCGCTAAATAAAATCGCCGCATCTAAATCGTAACGACGCAGTGGCTGCAAGGTGACCTCGGTGGCACGCGCAGTGTCCTTACACAAGCTCATAAAATCGCCAGCCTCTGCTCGCGTGGCTTTATATTCTGGTAAATAACGGCCAGCTTGACGCATCATCCAAACAGGGGTGGTATCAACAGGCTCAAAGCGTAAGGCACGTAGCAATCTATCGTTTTTTAACGGCGCAAACGTTTGCTGAGCCGAATGATTATTGTCTGAAGCACTCATGTACAAATCTCCAAAACCGCACAGTATTTATATCTCTTTGCATACTGTACTGGATAAATAAAGTGAATAAAAAATGATAAACGCTGATAACGTATAGATGGCGGCATATAAATACTAAAAACCGTCTCATGAGTTGATAGGAGCGCCCAAAGCTTAAGCTTAAATGCCATTTATTATTAGGGCGTGTCCCCAATCAAATATCTATCGCTAGATATCTATCGATAAAAATAAGGACACACCTTCGTCATTAAAAATAGCGATCAGACCGCTAAATAGGATCAGACAGTCAGTGCTAGGTTGTCTCGGTGCACCATGACCACGCGCTCTTCATGATTGCCAAGTATCTTATCAAACTCCTCAGTTCGCTCACGAGCCACACGGCACGCATCACGAGATGAAAAGTTGACTTGGCCGACCGCGATACGCTCGCCTGTGTCTTGGTGCACCACTTCTACCACATCGCCTTCATCAAAATCGCCGCGTACCTCCACCACCCCGACAGGCAATAAGCTCTTATGATGCTCGACCACTGCCTTGGCCGCTCCAGCATCGACGATCAGGGTGCCTGACATGCGTAGATGGGCGGCCAGCCACTGTTTGCGGGCGATGATTTTATCTTCATCATTGGTGGTCAATAGCGTACCCACCGCCTCGCCTGAGACCACTCGAGTGATGACATCATCGATCGCACCACTGACAATCACCGTCGGACAGCCGCCCATAGCAGCAAGGCGACCGGCGCGGATCTTAGTCAGCATACCGCCGCGCCCAAGCTTGCCGCCATCACCTGCGATATCAAACAAATAATCTGCCATCGCGCGCTCTTGGCGAATCATCTTGGCATTGGGGTTGTCACGCGGATTGTCTGTAAAGACGCCTTCTTGGTCTGTGAGGATAATATACAAATCCGCATTGACCATCGCCGCTGCCATCGCGCCCAACGTGTCATTGTCACCAAACTTAATCTCGTCGATAGTGATGGTATCATTTTCATTGATGACCGGCAGGACGCGCCAGTCCAACAATTGGGTCAAGGCACCAGTGGTATTTAGGTAACGACTACGGTTGGACAAATCATCGTGCGTCAGCAAAAGCTGTGAGCTTTGGATACCGTGTTGAATCAAAGCCGACCACCAGGTCTCAATCAAACCCATCTGACCAATAGATGCACACGCTTGCAAGGCGGCAAGCTTGCGTGGTCGCTCCTCAAGGTTCATACGTACCACACCTTCGGCAACTGCACCAGAGGACACCAGCAGCACTTCCACGCCTTGCTTATGCAGCTTTGCAATTTGCTTGGCCCACTCGTAAATGGCAGTTCGATCCAGCCCTCGGCCGTTATTGGTTAATAACGATGAGCCAATCTTGACAATAACGCGCTGAATATCAAAGTTGCGAGTTTGCTTAATAAACCTTGCTTCTTCGGTCGTATTTGCTATGTCATCTGCCATATAAACTCCTGTGTCTTGTGTCAATTGATTACGGGGGTTGCTCTAAACATTTAAGTATATCAGCTTAAGCGTCATAGCTTAAGGCACATAAACCACCTCAACGCCATCTTCGTCGTCATCTAAACGATCGTCGTTGTTATCTATGCCTTCACGCGCAGCTCGGCGAGCGGCTCTATATGCTTCGCGCTGGGCTTCGGTATTTAGGCGGACTTCTTCTTCTAAACGCGCAAAACGCTCTTTTTGTGCTTCAGCAAAGATAGGGTCTTCTATCTCGCGCTCGCGCTCACGCTCAATATCGTTCATCAGGTGGTATTTGACCGCGTCCACCCCTTCTCCAGTCAAGGTAGAGGTGCGAAAGACCATACCTGTCCAGCCAAGCTCAGCCACGATATGCGTACACAGCTCGTTTAAGTCTTCCTCAGCGACCTGATCGATTTTGTTGAGTACCAAAATCTGCGGGAGGTTGGCCAGCTCAGGAGAAAAACGCTCAAGCTCATTTAAGATCACGCGGGCATTTTCTACCGGATCACTACCATCGACGGGCTTAACATCGACTAAGTGTAGCAGACGACGCGTACGAGCCACGTGCTTTAAAAAGCGAATACCCAGCCCAGCCCCTTCGGATGCGCCTTCAATCAAGCCTGGGATATCTGCCATGACAAACGAGCGATGGCGACCGATATCGACGACGCCTAAGTTTGGCACCAACGTGGTAAAGGGATAATCCGCTACTTTTGGTTTGGCAGCCGAAACCTGACGGATAAAGGTGGATTTACCCGCATTGGGCAAACCGACCAATCCCACGTCAGCGACGACTTTTAGCTCAAACTTAAGTACTTTTAACTCGCCCTCAAAACCTGAAGTTGCCTTACGCGGTGCTTGGTTGGTCGAGCTTTTGAAATGGGTATTGCCCAGACCACCATCGCCGCCCTTAGCAACCAATAGCGTCTGACCAATTTCGACCAAATCTCCTAATACTTCATCAGTCTCGGTATCGACCACCGTCGTACCGATCGGCACAGGCAGATAAATATCCTCTGAGCCTTTGCCTGAACAGTTTTTACTTTGTCCATTTTCACCGCGTTTTGCATCATAGCGGCGCGTATAGCGATAGTCCACTAGGGTGTTGGTGTTGTCATCAGCAATGACATAGACATCACCGCCGCTACCACCATCACCGCCATCAGGGCCACCACGTGGGACATATTTTTCTCGGCGAAAACTGGCGATTCCGTTACCACCGTCACCTGCTTTTACCGTTACGACGGCTTCATCAATAAATCGCATCTTACGTTCCTTAATTTACAATCCAGTCTATAACTGGGCTACAACCAGCGGCTGTATTTTAGGTTTTTGCTAGGGGGTGTTGTCATGACGACTGCCAAAGTCCTATTGTTGGTGCTTAGCACTGAGTAGTTAGCACTTAGCATTTGGTAGTTAGCACTTAGCATTTGGTAGTTAGCACTTAGCATTTGGTAGTTAGCACTTAGCCTTCATGATGACAATAACACCCGATAACCAATCGGACTATCGGGTGCTTTATATTATATTTGAGTTTGCAGCGCTTAGCTTACGTTTTATGCAGGAATTTGCGTATAGCTAATACCAGCCATCTGGGTAGCCAAACGCAAGACTTGAGTACTGTAGCCTACTTCGTTGTCATACCAGATATATACGATAGCATGATTATCAGTCAAAATAGTTGCTTGCGCATCGACGATGCCGACATGAGTGGTCCCAACAAAGTCGGTCGACACCGCTTCAGTCGAGTCTGTATAAGCGATTTGCGACTGCCAAGTGTGGCTATTGGCGATTTTGCGCATAAACGCATTTAACGCATCAGCACTCTCTGGCGCGGTTTTTAGATTTAAGTTCAAAATCGCAAGACTAACGTTGGGGGTTGGAACGCGAATGGCGTTGCCAGTTAGCTTACCACTGAGCTCCGGTAACGCTTTACCGACTGCTTTTGCAGCGCCTGTGCTGGTGATGACCATGTTCAATACTGCACTACGGCCACGGCGGTCTGATTTGTGATAGTTATCAATTAGGTTTTGATCATTGGTAAATGAGTGAATGGTCTCGACGTGACCGTTTTCGATACCGTACTCATCGTTTAGTACTTTTAGCGTTGGGGTAATAGCGTTGGTGGTACAGCTGGCTGCACTAACGATGGTATCATCGCCGACTGTGTCATTGTTGACACCATACACGACGTTTTTGATATCGCCGCCTGCTGGTGCGGTTAGGAGTACTTTTTTGACACCAGTAGATTGCAAGTGTTTACCAAGGCCATCTTCGTCTTTCCAGATACCCGTGTTGTCGATCACCAACGCATCAGCGATGCCATAAGCGGTATAATCGATGGTGCTTGGATCATTGGCATAAATCACTTGTACAAAGCGACCATTGATGATCAGGCCGTTGTTGTCTTCATCAACCGTCACGCCGCCAGCAAAACTACCATGGATAGAGTCGCGCTCTAACAACGACGCACGCTTGGCCAGATCGCCTGCTTTTGCAGGACGTACGACGATGGCTTTTAGCTGCAAGCCTTTGGCGCTAGATGCTTGTGATAATAATAGGCGAGTCAAAATACGGCCGATACGGCCAAAACCGTATAGTACCACGTCAGTGGCGCTGTTCATCGCGCCTTGCTCATGGTTGACGGCTTGCAGAGCAGCCTGTACGTCAGTGTCAGAGGCGATTAGCTGGCCGACATCGATACGAGCGGCTTGAAGGCTTTTATTTTCTGCCAAAGTTTTTACCATGGTCAAGGTGTCAGCGACCTGAATAGTCTTTGCGCCTTGCTCACGCAATGCTACTTTTTGATGCAGTGCCAATATTTGACCCACTGAGCTGGTATCTAGCGTTTCGCCGAACAAAGTCACTTGTACGTCTTGCTCATTATACAGCTTATTTAGCAGCCCCATTAGCTCAATGGCTTGTTGCTCTTGGGTATTGTAGTTGCTCAAGTGGTCTTGATGTAATTGGCGTAAGGTATCAGCGTTGCTCACGAGAAACATCCTTATGGTCAGTAATGTATGATCAGTAAAGTGTGAAGAAAAATAAATAGATGGGCAGTATAGGCTCTAAGCGTTGACACTTATGGAGTCATCTAGACTCTCGTTTTTGGTTATTTGCGTTAGAGTATGTAGAGCGCCTAGATTTTAGCCTAAAACGCCCTATTTTGCCAGTCATTAACCACGCGAACGGTATTATGGGACCAAGTTGACCGTTTGCTTGGACTGCGGTGTCAGCTTAAATTCTTTTAAATCGTAGCCTTGTTGCTGAGCAATTTGACGATATTTGGCGTATGTTTCTTGAGCGATATCTGGTGAGCGTGCCAGCAACCAAAGATAGTCTTTGTCAGGCGTCCCTACCAAGGCAGTTTTGTACTCGCCATCACGTGCCAGCACCCAGTAGTCGGCACGGCCCACTGGCAGCCAGCGTATCCACGATGGCAAAAACGTAACCTTGAGTTTACTACCAGTGGCATCGGCAGGTTTGGCCAAACCTTCGGCAACGATCTCTGCGCCGTCACTATCCAAGCACTTGTTGGTGACGATAACGCCCGAGCCATCCGTCTTTTGCGTATAGTTGGCCGTCACATCGCCTGCACAGTTGCGCTGAAAATACATCGGCAAGCGGCCTATCTCATACCACGTCCCCGCGTATTTGTTTAGATCCACACTATCGACTGTGGTCGGCGTGGTCGCAGATTTATGGATGATATCACTTGGCTGCACAGCCAGTGTCTCTGTCATTTCAGCACTGCTGGCCTTTGCCGCGGTGTTTGGCTCAGGCGAAGCAGCATAAGCAGAAAACGCCGCCAAAGGTATGATAATCGCTAATGCTATGCCTGTGTGCTTGATCAATCCATTCATAAATACGCGCTCCGGTATTTCGCTGTATGAGTCTGTATAAGACGTAGAGCCGTAGGATGTCTGTCCATCGGCTGTTGATGAGCTAGGCTTTGATGACGCGCCTACTTTATTAGACTTGTCATAGACATTAAGGGCGCCTTGCTGCATGATTGCATCCACAGGCGTTTGTCCATGACCCGTCAGGCACTTTGACGTTGTGTGCTTATCTTTTGGCGGCGAGGTTACTTGGATGTCATCCATCATGGCAGAGTCTTCTATTTTGGCAGGTTTTTTGCTCACCTTTTTATAACCAAAATAACTGTCTTGTAAAGACACCTGAGTAGGCGCTGGCTGCGAATACCTGCTGCTCGCTATCTCATCTACCAGATCATCACGATAGCTGGCATCATTGCTGGCAGCATGACTGACATTGTCTGTTTGCTGTGCGCTGCTTTTGGTCAATTCACTGTGTAAATAGCAGTCACTAAATGAACTGCTCTGCTGAGATTGAGAACCAGCTTCCTGTGAATCAGACCAAGCTGATTTAGGTAACTTATTGGTTTTCATAGATATACCGTATTTATTATGTCTGTTAAATGTGCTTGATACACTGTCAATTTTATACATTATAGATAACACCTAATGGGTGTAACCGTGGTCTTACCCTGAGCTTATAAAGGCGTTGTTCTCTATCGCCCGGCTTTCTATGTATGATTAAGCTAAATGCCTGAAAATTTAGGTAAGCATCAACGCGCCTTTTTATTAAATACTATTTACTAAATGCTGTGTCTGCCATACTGTTTTTATAATAAGGTATCGTTTGGATAAGCGATGAACAATCAGCTGCCTAGACGCGTTTTAATCGGTATTTAATTGACTTTGTTAGACGGTATATATTAAGACCAGCCACCCCACAAAAACAGTGTCGCAATGTAGGGAAACGCAACGGTTTGTAAGTAAATATGTGTTTATGATGCAATATAAATACATGTTTACCAAGCAGATAAATACGCTAAAAAAATCAGTGGTTTAGCCGACTTAATATTTGTTGTGTTTTTGCTGTTTTGGGCCTATAAAAACTGACGAATACCCGCCACACTGACGCCGCCGTATTGCTTGGCCTTATCGATCATTGACGGCGACAATCCGCCCAAACCAATGACGGGCATGTCAGCCAGTTTGGTCAGTGCAGACCATGCCTGCCAGCCAAGTGGCGCAGTATCAGGATGGGTTTGGGTAAACAGGACGGGCGATACAAAAATACCGATGATGGGCGGCAGTTGCTGCTGAATGCGCATGCGTGCCAGCTGATTGGCGGCGGCGATGCTCTCGGCATCATGACAGCTGACGATAAGTGGCTGCCCTGCGGGTATTGAGTCGGCAGCTGCCGCCTGACCATATTGGCTATGTTGCCAGTGCAGCAGCTCCGTGTGAGTCAGATGGTATGCGCTGATGGACTGGTGTACCATTAGCACCTGAGAAGTGGGCGTATCCCTAATCTCAGCGCTACTAAGGCTACCATCAGTTAATGGCAAAATAACCTGAATATCTGGTCGCTGCTGCATAAGCTGGGTAATTGTGCGGTCAGCGCGCGACACACTTGCGTCTTTGAGCCGTACATACACCCATGCGCTGGGCAAAAGATGCTGCTCGTGGTAGGCCAGCCATGCTGCCGCTGGATCGGTGTGGCCGCCAAAATGCGCTAAAGGATAAGTGGTGGTGATGGCAGGTGGCAGCTGCAGCCACTGTAGAATCGTACGATTGGCCGCTGGCAACGGGTACTCACCTGCCAGTAACGCTCGCCTATCCACCCACTTGAGCGCCTGCCCTTCTAGACCATACTCAGCCAGTTTATGCTGCTCGTATTGCTCTGCTGTCAGCTCAACTTGATATACCTGCAAGCTGACCTGCTTATCACCATAGTCGTGATGGATACGGCCAAGCTTGACCATCAGGTTGTCAGCGACGTCGATGCCTGTCTCTTCGGCGACTTCCCGTATTAACGCCCGCTCGGCACCCTCCTGTGCTTCGATCTTGCCACCGACAAACTCATAAAGATTGCCCTGATGCTGCGCGGCATGACGAAACCCAAGGAGATAGCAGTTTTTATAATAAATGACAGCCACGGCGACATTGACAACGTTGGCGCTAGCATTGGCTTTGGTGCTGGCAGGCATGTGGGCAGTGTTGGTAATGAGCGAAGGATGGTTTGTGTGGGTCATGAGGGTCCTTGAGGGCATTAATAGCTACTTAAAAATAGTAATAATAGTAGTGATGGATGATATTGATGACGAAATACTGACTGCGATCTGACTGCCTTTAGCGGTGCACTGATTTTAGCAAACGGCTGGTTTTCTATATTCTGCGAACACAAAAAAGTGGTTGATGACAAGGGATTTATATAAGTTTACATAATAACTGCATTTTATTTTATCAATTGGCTTGCAAAATCATTAAATCTAAATGATAATTATTATCGTTAAAGGTAGTAGTTCTATTGCCACTTATTGTTTTATCACTTTATCAAAAGGAATTTATTATGAGCATGGTCATCTCTCGTTACTTAAACTGTCGCGAAAATCGTCTGCCTACTTTGCAGTCGCAGCACCTATTTGCCTTAACCAAAGAAGTCCGTATCGAACATGAAGGCGAAGAGTATCGCCTGCGCCTAACTCGTAATAACCGTTTGATTTTGACCAAATAAATTGACATCTGCCTGTTATCAGACATCCCCGATAATAAAAAACGCCTTGTATCAAAGGCGTTTTTTATTGCAGCGTGTCCCTATTTTAAAAATAGGGATAGCAGTGAGATAGATTGCAGCCAAATAAGGAAGATTTATACCAGTCGCGACTCTCAATCTATAACTGTTTTATGTTCAATTAACTACATCCATTTTAGAACTGCCAACTATATACCACATCCACCGCGTTTTCTGCAGCTGAGGTAGCCTCGACGTAGATGCGCCGTGTCAGCTGATAACGAATAGACAGGCTGTTTTGGGCATTAAACACCCCCACGCCATAGCGAATATACAGATCCGGCGTCACATAACCTGTGACATTGACATTAGTGTCTTCACTGCTGCCTGAGGCATCTACGGTCAGACTTTGCAAACCAAACACCTGACCTATCTGGTTGGTCAAGCTGCGTGTGCCGCTAAGGCCAAAGCTCAAGCCAGCCGCCGCCAAGTTGTTGGTGACCTGCGACTTAAAGCCTTGCTCACTGATTTGGGTGGCGCTCTTGTTATTGATTCTACCGGTGACTAGAGCATTCATCGCTTGCTGCTGGGTGAGTCCTGCATTATTAAAGACGATGATATTTGGGTTTTCTGTATTACCCTTAACCCGTAAGCCCACTGTCTTACCACTGATGGTTTTGACCGCCTCGATACTAAGGTTGGGCTTCATCACATCGCCATTAAAGCGTACTTGCCCATAATTTAGCTCCAGACTTTGACCAAAAGCGTTGATATTGGTGCGACGTGACACCTGCACTACCCCTTTTGCGCGCATGATACCAGTGCCATTTTGATTGATGTTAATCGCCCCAGCCAAAGGAATGACCGCACCAAAGCCACGGAAGTTGATATCGTCACCCAAGTCGACACCGATATCGGCATTGATCGACCAAGGCTTGGAGACTGCTAATACCTCATCGATATTGCCAATCAAGCGGCGGTCAAGAACGACGGCATCTTCTGTCTGAGTGATGATATCTTCGCTGGCTTCTGGCGGACGGATGGTCGCTGACGGCACGCTCACCGCCCCTTTGATATCGACATAACGATCGCCTGGGCGCACGATGATATCGATGTCAGGGTTGATCTCAGCGACGAGCAAAGGCGGCTGGGTGATGACCAAGCGCTCACCGACGACACTGAGCTTGGCTTGCAGTTTTTGCTGCCAATTCACCGTGCCTGTCAAGGTACCTGTGCCTGAGCCACTATTAAAGGTACCATCGATGGTCGCCTGGGTGCCGCGGATTTTGGCCTCAGTATTGACATTGGTCAGATTGACGGGCAAATCAAGCATGGCAATACGGCCATCTGCCAATTTGACATCACCATAAAACTGCGGTTTATCCAATGTACCGCCTAAACCACCTGCCATCGTGACATTGCCCTCCAATACTCGCATGCCGGGGAAAAATGGCTTAAATATCGCTAAATTTAGCTCATTGAGTACCAGCGCGCCAGAGATTGGCTTGGGGGTCTTATAGGGGTCTACAACCACCTCAGCATAGCCACGGGCGCCGCGCCCTGTATTGATATCTGTGCGTAGCTTGATACCTTCAGGCACCGACAGTGCAATCAGGGACACGCGTTTGTACGGTAATGTCACTGGCGCACTATCACCATCCTGAATCAAGCCGATTTTGCCATTGTCCGAGTATAGCGTGGTATTGATAGTCGGTGGACGACCACGCTGCCAGCCGACGATGGCCTTACCATTTATCTTGCCATGCCAGTCAATATCTTTGGGCAAAAATACTGAAAACAGCGTGGTATCAAGGTTTTGTAAGGCGATATTGACTTCGCCTTTGTCTGGTGAGGCAATTAAGTTGTCGCGTAGGCACAGCTTGCCACTTTGGTCAGACGCTTGCCAGCAATGTGCGGCCAGCTGTACTTTAAAGTCGTTGCGACTGCCGTTTTGCTCATGAGGCAAGTTGACAATCAGCTGAGCAGGCTGCAGCTGGTTTAGGGTGGCGTATTTAGACTTTATACGCCCTTTACCGATGACCCCTGACCAGACGAGATTGTCACGATTAAAGCCGCCTTTGAGTCTAGCACCAATATCGAGCTGCTCATTAGCCACCTCCAGATCGACCACATGAGCTTGCTCGGTGCCATTAAAGGACGCTTTGACACTTTTAAAGCTTTGCCCTGCCGCATCCAAACCTTCTGCTGTCACGATAAGCTGGCTTGGACTGTTTGCTAAATTGACAAGCTTGCCGCGCACGCGGCCTTGACGCAGGATAAATCCTGGCAGCGCGATGCGCTCACCGACCAAATCGATATAAATGGTGGGCAGTGCCTGTCCTGCTGGCTGCGATAAGGTTGCGCCGCCTGTGACTTTACCCGCAAGTTTGTCTGATAGCTGATCAAGGCTTGTGATATTGATTTTGGTTTGTAGCTGCTGGGCGTTGCCATCAGCAGTGACGTAGTTGTCGCCCCAGCGTAGCACCAAATTATCGGCATTTAAGCTATCGATTAGCGCATTGACTTGTTTATATTGCGCTTGCGCATCCTGCGTTTGTAAACGCTTAAAGTAGCTTGCTATATCTTTTGGCAACCGCATTTTCGCCGTCAAGCTGCCTTTGGCACTGAGCGGCTGGCCTTTTAGTCGACCACTTAAATTTACCTGTCTGATATTGACGGTTTGCTGATTGTCGCCCCAGCGGCCATCCGTATCGATCGTGCCAGTGATGAGGCTTGGCGTATCTTTTAGGAAGTATCCGATATTAAAACGATCCATGACCGCCTTGATATCCCACGCGATGCCTTGACGTACATCAACCGTACCTGTCGCATCGATACTACCCGCAGCGCCTATATGACGCAGACGCTTGATACGAATCAACTGAGCATCGCCGCTGGCATCTATCGTCAGCTTACCCGCTGGTAGCTGCTCGGCGTCTAACACGCCATCGAAGTTTAAGGCAAAACGCTGCAGCTTTCCTGAGGCGTTGGGGGTGTTTTTGGCAGCCGTTTGCCACGCACCACTGGTGGTCAAGTCGCCTGTGATAATCGCTGGGTTATTGGGTAAAAAATACCCCACATTAAACTTGTCAAAACGACCATCTACTGTCCAGCCGATATGGTTGCGCAGGTCGACGACACCTTTGGCATTGACCGCCCCTGCTTCACCGTTATAGGTTACGTTTCGAATGCTGATGAGTTTTGGCGTGCCCGCTGCGTCAATTGAGAGGCGACCTTTTGGCACATCAGCGGTATCGACTTGACCAGCAAAACGAGCGTCAAACACCGACAGCTCACCTCCGACGATATCGACACTGGCATCGCCTGTGCCTGTCAGCCCAATACGACGGCCGTCTTGTGTGGTATCAAGCGCTGCTTGTAAGTCAGTATTGTTTAGGGTGACGATATGACGCTGGCCGCGCGCGCCGCCCTTATTGATATTGAGCAAACGACCGCGCGCGCTGATACTGCCAGTCAGGCGCTCTAGCGGCAAATCGCTACGATACGCTTTTGGTAGCAAGCCATTGGTACGTGCATCTATCTGCCATGTCAGCGGACGGTTTTTGCGCGCCAATTGGATCTGGCCGGTACCAGACAAGTCGCCCACCACGCCATTGTAGTTGAGGCGATTGATATCAATGACGTCGCCGACTTTACGTACGCGTACATCATAGTTGCCTTTAGGGGCAGCGTTTAACTCATTGATGTTGGCATCGGCATCGACCGACAGGCGCGAGCCGCGGATGATGACGTCTGCTTGCCCACGTGGGCTGTCGATATTGCCGATGCTTGGTACATCACGGCGGATAAGGCTTTGCCAATTGGCATCGATATACCAAGGCGCGGCCTGTGTGGATTTGGCCGATGCTTTGCCACGAGCGATATTGGCGTTGACGTGCTCGCCATCACGCTGGCGCAAATCAGCATCTATCTGTAGATTACCATTACTGTCTTGATGCTGATAATGGACTGACAGTCTGCCATTTAGTTTTTGCGGTGCATATGCTTTAAAGTCGGCGTAGTCATCTGGAATGGCACGGCGAATATCAAAGTTACTGCCAGTGGCGCGCACTTTGGCATCAAAGCTGTCTTGCCAGTCTAAGATACCTTGTAACACAAGATGACCCGCGGGTACTTGAGCATCTAAGCGATCGACGCGCAGCTGACTATTGGCAATGATACCGCGGCCTTGATAATGTCCTGATGGGATGTCTTTGGCAGTCAGCTCGGTATTGATACGCAGGCGTATCTCGGAGATGACGCCTGTGGCTGTCGCTGTACCGCTTTGTAGACGGATGTTTTGGCTCTCAGCATACGGAATCAAAATATCATCCCATTGCAGCTTTGCCTGAAACGGCGAGCCGTCATCTAAACCCTGAGCGACAAAACTACCGCTGACATCGCTGTCGTTATAGCGGCTACGCACTTTACCAACGGTGCGTTTTAGCGTACCTGTGGCCGTGACATCGAGCGGATCAACATAGGCTTTTTCTAGCGCGCTGACCTCTACGATAGCGCTCAAATCTAGCGGGTAATCACCCTGCAGCTCAATCTCACCTTGCAATGCACTGACGTTGACGATATCAGCATACTGCAAGTCGCCACGACCCACGGTGACCTGAGTACCAACCCATGTCAAATCACGGGCGGCGATATCATGCACCACGATAGGCTCTTTGGTCACTTGTTTATAAATAATGTTTTTTATTTTGGCCTGATCAAAACGCAGGTTCACTGGTAGTTGCAGGGTTTTATAATCAAATGGCTCGCCCGTTGGCGGCTGGTTATTGATGATCTCGATGGTATGAATGTCTGCATCGCGCAGATGCACTTCTTTAGCAAACACCGCACGCCAGCCTATTTTGACATACGCCTTATCGACCAAAACCTCAAGGTCGTCAGTCGCGTTGATATCGATATCGCTAACCCAAATACCATCGCGCAGATTGCCACGGCCATATTTAAAATCAATGCCTGTCTCAGCGCTGACTTTTTCTAAAATAAACTTCGTGCCCGACTCGGTACCTGCAGCATAAAAAAACGCCACAAACATAATCGCCAAGACGATGGTGATGAGCACCAGCAGTTTGAGCAAAAAAGACAGTGGATACCAACGCCTGACAGCACGAGCATCGCGCTGTGCTGGATCTTCATCTGGTGCGTTATTGGGCGGGGTGTTTTTTGTCAGCATGACACTCAACTACGTTAAAGAATGATGACCAGCAATCGGCGCGATAAATACGAAAAATGACAATAAAGCTATAAGGGCGAACCAATAAAGAAGTGCAGTCTAACCGGAATACTCTCCTCTGTCACACCCGCGGCGACATCCACCCGTACCACACCGACAGGGGAAGCCCAGCGGATACCGACACCGACGCCGACCTTGGTATCTGTCTCAAAGTCTTTGTCGTAGGCATTGCCCACATCCGTAAAGAAAGCACCGCGAAACCCTGGTCTAAACTCATAGTTATACTCAGCGCTACCGACTGCCAGCACCTGCCCGCCTGTCAAGTAGCCCTTATCTAGCGGGGATAAACTCTCATAGTCGTAGCCGCGAATGCTTTGGTCGCCGCCTGCAAAAAAACGCAGCTTATAAGGCACATCATAAAAATCATCTGCCCAAATATAGCCTGTATTGAGACTGCCTAATACCTGATGTTTTTTATCGTCACCAAAACTATAAATACCACTGACACCAGCGCGAACGATGGCCAAATCGGTGTCGCTCAGCGCTTTGTCAGTCCCAGCTTCGAGCGAGTAATACTGGCGGATACCGCGAGTCGGGTTGGTCGTACTGTCCACGTCAGTTTTGTTCATGCCATAGCCAAACAGTAATGCTTGCTGCTTGGGCTTAGAAGACGTAAAGCGAATGGGCAGGTCATCAAGCTCTGTCTCATCTACGCCCGTCTCTAGCTCATCTAAGCGATAACGCATAGAGTAGCTGCGGTTCCAGCCACTGTCACGGCGGATGTTACGGGCAATGGCCGCTTTTAGCGTTTTGGTGGACAAATCAAAGTTACCTTCGCCTTGATCAATGACCTCTTCTTCATAGGTCAGACGCCCATCTAACTTATCATTGAGCGGATGTTTCCAAGGCCTGCTGCCATAGACAGCGACATTTTTCGTGATTCTCGAAACTTCAGTCTCTACCCCTGCTTGATAGCCTTGACGATTGAGCAAATTATAATCTATTTTGGCAGTGGCCCTGACACCTGTATCTGTCCCATAACCTAGACCGACTTGGGCATCACGCGGCTTGTTGGAGGACACAAAAACATACAGCGGTACTTTTTTGCTTTCAGCCACGTCTTGCGGGGTTTTACGTCCTGCCAGCGTGGGCGGCACAAAGTTTTCGTCGGCCAGTAAGTTTTTTTCGTCTGGAAATATCTTTTGCGCCACATTACTGATGGAGTCACTGATTTTACCCAAGATGCTGTCCGCCTCTTGGTCTTTTTCATCAAGTACGCGATCGTTTGGCAAGCGGCTTAAACGCTCAGCTTTTTGTTTGATGGCTTGTAGTTTATCCAGCGTGGCTTCATCTGCCTCAAACTCGATGGCCGCGATATCGGCAGGGTCGACTGTCGCGCCGCTATTACTGGCCGAGCTTTCGCTTGCGACACCGCCGCTTTCTGCACTCATACGCCCATCATTACTGGCTGTGCTGGCTGCCGTAGCGGCATTGTTGGTCGCACCATTATTGACATCACTGTCCAATATCTCATTACCATTGGCGGTAGGCGCAGTATTGGCAGTAGGCGCATTGTCAAAAGCCAAAGTGCTCGCCTCACTGCTCTCATCAGGTGGCAAGATGGACTCTACGTTGACGGTGTTAAAATAACGGGTCGCCGACAAATCGTTACTAAACTTGGTCACCGCTGGCCGATAAAACTTGTCGCCCGGCTCAAAGCCGATGAGCTGCTGTAACAATGACATCTCAACTGGCAGCTTGTCAGGGTCTCGTGTCAGAGTATTGGTCGCTTCATCATAAGTAAAAAACACCACGTCATCAAACTCGTAACGATCGCCTGTGTTATAAACCAAAGCGACGTCGGCGGTGTTGTCTGGCAAGATGATATCGACCGATTTGTTTAGCCAATACTCATCAAAATAACCATAAGTGTTACTCAACGACTCCAAAGCCGCTTTGCTGTTTTTGTAGACGCGGTGGTTAAAGATATCGCCCTCTTGTGGTGGCAAGTCCGTTTCGAGCGCAGCAAACTCCGGCTGCTCACCCCCTTCGCCGCGAATCTCGACGATGCGGCTATCCACACGCACAGGCTCTCCCAGATTTTCGATGATGACATCAATCCTATCGCTGTTAGACTGACGCAAGCGCAAAGTCACATCATAATACCCCACCGCTTTTGCCGCATCTAATGCCGTCTGACGCAGGCGAGGCAAAGCTGCAGTAAAGTCAACGACTGACTGAACCGTCGTATCATCCAGCGCCGCTTTGATGTTTTTTATCGGTTGGGTATCGTCATCGGCTTTTTTGAGCTTTGGTTTGCCATCGTCTGTACCCGCTGCCTGCTGTAGATAGACAGTGGTGTCGACATGCGGCAACGCCCTCACCCCCCCATTAAACAGGCGATTATAAAGGCGCTTGATGATATTACCATTGTTACGGGCTAGCGGTCTTGTTTCATCAGCTTGCTCGATACTTTGGCTGACTGCCTGCGTATCGGTTTGATAATCTGGCAAATAGTCATCAGGATTGATGTTTTGTGCTGCGGCACTTTCTCCATTAGCGGCGCTGGTATTGGCCACAATCTCGCTATCAGTCGCTTCATTAGTGCGGCCACTGCTGACCGAATCACTAACATCGATCGGACGTGACATCACTTCGTCTGTCTGCGCTTGTGTTGCCGCGCGCTCATCTTTCTCATTTTTACCCAGCGTCTCCAAGTTACTTGGGATTGGCAAATTGGTGGCATCCAGTGCCACATCCAAACCCACGGGCGGAGTGGTATCGTCCAAACTGGCAATCGGCGCGTCAAAGTCTCTGTCATAGCGGCCAGCACCGTCAATGGTGCTGACATTGCTATTGCCAGTCACCGTACTATTACTCTCTAGCATGTCATTATTTTGACGATTAATAGCTGCCAGCTCACGCTCTATCTGCGCAGGCGTCATCATCTGATAACCCTGCTGCTGTACCTCAGCGGCCTGCTGCAACAGATTGTCGTTCGCGCCTGTATTAGACATATCACTAGCCAGCGCATCATTGTTTAGGGCATTGTCGTTAGGTGAATTGTCGTTAGGTGAATTGTCATTAAGTGAACTGTTATTCAGCGCATCGTTATCGACACCATCTATCATGCTGGTCTGATCTTTTTGATGACGATCAGCGCCGTTTGTGTTATTCGTCTGGTTATTCGATCGGTTTGAAGGGTCGTTAATTGAAGAGTTACTATTTACAGCATTTGATGTTTCAGTGTTTGATTTTTTAACGTCTGACTTTTTGAGGCCTAGACTTTGCTCACTATACTCATCGAGCACAGATTGATCGATAATACCTTGCTCCACCGCTTTTTTTAGGCGTAGCGCGTCTAGTGCAGCATCTACTTGCGAGCCGTCCTCTAACGGCTCACGCGGCGCTGAGCTAGCACTTGAAAGACTATTAGCAGACTGAGTGGCAGGAACTTTGACCATGACCGTAGGCGGCGCATCAGCCCATACCGTAGGCGCTACCCCAAAACCCACCAAGCTGGTCGTCAGCGCGGTAAATAATGCTGAGCGCGTAACGTGCGCGCACACGGCGTGAGGTCGAGCGCTGTCATCAGAACGGATAATACTACGGGCAATCGCACTATGACCACAGGTATCCTGCGGCGTCAGCGATACGTTGTGCGTTAGAGTTGATGGCTGGTGCTTCATAATTGATTCCTATCAGCTCACGCGGTACCGTATCAACAACGATGGCCATTGTTCAGCATTACCGGTGAATAAACTTATCGCAGTGGTCTGAATTATCACTATATTTGGCAATATAGCCATATAAATTTACAAATCATAACTTAGATAATTATGAAATCATAGCGTTGTACGCATGTATTTTTGGCAAAGCCTTGCTATTATACGGCTTAATGGCTACAAGCCCCATGCTGTATTTTTATAAGTTATTGATATTAATAACAATCATAATCACCCGACTGTTTTATTTGACGGTTTTTTACTCACCAACCGCGACCCATCGGTAGGAATTTTCATGGCCAATCAGTTTCAATTATTTAAGCATCGCCGTTTTAGTGCCATGTTTTTTACGCAGTTTTTGGGCGCCTTTAATGACAATATTTTTAAGCAAGCGCTGATATTGGTACTGACGTATACGGCGGCAAGCAAGCTGGGTATGGAAGTCAGTATCTTAAATAACTTGGCCGCCATGCTGTTTATTTTGCCTTATTTTTTATTTTCGGCATTGGCAGGCCAAATCGCTGATAAGTTTGAAAAGTCCAAGCTGACGCAGTTTATTAAATTGCTTGAGCTGGTGATTATGGCGGTGGCAGCCGTGGGCTTTGTCTTTGAATGGTATGGCTTGCTGTTTGTGGCGCTGTTTTTGATGGGCACGCATTCGACGTTTTTTGGGCCGATCAAGTACGCTTATCTACCACAAGCGATGAAAGAAAATGAGCTGGTCGGCGCTAATGGCTTGTTTCAGATGGGCACTTCACTGGCGATTTTACTGGGGATGATAGTCGCTGGGGTATTGGCGCAGCTCTCCGCATCGCTTTATTGGATCAGTGCGACGGTGCTGCTAGTGGCTATGCTCGGCTATTTGGCCGCACGCTTTATCCCGCTGATGCCTGCAATGCAGCCGGCGCTGACAATCAACTGGAATATCTTCACCACCAGTTTGAGTACAGTACGCTATCTATACTCCTTGCCTTTTTTGTTTTTTGTCATTCTTGGCAACAGCTGGTTTTGGTTTTATGGAGCGACGTTTTTGACGCAGACGCCAGAGTTTAGCAAGGTCATCTTGCACGGTGATGAGTCGGTGGTGATTTTTTTATTAACGCTGTTTTCAGTTGGCGTATCGATCGGTTCGCTGCTATGTAAGTCACTGACCAAAAACCAAGTCAGCTTGCGGCTACTGCCGTTTGGTATCGCAGGTTTGAGTATTTTTGCTGTCGACTTATATTGGTCCTTATCTAGCCTAAATATGGCTGTCGCTGATGGCACACTGCTGGGTATTGGTGAGTTGGTTGGGATGAGAGGCACGTGGCGCGTCTTTGCCGATTTATTCTTTTTGGGTTTTAGTGGCGGCTTGTACATCGTACCACTGTATGCGTCGATGCAGGCATATGCGCCAAAAAGCCATCGTGCTCGTATCGTGGGTGCCAACAATATCTTTAATGCGATATTTATGGTCACCTCAGCGATTTTTTCGATTGTTATTTTAAACACCTTGGGTTTGACGCTACCGCAGTTGTTTTTGGTGACAAGCCTGCTAAATATCGCCTTTGGCGTGTTTTTGTACATCAAGCTGCATAAACATATCAAAGCGGCGGTCATCCAAACCCATGATGCGAGCGTTTTATAATACATTTCGCAGACGATATGTAGGCACGTGCATAATAAATAGTGGTGCTGATATTTTGGATTGTTTGCTATAGTAATGTTTGTTGTTTTTGATTATAAGTCATGAGGAGTGAATTATGGCCCCACGTCCTTTGTCCAAAGTCGACCAGTTGTTAGTTGGGGTCGATAAGGCGTTACGAGCTGTCGTCCCACATTCAAATCCTAGCACGCGCCCCTTACCAGTGAGTAGTGATGAGATTCCTGAGCTGAGCATCACTGAGGCGCGTCATGTCGCAGGGCTGATGCGCATCAATCACACAGGCGAAGTATGCGCGCAAGGCCTGTATCACGGTCAAGCCTTTAGCGCAAAAGACGACGGCGTCAAACAAGCCATGCAGCAGTCTGCCGAAGAAGAAGTCGACCATCTGGTATGGTGTGAGACTCGGCTAGACGAGCTGGGTAGCCATGCCAGTATTTTTACGCCGCTGTGGTACGGCATGTCTTTTAGTCTGGGTGCGGTGGCAGGTGCTATTTCCAATGAGTTTAGCTTGGGGTTTGTCGCCGAGACAGAAGCGCAAGTCAGCGAGCATTTACAAGATCATATCACCCAGCTACCAGAGCAAGACCAGCGCTCAAAAGAGATATTGGCACAAATGGATATCGAAGAGCTGCATCACCGTGAGCTGGCGCTCGCAAATGGGGGTGCAACGCTGTCACCCGCTGTACGCCAGACGATGCGCTGGATGGCCAACCGTATGAAGGCCACCGCTTACCACTTATAAAAGCTATCGTATTAACAATCCTACTACTGATAGCGCTCAGTTTAATTTGCTAGGGTATGAAAAATTTGTACGATTTTGCCCTGAGATGTCTCAGATATCTGGTATCTGGTATCTTCAGATGAGTAAATACTGCTCATCAGCTACATTATAAAATCATACAACAACCGACCTATGAATACTAATAAACACTAACTTACTAATATTGACTTACTAATAAGGTATCTATTTTTATGAAAACCACTACGTTATCGACCAGCGTATCTCCCAAAGCGCCAGCGCTGGCAACTCTGACAGCCGTTGCTGCCGCTTGCGCCATGATGCTCTCTGCGCCTGCTCATGCAGCCGAAGCACAAGCTGCTAGCAGCGCGACTGATGCCACTAACGCCGCCTCTGTACCGAGCCCCATCGACTCAAGCAAACGTATCATTCGTCTGGCTCAGCCAAAGGCGGATAACGCGGCTAACACAAACAATGCACCAGCCTCTCAAGCTGCCGCGCCGCAAACCGTCACCGCACCGCAGCCACCCACCGTACAAAACCGCCCGCCGATGAGTACGTTGCAGCCACAAGACGTCAGGCCACCAGCGACGCCTGAATTCACTGGTACCACACGTGTCTACGATCCAGGTCCGATGAATGCCACTGGCATCGACCTTCGTAGTGGTCAGCTGACCAACATCCCCACTCCGCAAGTACAACTGTCTGATATCAGCTTTGTACCAACGGTACTGATTCCGCAGCAGACGGGCGATAATAATGACAAGCTTGATGTCAGCCTACTCGATGACTTTATCAAAGATGTCTCACCCAACGCTCGTCATTACCCACCCAACTTCCCTAATCGCTCACAGCGTCACTACACCCGCGAAAAAATCAAGGTGTTGGCAGAGTGGATTGAGCCTTATGCCAAAGCGCCGAACGCGTCTTATGATGTACTGATTCGGGCAGCGAAGCTCAATGGCATGGGCCGCAACCTAGATTTGGGCTCGGACTATACTATCCGCGGTGGGCAGTATGTGGATCGCGCCATCAAAATTCAGCCAGACAGCGGCGAAGCCAACTTCTTGTATGGCATGATGCTCTCAGAAGGTGGCGGGTTTAAAGAAGGTCAAAAGTACTTAGACCGTGCCGTCTCGTTGGGCTACACCGAAGCAGAGCAAAGCTTGGCACAATCAGACCTTCTTAGCGATCGCCGTGACAAAGCCTTGGAGCGTCTGCGTCGCCTCGAAAGTCAGAACCCCGACAACGACATTATTCCTCAGCAAATCAAACTTATCGAAGAAGGTAAGTTTTATATCTGGGACATCCCTGCCCCTGACATCAATGTCAAACCAAGCGTCTAATCTGCTGTACATCAGCTTGTTTGACCGATAGCCCTTATAGCGCCTTCATTTTCTCACTAAAAATGAAGGTGTTTTTTTGCTGGATAATAAATAGTCTAATCGCAAAAGTTACGCTACACTTATCTGCACGCCTGCCGGCACTCCTTCGCCTTTTTGATACTCGTTTTTGGGATTGACTTATGACGCCGCTTAGCCTTATCAAACCGATGATGCACACCAATCAAAAAACGCGGTCGATGACCCTAGCAGTCTTGCTTGCCGCAGTAGCGCTACTGCCTGCCTGTAGCACGGTGTCTGTCAACAAACAAACCTCCGCAAAAACCATCGCCGACCAGCGCGGCAATATCGTCACTGATAAAAAACTGAGTAGCGACACCGCCTCAGCGCTGCTATCTGCAGGGCTAAACGAGCAAGCCTGTATGCAGCAGTTTGATCTGTGCTTGACGCAGCTGACCGATAGCATACTAAATAAACACTACCGCCCTGCTTTAGCGATTTTTGCCGAGCTACACTATGCCAAAGCCCGTCAGCTGGCACGCTCGCAAGCCTGCCGCGACGCCTTGTCTCGTCCGCCGCTTGATCCCTATTATGCCAATGCGCCGCTAAGTGCAGAAGACGCCAAAGTCCAGCAACAAAACACCAGTCGCTGTCTCAATGACTATCAAGAGCGGCTATTTGATGCGGTAAAATCGAGCTACACCTATTTATTTTATGACGCGCTCGTACACGATTTTGAGGGAGCGGATAAGGCCAGCGGGCAGTCGCAGCAACAAAACCGTATTCCCAATGATACAGATATTCAGACCCAAGACATATATAACGCGGCCAGCAACGATATCATCACTCAGCTGTATAAGTCCGCTGATGGCACGGACAAACTGATGGGCGAGGCACAGATAGAATACCTCCCCATCACCTCAAGCAAGCGTGATAGCAGCGAGCAAGCAGCCATCGCCAATTTATCACCGATCACAGGCAAACCCACTGACCAAATCAAAGTGATGAAAATAGCCGTTGATGACTATCAGCTTGGCGTCTATCTGCCAAACGAAAACAGCTACTTACAAAATGCGCACAAGCAAGCCTCAGCACTTGCCGACCTAGTCTCCACTTACGAGCTGCGCCTCTCTGGCCTAAACTCTATCAGCAAACGCCCGGGGCTCGGCATCAGCCTAGTGGCATCGTTAGATGATCGTTATACCACAACGATTCGGCAACTATTGGCGTCGTCGTTGGCGGGGCGCTTGTCCTATGAGCAAAACAGCGACAGCGTCAATGAGAATGAGAGTAATCCAAGCTCGCGTATCTATCCTACAGGCCATTTGTTATTGACCGGCCTTATCAAGCCCAGCGGCGATAGCGTTTTAGACGCGCTGAGCAGCCGCACGCTCGATATCCACCTCTATAACCCGTATCAAACAGAGCATGTCAATATCTTGGGTGATAACTACCCCATCGCGGCCAATTTTTCGGCAGGCTATGGTCTTTGGTTGGCAGAAAACCAGCTGGACGGTGTCGGTTATCTTAATCTCATCACTCGCCAGCCTGACGCCCGACTGCCCAAGCTGTTTATGCTCGAGCCCTATGACCCTGATAAGCGCGTGCTGATTATGCTGCACGGCCTCGCCTCTAGTCCTGCAACGTGGGTCAACTTGACCAACGATATCTTAAACGATGATAAGCTGCGCGATAACTATCAAGTCTGGCAGATATTTTATCCCACCAATCTACCGATTTTAGAAAACCGCTATCAAATCCAGCGCCTGATCAATAGCACTTATGCCCAAACCGACCCACAAGGACAGAACCGCGCCAGCAAAAACAGCGTGATTATCAGCCACAGCATGGGCGCTGTCATCGCCCGTATGATGCTATCAGACGACAATCTGGTCGAGGATTTAGACAGCTTAGACGATCAAAACCTGCTCTCTAATAGCGAAAAGCGGCAAATTCGCGATGCTCTTAAAGCCTCATTTGGTGAGACCGAGCTCAAAGAGCGCTTTGAGCTCATAACCTTACCGCAAGTGGATACAGCGGTGTTTTTATCAGCGCCGTTTCGCGGCACCGATTATGCAGACCGCTGGTTTACCCGTGCGCTGCGCCGCATTGTGTATCTGCCCGTTGGGCTGGTCAAGACGGTCACAGACAATCTGGCGACCATTGCCACCCAAGGCGACTTGGCACAAAACCCACTTGGCGCTTTATACCTACAAAACGGTGCCAGCCAATTGAGTGACAAATCCTCATTTATTCAATTGACCCGAGATATCTCCATCAATGACCGTATTACTTATCACTCCATCATCGCCAATAACGATTCAGATATCACCAAAGGGCTGGCACAGATGCAGCCAGGCAATGCCAAAATCGACTTATCACAAGCCATAAAAGAAGAAAAAGACAGTCACGCTACCAGCACTAGCGCTACTGACACCGCCAATACTGCTAACAATAAAGCATCGACACAGCCGCTGGTGGCCGCAGTCACCGTCGATAAAAACATCAGCCAAGCGTTGACTGAACGTCTATCAGACGGCATCGTGCCTTATACCAGTGCGCACTTAGACGGTGCAGCTTCTGAGACCATTATAAATGGGGGTCATAGTATTCAGAGCAACCCCCAGACTATCTTGACGCTACGGCGGATCTTGCACAAGCAATTACAAGAATAATACTCAAGCCGTTGCCGCAGATAATGAGCAGCTGACTGTAAGGAAAAGTAGAAACGCTACAAACTGATAACATGTTGCTTATTTGTACCCCACTCGGTGACAGATAGGCATGATAGCCGCCCTGATAGCAGCGCAGATTTTTTTAAATAAATCATTGTTTTTATTGTTGTTTTTAAAGAATCTATCTGTTTTTTTACCCCAAATATTCGTGACTACTAGGTAGGTCGTCAGGGTGCTGCATCGCTTGCGTGTGTACCGAGGGAGGCGCATAATATATTGACAGCACATAACAGTCATGTATTAATTTATAAGGATGTAAATTACTTAATTCAGCTAAACAGTCGTTAGCTTAGCCACCATGTATCATTTAGGTCGCGCGCTAATCCATACTGAGACACAATCTGCCTATTGCCTATATATAAATAAAGACAGTATGCAGACTGTTATTTGAGCGTGTGAGGGAAGCCTGCGCTATTCAGCTAACAGATAAGGGTAACCGTTTATGTTCGCTACGTTTATGATTGACCAGCTCGATGCGCTGATGCTTGCGCGTATCCAATTCGCTTTTGTTATCTCATTTCATATTGTTTTTCCCGCCTTTTCTATTGGTCTGGCCAGCTGGCTGACGGTGCTTGAGTTCCGTTGGTTAAAGACCGGCGAGCCTATTTATGCTGAAGTCTATAAGCATTGGGTCAAAATATTTGCCGTGGTCTTTGGTATGGGGGTGGTCTCGGGCGTGGTGATGTCCTACCAGTTCGGTACCAACTGGGCGGTGTTTTCGGACAAAGCCGGTAACGTTTTAGGCCCTCTACTTGCCTATGAGGTATTGACTGCGTTTTTCTTAGAGGCGTCCTTTTTGGGGATTATGCTGTTTGGCTGGGGCCGCGTGAGTAAGCGGATGCACTTTGCTTCGACAGCCATCGTTGCCATCGGTACGCTAATTTCAGGATTTTGGATTTTGTCTGCCAACAGCTTTATGCAGACGCCGCAGGGCTTTATGCTGGGCGCGGATGGCATCTTGTATCCTACCAACTGGTTTGAGATTATTTTTAACCCATCCTTTCCTTACCGTTATGCCCATATGATGACGGCGGCGTTTTTGACCACCGCCTTCGTCGTTGGCGGTATCGGTGCTTACTATCTGCAATCTAAAAAGCACAAAGAGCACCGTCAGCATGGCCGTGTCATGTTAGGTATGGCGATGATTATGGCAATATTTGTCGCGCCAGCACAGGTGTTGATTGGTGATGAGCACGGTCTTAACACCTTAGAGCATCAGCCAGCCAAAATCGCTGCTATGGAAGGTATCTGGGAAGATGAGCGCGGCGCGGCTCTGCGCTTGTTTGCGCTGCCTGATCAAGAAAACCAAACCAATAAGTACGAGGTAGCCATCCCTTATGTTTCAGGCTTGATTCTCACCCATTCGTTTGATGGTGAAGTTAAGGGTCTCAAAAACTGGGCACCTGAAGATCAGCCCCCTGTGGCTATTGTATTTTGGGCGTTTCGTATTATGGTCGGTATTGGCATGCTCATGGTGTTGGTCGGCTTATTTAGTCTGTATAAATACTTTAAAAAACAACAGTATGATCCACAAAGTGTCTGGTTTCACCGTGCGTGGATGATGATGACGCCGCTTGGTTTTATCGCATTGCTGGCTGGTTGGTTTGTCACCGAAACAGGACGTCAGCCATGGACGGTATATGGCGTGATACGTACGGCCGAGAGTATGTCACCCCTCGCCGCTCAGCAAGTCGCCACGACACTGATTGGTTTTATTGTGCTTTATGTGTTTGTCTTTGGCGCAGGGAGTTTTTATATCTTGCGACTGATCGCTCAGGGGCCAAAACCGTTTGAAGATCCCGCTGAGGACAATTTCTATGAGCACTCAGTCACAGAGAGTCAAGGACGGACACTAAGCGGTGATAGCAGTCCTGATCAAAGTACAAAAGAAAATATCGATACACCTGCTGATGATGTCGATGATGGAGGGTTACGCTAATGTTTAACTACGGTGATGTATTAGACTTACCTTTGATCTGGGGCGGCTTGATTGCCTTATCTGTCTTTATTTATGTGTTGCTTGATGGTTTTGATTTGGGCTGCGGGATTTTATTTCCTTTTGCAGGCTCAGACAAAAACCGTAGCCGCATGATGAACTCTATCGCGCCTTTTTGGGATGGCAATGAGACGTGGCTGGTACTGGGCGGTGGCGGTTTATTCGCAGCTTTCCCAGTCGCTTATGGCATTATCATGACAGGATTGTATCTGCCGGTCATCTTTATGCTGTTTGGCCTGATCATGCGCGGCGTGGCGTTTGAGTTTCGTTTTAAAGCCTCCTCACGTCGTCACGTATGGGACAGTTTTTTCTTTATCGGCTCCGTGGTGGCGACTTTTTGCCAAGGGCTGATGTTGGGCGCGTTGATACAAGGGATTGAGGCAAGCAATCGTCTCTATACAGGCGGGCCTTTTGATTGGTTCACGCCTTTTTCTATCATTTGCGGTATTGCCATGATTATCGGCTATGCGCTCCTTGGCTCTACGTGGCTCATTATCAAAACCGAGCATACTTTACAAGTATGGGCACGCAAGGTTTCAGGCTGGATGCTATTGGCACTGATCATCGCAATGGTCGTCGTCACAGGCTTTATGTATTTTTCTGATATCAAAGCGCTTGAAGGCTGGTTTAGCTTCCCAGGCTTGCTATATTTGGCACCCATGCCGATTATCGTGCTGCTCTTGGCCTTTTTGATGCGTAAAGACCTAAAGACAGAGCGTGAATATCGCCCATTTCTCTTGACGGTGGCGTTATTTTTGATGGGTTATATCGGGGTCTGTTTTGCCGTTTTCCCTTATATCGTCCCGTATGAAATGACGATTTATGAAGCAGCAGCAGCGGATACCTCGCTATCCTTTATGCTGATTGGGGCCGCTATCATGCTACCGATTATCTTAAGTTATACCGCTTTTGCCTACTATACTTTTAAGGGCAAGACAGATCATGAGCATATGTACTAGGCGTAGTATATGTGCTAAGTCAGAACAAGCAGTATGAGAAACAAGTAGCATCAGAGAAATGACAGCTAAAAAGTGACAGGCCACCGCAAAAGGTGGCGGTCACTACGCCCGCCCGTATGGCGTATCTATAAAAAGATAGGAGACGAATATGAAAAAGCTCAGTAAAAAGCAATCACAATGGGCATGGTTTATTGGTCTATATATCGCGGGTTTTTTGGTGATTTTTACCATTGCCCAATTGATTAAGCTGGCTATGGGTGTCTAGCTCATAGATACCTAGCGTTGGGTAACCCACCCTTTATGGCTTATCGTGCCTTAGCAAACGAAAAAGCAGCGCCACAAATGGTCGCTGCTTTTTTATTGTCCTATAGACAGTGAGCACTAAGCGCCTTGATGACTGGCGGCTCCTTTATCATCGATAAACTCATTGACTTGCGCCAAACGTTCAGGTGTGCCAACGTCTATCCAGTTATCTGCTATCACCTCGGCGGTGATTTGAAACTTCATCATCGCCTGCTTGAGCAGCGGCGCCAGTGCCGCTGGCTGACCTGAGGCCAACCCATCGACCAGTCTTGGCGACATCACGCTGATACCAGCAAAGGTATGTTTGTCTGCATTATCAATCGGCTGCTCGCTGGCAAGACCATTGTTAATGGCAAAATCCCCGCCACTATTGTGCTCTGGATTGTCAATCAGCAATAGATGCGCGCGCTGATCCGCCCCCAGCTTATAGTCAATCAATTGCGAAAAATCATAAGTCGTCCACACATCCGAGTTGACTAAAATAAACGGCTCATCTCGTAGCTTGGCTGCCTGCAGCGCCTGAAATATCCCTCCTGCCGTCTCCAGTGGCTCATCGCTTTCGACCGACCAATGCAGGGTCACGCCATATTGCGCCCCGTCACCCAACCTCTCTATCAGGGTATCGGCGAGCCATGAGGCGTTGATAGTGATATCGGTAATACCAGCCGCTCGTAGTGCCTTGATATGCCAGACGATCAGCGGCTGACCGCCCACCTCTACCAAAGGCTTGGGAGTCTCTAAGGTCAGCGGCCGCAGACGCGTACCCTTGCCAGCTGCCAAAATCATTGCTTGAGTAATCGTTGCTTGGTTGGTCTCAGACATGTGCGCTCCGTGTTTTTGTTTTTGTTATTGCTTTTTAAATACTGCTAAATACTGCCTAGGGCGTGCCTTCAATTCACTCGGTAGTTATCTAAACGGGCTAAAAATGGCCTAAATATATTGCTGCACAAACTGACGCTGATACGCTGGCAATATATGCTCTCTTAGATAGTCATTGAAAGGTGCCACCGCTTGCTGCATCTGCAGGCTACCATGCGCCTCCAACCATTCTAGCTCAACCATAAAATCGCGCATCACTTTCGGAATATCGGCCAAATAGCGGTCTTTGCCATCACGCTGCGATAGGCGCACAAAGATTCCCAGTACCTTTAGATGGCGCTGGACACCCATGACATTCATATCGTTTTCAAACTGCGCGATATCGGCAGCTGTGCTCAAGCCTGCTTGCTTTTGTAATTGCCAAAAATCACGCGTCCATGCAGATATCTGCGGCTCAGACCACTCCACATAAGCATCACGCAGCAGCGATACCAAATCATAAGTATAAGCGCCAATCACCGCATCTTGAAAATCAATCACCCCCAAGCGTGAGTGATCGGCTTGATCTTGCATCAAGTTGCGGCTGTGATAATCACGATGGACGACGACTGCTGGCTGCTGCAAAATCTCTTGTATCAATACCGCTTTTAGCGCCCGCCACAGCTTTGGATCAACTGCCACGCCGATATATGGCATAAACCATTCACTAAACAAATCCATCTCTCGGTCTAGCAGTGCACTGTCATAATCAGGCAGCTGATGCTCAGATTTTGCTTGTTCAACAGAGAGTGTTTGTAATGCGACCAACGTCTGCATGGCCAGCTGATAATGGCGATCGACTTGCTCGGGCGTGGCTTTAACTAGTAAATGAGCAAACTCTACCGTACCAAAGTCTTGTAGCACCAAAAAGCCTTTTGCCACATCCTGCGCAATCAGCGTTGGCACATTGATCACAGGTGCCATCAATTTGGCGACATTGATAAACTGACGCATGGCGTCTTGTTCATCAGCCGAATCCATGACAATATAACGTGCCGCTTGCGATTGGGGCTCTGTTGTCAGCTGCAGGCGATGATACTGACGCGCGCTGGCATCCCCTGGCAGACTCTGTAAATCAAAGGTCTGCTCTGTAAAGACTGCTTGTAGCCAGTCGTGCAATTGCTGCTGGCGGCTGTTGGGTAGCGGCTGGGTCATAGGGCTCTCTAAAATCGTATTATCGGTTATAAAAAAGTAAATGTCGGTGGTCAACAACTAAAGTAGTGATAAGTCTGGCAAAACCTTGCTAAAATAGTGACGCCTATCTTGGTCATCATCGCTTTTATTGGTAGATAAGCGCGCGTTTGGCACGATGGCTACTGCTGAGCATAAATGCAGCAGCCTGTGCTCATCTTATAATTTTTGGTAAATAGTGTAGCTGATTTGGTTTTTTTTGACTATGATTAGTCGTCATTATATGTAAAACCGCCTGACTGTTGACACCATTTAGCATAATAAGGTCAATCTGTCGGCGCTGATGTATGACAGTATCTAAAAGATACGGCCACTCAATTACGTATCGCAATCTAACCGGCTCTGCAATCATAGGTGTGCCCTTGCTATATTCTTCGCTCTACCAAAGCATTCGTTTGATCTTATTTGGCGCGTTAGGTTTATCGAGCCTTGCGGTTAATGCCGCACTCAGCGAGGCAGAACCACAGACACAAACGACCAAGCCCCTGTCTGCAGATAGCGCGCACCGTCCTGCTTATCTGGCAGCAAATCAGTCTGCCAGTCGCGCGGCAAAAGACACCCACCATGCTTTTGACCAAGATATCCGTTATCCTCAAAGCACTCTTACGCCCATCGCAAAAAATTCGACTGTAAACAATGCCCGTGCAAACAACGCCCGTGCATCGAGCGATAGCGACAGTACGCCAAGCCCGTCACTGGGGGCAACAGCGATCAATAACGACGGCAATAGCAATGACAACAGTAGCGTCTCAGGCTCTGCCTTGCCGCCAGCATTTGTGCCAGCCCCTGCGATACCCGACACGCTCGATGCGCAGTATGGCGGCGTTACATTTTTTGATGAGCCTGCCGGTACCATCAATACCGACAATGACAATGCCTCCTTGCAAACGCCTGAGCAAGTGGCCAGCACTCTAGATGTCGACACCACAGCCACTATGGCTCACCATGCCAATCCTGAGGTTGATACCAGTAACAGTATCCATTACAACGCTGGCGCTGATACCCATAACGATAATAACAATACTGATACCCCTAACAGCGACGAGAGTATTCAAGACAGCCTCAAACGGTTGGCTGAGTTTTATGAGCTTACACCTGAAACCGAGTCATCAGATATCAATAGCAGCATGAGTCTGCCAGACGATGAGACAAACGCGCTACCAGAGGCGCTCATGCCGAGGGCACAAACCATTCCAAAGGTTGGCCGCAATCTAGAGCTGCTACCTAGAGCAATCGATAGTGCCCAGCGCTGTGAGGGTCAATGGGTCTATCCTAAACGCAACCCCAATTATCAGCGGGCAGTCAATGAAGCAGGCGGCATCAATGGACAAGCCGCGCCGAATGTCAGTGAGGTACCAAACCAGCAAGCGCCGCTATTTTCAGAGTCAGACTACGGCTATTATGACAATGTCGACTATGCTGAGCTATCAGGCAATGTCATTATCAACCAAGGTACCCAGCATATCGAAGCTGACAAAGTATTGCTGGATTTAGGCAGCGGTGTGGCGGCAGCGCAAGGCAAAGTCATGTTTACGGACAAGGCAACTGGCAGGCGAGCAGCGCAGCGCAAGGTAAACCAAACCCAAGTCAATTTGACAGACAAAGCGACGCAAGGCGGCCTCATCGGGGTGGCCGATAGCCTCAATTACAACACCGAAACAGGCCAATCCACCGCCAAAGACGTGGCGTTCGCCAGTGTCGAATTACAAGCCCACGGCTATGCCAAGCAGCTAAACAGACCCAATGAGACGCAGTATGAGCTCGATGAGGTGATGTTTAGCACCTGCCCTCCGACCAATCGCAAATGGCAATTTGACGCCAAAAGCATCGACTTAGATACCGACACCGGTCGCGGCGAGGCATATAACACGACTTTTCGTGTCGCCGATGTGCCCGTATTTTACTTGCCTTATTTTAACTTTCCGATCGACAGTCGGCGTAGCAGCGGGTTTTTGTTACCCAGCGCCAGTGTCAGTAGTGAAAACGGCTTAGAAGTTGATGTGCCTTATTATTTTAACTTAGCGCCCAACTATGATGCCACGATCAACACGCACATCTATACCGATCGCAACCCTATGCTATCAGGTGAGTTTCGTTATTTGACCGAAAACTACGGCGAAGGTATCTTTAATGGCTCTTATTTGCCAAGCGACCGAGAGTATGGTGATGAAGATCGCAGTAGCTTTTTTTATGATCATGCATGGTCTTCTAAGAGCATTCCGCGGTTGAGTGGCGATGCCAAATACAGCTACGTGTCAGACTCAGATTATCTCGATGATTTTGATACGCTTGGCTTATCTGATAGTACGGTAAACTTACCAAGACGGGCGCGCCTAAACTACTATAACGACTATGTCAGCGGCGAGCTAAAAGTTGAGACTTTTCAGACGCTCGATGCGTTCAATGGTGATGGCGAGGCGTTGCAAGATAAGGACAAACCGTATTCACGCTTACCGCAGCTAAGCGTAAACTATCGCCTGCCCACCGCCAATAATTTTGATATAACTGGCGTCCATGACTCCGCTTATTTCAAAAAATCCATCGATGATGGCTCAGAAAACGAAAAAAGCGGCACACGTCTTTATAATAAAATCAGCGCCGTCTACCCTATCGAAAGCTCATGGGGCTATGTCAAACCCAAGCTCAGCCTCCAGCACCTGTATACGTCTTATGACGAAGACAGCTTGGCAGACAATCAGCTGAGTAAAGAAGATGGTAGCCAGTCAGCTTTTGTACCGCAGGCCAGTATCGACGCTGGACTGAACTTCTATCAAGCAGGCTCACCATTTGGCGCGTTTGATGAGACCATGGGCGGTTACCGTTTGCTCAGCCCGCGCTTAAAGTACACCTACTCGCCATACAAAGATCAAAACGACATCCCAAACTTCAACACCCGTATCGCCTCTATCAACTATGAGCAGCTATTTTCTGACAGTTGGTTTTTAGGTCACGATCGTCTGCAAGATTTGCACGCCATCACACCGGGTATAAATTATCGTTACATCGATGCAACGGGTGTGACACGTTTTGATGGTAGCATTGCAGAGCAGTTTTATATCGACAATGGACGCGTAACCTTAGAGAATGAGCAGCCAGTCTTTACCTCTTCGTCTTCAGGAATGGTGTGGAATACCAGTACGCAGCCTTATAACAACTTTTGGGTCGATGTCAGCGGCGCTTTGACCAATGACTATGACCTAAATTATGTGACCACTGAGCTGCGTTATCAGCCATCGGACAATAGTTTGTTTAACGTCGGGTTTGTCAAGCGTCAGCGTGACGAAAACACCGATCAGCTGCCATTGTCTGCCTTTACCGCCTCCGCCATTTTTCCTATCAACAACAATTGGCGAGTATTGGCACAGGGTCAATACGATTATAACCGTGATAAAATGCTCGACTCTTTAGTCGGTGTCGATTACGAAGACTGCTGTTTTGGTTTTGCAGTTTATGGTCGTCGTTACTATAATGACCTCAATGTAAAGGACGAGCCAACCCAAGCGGTGATGGCTGAGATTAGACTAAATGGTTTGGGCAGTGGTAGCAGCCGTTTGACCCGCCTGCTCTCTGACAAAATCTTAGGTTTTGAGCCTGTACAAAACGCTTGGAAAGACTAAGACATGATAGGTACTATGTGAGGCAGTAACGATACTGTGGGGCAATGGTACCGATATTTATAACCCTGTATTTTTAGGCTTTTAGGGACAACCCTGTCTATTATTTGATTATTAAGTGTATTGGGTAGAGTTAACCGACTACCATCCGATGCGATGACATTGATGAGGAGCATCATGAGATTTTTTTCTGTACGTCAGACCAGCCGCGCGGTACTGCTATCTATGGGTGCCAGCCTTGCGCTCACTTTGAGTGCTCAAGCGGCAACCGTCAAGCCTGCGAGCGTCCAAGCGGCTGATCCAACCAGCACCAGTCGTTTAACACCAGCAAACAGTACCGACGGTATCATCGCTTTGGTCAATGAAAACGCTATCTTAAAAAGCGAGTTGGTTGAGGCCATCCAGCAAACTCAGGCGCGCGCCCAAGCCGCGGGCGAGCCGATAGCCAACTCAGCACAGCTACAGTCTGAAGTACTAAACGCCCTTATCTTGCGTGAGTTACAACTATCGATGGTCAAACGCATCGGCCTGACGCCCGACGACGCGGCCATCAATCAGCGTCTTGGCCAAATCGCACAGGCTGAAGGCTTAAATAGTATCGCAGCCTTGCAGCAGCGCCTAGATGCCGCCCAACCTGGTAGCTATGCTGCTCTGCGCGCGCAATTGATCGAAGACGCCGCTATTCAGGCATTGCAGCAGCGCCAAATCAGTAGCCGCGTACGCATCAGTGAGCAAGACATCGATGCATTTTTGGCCTCACCTGAAGCCAAACGCCTAAACCAAAGTGAATACCAAACCATTCATGTGCGCGTGCCTTATATGGACGACTATAGCCGCCTATCTGAGGCGCAGCGCGAAGAAGCACTAAAAGTCGCTCAAGCCCTACGTACGCGCCTGCTTACGCCAAATGTCGATGTCACAGAGGCCATCTCCGCCAGTCAAGGCAGCTACCCTATCCCGCTCCAAGGTGGCGATATGGGCTTTCATAAAGCAGCATCTCTACCGACAGAACTATCTAGCGAGATTACCAAACTCGATGTAGGCGCCGTCAGTGCACCGCTCATCACACCAGAGGGTATCGATATCATTAAACTGGCTGACAAAAAAGCCAGTGATACCATGCTAGTACCGCAGTGGCATACTCGTCATATCCTCGTCAAAGTCGATGAGCTGCAGACAGACGCCCTCGCCGAACAAAAAATCAATGACCTCTATGAGCAGCTACGCGGTGGCGCTGACTTTGCAAGCTTGGCCTCGACCTACTCAGATGATCCAGGCTCTGCCGGACGTGGTGGCGATTTGGACTGGGTCAGTGAAGGCGATATGATAGGCCCATTTGAAGCCATGATGAAAAACACCACCGTGGGTGACTACTCTACTCCTTTTAAAACGCAATTTGGCTGGCATATCCTGCAAGTCGAGGGCAAGCGTCAGCATGACGTCAGCGACGAATATCGCCGCAATATGGCACGTCAAGCCCTGTATCAACGCCTAGCGCCGCAAGCAAAAGAAGACTGGCTCCAAGAGCTACGCGCGGGCGCTTATATCCAAGTGCTTGGCTAAGCGCCTATCGGTATATAAGCATAAGCTGTCGCATAAACATCGACAAAAACACCACTGTCAAAAAAAGGGTACATGCCAGCGCTTGTACCCTTTTTTGTTGCTTAGTAGGTGGCAGATTATCGTAAGAAACACACCTAACGCTTGTATTTCTATTATCAATTCAATCGAATATAAACACGATTATAAAAACCTAACCAGCATATAAACCCCCATAGCGATCATCATGATGTTTTCGGTCAAAGACACAAAGCCAAGCGGTACATTTGAGTTACCGCCCACGCAAGCACACTTAAGCTCACGCTTGTCTATATAGACTGCTTTGAACACCGAGACGCCATTGATACCGCCGATAACTATTGCAACGACAGCCGCTATGATACTCAGCCATGACACCCCTGCTAGCATGGCAATACCGACAAAAGCCTCGGCGAAGGGATAAACATACGCATAGCGCACAATTTTGCGTGCTAATAAATCATAGCCCAAAAACTGATTGGTAAAGCTTTCTAAATCTTGTAGCTTTTGAATGGCAAGCACAATCATCGATAAGGCGATAAACCAGATAAGCGTTTGTATCGTCAATAACGTACCGCTCATACCCCAAGTCAGCGAAAGGCTGGCCAGTGCGGTGGTGGCAAATATGGCAATCACTGGCGTGTAGCTAAAGCCCTCCTTTTGAGCAACCTTTTTACCAAAGTAGGCTTGCAGGTCATCATAGCCACCTACGCGCTCGCCATTAATAAGTATTTGCGGGGTGGTAGTGACATTGAATTTGTCTTTGACCGCTTGCGTCTCAGCATCATTGGTTAAGGGTTTGTCCTCAATCTCATAGCCTTTACGCTGTAACAAATCGAGCGCCTTTAGCCCAAAGGGGCAAACGTGATCGGCTTTTACCATACGGTAGACGGTTGCTGTTTTCATGCTCAATACTCCCTTTACTTTATCCTCACCGATAACTCAGTGTGCAAACGTTGTAGTCAGTACGAATATAGACACATCAGCGGTCAAACCCGCTGCCTTTGCTCGACTACTCTAGCTCTTTTATCAGCTGCTGCATCTCACTGATTTCGCGCTTTTGCGCTTTGATGATGTCATCGGCAAGCTGGCGCACGCGCGGGTCATCGATATCGGCGCGCTCACTGGTCAAAATAGCGATTGAATGATGCGGTATCATCGCTTGCATCCAATCGACTTGATCGACGGTTTGTTGTGAGCGCACGCCCCATATGCCAAAGGCAAACAATACGACACTAAGACCATAAACCATAAGGTTTACCTTGGTCTTTTTATACATATTGCCCATAAAGGCAAGCATAATGACTGCCATCATTGCGCCCATATATAGCGCCATATAGGCACGCGTTTCACTAAAATAAACGTGATCCCATTTATAGGTATTAAAATACATCATGATGTACATGACGATGGCCGAAGTAAGTATCATCAAAAAAAACTTCAGATACGGGTTCATTTGCGATTTATTATTATTCATATCCATGTGATTATCTCCATAAATGACACCTATATGGATAGATGCCAGTAATGAGCGTTATATTAATCTTAAGGCAGTTAGCAAAACTGATAGACTAAGACTGAAGTACGGGTCTAAATCAAAACCAAAATTTCACCCCTGCCGTGACGCTACTGGTATCAACATCTTCGTTGTTTTGGCGACGTAAGTCTCTTGTATCTGATAATGCTGTCTCGTAGCTAAAACCCACATAAGGGGACAGCTGACGACTAAGCATCTCATAAGTGAGCCGAATCTCAGTTTCTAACTCATTAAAGCCTTTGGTAATGTTATTGTCAGTATCATCCTTGCTAAATACCGTTAACCCAGCTTCTGGGATTACCACCCAATGCTGGTCTAAGCGCCATTCATACTCTGCACCAAGGTCAAGCTGGACTTGACCGTCGGTATAAACATAGGCTCTAGCATCCGTCTCAATAAAGTAAGGCGCCGTGCCGGTAATACCAGCCATCAGTGCTGATTTGTCGTTTTCGGTATTATAAGCGGCGCCGACTTCGCCGTTCCAAAAGACACCAAGCGGTTTCCAGTAAGACAGCGAGCTTAGGCTATCGATGGCTTTATCGTCTTTGGTCTCGGCGCTACCCTCGGTACGCAATCTTACCCGATGACTATCATCACCATACCAGCCTTCGAGCTCAAAGTTGACGGCATCCTCTTCAAACTGATAGCCCAAATCATCTACCGATATGCCCCAAGTCGGCAGGCTACCCATCATCACCGGCTTACCAAATTCACCATAGCCTATGCCATTGGAGTAATTAGGACTACGCGCATCAGCTGGCGGCTCACCGCCTTGCATGCCAGACATATCCATATCGTCATGACTCATACCGCTGTGATCCATATCCGACATATCCATACTGCTATGGTCCATACCAGACATATCTATCTTATCGCCATGATCCATACTCGACATATCATCTGTCATATCCATACCGCTATGGTTCATATTCGACATGTGCATACTGCTGTGCTCCATATCTGACATGTTCATTTCGGCTGCTACTAAGGGTGACGCTAGCAATGCGAATGATGACACGCCGATGAATGGCAGACTTTTTTTAATGGTTTTCATAATGAGCCTCATATAGTCTATTTATTTTGAAAAAATACAGTGAGGCTGCTAGAAATTTTTGCAGCCTCTGTCTGCGTAGGCACAGCACGCAAGAAAATTTTTATCAGCCTCACGCCATGACTCTTACCTGTATATTCTTCAGATAAATTAAATTCCACCATTTCTATACAACAGCAACTTCTCTAAACATACCTGCTTCCATGTGATAGAGCAGATGGCAATGCCAAGCCCAGCGTCCCGCCTCGCCCGTCACATCAAAACTCACCTTTTGCGCAGGATGCACCAAGATAGTATGTTTACGGACTTGAAAGTCACCACTAGGCGCGCGCAAATCACTCCACATACCGTGCAGATGCATTGGGTGGCTCATCATGGTGTCATTAACTAAGGTAATGCGCACGCGCTCATTAGGCTTGATATTGACAGGCGGCGCGTCTTTAAACATGATGCCATCGAGCGCCCAGATATAGCGCTCCATGTTGCCTGTTAGATGAATCTCTATCTCACGCGTGGGTTTGCGCTGTTCGCTCATGATCTCGTTGCCGACAGAACGCAGCTGGCTATACGTCAGCACCTCTCTGTCGATGTTACGCAGATTAATCCCAGGATCATCGAGATTCATCCGCGGACTATCAACGCGCATATCGGTCTTAAAATCATACTCAGTCTTGGCATGGTGCGCGTCATAACCCTTGTCGTCCATCGCCCCCATCATATCGGCCATGGTGAGCCACTCGATACCATCCATCTGAGGCGTGGCGGCACGAGCGCCTTTGCGAGTGGCTAGGGTCGCGGTCACATAATCGGTGCGATCGATATTTTGCGCAAAGATAGTATGGGCGTCCTTAGTTGGCGTGACGATGACATCATAAGTCTCAGCGACGCCAATGCGAAAATCATCGACCTCGACAGGCGCAACATCATTACCGTCAGTACCGACGACTTTTATCTTAAGACCGGGTATGCGCACATCAAATATCGTCTGCGCAGAAGCATTGATAAAGCGTAGCTTAACGGGTTGTCCTGCTTTAACCAGCTGCGCCCAATTAGCGGCGGTCGTTTTACCGTTAATCAGATAAGTAAAGGTTTTCTCACCTGATAAATCACTAAAATCAGTCGGCATCATACGCATCTGATTCCACATTTTGCGCTTATCAAAGGCCGCCTCTATATCGGTGGCAGCGATATCAGATAATAGTTTTTTAAAGTCTGGTAGATGATAGTTATCAAAGTCAGCGCGCTGCTTGAGTAGCTTGAGTAACCTATGCGGATCACGGTGCGTCCAGTCACTGAGCAAAATCACATGATCTTCTGCCACCGGATAGCGCTCCGCCGCTTTTGGCTCGATGACGATCGCGCCGCGCATACCGGTCTGTTCTTGAAAGCCCGTATGCGAGTGATACCAGTAAGTCCCTGATTGTTTGAGTTTGAATTTATAAGCAAAAGTGCTGTTGGCAGGGATGCCATCGAAGCTAATACCCGGCACGCCGTCCATCTCAAAAGGTACGAGCAGACCATGCCAATGAATAGAAGTCGGCTCATTCATCTGATTGTGCACGCGGATGATGACCGTATCGCCCTCTTGCATCTTCAGCGTTGGCGCAGGTAGTGAGTCATTAATCAGCGTGGCCATACTGGATTTTCCATTAACGATCACAGGCTTTTTGCTGATATAAAGGTCGAACTCATCACCCGTCAAGATAGGCACTTGATGATCGGGTCTATCGCTGTTAATAACCGCCTTGTTTTGCGAGCCCGCAAGCGCACTATTTGCCATCGTTGGCAGGCCAGATAACATGGATGCCCCTACTAAGGCGGACGATCCTGTCAAAAAATGACGGCGGTTGAGCGTATTTTTATTATTCATAAGATGACTCGTAATAAGGAATTAATAAATACTAAAATCTCTAAAAACGCTTCAAGCTATAGTTGCTGCTGCGGCGATTCAATCTGTGCATAAACCGTGCTGCTACCGTCTTTGTTAATTTGCATGATTTGATACGGATCAAATCTGTTTTGATCCTCCATACCTGGACTGCCCATAGGCATACCCGGCACCGCAAGGCCAATCGCACCGCTTGGTGGGTTTGCTAAAAACTGCGCCACATATTTGGCTGGTACATGACCTTCAAACACATAGCCATCACTCGTCACCGCAGTATGACAAGAGCGCATATTGTCAGGCACGCCGTAGCGCTGTTTAAACACCGCCAAGTCGCTGACATCTTGCCCGTCTGCCGTCATACCATGTTCCTCGGCATGACCGATCCATTCTTTACAGCAGCCACAATTGGCATCTTTGTAAACGGTGGCCGAGACGTTTTGTAAAATGGTTGATGATGGCTGCAGGTCTGATGCCTTTGTGTTTGACGCTGGGCTTATAGTCTCTACTGGTACTTGTGTGCTCGCCGTCGTTTGCTTATCAGCCGCATCGACATCTGGCTGACTACAAGCCATCAGCCCAACGCTCGCCGTCAATAAAACAACGCCGCCCAACCACTTATGGTCTGTATTAAACATCATGCTTTTATCCTTTTTTATCCCATTGCCTTGTATCAGATAATACTGTAGAGCGGGCGGCCTTTCACTAAGTCAACAGCCGTTATAAATGCGGCGGCCGATACCGTCCATAGTTTATATATTAGCGACCCCATTCTGACCGGCAGATGACGTGCAGATGACAATCCTGTCATCTTTGCCACCATCGATGTTCATAGCAGACAGAATCCTTTAGTATGGCCTTATGCTATGAACCTAATCTGCGAGGTGGGATGATGAAGGTATTATTGGTAGAAGATGAGATCAAACTTGGCGAGTATATAAAAAAAGGACTAACAGAAGCGGGGTTTGTCGTTGAGCATCATACAGCGGGTCTAGATGGCTATCATGCGCTCATGACCGATGAGTATAGCGTGGTGCTGATGGATGTCATGTTGCCTGATATCAGCGGCTTTGAGCTGATACGCAATTATCGCGCTGCCGGTAAGCAGACGCCTGTGCTGTTTTTGACCGCAAAAGACGAGTTGAGCGATCGAGTCAAAGGCATCGAGATCGGCGGCGATGATTATCTGACCAAACCTTTTGCCTTTGCCGAGCTGATCGTGCGTATAAAAAGCCTCTTGCGCCGCGCCAATCAAGCAGACTATAACAGCACGATATTACAAATAGCAGACCTACAGATGGATATCGCCAAGCGCACTGTACATAGAGGCGATACAGCCATTAAGCTGACGGCCAAAGAGTTTGCTTTGTTGCAGTTTTTATTAGAGCGCCGAGGTGAGGTGCTCCCGCGCTCTGTCATCGCCTCACAAGTATGGGACATGAATTTTGATAGTGATACCAATGTCATCGATGTGGCCATCAGACGCCTACGGCTCAAAATCGATGATGACTATGAGACCAAGCTTATTCATACCGTGCGCGGTATGGGATATCGCTTAGATGCGGCAGATACTGCCATAGCAGAGACGGATAACGCGCGATGAAATACCGCTTTGATAATCGGCGCTTACCACTATTATGGCGTACGATTTTTTTATTGACGATTTTTGTCGTCATCTCCCAAATCGTTATTTATATTTGGGTACAACGCTCGGTCAGCGGCCACTTTGAGCAAATGGACTCAGAGATCATCACACATGCTGCCTTTAATTTGCGCAAACGTGCCGATTATTTCAATGAACGCACGACGGCGACTTTGCCATTGTCCTCTACGCCTTCAGCGCCACTTTATCCTGATGACCTGCACGCCTCATGGTCAGACTATAATCTAAAAATCCTAGTGACTGACAGACAAGGGCATCGACTGTCCAGTGCGCCAAGTGGCTTTGCCCATGAGCTTCCCGCGGACTTTGACCTTTGGTCCTTATGGCAAACGCATCACGAGCAGCAATTTGTTACCAAAATCAATGACCGAAACTACCGCGCGGTGCTTATCAAAGACGAGCAGATCCTGGCCTTGATTGCCTTACCAATCGATGTCCATCATCAGTACCTTTTACAGTTCAATCGTCAGCTAAGCCTGATTTTACTGGCGATTACGTTGTTACTGGTTTCTGTTGCAGCCCTGAGCGTCTATTGGGGATTTGCGCCTTTATCCACCATTGTACAAAAGATGCAAGGCATCAATCCAGAGCGCTTGGATGAAAGAGTAAGCGTCAGTGACATGCCGCGCGAGCTACGGCCTTTGGCCGAGTCTTACAACCTCATGATGAGTAAACTTGAGAGTAATTTTGCTTCATTACTGCGGTTTTCGGACAATATCGCCCACGAGCTGCGCACACCGCTAGCCACCCTTGGTACGCAAACCCAAGTCATGCTGAGTAAGACCCGAGATACTGAAGAGTACATCGAGCAGCTACACCATCAGCACGACACACTCCAGCAACTATCAAGCCTCATCAATAATATGCTGCTGCTTGCCAAAACTCAAAAAGGGCTACATGACTCACAGCTTGCGCCAGTGAATACAGAGGAGTTGATCATAAAACTACTGGATTATTTTGATCTGATAGCCGAAGACCGCCGCTTACTCTTTAAAAAAACAGGCAGTTTTGAGGTAGTATTGGGTGATGAAGGTCTGCTACAAAGACTGTTTGCCAACCTTATGTCAAACGCCATACATTACGCCGCCAGTGACAGCGTTATTAGCGTCGACGCTGCCATCGAAGACCCATCAGAGCTGCAACCTACCAAACCCTCTAGCATCAGTACAGCTCATCGGTCAATGCTCATCATTACCATTACCAATCGCATGGCGCAGCCTATCAGTCAAGCAGACGCAGACAAGTTGTTCGAGCGCTTTCATCGTCATCATACCACTACCAACATGCATGCTGGATCGGGGCTGGGGCTATCTATCGTACAAGCCATCGCCCAAGCCCATGACGGTACTGTCAGCATTCGCATCAGAGATCATGAGTGCTTTGCCGTGAGTGTTAAGCTGTATCTGGCGCAAGTATAGTGGAGTCCAAATACATCAGCTATGGATACCTGTCTTCTACCAACAGATCTTCTACCAACAGATTTTGCAGACACAAAAAAACCCCAAACTATAAATAGTTTGAGGCGAAACTTGCTTAAACTTGAAAGTCTAAATTCGTTTTAAATATGGCGCAGCGGACGGGACTCGAACCCGCGACCCCCGGCGTGACAGGCCGGTATTCTAACCAACTGAACTACCGCTGCTTAGGTCGTCTTAGCATCTTGCCTTTATAAAAGCCCACTTGCTAATAAGTGGTGGGTGATGACAGGCTCGAACTGCCGACATTCTGCGTGTAAGGCAGACGCTCTACCAACTGAGCTAATCACCCTGATAAGCGTTAAAAATTGCACTGCAACTTTATCTTCGCAAGAGAATTTTCCTTAAAGGGAAGATTCTAACAGAAGCTGACTGACTAAAGCCGCGCTCTGTGGGTGTGTATTATATAGATTTACACATGGCTGTCAAACGGTATTTTGCCTTTTTTTCATAATTTTCTTTTATTTTTAAAAAACAATCAGCAAACCTATGTTTTTATTAATTTTATATTTTTTAAAATTTACAGATATTTCTAATATTGACGCATTCTGGATGCACAGCTTGGCTCGCTATCCCATGTTATAGTGAGTTCAGTATAAAAACGATACAGTGGGACTGGGATAAATTTTACGCAGCCTCTGTCGGCGCAGGCACAGCACGCAAGGAAAATTTATACCAGTTCCACGTTGACATATAATATATCTGTTTTATTGAGAATCGACTATATCTATGAAAAACCTGACCTTTATACTGCGGACACAGCCCCTCTAACCCTTCAAACTGCGGGGTAAATCGGCACTTGCTGGCCGCATTGACGACCAGCAAGACTTTTTTATAATCAAAAAAATGCGTGCGCGATGCCATTCATACGCTCTGCGGTAAAATCATACAAGCAGGTTACTTTGCAGATTTATCCAAATCAATAGAGACCGAGTTGATACAGTAGCGCATACCTGTCGTCTCACGCGGTCCATCAGGGAACACATGACCCAAGTGCGCGCCGCAGTTACTACAGGTCACCTCGGTACGGCGCATACCTAATGAGTTGTCTTCATGCTCATCGATAGCGGCATTGTCGATACCTTGATCAAAGCTTGGCCAGCCGCAGCCTGCATCAAACTTGTTGTCAGCCTCGAATAACTTTGCACCGCAGCCTTTACAGCGGTAGATACCTTCGTCATTGACATCATTATAAACGCCAGTAAACGGACGCTCCGTGCCTTTTTCGCGCATCACATGATACTCTTCGCTACTCAAACGCTCGCGCCAGTCAGCATCGGTCAATTGACTGATTTCTTCTTTGCTAAGTTGGTTGTCTTGCATGATTTATCCTTATTTATCGATTTTGTCTGATTTTTTGTGATTAATCGCTATAACATTATCTTGCTATAAAACTACCGAAATACAGAGCCAGTTAAGCCCATGATAATAACAACGATGCTGTGTATTTGTTGATACAACCAGCATTATTCAAGGTGTCTACTATAAGAATATCATTCTACCTCTCAAGTCTGATGAGCACTGTAATAAAAATGATAAGAAAGCAGCGCTTCTCCCTTTGGCAATTTATGAGCGTCTTATATAGTCAAATTGGTTAGGCGAATTGGTCATGCTTTAAAAACCGGATAGCTTGGCAAAAGCTACAGATATACTCAGGGCACCGCTTAAAGATATATTTTGCAAGTTATTCTTGCATTGTAAAATAAGCCAATAGATACGGCTTGCATTGATAGATAAAATGCAATAATATCTTGCATTGGCGTTAAACATTTATGCGTCGCAATCACAGATTTACTGATGCGTAAGACTCGCACTACCACATATATAGGCTTAAACGTAATGGCTGATAACAATAAAAAGAGCACTCAGGCTGAGCGACTGGTGCAGCTGCGCCGTGATAAAGGGCTGACCGCCGAGCAGTTAGCCCAAGCGATGACTGCCGCTGGCGCTAAGGTCAGTCGCGGCGCTATCTCTAACTGGGAGCGTGGCACCAACGGTATCGTCTCATCCAAGCTGCCGACATTGGCACGTATTTTGGGCTGTAGCGAAGGATATTTGCTGCGCGGTGAGAGTGCAGCCGATACGGAGCTGCCACGCCCTAGCAGCGCCCCTGAGCTAGCGATAGCTCAAACCAGTGGCCAACATCGCGCGTTAGACGAGCATATCAGTCAATCCCAAAAACCAATCAGCCAAGCTGATGCAGCCATGACACAAGCTCCTTTACCAACCAACCAGACAAGCGATCCCTTTATGAATACAATAAAAAAGTCTGACAAATTACAAAACGTCTGCTACGACATTCGTGGCCCCCTACTTCAGACTGCCAATAAAATGGAAGCAGAAGGCAAACGTATTTTGAAGCTCAACGTTGGCAACCCTGCGCCCTTCGGTCTAGAGGCTCCGCATGAGATTTTGCGCGACGTATCAATGAACCTGCCAGAGGCGACTGGTTACTCAGACTCGCAAGGGATTTTTTCGGCGCGAAAGGCCGTGCTGCAATATTATCAATCAAAAGGACTCCTCTCTGCCGTCGATGTGCGCGACGTCTATCTGGGCAACGGCGTGTCTGAGCTGATTGTGATGACCATGCAGGCGCTGATGAATGATGGAGATGAAGTACTGATTCCGATGCCAGACTATCCACTGTGGACGGCCGCGGCAAATCTGGCTGGTGGCACCGCTGTCCATTATCGCTGTAATGAAGACGATAACTGGCACCCAGATATCGAAGACATCAAATCTAAAATCACGCCCAAAACCAAAGGCATCGTCGTGATCAACCCCAACAACCCCACAGGGGCGCTCTACAGCGACGAGCTGCTACGACAGATTATTGAAGTGGCCAAAGCGCATAATCTGATTATCATGGCTGATGAGATTTATGATCGTATTCTGTATGATGATACCGTGCATACACCGATGAGCACCTTGACGGATGACGTACTGGTACTCTCCTATAATGGTCTCTCAAAGTCGCACCGTATCGCAGGCTTTCGTGCCGGCTGGATGCTGGTTTCAGGGCAAAAGCAGCACGCCGCCGACTTTATCGAAGGCTTAGATATGCTGGCGTCCATGCGCTTGTGCTCCAATGTCCAAGGCCAGTACGCGATTCAAACGGCGATGGGCGGCTACCAGAGCATGAAAGAGCTGACCTCAAAGACGGGACGCTTGTACAAGCAGCGTGAAATGGCCGTCACTCGCCTCAACGCCATTAAAGGTATTTCTTGCACCATGCCGCAGGGCGCGTTTTATTGTTTTCCCAAAATGGACCCTGAGGTTTACCCTATCGAAGACGACATGGCCTTTATGATGGATCTACTGGTAGAAGAAAATGTCCTGATGGTACAAGGCACCGGGTTTAACTGGGACAAACCTGACCACTTCCGCTTGGTTTTTTTGCCCAATATCCATGATCTAGAAAACGCCATGGATCGCTTGGATCGCTTTTTCGCCAAAAAACGTCAGCAGTTTGGTACGGATTAGTCCCATCCACTATCTGTGACTGAGCGCTAAGATAGGATAGGTTCTACATTTATAAAAAAACGCTTATCGGCATTAGGCTGATAAGCGTTTTTTATGAGAGTGTGCTCGTGTACAACACTGGCCACCTATCTGCATGCGTATCTTTGCACGATGGTTGCCGCTTTTGTTGGTTAAAAGATATTTTTTAGAACCACATAGCTTATCGCAGACATCGTAGCAGCAGCTGGCAAAGTGACAACCCACGCCAGACCAATTGGCTTCATCAGCGCCCAGTTGGTGTCTCTGTTGACAATACCAATCCCCAATACCGCACCGACCAACGTATGCGTACTCGATACTGGCAAGCCCATGGTCGAGGCGCCCATCACGACGGCAGCGGCGGCCAACTCTGCCGAAAAGCCAGAAGCGGGATGCATTTTTGCTAAATTGGTACCGACAGTTTGAATAACTTCCTTACCAATAAACCAAAGACCGACGATCAGCGCCACCCCAAACGTCAACATCACCGCTGGTGGCACTGCCGCTTGTGAGGCAATCTCATTGGTGCGGATGACATCCATAATGGCCGCAAACGGGCCGACGGCGTTGGCAATGTCGTTTGAGCCATGACTAAAGGCAAAAGCGGAGGCCGTAAATACTTGCATCCAGCTAAACATAATAAAGGTCGCTTTGGTCAAATCCTCTTTGTGCTTACCGCGGATACTTTTGGTGTAGATAAAGGTGGCCAACCAGACCAGAGCAGCAATCATGCCCATGATCAAAAAACCTTGTAGCGTCGTCAGGCTATTATTGACGTTTTTAAGACCTTTAAACACCACCAAAGACGTCATAATCGCGCCGCCAAGCGCGGCAATCATCGGCACCCATTGCTTGAGTGCTTTTAGCGTATCTAGACTGCTACGCTCATTTTCGATCTCATACAGCTTTTTGTAATAGTCCGTTTCTAAATCTTCGACGACACAATCATCATCTTTGTAGATTTCTTGATCGCGCAGCATCGCTGAGGTATAAGCCAGCTGCTCCGACTCGGTCAGACGCTCCAGATACTCTTTATGATTTTGTTTTAAGACTTTTTTACTGGCTTTTAATTCACCAATATGAGCCTCGGTTCTATCGTTATACTCGATGATGTTTTTCTTGATTTGACCGTACAATATATAGGCCAAGATACCACCCAATAGAGGCGATAACACCCATGAGATGGCAATGGTGCCAACCGTGCCCCAATCGACTGTCGAGAGTGCCGTCGCGCTGCCACCCAAATCAAAGCCCAACACGATAGAGCTACCAACTACCCCGCCGATGATAGAGTGCGTGGTCGATACTGGCAGGCCTTTGCGCGTGGCAAACAACAGCCAGAATGCGGCCGCAACCAAAGCTGAGAGCATGACGTAAATGAACTGGTTGGGCGTGACGGTCAGACCATCTAAGTCTACGATGCCTTTGCGGATGGTGTCCGTCACTTCCCCGCCTGCCAGCACTGCGCCGGATACTTCAAATATCGCGGCAACCCCGAGCGCTTGCGGGATGGTCAACGTCCCTGCGCCCACCGAGGTGCCAAAGGAGTTGGCAACATCGTTACCACCGATATTAAATGCCATAAAGACACCAAAAGCGGTGGCGACAATAAATAGCGTCGTTTGTTGACGCATTGTGTAATCTAGACCCCACCATAAAAAGTAGGCGGTCATCGCAATCAGTAAAATGGCAAAAAATAGATTTATTCTCATAGAGCCGACTGATTTGGCGGGCCCTGTAGAGCTGCTGCTAATACCCATACGTTGATACGTCCTGCGTAAGCTGATTGAAATTATATGCGATTAAAGACAAGCGTGCCGAAGGTAAAACCCTTAATGCAACATGTCACAAAGCCGCAAGGGATATTGCTCAATCGTCTGATTACAGCATCTTGCGGCTTAGATTTTTGTGATGATAATGTTAGTACTTGATAACTGCTAATTATGATAAGCGTTGTCAGAGCTGTGATGGTCGGTGTATTACCAAAGGCACCAATACAGGTCACAAGACTCTATTTGCTACGTTTTGTTGGGTGTAGCAAGAAACGTTACGCGCCTATTATATTCAATATAAGCACATAATGCATGATGATATTACAAGATTTGTAACTGCTCATGGTTAGGGCAGATGATACCGTGTTTACCTGCACCATTATACGCTTATTTACGCCATACGCCTATAGCGACGATAGTTGTTCGATGGCATGATCCAAGACTTGCAGGCGCGCTTGGCGCTTTTCGTTGGTGGCAATGACGCACCATGATGCCTTGTCTGTGTCTGTGTCTGTGTCTGTGTCTGTCCGTGCCAGCATATCAGCGGCCGCCTGTACATACCTCTCCCACTTATCGCGATTGCGCCAATCATCCTCCGTCAGCTTATACTGCTTGTGCGGTGTCTGCCGGCGTGCCTCAAAGCGCTGTAGCTGCTCTTTTTTGTCGATGGCCAGCCAGTATTTTATCACCAGCGTGCCCGCATCAGCTAGGTCGGCCTCAAAACGGTTGATTTCATCATAGGCACGCTGCCATGCCGCCGCGTCAGCAAAGCCTTCGATACGCTCAACCAACACTCGCCCGTACCAAGTCCGGTCAAAGATAGCAATACGACTGATGCGGTCAGTGTGCTCGTTGGGCAGTTTATACCAAAAGCGCCACAAATAAGGATGCTGCAGCTCATGAAGCATCGGTGCCCCGATATTATAGACCTGATACTCGCGCGGATCGAGCGGCGCTACTAGCCTTTTGATCGCCCCGCCCTTGCCAGCGGCATCCATGCCTTCAAAAGCAAAGACAACATGCCGACCGTTGCGCGCACGCAGTAGCGCAGCCAAATGCGCTTGCTTGGCCGCCAGCGCCTCTTTATAGTCAGACTTGTCTATTTTTGTGCTGGTGATTTCTTGTAGCTGATTGGGAATGGCGACTGGCACGAAGGTGCTGGGATGAGACTTTGTCTTAGTATCATCCCTCGTCTTGCTACTTGCCAGCGCTTCTTGCATGGCGTGCAGCACCTCATGACAAAAATGATCGGCGGCAGCAGACTTGTCTTCCCCATCGATGATGACCCAGTCTGGTTGTTGTCTAAGCAGCGCGGTTGCCACCTCATTGAAGGTATCGACCACTTGTCTGTCGTGCCAGTCCATTTGATACAAAAACTGTGGGTCTGCTATTTTGTCAGTCAGGCGTTTTTGCAACGTATCGACATCGACATGAAACCAGCACTTAAGCAGTCGCGTTTGGTTGGCCGCCAAATCCTGCTCAAAAGCAGTTAATTTCGCCAGCTGCTGCTGTAGATAGTCTTGCCACTTGGTCGTCATACGAGACATCAAAGATGCCGGCTCATCGTCTTGTCTGTTTTGACTCCTTGTCCCAGCGACTATTTCAGTAGTGTCTTTTGCGCGGGTCATACGCATGACGTCGTACAGCAGGTCAGCATACCAATTCCCAAAATACACCATCACGTCACCGTGACGTGGCAACACGTTGGTATGCGTTTGCCAAATCGGCTGATAATCCAGTGGGCAGTCGCCAACGGTCGCCTCGACTTTTAGTAGCCGCGGATCTACCCAGCCTCTTAACTGCTTGACTGCGGTGCCTTTACCGGCTTGCTCCATCCCGTTGACCAGTACCAGCAGCCCTGTGGCTTTGTCATGGGTAGGCGGGCTTTGTTGCCGCGTTGCCCGCAGGGCGTATTGCGCCGTGACCAACGCCAGTCGCAGGGCATCTTTGTCCATAGAAAACTGGCTGAGCGGATTGGGTTTGAGACGCTGACTGATGACTTGTTTATCAGCTGGCGTGCGTCCAGCTGGTGCACTCTGCTCTGCGGCATGGTTATTTTTTGACATCACATCCTCCGTCCTAATTGGCTTTTTATAGGCTCATCCAATGCTGATTCATTGCATCAATCTTGCAAATTTTTGAGCCATTTTTATACTAGCACTCAGCCAATAGACTAAATAACGTTGCTGTGTAACCATTTGGGTAACAGTTTGGCATTTGTATTCTGTTTTGTTTTCTTTTAAGGTGAACACTTTTTACGATACGTTCGTTTGCTACAGGTTGTCATTTAGAGATACGTAAGATATAGCTGCGTCTAAATAAATCAGATACATGGCTATAAAGCCGCTTCATAAAAAGTTGCACGTTGATATGAGCGTATCGATTTTATATTGAATTGGCCGTACTGCTTGTTGACCTTGTCTTTATAATGACGGTATTTTTATACGGTTTTTAAAATCTTTATAGCGTTTTAAAAACTATTTTGTGTACAAAACCATTAAAATATGTCATTGACAGACAGGTAACACCACGCCATTTATCAGCACTTTGATAATATTATTGATTTTATAGGATTGATTGCCATGGCCGCTTTAGCCAACTTACAACAACACTTGACCCGCTTTTGGGCGCTGCCCTACCATCAAGACGATGCCCTAAACAATAAACTAAAAGACGTACAGTCATGGCAACAAACGCGCATCAAACAAACGCACCATGAACTGTTTTCTCAGCCCAAAAACCAACTGATGGCTGAGTATTTTTTGACCCAGCTATATGGCGGCGATGAGTTTAAGCTACTGGCCAAACAGTTAGAGCGCATTTTACCCAAAGCGCAAAAGCTTGAGCGCTTGGCAAAAGAGTCGGCACTTGAGGCTGGCAGTATGGGCATTCAAGCGGCAATTTTGGCGATCGAGCTGGATTTGCATTTGGCGCAGTGGTTACTGGCCCAAGAGTTGCCAGTGACTGAAGACAATATGTTGGCCGCCTATCGTGCTGTCGATGAAGCAGAAGCACGCCGCGTCCAAATCGCCAATCTCAAAGATGTCTGTTATCGCACAGACAAGCATTTAAACTCATTTATGCTCAAAAAAGCCTTTGCCTTAGCCAAAGGCACAGCCTATCGCTATAATTTTCAGCCACTGTATGATTTCATTGACACAGGCTTTCAGGCCATGAAACCTCTCAAGAGTGTCAGTCATTTTATCGAGCCGTTTTGCCAGCAGGAACTTTTGATTATCGAGCAGGTGCATGCCGCGGATAATGACGGTAAGCCAATGAGGTTTGGTGTATCATAGACTGATAGTGTAGATTGGCTAATACCGACACGCCCTACCAAGAAAATCATAACAATAACGAATAGGACACCATGATGACCGACAGCACAGATAACGCCAACCGCGCCGCTAACACTCACGAGCCATCCAAGCAGGCCGAGCTGCAAGACAGTCTCGTCAAAGAAAGCATCCGTCATAATCAAGACATCACAGCGCAAGCACAAGCGCGGCAGACGGACGCCCAGCGCAGCCAGCACCATGACTTTACCCAAGTCCAAGACTTACCCACCGGAACCCCACAAGGTCAACAAACCACTATGCCTAATACGATCAATGACAGTGCCGACCCTAGCACTGCGCAAGCGCAAACTGCCAAGCAGACGCTATTTAATCAGCGCGATGACATCAACAACCCGCACACGCCTGAAACCGATGGCAATGAGCAGACACACTTTGGCTATAAGACAGTCAATAAAGCAGAAAAACAAGCACGTGTGGCTGATGTCTTTACTTCTGTTGCCAAAAAATATGACATCATGAACGACCTCATGTCATTTGGTATCCATCGTCTATGGAAGCGTTACGCGATTAGCTTATCAGGCGTGCGTGCCGGTCAGCAGGTACTCGATATCGCTGGCGGCACCGGCGACTTGGCCAAAGTGTTTAGCCGAGAAGTGGGTCGCAACGGCCATGTGGTACTATCAGACATCAACGCGGCCATGCTGGAGGTCGGCCGTGAGCGCCTGATCAATGCAGGCTGCAACAACGTAGACTTTGTATTGGCCAACGCTGAAACACTGGCACCGTTTGATGATGAAAGCTTTGATTTGGTGACCATCAGCTTTGGTCTACGCAACGTCACAGACAAAGACGCAGCGCTGCGAGCCATGTACCGCGTACTAAAGCCAGGTGGTCGCTTGTTGATTTTGGAGTTCTCAAAGCCCGTTTTTGAGCCACTGTCTAAAGCCTATGATCTGTATTCATTTACAGCGCTACCGATGATGGGCAAGCTGATTGCCAATGATTCTGAAAGTTACCAGTACTTAGCAGAGTCGATTCGTATGCATCCTGATCAGCAAACGCTAAAGCAAATGATGCAACAAGCTGGCTTTGAAAACTGTGATTATCACAATCTCACCGCCGGTATCGTCGCGGTACATCGCGGTTTTAAGGCGTAATATTGCTTAGTATTTAGCGTTTAGTATTTAGCACTTAGTATTTAGTGCTTAATGCTGCGTCTTTCATACTGCATGATAGGACAACGATAGTGATTATTGATCTGCCACACTCTGTAGTCGTTGATTATTATAAACTTAGCGCTGTTGTTAGGCGCTTCACCAAACACGCGAGAGCCTTATGCTGACTGTTTTACTTTTGGCTGGTGCCGAAAAGCTGATTAACCTTGCTATCGCTAGCGATGACATTACCAAAGCAGGATTGGCCCCGCTTGCTGGTAAAGTATTGCGTCTAGAGATGGCCGTGCCTGAGATTCATCTAGACGTGCTGTTTAGCCATGAGCGTTTGCGCTTTGAGCCTGTGACCACGGACAGTGTGTTTGAGCCAAGTGGCACTATAGATGAGCGGCAAAAAGCCAGTAGGCAGCGCGCGCGTATCGGTCACAGCCGACCAGATTGTACCATCACAGTCGACAATCCTGCCCAACTACTCAACCTGATGCGCGGTACTGAAGGCAACCTGCCTATCGCAGGCGACTATAAGGTACTCATGCAGCTAAAACAGCTGGTCGCAGGGTTTGACCCTGACGTGGCAGGACAGCTGGAGCCTTTCATCGGCAAGCCCATGGCCAGCCAATTACACCTGCTCATCTCTCAGCTAAAAAGCAGCTGGCGACATAGTGCCAAACGCGCATTTGATGATGTCAGCGATTGGGCCAATGATGTGGCAGGCAATGCTGCACCTGACCCCGCTGAGGTGGCAGAAGTCAATGACCTCAGGCAGCAGCTCCTCAAACTACGTGCTGATGTGGCGCGCGAAGAAGCGAGACTTGCGGCCATCAAAGAAGAGCAATCACGTTTTCTTAACAACTCGTTTCATCAGTAACTGGTCTGGGGCGTGTTGAATATTTAACAAACCCTAAGCACCGCGCTACCCTATTTTTGAATTTTTTAGAGTGCTTATTTCTCATGCTACTATCTCACCGCGCCCGTTTATTTGAGCTTTGGCGTATCGCCGCCACTTATCGCATCGATACGCACTTGTCTTTAGAAGAGATGCCGCAGTTACAGCCTATCGCGCGCTTGATTCGTCTACACCCTGCCGCGTGGGGCAAAAAACATCAGCCCAACGCCATCAAGTACGCCCTAGAAGACATGGGCACGCTGTTTTTAAAACTTGGCCAGCTACTCTCTACGCGCCGTGATCTGGTGCCACCCGAAATCATCGAGCAGTTGGTGCAGCTACAAGACAAAGTCAAACCCTTCGACGCTGACGTTGCCATTGCTCAGATTCAGCACCCAAAACACGGCCTCGGTCAACCGATCAACACATTGTTTTCCCGCTTTGATGTCAAGCCACTAGCGGCGGCATCTATCGCCCAAGTACACACCGCGGCCTTGCATGATGGTCGTGAAGTGGTGGTAAAGGTGGTACGGCCGGATATTCGCGCCACCATCGTCTCTGACTTTGAACTACTGCGCGAGCTGGCCGGCTGGGCATCGGCGCGTATCGAAGCGGCGCGCGCGGTACATATCATCGATATCGTCGAAGACTATCGCCAAGTGATGCTCAATGAGCTGGACTTGACCTTGGAGGCGGACAATACCACGCAGATGCGTAATAATTTCTTAGGCTCGGCACTCATGTATGTGCCTGAAGTTTATGATGCCGCCAAAAACGTCATGGTCATGGAGCGCATCCAAGGCGTTCCTATCTCGCAGGTCGAGGTATTCGATAAGCTGGGTTATGATCGTGCGACACTGGCAAAAAAAGGCTTAACGATATTTTTTACCCAAGTATTTCGCGATAACTTTTTTCATGCTGATATGCATCCGGGTAATGTCTTCGTTGAGACGCCACCTGTCAAAGATTTATACGATGATACGGCAAAGCTTGGGCATGAGCCGCGCTATATCGGCCTTGATTGTGCCATCATGGGTACACTGTCAAGAGACGATCAGCTGGTGGTGGCGCGGATGCTGCTGGCGGTGATGAATAACAATTTCACGGCCGTGGTAGATATTGTCAGCCGTGCAGGCTGGATACCACCTAACGCCGACAAGCATGCACTCATGCGTGACATGAAACGCACCGTCGGTCCGATGCTACAAAAATCCATTAACGACATCGATTTTGCTGGAGTATTGATGCAGATTTTGGATATCGCCCGTCGTCATCATATGAGTATTCCGCCACAGTTAATGCTACTGCTCAAAACCTTGGTACATGTCGAGGGACTGGGGCGCGACCTATATCCTGAGCTTGATATTTGGTCGCTTGCCAAGCCCATCCTTAGCGGCTGGATCAAAGAGCAGCTCGACCCTGTGCGCAACTTACAACAGCTGCGCCAACAGTTGCCAGAGCTGTTATTATCGACCACGGATATCCCAAAACTACTCGACCAAGGTTTACAAAGCCTTGCCACGCAAGGGTCGCGGCAAGACAGTCAGCTCAGAGAAATACAGCAAATCCGAGCGGATATGCTCAATGACCGTCGCCGCGACTGGTTGGCACTCTCAGGCTTTGCTATCTTTATTGCGATTGCCACGCAAGTCGGCTGGTTCGCGCCTGTCTTTTATCTATTGGCCATCGTCGTGGTTGTTTGGCGAGTGCTGGCCTAATTGCTCTTTTAGCGCTCGTTATGCCATTGGCGTATATTGTTTTAGGGCATCTCCTCATTTTAAAAATGGCGATAAAAATGAGATAAATTTTCGCCAAATAAGGAAAATAGCGCCGTTAATATCGAGATATTCGTCAGCTATTCGACACCGTTTGGCCAGATTTAGCCCATTTAGATAGCTATCGATTAGATTGAGGACACGCCCTAGTCTACATCCAAAAAATAAAAACACATGCTGTCTAACAAATCATATATGTAGGAGTCATCCATGTCTGCCCTATCCGCCTTACCCGCATCCGAGCCGTACGATAGCACTACGCCCGATCACAGTGCGGCCATAGCTGCGCTACAGATGCGCTTTGGCAAACAGCTGAGTGTCAATAAAGCGGTACGCGAGCAGCATGGTCATACCATGACATGGCTTGCCAACCAGCCACCCGATGCGGTGCTGACCGTGCAGGATAAACATGAGGTCGCCGCGGCTGTCGAGATTTGCAACCAGTATCAGATGCCAGTGATTGCTTTTGGTATAGGCTCATCCTTAGAAGGTCAGCTAAACGCGCCTTTTGGCGGGCTATGTATCGATATGTATGCGATGGATACAATCTTACAAGTCAATAATGAAGATCTGACCGTGACCGTACAGCCTGGCGTCACACGCGAGCAGCTCAATCACTACCTGCGCGATACGGGGCTGTTTTTTCCGATAGACCCAGGCGCTAATGCCAGTATCGGTGGCATGGTGGCCACTCGCGCCTCTGGCACCAACGCTGTGCGCTACGGCACTATGAAAGATGTGGTGCTCGCTCTAGAAGTCGTGACCGCCAACGGGGAGATCGTACGTACAGGCACACGCGCCAAAAAGTCGGCCGCTGGATACGATCTAACACGGCTTATGATCGGCTCAGAAGGGACGCTAGGCATTGTCACCGAAGTCACGCTCAAGCTGTTTGGTATTAGCGAATGTATTGCTAGTGGTATCTGCCACTTCCCAACGATTGAGGACGCTTGTCAGGCGGTGATGCTTACCATCCAGATGTGCTTGCCAGTTGCCCGTATTGAGCTACTCGATGCCATGCAAATCAAAGCCTGTAATCAATATGCCAATCTAGACCTGACTGAGACGCCAACTTTGTTTGTGGAGTTTCATGGCACGGACGCGGGCGTGGCTGAGCAAGCAACAATCTTTACTGACATCATCGAAGAGTTTGGCGGTAGCGATTTTGCGTGGGACACAGACGAGGCCGAACGTAAGCGTCTGTGGCAAGCGCGGCACAATGCCTATCATGCCAGCTCTGCCCTACGGCCTGAAGCCAGCGCCTTATCGACCGATGCTTGTGTACCTATTTCGCGCTTGGCAGAGTGCGTCAGCGCCACGGCAAAAGACATCGAGGCATCAGGAATGATTGGCCCTATCGTCGGACATGTGGGTGATGGCAACTTTCATGTTTTATTATTGGTCGATACCGATAACCCTGAGGAAATCGCTACTGCCGATGGCATCATTAGCCGCCTGGCCATGCGCGCCATCGAGATGGATGGTACGTGCACAGGTGAGCATGGTATTGGTCAAGGCAAGCAAAAATATATGCAACAGGAGCATGGTAATGCCTTAGTATTGATGCAAGCCATCAAATCAGCGCTCGACCCCAATAACATCCTTAATCCTGGAAAAATATGGCCAAAGACTGTGGTCGCAGATTAACAGCCTACGCCGACCTATAGGCTATCCGATATGACAATTTTTCATTGAATGACTTGATAGCGACATCTCTGATTTAAACGAAGAAGCGCCACCTTTTAATCAACCAAAAGGCGGCGCTTTTTGTATAAAGGTGTTTTGGCCAGTTTTATATCATCTCATCTGGCCTATAACATCTGGTCAATGGCCATCTGCGTCAATACGCGGCCACGAGCCGTACGTAAAACGTAACCTTGCTGAATCAAATACGGCTCGATGACATCCTCAAGCGTGCCGCGATCCTCTGCCATTGCCGCCGCTACCGCCTCAACCCCTGCCGGCCCTCCATCAAAGCGCTCTTGCAATATCTCGATATAGCGTCTGTCCAAATGGTCAAGACCGCGCCTATCGACCGCCAGCATATCCAGCGCACTGCCTGCTATCGCGCCATTGATACGGCCATCGCCTTTGACCTCGGCATAATCACGTACACGGCGCAACAAACGGTTGGCAATCCTTGGGGTGCCGCGTGCACGGCGCGCAATCTCGACCGCACCGTCTTCACTCATCGGCACGCGCATCAAGCGCGCCGCTCGTGTCACAATGGTAGTCAGATCTGCGATATTATAAAACTCTAACCGCTGAACGATACCAAAACGATCTCGCAGAGGTGAAGTCAAAAGCCCCGCGCGCGTGGTCGCTGCTACCAGCGTAAATGGCGGCAAGTCCAGCTTGATAGAGCGTGCTGCAGGCCCTTCACCAATCATAATATCCAGCTGAAAATCTTCCATCGCAGGATAGAGTATCTCTTCGATGACGGAGCTTAACCGATGAATCTCATCGATAAATAACACATCACCTTCCTCTAGATTGGTCAACATAGCAGCCAAGTCACCAGGTCGCTCAAGGACAGGCCCCGAGGTTGAACGCAGGTTACCACCCAGCTCGCGCGCGATGATATTGGCCAGAGTCGTCTTACCTAGCCCTGGTGGCCCAAAGATAAGCGTATGATCCAACGCTTCATCACGGCCGCGCGCCGCTCCGATAAATACTTCCATCTGCTCACGCACGACAGGCTGGCCAATGTACTCTGCCAGTAGTGCTGGGCGAATATTTGCGTCAGGCGCATCACCGGCGCCCTCTAGCGGATTAATTAAACGATCTTGCGTCATAGTTTTTTCATTATATTAAAAATGTGAAATCATACAAAACATCATAAAGCACCAGCGCACGAAAGCACAGACGTAAACAAAAATAAGCGACAATCGATGTCGCTTATCTTAAGTCAACTATGCTAGGTCGCTGTCAAGCATATTCGGCATACCCTAATTAATAATAAAAACTGCCTTAAAAGCCTGACAACTGCTGCAAAGTCGCTTTTAGTAAGCTTTGCGTATCAGCAAACGTATCTCCACTACGCTTAGCCGCTTTAATCGCTTGTTGCGCTTCTTTTTCTTTGTAACCTAGGCTGATAAGTGCGCCCTCGACCTCAGCGATGATGCTGCCTTCGTGAGAAGCTGTGGTTACCTGCGTTGGCAGCTCTAACAAATCATTGTCGACTTCGATATTTTTTAGCTTGTCTTTGAGCTCAATTAATAACCGCTGTGCGGTTTTCTTGCCAATCCCTGGGATACGCGTCAGTGCACTCTCTGACTCTTGCTCGACATGCATCTTAAGCTCGGCGGCCGACATAGCAGATAGCATCGCTAACGCCATTTTTGCCCCCACACCATTGATTTTGATAAGCTGACGAAACACTTCGCGCTCTTTGCGATCGATAAACCCATAGAGCAGCTGCGCGTCTTCGCGCACATGCAAATGCGTCCAAATACGAGCCTGCTGATCGAGCTGTAACTGACAAAATGACGGCAATGGTAGCTCGATATCATACCCCACGCCAGATGCGGTCAAAATACATGCCGTTGGTGCCATCAGGTACGCGACCTGCCCTGTAATCAGTCCAATCATCATCCATTACCTATCATTATAAAAAATAAACCGCGCCATACTCTACGCTTAATACTCAATATTTTGGTTTAAAAACGCCTATGCAAAAACGTACACGTAAACCTCTTGCGCTTACACCCAAGCATTTAGAGAAAAAAAGGCGTTTGCATATCGATATGACAAACGCCTTCTTTGATAAGCTCAGCCCTACTTGTCAGGCTTAGTTATAAAAATCAACCATACCTTCAAGACTGATTGGGCGAATCTTGTGCGCTTGACCAGCAGAACCAAAGGCCTCAAAACGGTTGGTACAGATGTCAGACATCGCGACCATAGAGGCTTTGAAATATTTACGTGGATCAAACTCACTTGGGTTTTCTACCAAAAACTGGCGGATAGCGCCTGTGGAAGCCAACCGCAAATCGGTATCGATGTTTACTTTACGCACACCGTGTTTGATGGCCTCGACGATTTGCTCAACTGGCACGCCGTATGTTTCACCGATATCACCGCCATTTTCGTTGATGACTTTGAGCCACTCTTGCGGCACAGAGGACGAGCCATGCATGACCAAATGCGTGTTTGGGATACGGGCATGAATCTCTTTGACGCGCTCGATAGATAGGATATCGCCTGTCGGTGGACGTGTAAACTTATAAGCACCGTGACTGGTACCAATCGCAATGGCGAGTGCATCGACATTGGTATCTTTGACAAACTGCTCGGCTTCGTCCGCACTGGTCAATAGCTGTTCATGGTCCAACACGCCCTCTGCTCCTGAGCCGTCTTCTTCACCCGCCATGCCAGTCTCAAGGCTACCCAAACAGCCAATCTCACCTTCGACAGAAACGCCGCACGCATGCGCCATCTTGACCACTTCGCGTGTGACGCTAGCGTTATAATCGTAATCCATTGGGGTTTTGCCGTCTTCACCCAGTGAGCCGTCCATCATCACCGATGAAAAACCAAGCTGAATAGAGCGTTGGCAAATGGCGGGCGACATACCATGGTCTTGGTGCATCACCACAGGAATATGCGGCCACTCTTCTATAGCAGCGATAATCAGATGACGCAAAAACGCCGAGCCTGCATATTTGCGAGCGCCAGCACTGGCTTGGACGATGACCGGTGAGTCGCAGGCGTCGGCCGCCATCATGATTGCACGCATCTGCTCTAAATTATTGACATTAAAAGCAGGCACCCCGTAATTATGCTCGGCAGCGTGATCTAGAAGTTGACGTAAGGATATTAAGGCCATAAAACGCTCTCTGATTAAAATTTTGGATAGTATGTAAAATAGCTTTTGAAATGATAGCAGCAACATAGCGCTGCCTATATGACTCGCCCAAAGCTGTACACTCAATGATGTCAAAACTGCCCGTCTGGCAAAACCATTGGCAACTGGCAATAATAGACGCTCATTATCGTGCGCTGATTATAGCAAAAATTGCCTTGTCTTCGTAGCGGTTGCCTGACTATTTATTTTATGACGGATTGACTACAAAAAAATGCTTGTAGCGTTTCGCCATCACCATACAAAAAGCCTTGGCAATCGCCAAGGCTTTTGTAGTATTTTGAGGGCTTATAAAGCAGCTATTTTATGAGACAACCATTATAGGGCAGTCATAAAAAACTGCTTATTTAGCGAGCTGTACATCAATCTATCAGTAGTCAAACAGTGATAAAAAAGGTTTGAACCGGTCAAACGATGCTTATTTACTAAGCGACTAGTTTTGACAAGCTACTGATTATCGAACCTATTAGTACTGCTGCTCAGCATCAACTGCGACATCATTTGCGCCGTCAGCCACTGCATTTGCGCCATCAGCTACCGCTTCGGCAGTGTTTGCTACTGCTTTGTTGGTACCATCAGCGATTGCATCACCTGTGTTTTCTAGAGCGTCTGTCGCAGCCGCGCCAGCAGTTTCAGCGCTTTCGGCGACTTCAGTGCCAGCATTTTGAGCAGCAACTTCTGCTTCTGCAGCAGCAGCTTCTGTCTCTACAGCGGCGGCTTCAGTGTTGGCTGCGACATCATCACCGGCAGACTCAACAGCAGCTTCAGTGTTCTCTTCTGTTTGTTGGCTACACGCAGTGATAGCAAAAGTACCAGCAAGTACGCTAGCAAGTAACAAATGACGTTTTAACATAATAAACCTCTCGTAAATAAAGCATGTCAAAATACATGGTTGCGCTATTTTATAGAGTGCAAATAAGACATGCAATAATAATTTTCAGTGTATAAACAAATAAATACGACTTAATAATAATCGGCGACCATCAATACCGAAGTCTGTCATACAGAACACTATGAAGTCTGTCATACAGAACACTATATTGATGGCCATCCTCTTATTTCCACAGCCTACCTTAGATGATTCATCATGGTTGTACGTCTAGTGTTACTAACGTACTAAGTAACGTTAAAGGTTTACGCGTCTATTTGCAGGGCAGCAACTGCTGGCAGCACCTTGCCTTCAACAAATTCTAAGAAAGCGCCGCCACCTGTAGACATATAACTGACGCCATCCGCCACTTGATATTTATCAATGGCAGCTAGCGTATCACCGCCGCCTGCGATAGAAAACCCAGCGCTGTCTTTGACCGCTGCGGCCAATATCTGCGTACCCTGTCCAAAAGCATCCACTTCAAAAACTCCAACTGGACCATTCCATAAAATGGTCTTGGCATTGATGATAGCCTCAGCCAATTGCTCAGCGCTTTTTGGGGCGATGTCCAAGATCATGTCGTTGTCGCCGATGGCATCGACCGACTTAATGGTCGCAGTGGCTTGTTGTAATGAACCAGTAAAATCGGCAAAGTCAATATCGCCTTTATCAGCCACCACCACAAACTCAGGCAATAAAATCTCAGTTTTGCTCATAATATCGCGAGCGCTATCGATCAAATCCGCTTCATACAATGATGCACCAACGCTATGACCTTGCGCCGCCAAAAATGTATTGGCAATACCGCCACCAACGATGATTTGGCTACATACCTCAGCTAAGCTATGCAGCACTTCAAGCTTGGTCGATACCTTTGAGCCACCCACGATAGCCAGCATCGGCTGAGCTGGTGTCTCTAACGCCAAACTTAGCGCATCAAGTTCTGCGGCCAACAACGGCCCTGCGCAGACCTTTTTGCCTGCTTGGTGCATGGCTTGAGTGACGCCCTCTGTCGATGCCTGCGCGCGATGCGCGGTACCAAAGGCATCCATCACAAACACATCGCACAAATCTGCGTATTTTTTTGCCAAAGCAGCTTCGTTTTTCTTCTCGCCTTTGTTAAAACGGACGTTTTCTAGTAGCACTACTTCACCTGCTTTGATAGACACGCCTTGAGTCAGATAGTCAGTGTCTAACCGCACAGGCGCAGCCAGTTTGTCGCTAAGATAATCAGCGACCGGTGCCAATGAATAAATGGCTTCAGGGCTGCCTTCGGTTGGCCGCCCAAGATGTGAGCAGACAATCGCAGCCCCGCCTTTTTCTAGCGCCATCTTAATGGTAGGTAAGCTTGCTTGTAGGCGCGCATCACTGCTGACTTTGCCATCTTTGATTGGCACATTTAAGTCTTCTCGAATCAATACAACCTTGTCCGTTAAGCTCAGCTCACTCATACGCAAAAAATTCATTAACTGCTCCTCTACATCATCTATTGTTAATCTACAGTGGACTGCTCGATAAGCCCTACTACCACATATTTATGGTCAATTCTAAATAAAACTGACACCATCGATACGATGCCGCACTATGCCGCCTGAGTGGTAGCGCTCAGGCCGATCAAAAACACTCTAGTAAGAATTTGTGGCGGTGTATTCTAGCAGTTTTCTGCCACGCTCTCCTATCAAAGCGTGGATTAAATATTACTCAGCAGACAATCACACAAAACCGGCTCGACAAACTGATGATAAAAATCAGTATTTTATAAAACCAGTAACATTTCGTGGTGGCACTCATGGATTGCGCTGTTTATGATAAACCTACACTATGATGACCTTAGGCTAGACCAGAATAAACGCAGGCTCTGCCAAACACAGGCGCTAGCCTAACTGTTTAGTGAATAATAACAAAAACCTACTAGGAGAAAACCATGAGTATCGATCTAAAAACAGCAAAACAAAACCTATTAAAACTCAAAGAAGAGTACGAAACTCGCATCGACAAAATCGAAGAACATATCCAAAACCCACAGGACGACCTCAATGAGCACTGGGAAGACCAAGCCATCTCCTACCGTCAAAACGACATGCGAAAAAACCTCATGGCTGAGGCGCGTCAAAGTCTAATTTATGTAGAAAACGCGCTAAGCCGTATCGAAAACGGCAGTTATGGAGAGTGCGAAGTATGCGGCGAGCCAATCGAAGAGCAGCGCCTAGAAGCTCTGCCCTATGCTACGTTATGTATGCAACACGCCAAATAGCGAATGGATTTTGACTTATCCTTGTGACTTATATAGTTAACCTACTTTAGGGCGATTTTATATTGGATTGACGATACTTGGCCATCAGGCCTTTACGTCACCGGCAGCGGCATGCCACTTTGCAAACGCTTGCTGCCACTGCTGACAACGAGGTGCTATCTGCGCAATAGGCAAATCCATAATATCTCCAACGACAGCCACATATTTGATGGGCAAACCTGCCAGCGCGCCGACATTCTCAGCACTTAATCCGCCTATCACGCAGATATCGATGCCTTGCTGGCAGCCTTCTTTTAGCTGCTGGTACGAGATGGTATCGGCTTTGGGCTTGGTCGTAGAAGCAAAAACAGCACCCATGGCCGCATAGTCTGCGCCTTGCTGCTTGGCTTCTTTGACCAGTGCCACTTGTCCATGACACGTACGACCGATAATCTGATCCGGACTTATTTGGCGCTTGGCATCGACCATCTTGCCATCTTGCTGACCTAGGTGTACCCCAACACCGAGCTTGGCCGCCAGCGCACTATCATCATTGATCACGACTGGTACCTGATATCTGCGTGCCAGCTCGACGATTTGCTTGGCTTCTGCCAACAGTGTTGCCGCACCATCTGGCAATGCCGCTGTTTTTTTACGGCGTACTTGCAGCAGACCGACCAGCCCTGTTGCCAGCGCGGCCTCTAGCTTTTGATAGAGTCGCTCAAACTCATCGTCGTTCGTCAGTAAATAAAGCTGAGGTACGACAGCCGATTGCAAGTGATTCATACCACGAGTATCCTTTTTGATATAAAAAAGGCCGTTATACGATATAACAGCCCTTTGAATTATTTTACCTGTCTATTTTTGCTCTATATACTTGCGTATGTGTGTTTGTATACTGACATCAATGTCATCCGCACTTATACAGTACGACGCGTGGCCAAGCTGTTTAAGATATTTTTGGCATCGCCCCAGCGCGTGGCTGAGCTGTTTGCGCCCAATATAACAATAATGGCTGGACGGTTATTGACCCTCGTTTCCATGACCACACAGCGCCCTGCTTCATTGATAAAGCCGGTCTTTGAGATACCAATAGGGTAGCCACCCTCACGTACTAAGCTGCTGGTATTATTGGCTTTATATGTGCGGTTGCCACGAGAGTAATTTGATACAAAGAAATCATAGCTTTTGGTGGTGGAGAAGCGGCGAATCACATCGTAGTTACCCGCAGCGCGCACCATCTTGACCAAATCATTTGATGACGCCACATTACGCTTGTCAAGACCCGTTGGATCACCAAAAAAGGCAGTCGTCATACCCAAATCTTGCGCTTTGCGGTTCATCGCTCGCATAAAGGCACTATATCCACCTGGATAGTTACGCGCCAGACTCTTTGCGGCTGGGTTTTCTGACTTCATCAAGGCCATGAGCAGCATTTCGGCACGGTTGAGGCGATCCCCTACTTTTAGACGAGAGCTTGCGCGTTTGGGGCCGACGAAGTCTTCTGCGTCTAAGGTAATCTCTTCACGCATATCCAGACCGGCATCTAGTACCACCATCGCGGTCATGACCTTGGTGATACTGGCCATTGGACGGGCAATATCCGCGTCTTTTTCGTAGATAGACTCGCCTGTTTCGGCATCAATCACAGCCACACTACGCGAGTCTGTGCTGATCGGAATCATATCACTACTGCCAAAGGCGCCGCGATAGGTGGTGTTGTAGCGATTGCTACTGGTATAGCTATTATTGCTGCTGCCAAAACTGTTGGCATTGGTGATATTGGTGGTGCCATAACCGGTATCGACTTTTTTGATAGCAGAGCCTGTCGATTTGTACATAATCTTACGGGCTTCAGACAAGCTATCGGCACCGCCCCAGCTGATACGCGCGCTAGATTCTGTATCAGCGCTACCATTAATCGTAAGTGCAGCTTGTGCCACACCACCCAAACTCAGTGAAATCATGGCAGCGATCAGTTGCTGTTTGGTTAATGGTAGTTGCTTCATTGTGCCTCCTGCTGTCGCTATCACGCCAGATACATACGATCTGACGCCAAAAACGTTCATAGCGTTTATGAATAGGTTTGTAAGTACTCGTATAGAGTTTTTGTATTTTTAGTGTATCATGGTTTGCTTTTAAGTTTAATGTACCAAGCTGATTTAATGGTTTATTTTGTCCCAATTCAAATTTTGCTACAACCACTTTATATTATAGAAACATTGGTTCACATTTCAGCAATATATTTTAACCCAAAGCATGGCAATTATTCAAAATTTGATATATTAAACAACAACATCCACATAATATATTAGCAGTATTTTACATCGTCAAAAACTAAAAAATAACTTAGACAGTTTTTTGTCTGTGATTTATGCTAGGCAGTATCCCTTCTTCTGACAAATAGTAAAGAGTATAGTGATGATTAAAGTATTGGTAGTCGATGATCATGATTTGGTACGTATGGGTATCAGCCGTATGTTGTCAGACAGTGCGGATATTGAGGTGGTCGGTGAGGCCGATAGCGGCGACATGGCGATCAAAATGGCCAAACAGCTGCACCCTGATGTGGTATTACTCGATGTCAATATGCCCAATATTGGCGGGCTTGAAGCCACCAAACGTTTGGTCCAGCTAGACATGGGTATCAAGATTTTGGCGGTCAGCAGTATGTCGGCGCAGCCTTATCCTTCTATGCTGATCAAAGCTGGGGTTAACGGTTATATCACCAAAGGCACACCCTTAGACGAGATGATACGGGCAGTAAAAAAAGTCTATCAAGGGGGCCGCTATTTTAGCCAAGATGTCGCAGAGCAGCTAGCAGACGTCTTGCTATCAGACAATGCCAGCTCGCCCTTTGATTTGCTCAGTGATCGCGAAAAACAAGTAGCGATGATGGTCGTCAACTGCCAAAGCCCGCAGCAAATCGCGGACCAGCTGTTTGTCAGTGTCAAAACCATCAATACGTATCGCTACCGTATCTATGAAAAAGTCGGGGTCGATAGCGATGTCAAACTGACACATTTAGCGATTCGTCATGGTCTGATTCAGCCATAATCTTCGCCTACTTGCCTGCTCAGTAAGTCAACCAGCTAAGCCAGTCAGCACTGTAAGCCAGCAAGTAAGATTGTCCATGACGGTACATTTATGAAACCTGCTATTCGTTTTGTCTCGACCATCACCCGCTCAGCGCCCCCCAATGACACCCTGCCATTGCCGCAGCTGCGTAAATTAGGACTGATTTATAGCAGTTATCGCTTTGCTGTGAGCTTGTTTTCTATGCTCATGGTCTATATCACCGCGCGCGCTGATAGCGGCGCGTCTTTGCCCAGTTTTTTGCAACAAACCACCCTGAGCTTTTATGTACTGCTTAGCATGATATTGCTCGGTTTGTTTTATGTGGTCAACAAACACATGCGCCAGCAGCTGGCTTTTGGCTTGGCTTTGGATGTCATCATCTTAAGCTTGCTGCTTTATACCGCAGGTGCGCCTGATTTGCAGTTGACCATGCTATATATGGTAGTGGTAGCGGCAAGCTTTATGCTACTTCACAGCTCTCAAGCATTGATCATCACCTTACTGGCGATTATTTTTGTTATTTATCAGCAGTTTTTTTATGCCATTGCCAATAGTATGAGCTTGACCAACTTAGGCGATGCACTGCTGATGTCTGCCAGTTTTTTGGCAGTGGGTGGCTTGAGCTGGTCTATCTCTCAGCGTTTGGTGCAGTTAGAAAAAGTGGCCGCCCGTCATGCCAAGGAAGTCGAGCGCCTAAATGTCATCAACCAAGAAGTCATCACTCAAATGGTCAATGGCGTTATTGTCATCGATCAGGCGCATATTGTGCTGGCAAATCTTGCCGCGTATCAGCTGCTCAGTATCCCTCATCGTCCATCACTCACCTTACCTACTACCAGCAAAAGTCATACGCCAAACGATAGGCGCAGGCTCGATAGCGCATCTGCTGCCCAATTAGCAGATTTTGAAGAGCAACTTGACGAGCAGCATCCACAGCTGCTTCAAGCCTGCTTGACTGTCGCAGCAGGACAGTCGCGTACCTTTACTTATGACTTACCTGCCGTGGCCAATGTATCGGTGTTTGGCAAGCTACGTGTACAGATTATCCCTCTAAAAGACGGCAGTAAGCTGGTCATGCTCGAAGATTTGCGCCGTGAGCAAGCCAACGCTCAGCAGCTAAAACTGGCGTCTTTAGGACAGCTGACGGCCAGTATTGCTCATGAGATTAGAAACCCACTGGCCACCATCTCACAAGCCAGCCAGTTGCTCATGGAGGACGTCGTAGAAATCTGTCACCCACCAGCAAATAACATGACAAGCCCTGCCCCTGATTATAGTGATGAGCACATCGCAGCCAATCATGAGCTGTATAAAATGATATTTTCGCAGACCAAACGCGTCAATCGCATTATAGAAGACATTCTAAAGCTGTCGCGTCAGCAGCAAGCAAACCAGCAGCCCATCGTACTGGCCGAATGGATGCCTGCGTTTTTAGAAAACCATTTTCAGGGCCATGACGTGTTTTTGCGCGTTAAGACCCAGCCGACCATCTCCTTTGACACCCACCAACTAGAGCAAGTGTTGATCAACTTAATCAACAATGGTTTGCGTCATAGTAGCTACGCCCACCCTCATGCCTTTGTGGAAATCGAGATTTATTGTGCAGATAACGATGTTATAATCGATATTTTAGATGGTGGTACTGGGGTCCGCGAGCATGACTTACCGCACCTGTTCAATCCGTTTTTTACCACAGATCAAGCAGGGACAGGACTTGGGTTGTATCTATCACAAGCCTTTTGCGAAGCCAATCAAGCTCGCTTGCTATATGTGCCTGAACACACAAAAACCTGCTTTCGCCTCATCGCACCTGCCATCAATGCCCGCACCCATGTATAAAATGCATTGGTACGACCTTACTATTTGTGTACCAATACCGCACTGATAAGCTGAGCATTTGTAAGTACTTAACTGCAATTGTGATAGATGCTTTGATAATTTTTCGCTACCGAATACGATGAGATGATGTATGACAAAAACCGCGCTAGTCGTTGATGATGAAGTAGATCTGTGCCGATTAATGCAAATCACTTTAACCAAGATGGGCATCAAAAGTGATGTGGCTTATACATTGTCACAAGCAAGAGACTACTGGCAAGAGCGCGCGTATGACTTTTGCTTAACGGATCTCAAGCTCCCTGACGGCTCAGGGCTGGAGCTGGTCAAAGAAATCAGTGGCAGCACCAACACGCCCATTGCCGTTATTACCGCGCACGGTAGTATGGATTTGGCCATCGAAGCCCTCAAGCTTGGCGCTTTTGATTTTGTCAATAAACCACTTGAGCTGCCGCGCCTGCGCCAACTGGTCGAAAATGCCCTTAAAGTCACTCACCAAGGTGACGACCCCGAGGCCGCGCCTGAGTGTACCCCTGAGCAAAAACTTCTCGATAGTAGGCTGATCGGCGACTCAGCGGTGATGCTACCACTGAAAAACACCATTTTAAAACTGGCGCGCTCGCAAGCACCGGTGTTTTTATCAGGGGCGTCGGGTACGGGTAAGGAAGTGGTCGCCAGACTGATTCATGACCTCAGTCCACGCCGTGATGGTAGCTTTGTACCTGTGAATTGCGGCGCCATACCCTCCGAGCTGATGGAGTCAGAGTTTTTTGGCCATAAAAAAGGCAGCTTCACGGGCGCGGTCGCTGACAAACAAGGCCTGTTTCAGCAAGCCAATGGCGGGACTTTATTTTTAGATGAAGTGGCTGACTTGCCGCTAGCGATGCAGGTCAAACTACTGCGCGCCATTCAAGAAAAAACGGTAAGAGCCATCGGTGATACCAAAGAGATACCTGTCGATATCCGCATATTGTCTGCAACTCATAAAGATTTATCCCAGCTGGTGCAAGCTGGCACGTTTCGCCAAGACCTCTACTACCGCATCAACGTCATTGAATTAAAACTACCGACGCTCAACGCGCGCCGTGATGACATACCTGTACTAGCGACACACTTTTTGGCCTTGATCGCTGAAGAGTGGCAATTGGAGACGCCGCCTTCACTGACGGCAGCCGCCTGTGAGCGTTTGCAATATCACGACTTTGCAGGCAACGTGCGCGAGCTGCGTAACCTACTTGAGCGTGCAGTAACCCTAGCAGAAACGCCAAATATTGATGTCAACCATCTGGGCCTGCCAGCGTTGACGCCGGCGGAGACAGAGCCGCAAGCGATGAGCTCAGTTATGCAAGGCACAGCACCAACAGCTGAAACACCTGCCGCCCGCACTCATCCTGCTTCAGCAGACACGCTTTTGCCAAGTCCATCGGAACAAATGGTGCCCATAGACAGCTCAGCAGCACGCGATGAGAAGGGGCAACCTACCCAAGCCCCGACTTCGGCCAGCAACTTGCATCCTTATCGCACCCATACTCAGCACTACCCTTCTGTCATCAAAGGTGCGGCGGCCAATCACCCAAAAACGGCGCAGGGCGACAGCGCCGAAAACATAAAAACGGCCAATCAGGCCGTACAAGCGCCAAACGAGACAAAAAACATCAACAATGCAGGCTTACCCGCCCAAGGCTTAGAGCATTATTTACAAGCGCAAGAAAAACAGCTGATCATCACCGCACTAAAGCAAACAGGCTGGAATAAAACCCAAGCCGCTGAACTGCTGGGCACGACTTTTCGCTCTTTACGTTACCGCATGAAAAAACTAGAGATCGATGAAGACCAGCTGGAATAAGGACCAGAGACGATCTATGGCACGGGCGACCATTATATGATCTAGATTGGTATTACTGAGCGCGGTTGGGTTTTCGGACAAAACGAACGCCTGACGTTAAGGCGCGCTCTTTGACCAGCTCAAGAGCCTGCTGTCGCCACGTGCTCTCATTTCCAGAGAGCATCACATCAGGTGTCACCCCGATCTCATCTATCTTTTTACCCGTGGCGGTCATATAGTTGGCGACCGTCAGTTTGACCGCTTGCTCATCGTTTAGCGGAATCACCGACTGTACCGATCCTTTACCATAGCTGACCTCCCCAAGGATAGTGGCGCGCTGCTGCGCCTGCAGGCTACTGGCAAGCACCTCGGCCGCCGAAGCCGAGTAGCGATTTTGTAGCACCACCATAGGTAGAGGCTTAAGGATGGCCTCACCTGTCGTTGACAGCACGCGCGGCTCGTTTTGGCGCGCTTGTACCTGCACCACATCAGTATCATTCATGAACAGACTGGCGACATTCACCGCCGAGGTAAGCACGCCGCCTGGATTGTCACGTAGATCCAACAAAATGCCTGAAACCGGCGAGTCTAGATCGATCAAACCCTCAAGCAGCCTGTCACGACTATCGTTTTGAAAGGCTGGTAGCCTAACCACCGCAATACCATCGACCAGCTCTATCTCAATGGTTTGCGGATGGCTGTTATTTCGTTGCAAAGTGGTAGTGTGCTTACGGCGACCCGCTTTAGAAGTCACCACATCTACTTGCGTGCCAGCGATACCCGTCAGCAGTTGCTCAACGTCGTTGGTTTGGCGACTTTCATCAAGCTTAAACTCACCCACCTGATGCAAATAATCGCCGACTGCGATGCCTTTTTTGTCAGCAGGTGAGTCATCGATGACCTCTGTGATGACCCAGTAGCCTTCTTGTGGCTGATAGCTGACCTTGATACCGACATCGCCTACGTCGCCTTCGGTAAAGGCACGCAGGTTTTCATAAGCCTCAGCATCCAAAAACTCAGCATGACTATCGAGCTTGGTCAACATACCGCTCATGGCATTATTAAACAGCGTCTCGTCGTTGACCGCATCAACATACTCACGGCGCACCAAATCGACCACAGCGACAAAGGTTTTGAGCGTCTCAGGAGAAATGGCATTCAATGACACATGCGCGACCTCCGGCGGTATCGCGGTATCGATTACCTCGGCCTCGTCATTGAGCACGCTTTCATCGGCAACGCTATCTATCGAATCATCGATGTCGTCGGCTGCCTCTAGCATGTCGGCGATATCTGATAGATTGTCTTCTGCAGGGTCTATCTCATCCGTATTTAAGCCAATCAGTTGCAGCTTCTGCGCCGAATGATGACTGGGAGCCGCTTGAGAGATATTGACACCGACCAGCCCTAGCAGCGCTGCCATAAAGACAGGCTTACATACAGCAGGCGTGCTAGGTACACATCTGATATCGCGATTGATTTTTTTGATGAGAAAAGAGCGTATGGCATAAATAGGACGCATAAAATACTCGTGTTAATCATAAAATATCGTAATTTTTATTATAAAAATATCTGTGATAGCGACTTTATAAGATAGCATCAAGAGCAGAGCTAAGACTAGTAGTGTGTTGCAAACCCTCAGTATGTAAATCGTTAACTGTCATTGGTAGACTGCGGTCGTGATAATAAAAAAACACCTAAAAATATAGCAAAAAAAGGAGAGACAATCATTATCTCTCCTTATAATATGACGGTACAACGTCTGTCTGTCCTTACCATAGCCATATTACCGCTACAGCACAACTCACGGCATAGCCACAGTATCGTCATTCACCGCAATGAGCAACACGCCGCTACTCATGAGGGTGGCGTATGATCATAAAACAGGCTTACGACGCTGGAACCAATAGGCTCTTACCTGTCATTTCAGCTGGTGCATCCACACTCATCAGGGTCAAAATTGTCGGAGCGATATCGCTGAGTTTACCCCCACTGCGCACCGTGAGTTTTTGCTCGCCGATATAAATCAGCGGTACCAACTCGGTGGTATGCTGAGTATGCACTTGCCCACTGTCATAGTCCTGCATTTGCTCACAGTTGCCATGATCAGCGGTGATAAGCATATCGCCGCCAGCCGTGCGCACAGCAGTCTCAAGACGGCCGATACAAACATCGAGCGCCTCTACCGCTTGCACCGCGGCATCAAAGATGCCCGTGTGCCCGACCATATCACCATTGGCATAATTGACCACTAACACATCATACTTGCCAGACTCAATCGCCTCGACCAGCTTATCCGTCACTTCAGGGGCGCTCATTTCAGGCTTCAGATCATAAGTGGCCACATCAGGTGATGGTACTAGGATACGGGTCTCGCCTTCATACTCTTCTTCGCGGCCACCACTAAAGAAAAACGTCACATGAGCGTACTTTTCTGTTTCGGCGATACGTAGCTGCGTTTTGCCGATGTTTTGCAAATACTCGCCAAGGGTGTTGGTCAATGAGGCGGGATGATAAGCGATGCTGGTGTGAGGATTGTCAGCCAGCACATCAGAGTATTTGGTCAGCATGACAAAGGCGGCCAGCTTTGGCTGCTTTTGACGGGCAAACCCTGAAAACTCATGATCTGGCAGCACAAACGCTTGGGTAAGCTCGCGAGCACGATCAGCGCGGAAGTTCATAAAGATCAGCGCGTCATTGTCTTCAACTGTATAAGGCATTTCATCACGGCCAATCACAGTCGTCGGACTGACAAACTCATCCGTCTCGCGCGCTTTATAAGCGGCTTGTACAGCACCATCGGCACGCGTTGCCAAGCGGTCAGCTTTGCCTTCAGTGATCAGCTCATAGGCTTTTTGGACGCGCTCCCAGCGATTGTCACGGTCCATGGCATAATAGCGCCCGATGATACTGGCAATCTGTACGCGGCCACCTTCGTAGTGGGCATTGAGCTTACCGATATGGTCACGCAAGCGATCGATATATTTATCAGCAGACTTAGGCGGCGTATCGCGGCCATCTAGAAAACAATGCACAAAGACGTTTTTGGCACCATGTACCAGCGCTGAGTGACACATCGCTTCGATATGGTCTTGATGCGAGTGCACCCCACCATCAGAAAGCAAGCCCATGATATGCACATTACCGCCCAAGTCGTTTGCCGCTTTTACTGCATCGACCAGCGCTTGATTTTTATAAAACTCACGGTTGGCCAATTCGTTTGAGATACGCGTTGAGTCTTGATAAAGGACGCGGCCAGCGCCGAGGTTCATATGTCCCACTTCTGAGTTGCCAAACTGACCATCGGGTAAGCCCACATCTTCTCCAGAGGCAGAGATCAGGCCATGTGGGTATTGCTGATAGATTTTATCCAAGTTTGGCATATTGGCCGCAGCAATGGCATTGTCCTTATCTTCTTCACGATGACCAAAGCCGTCCAATATCATCAAAACATGCGGTGTTTTTTTGTTTTGTCCGCCGTTTTTGTCACTAAGTTGTGCCTGATTGTCATCGATAGACTCTGATGGTTGCTGGTTCGTGGTCATATATTACCGCTCCTCAAGTGAATGAACGCCTATAATGCTGTCTTAGGGTGTTGAAAGCCCTCTATATTAGCACATATCTGAAAATTGCTGAAAAACTGACAAATTTTCACTACGTAGCAATCTGTAATTGTTACTTGCAATCACACTTTTCATTGGTTAAGATGAAACTATTCTGAAGTGTTGGCTAGTAGATGTTTATTCCCTGAGCCGATAATGCTTTACTAGGATGTGGTACCTATTGCCTCATTGTGTATGCCTGCACCGCTTGCGGTGTATCAGGAAACCTGCAGAGGCAGTGACGCATCCGCCCTGAACTTCACGGTTCATGGGTCACCATCTTGCGGCGGCACTTCGGTTGTTCTATTCGGTCTTCTCTTTATTTTATTGCTTGTAAAATATAAAGGATAAATAAGCCATCAAGACCAGCAAAAAGCCCCTTTCGTTCATCACGAAAGGGGCTTTTTGCTATCTGCTTTACGGCTTGCTATGATTCATCATTAGCAGACTTGGTGATTTTTTTTACATCTTTAGGCACGCTTTTGGCCGTACCATCTACGGTGGTATGCTGTTTAAAGACATCGCCAAACGGGTTTTGCGACTGCTGACCAAAGGGGTTTTGACCACCCATACCACCTGCACCGCCAAACGGATTTTGACCGCCCATGCCACCAAATGGGTTTTGACCACCCATCTGTCCACCCATTTGTTTTGCCATCATTTCCATCATTTTTTGCTGATTATTCATGACATAGTTGTTGGCCGCATCTTTCAGCTTTTTTTGTACAGGCGGCAACACAACCAATAACGCTAGTAAATCACTGAGCACCCCTGGTATCAGTAATAAAATACCGGCTGCCGCCATCGCCACACTTTTCAGCATGGTAGACTCTTGCGGGCGCATCGCTGGATTCATCATGCCACCTGCTTTCATCTGCTGCGCCATCGGGTTGAGCGCGGCCATGCCTTTGCGCATCAGTGACACACCGATGACAGCGGCGATGATAAACCACATAAATACCCACCAGCCACTCATAAACTGAGCAAGCAAATACCACAGCAGCATCTCAATAATAAACCAAACAATGGCGATACCAACGATCTGACCCATAAAGTGTCGTCCTATAAAATAAAAACCAATAAATAAAGCGCCATACAAATTAAGATGGCTAACATATGATGTATATGGGGATTGATTGCTATACTATCAAACTTATAGCGGATTTTTAAGATATAAAACAAAATGTAAGTAAGACGGAATACTATGGCAATTATTATTGGGATTGACCCAGGCTCGCGTATGACCGGTTATGGCATCGTGCAACAAACCGGCGACAAACTGACCTATATCGATGCAGGCACCATTCGCACAGATACTAAGGAAATGCCTGAGCGATTAAAGCGTATTTTTAATGGGTTGACGCGTATTACTCAGCACCATCTAAAGTATACTGACGAACCAATTCATACGGCAATCGAACAAGTATTTATGGCCGAAAACCCAGACTCAGCGCTAAAGCTCGGTCAAGCCCGCGGTGCCGCCATCGCAGCGATGGTAGCACTAGACTTAGAGGTGTCGGAGTACACTGCTCGTCAGATCAAGCAGGCGGTTTGCGGCTATGGCGCAGCGGCCAAAGAGCAAGTGCAGGAGATGGTATGCCGTATACTGTCGTTAGATGTTGTGCCGCAGCAGGATGCCGCCGACGGCCTAGCCTGTGCGATTTGCCATGCTCACTCCAGCCATTCGATGAACAAACTGATATTAAACAGCGCCATGCGCGGGCGCGGCAGCTCTAAGAAAAAAGGCCGCTGGCGGCTAACAGAAGAAGACTTGGGCAATTTACGCTAAGTCATCAAGCTATTTGTCTACAAACCATCAGACATAAAAAACACGCGTCATTTGAACGCGTGTTTTTTTATGTCATTTTGGCTATCTAGCCCTCGTTTTAAATAACCAAAACGACCAACCAACTTACCTTAAAAGCCTCACTCTACCACGCTACTTTCTATCACGGCATCGAGTACATAAGCGTACTCTTCACCTGTTGATACTGCGTCTTCGGCATCCAGCTGATAGCGCTGGAGACGCAGCACTTCATCATGCTTGCCGTCATGCTGATAGCCTTCGATTTCTCCCGTGAACGCAGCCCATTTACCTTCACTGGTCTTGATACCTTGATCATCATAAGTGATGGGTTTGACTTGCAGACACTGCTGTGTCCCCTCAGCGGTGCAAGGGGCTTTCTTGGCGTTGACGGCCCAAAAGACGGTTTTTCCTTTGCTATTATATTTCGCCTGTGAGGTCAGCCGCCCTTTCCAAGTCAACGTCACCTCATCGCTGGTCACTTGCGTGAGTAAGGGCCACTCATCTGTCGTCACGCTCAACTCACTCGTACCCTGCATCAATGTGTTCAGACGATTTTCAGCCTCATTGAGATCTTGGCAGAGCATTTGTGTACTCATGCTCTCTTCGGTGGTCAACGTATTACCCTGCAGCTGATAAACCGCGCTCATAGCATTGCAGCCAACGCTATAGCTCAAAGTGTCTTGCCCTTGATTTTGATTAAACAGTAATGACACTTGGTCTTTGATATCAGCCAGCATAGACACCGATGGCCCACTGCCAGCATTCTGAATATCCGATAGCGTCCAACGATAGCGCGATAGGTTTTCGATCATTTTTTGCTCTACCGTCAGCTTATCATCATGGCCATCGTCTGTATCCGTATTCTCTACATTCATCTCGTCTATTGGCGTAGTGCCATCTGTTTCACTGGTTACCGCCGCTTCATGACGATCCACCGTGTCACCATCAGCAGGCGCAGTGGATTTTTGACAAGCGCCCAGCGCTAGACTTGCTACAAGCATGCTTGGTAATAGTAGCCATTTCGAAGCGGGTTTTGCGGTTTTACTTACCATACAACGTACCTCTTAGTAAGCTTGGTTTCTTTTTTTTGTATAAAACAGATGTGGCAAAAAACTGTCAAATATCATTTAAGCTCTATTACAAAGCTTTTTATGCAACGTCTAAAAGCTCAGGACAGATTGCTCACTATAACGCTGTGTCTACGGCACTATGTAATAAAATGTTTATTTTTATTACATCTTTTAAAAATAGTTCCCAAATCCATGTTTTAGTGCTAGTAGTCGTGAGTTACTATCTTGCAACTTCTATCTTGGCTTGATTATAACGCCTTATTAACACTGCATAAAAAAACAGCCAATCATGAGATAAGCTGTTTTAATTGAATATAAGCTGTCAGCAGTTGAAAGGTTAATTGAGCAGCTAGGGCGTGTCCTCATTTGACCAGATTTAGCCATTTTTAACCCATTTAGATTACTATCGATTGAATTGAGGACACGCCCTAGTTAAGGATACACTTAAGAAGTAAGCAGCCGACTACTTATCAATCTCTCGTGTCCATCTCTCATCACTTACTGCCATCTACGGGCTTGGCTTTTGCCATATTTTTGATACTAAACTGCTCATTCATTTTTTGATAAAAACGTGCTAGGTTTTCACTTTGCTTGCTTGGGTCGACTTTAAGTATTTTGCCAAAATCCAACCCCAAATACAGCACAATATCAGCAAAGCTTAACTGCTCACCCACGAGATAGTCGCGACCTACTAAAGCGTTCTCAAAATAGCCCATGGCTTTGGTAGCACGGGTGATAGATGGCTGGACAAACTCAGGAACCTGCTCGACGCGCTGAGCCTTGGAGGGATGACTGTGCTGAAACGCCAGCATCAGGTTGTACAACACCTCAAACTCAGCGATGCGGCGCATGGAGCAAACTTGCGCGCGCTGTACCACATCATTCCCCATCACTGAGCGCTCGCCATAGACGCGGTCTAGATACTCACAGACCGCTTGTGAGTCATTAAGCACCGTCCCATCGTCTAAGGTCAAGACCGGTACCGTCTGCATCGGATTGATCTTGGTAAATTCCGCCGACATCTGCTCGTTGGCTGCAAAGTCGATATCTATCACATCGACGTCATCCATGTCATCGACATCAATCCCTTTTGACGCCAAGAGTATCAAAGCTTTACGCGGATTTGGGGCAGTACGAGTAACGTATAGTTTTTTCATAGTAAACTCCTTGTAAAATAAACAGATAACGATTCAGCCCTGCCAGCCATTATTATAATAAGTAATGAGCATTGCTGATTAATAAACGCATGGCTCTTTTATTTAGAATAGACTCTATACCATAGTTATAGCCTACTCGGGGCATCATAGCAAAGCTTTCTTGTTTTTTGCTAAGGCAGAGTCCTAAAGCAAGATAAATACGACAGTTGAGATATAAAGAAAGCCTCACAACTTTACGTCGTGAGGCTTTGTATCATGCGACTTGCCATTCACTGCCACTTATTTATTAGGGGCAGGTGTGGTACGTAGATATGGCTTAATTTCTGTATGGCCTTTTGGATAGTTGGCAGGGATGTCTTCGTTTTTGACACTTGGCGGGATGATCACATCGTCGCCATCTTTCCAGTCGACTGGCGTGGCAACATTATACTCATCAGACAACTGTAGCGCATCGATGACCCGAACGATCTCATCAAAGTTACGACCACAGCTGGCTGGATAGGTCAGGGTCAGACGTACTTTTTTATTTGGATCAATGATAAACACGCTCCGAACGGTCGCGGTGTTATCAGCATTTGGGTGAATCATGTCATACAAATCCGCAACCGTACGATCAGAGTCTGCAATGATAGGGAAATTCACCGCAGTGCCTTGTGTCTCTTCGATGTCGCCGACCCAGCCTTTGTGATCTTCTAAGCCGTCCACTGACAAAGCAATCGGCTTGACATTGCGTTTTTGGAACTCACCGCCCAATGCAGCGGTGCGGCCAAGCTCAGTAGTACAAACTGGCGTATAGTCGGCAGGATGCGAAAACAATACCACCCAGCTATCACCCGCCCAATCATAAAAATTAATATCACCCTCTGTGGTGGTTGCATCAAAGTTTGGTGCGGTGTCGCCTAAACGTAAATGTGCCATACTAAATTCCTTATTTATATGAATGATGAGCGCTGAGCTTACTGTCTTATGCGCCCTATTATTATAAACCGATTATTGCAATGTGCGAGACGGTTTGATCATTTGCTTACCCCGTCTAGTGCATCAATAAAACTCACTTTATAGTACCAAACTGGTTATGAATGTCTTGTGAAGGATTGTAATTCGCTTATTCCATTTATCACTAAGCGAACCAATATATAGGTAGCATAGCGCATTAAACTACCATGCCTGTATCCCACAAGCAAAATTCATAAAAAACCCACCCCTAGCGCACTAGAGATGGGTCAGTATAAAAGAACAATGATTTGACATTAAGCCCTAAGGGCGCGCTCAAAGGCTATGCATTAAGCCGGCTTATAACTGTCGCGTAAGCTGACGATTTGGTTAAATACCGGCTTGTCACTGGTGTGCTCTTCGCTATCGGCGATGAAGTAGCCTTCACGCTCAAACTGAAAGCGCGTGCCAGCATCGCTATTGGCCAATGACGGCTCAACCACTGCCGCAAGCTCAGTCAACGAATTGGGATTGAGTACTTGATGCACATCACTGGCACTACCTGGGTCCTCGACACTAAATAACTGCTCATACATGCGTACGGTCGCAGGGACGCCAAGGCTGGCTGACACCCAATGAATCACGCCTTTGACCTTGCGGCCTTCAGGGTTATTACCCAATGTCGCAGGATCAATCGTCGCTTTTAGCTCGGTCACATTACCAGCATCGTCAGTAATGTGCTCAGTCACGGCCAGCACATAAGTGTTACGCAGGCGGATTTCTGGCTTTTCTAGTGACAGGCGCTTATAACCGGCTGGCGGCTCAATCTCATAGTCGCCTTGGTCGATATAAAGGGTTTCGGTAAAGGGAATCTCACGCTCACCCATATCGACGTTAGGATGTTTTGGCTGCTTGAGCCATAGAGTCTGAGCATCTTCATCCCAGCGTGCATTGACGCTATCGGCCTTTTGTGACTCCCAGCTGCTGACCGCATCGCTAAAGTTCGTAATCGTCACTTTTAAAGGCTTGAGCACCGCCATACCGCGCGCAGTCGTCGTCTCGAGTGATTGACGGATACTGAATTCTAATAGACGAAAATCAACAACGCTGTCGACTTTGGTCACACCAACGCGCTCACAAAAATCACGCAGGCCCTCTGGCGTATAACCACGGCGGCGCATACCCGCGATGGTCGGCATACGCGGATCATCCCAACCGCTTACCACCCCTTCATCGACCAACTGTTTGAGCTTGCGCTTACTGGTCATGGTGTGATCAACGTTTAAGCGGCTAAACTCATACTGGTGCGGCGGCACCTCAAAGCCGATTTTTTCTACCGCCCAATCATAGAATGGGCGATGGTCTTCAAACTCCAGTGTACACAATGAATGGGTGATACCTTCGAGCGCATCAGAGAGCGGATGGGCAAAATCATACATCGGATAGATGCACCATTTATCGCCGGTTTGATGATGCGCTTGGTGCATGACGCGGTAGATGACAGGGTCACGCATGTTCATATTAGGGCTTGCCATATCAATCTTGGCACGTAGCACCGCTTCGCCTTCGGCAAACTTGCCGTCTTTCATATCTTTAAAGCGCGCCAAGTTTTCTGCGACACTGGCATCACGCTGCGGTGATGGCGTGCCTGCCTCATTAAATGAGCCGCGATTGTCGCGGATTTGTTCAGGCGACTGCAAATCCACATAAGCGTCGCCCTGCTCGATAAGCTGCACCGCCCATGCATAGAGCTGATCAAAATAACCTGATGCATGATGCGCCTCGCCTGCCCACTCAAACCCAAGCCATTTGACATCGTTTTCGATATTGTCGATGAAGTCTTGTTTTTCTGCCGTTGGGTTGGTGTCATCAAAACGCAGGTTACAGACCCCGCCAAACTCCTCAGCAATACCAAAGTTTAGACAGATTGATTTGACATGACCCAAGTGCAAATAGCCGTTTGGTTCAGGGGGAAATCTCGTTACGATTTGGGGGTATTTTTGCGCCTTAATATCATCACGAATGATATTACGAATAAAGTCGTTTTTTTGTGCATTATTGCTTGAGTGCTCACTCATTACTCATTGCTCCTAGCGCAAGTATTCAGCGCGTGTTACCACGCTCAAAAATGATAAATTAAAAAAGACTGATAAAAGATAACGTTGCGTTATTCTATCAGGTTTCGCAAAGGCATTAACAGCCTGATACATGACAGACGACAAAAAAGCCGTTAGACTAGCCATAACTTTTTAACCACCCACTTTTAACCACCACTTGACAGCGTCATTTAAGGCGCTGCAATCAAAAAAGGAATATCACATGGTAGACATGCCGCCAGTAGTACAACTAGACACCAATATGGGTGCGATCGTCATCGAACTCAACGAAGAAAAAGCACCAAAAACCGTAGAAAACTTCTTAAACTACGTAAAATCTGGCCATTATGACGGCACAATTTTTCATCGCATCATCGATGGCTTTATGATTCAAGGCGGCGGTATGGACGCTGAGATGAATGAAAAAGCAACCAATGCTCCTATCGAAAACGAAGCGGACAATGGCCTAAAGAATGACAAAGGCACTATCGCCATGGCGCGTACGCAAGATCCGCATTCAGCGACCAGCCAATTCTTTATCAACGTCAAAGACAATGATTTCCTAAATCACTCTGGCAAAAACATGCAAGGCTGGGGCTACACGGTATTTGGTAAAGTCACCAGCGGTATGGATGTCATCGACAAAATGCGCGGCGTACCAACCGGTCGCTTCGGCATGCATGCTGATGTGCCAAAAGAGCCTGTCGTTATCAACTCTGCGACCATCGTTTCTCAGTAGGTCGTGATAAGTAAGTGTTACTGATAGTCTGACAATAGACGACAAGGATTATGATAAATGCAAACGTTTAATCATCTGATAACGACCCGCCCACATGAGGTGCGGCAAGTATTCATCAGCGATTTGCATTTATCGCCAGAGGAGCCTGCCTTAGTGCAGGCTTTTTTGGCACTGCTTGATGACTGTTTGGCCCTGCCCGTCCTCAAACGCTTATTTATCTTAGGCGATTGGTTTGAGGTCTGGATCGGTGATGACGCTTATTTGGCGTTGTCAGATGACGCGCGCCAAACCCACTGGCTCACCCCGCTTATCGCTAAATTAAAACAACTGCGCATCAATGGCTGTGAGATATTGGTGATGCATGGCAATCGTGATTTTCTGCTAGGTCAGCCGTTTTGCAACCTGTTTGGCGGGGAGCTGATTGATGAGCCGTATATGTTAACCATCGGGCAGCAACACTACCGTCTCGAGCATGGCGACGCGCTCTGTACCGATGATAAAAAATATCAGTTTTTTCGTAAAATCATGCGCAACCGTCTGACCCAGTGGTATCTGCTGAATAAATCCCTAGAAAAACGCTTGGCCATCGCGGAAAAAATGCGCCAAAAAAGCCAACAAAACAATGCCAATAAAGCCGCTCACATTATGGATGTCAACGATGAGGCAGTGATACAAGCCGTGGCTAATAGCGATGCGCTGCTACATGGCCATACCCATCGTCCAGATACCCATCATGCGACCGATGATAAAAAACGCTACGTGCTGGGTGACTGGCGCTTAATCAATAAAGAGAAGCGGCAACCAACCGTCAACGCAGTGATTGGTGTGATGATCACTAATGAACACTCAGATAGCAATAAAGCTAACTTTGAATTGGTTGAATTTAGCTCACTGGTCTAGCTTCTTTTTTTACAAACCAAACGATGTAATAAAATGATGTAATAAGATAAAGGGTCTGCTAACTAGTTAGCAGACCCTTTATCTTATGGCTATTCACTTATCAAATGCAGGCTCATTACTTATCGAGCTTAACTTATCAATCTTATTAAGGCATCAGTTTAAAAAAGTGCTGACGATAATGCTTAAGCTCACGAATAGAGTCACGGATATCATCTAACGCGAGATGGCTGCCGCCTTTTTCAAAGTTTTTTAAGATATCAGGGCGCCAGCGAAAGCACAGCTCTTTAATCGATGACACGTCAAGGTTACGATAATGAAAGAACCGCTCCAGCTCTGGCATTTGCCGCGCCAAAAAGCGACGATCTTGACAGATTGAGTTACCGCACATCGGCGACTTACCGCTATCGACCCATTTATTCAAAAACTTAATGGTTTCCGCTTCAGCCTCTGCCAGCGTCACCTTACTACGGCGCACCCGATCGATCAGACCTGACTGACCATGCTGCTTGGTGTTCCAGTCATCCATTTTGTTTAATACTTGATCGGATACTTTAATCGCAAACACTGGCCCTTCTGCCAGTACGTTTAAATCCTCATCAGTGACGACAGTAGCAATCTCGATAATTTCATCGTTTAAGGTGTCAAGTCCGGTCATCTCTAAGTCAATCCATACCAGCCCTTTTTTGCCTTGATTTTTGATCTTAATTTTATTGGGATGGTCGCCGGTAGTCATAAAATATCCTATGGTCAATAATGTTTGGAGCAAGTTGTTATATAAAAAGTGCCGTTTTATCTACGGTGACAAGATGAGGGCATGGGATTTAACAGTGCCAAATCAGCCCTGATATTACAAAACCACTATCTGCCACGGACGGTTTAGGCTGTATGTTAGCAAATTTTCACGCTACACTTAGCAATATTTTTATAATAGGTCAAAACCATGGCATTAATACGGCAGCGCAAACTGACTAAACAACAGATTCGTCGCATTGACAAACAGCAGCTCGACAGTCAAGACAGTCTCGATGACAGTTTGATGGATGGCGTGGTCATGGCGCATTATGGCAAGCAGCTAGAAGTACAAATCACCAGCTTGCCTGCGGTGCTACCGGTGCAGCCAGAGATTGCGCCTGATGATCCTGAGCCATTTTGGCAAGCGCTGGAATTGGGCGATATCTGGCGCTGTCATGTGCGTACCAACCTGCCTATGCTGGCGGCAGGCGACCACGTACGCTGGACAGCTGACCCCAATACCGGCTTTGGCCGTATCGAGTCGGTCAAACCGCGTACCTCTCTTGTCTCGCGTCCTGATCGTTATCATAAGCTCAAGCCTGTCGCTGCCAATATCGATATCTTGGCGATCGTGTTTGCGCCACTGCCAGCGGCGGCGCCGTCCCTGATCGATCGCTATTTGGTGGTCTGTCATCACGCGGGCGTCAAGCCGCTATTGGTATTGAACAAAGCCGACCTGCTCGCGCAAGAAGACGGCATCGATACCAGTGAGCTATTGGCACAATACGCGGCCCTTGGTTACGAGAGCGTACTGACGTCGGTTGACTGTCCTGAAAACATCGCCGGTAGCGATGCCCAAACAGGTCTTGATGAGCTAAAGCGTCATATAGATAAAAAGCTGGTGATTTTTGCCGGACAGTCTGGCGTCGGTAAAAGCAGCCTTATCAATGCGCTGTTGCCTGAGTCAGGGCAAATGGTCAACGTCATCTCCGAAAACTCAAAACTTGGCCAGCATACCACCACCACCAGTCGCTTATTGCCGTTTAATCCAGAGGACTTGACGGAGGGCGGTATCGTCGACACCCCTGGCATTCGTGAGTACGGGATTTGGCATCTGACCCCTGATGATATCATCTCAGGCTTTATTGAGCTTGCCCCGCTCGCTGGCGACTGTCAGTTCCGTGACTGTCGTCACACTCACAACAGCAAAGGCTGCGCGCTATGGCAAGCCGTAGCTGATGGTGATGTGCTACAGCGCCGAGTCGAAAACCTGGTGACCTTGAGCGAAGAGGCTGATACCAAGCCCTATTAACAACGCTATGTATCAAATCCGCATTATTAAACTGTAGGTTGCTCATCATACATTTACTATAGATGACCTAATCGGTATAATAGCGCCTTGTTCAAAATCATTGAGCTGTCTTCTCAGCTTAATAGAACACTTATTTTTTGGAGGTATGGTTTGGATCGTGCGCTAGAATTTGTGGGCAACCACCCGTTTTTGTTTGGTATATTAGCCGTACTTGCTGTGCTGTTTTTTACCATCGAAAACAAACGTAGCGGTAGAAAAATATCGCCCAACACGCTTGGCATGATGGTGAACTCGCAAAACGCGCAGCTGATCGATATTCGCGCCAAAAAGAAATTTTTGACCGGCTATATTCAAGGCAGCCGCAACATACCTTTTACTGAGCTAAAAGATCGCCTAGAAGAAATCCGCGCCATCCAGCAGCCAGTGGTCATCATCTGCGATATGGGCGTACAGGCAGGCGCAGCCATTCAAATGATTGGCAAAGATGACGTTTATCGCTTAGAAGGTGGCATTGGCGGCTGGCAGGCAGCTGGTATGCCGCTCGTTGGTTTAAAAGATGCCAAGTCAAAAACCAAAGGCAAGGCCAAGCCGTCATTGAACAAATAGCTGGTGCTGCATTATTTAGTACCAGTAACCATTAAAAAGACACCGCATTTAGGTGTCTTTTTTTATGTGGTATAGTCATTTCACTATAAAAATGTTATTGCAAGGCTGATAGAAATTTTTGCAGTATCGAGCGGTGTAGGTACAGTACACTAGAAATTTTTATCGGCCTTGCTGGTTAATAAACACATGACTTTTTTATTTAGAATCGACTATAGTTATACCGCTGCAGCGCCTTTTTGGCCCATCTCGCTTGAATTTGCCTGACACATCCCCACTGTACTAATAAGCCCGGCCCAATACCTGGCACGTTTACTTGTGAGTAACCGATGATCATCATTTTTATCACATGATTGTTTATCGTATTTTTTATAATAACTAGGGTCTGTTAAGCATTTCGTTTTTTATTCATATTTTTTATGCGTAGTTTTTTATAATAAAGTCATTACTGACGACCATACTGACCAATAAGGATTTATCATGACTGTATCTGTCAAAGTTTATACCACGCCTATCTGCCCGTACTGCTCTAACGCCAAACAACTACTAAAAACCAAAGGCGTCGATTATGAAGAAATCGGTATGCACGATATGACGAGCGAAGAGCGCCGCGCATTGATGCAAAAGACCAATAACTATCGCACTGTGCCACAGATTTTTGTGGGTGATACCTTTGTCGGCGGTTTTGATGAGCTCAATCAACTGAACCAACAAGGCAAGCTTGACGAGCTATTGGCCGGTTAATTTACAAGTTTTTTGCAACCTTGTTTTGCGGTTTGTCATCAGCTGTGTAATGATAAGCAGCGGCAAAATAAAACACGGTATTATGCAATGTGTGTGATAAAACGGCGAGATTGATCTTTTTGATTCAATCTCGGCTACTATTACCATAAGGCTTTTATGACGACGCTTTTGTCATAGTATTTTTAACCACAGTATTTTTAATCATAACTTGCCCAATCATTTGATTTAATTTTAGAGGAATTATCATGGCTGAAGAACAAGCACAACCACAATTGGCACTAGAGCGCATTTATGTAAAAGACATGTCACTTGAGGTGCCAGGCGCGAGCGTATTTACCAAAGAGTGGAACCCAGAGCTTGACATCAATCTCTCTAGCAACGCAGAAAAGCTAGACGACGATCATTATCAAATCGTCTTGACCGTCAGCGTGACTGCAAAAAACGCAGGCGAAGCCGCATTTATCGCTGAGGTACATCAAGCGGGTATTTTCTTATTAAAAGACATTCCAGAAGACCAAATCGGTCAAATTCTAGGTGCTTATTGCCCAAATGTGCTATTCCCCTATGCACGCGAAGTCATCAGCGACATCGTCACACGTGGTAGCTTCCCGCAGTTGCTACTTGCTCCTGTGAACTTTGACCAAGCCTACGCACAAAGCCAGCAGCAAGCACAAGTTGATGCGCAAGGTAATGCATAAGCGGTGAGCTGCTAAGGCAGACAGCTGTTGTGTTAAATGCGTATTAAAAGCCGCTTACTTATCATAGGTAAGCGGCTTTTTTGTGAGTATGGTCGTGTGTGGGCAGGTTTGTGCGGGCAAGGCTATATGAATGCGTATCAGCCACAAAAAAACCCTGCTAAGAAACAGGGCTTTCAATCACGGCATCGGTTATCTTATGACAAGATTAACCCTTGAGCGCCGTTAGGATTTGTTGTTTGACATCGTCGATCGCTTGCGTACCGTCAAACTTATCGTAGTTCGGCGCATCACCACCTTCAGCCGCTTTGTTTTGATAAAAATCTACCAGCGCTGAGGTCTGCTGATGATATGTCGCTAGGCGATCACGAATGGTCGACTCTTGATCGTCCTCACGCTGGATCAGCGCTTCACCCGTCACATCATCGATACCCTCGACCTTTGGCGGATTGTGATCGACGTGGTAAACACGGCCTGAGCCTGGGTGCTGGCGACGGCCAGACAAGCGCTTGACGATTTCGTCATCAGGTACGCTGATTTCGATGACATGATCGATTGCAACATCCGCATCAGCCAGCGCTTGCGCTTGTGGAATCGTACGTGGAAAACCATCTAAGATACAACCATTGGCACAGTCAGGCTTGGCGATACGTTCTTTCACTAGGTTAATGATAAGGTCATCAGATACCAAACCACCAGCATTCATGATGTCTTTGGCTTGTTTGCCAAGCTCACTGCCTTCTTTGATTGCTGCACGCAACATATCGCCAGTTGAGATCTGCGGAATATCATACTCTTTAGAAATAAACTGGGCTTGGGTACCTTTACCGGCGCCTGGTGGACCTAGCAAAATAATACGCATCATTACACGACTCTCCTTAATAGGTAGGATTTTGGGACTAATAAATACTTAGGGATTGGTTGGTTGCTAAGCTACCTTACCTTGTGGCTTGACAAAGCTCAAGTATTTTCATTATCTGCAGTAAAAAGTCGCAATGACTTCTCTGTTCATATAATGCAGTTGCGCGCTGCTGTGACGACGACAGCGCGCTTACTGAGTGGGTAGTAGTCGCTACTAACAACCGTTATAAATACTAGGGAATTTGTTGATTGATTTCAACATTGACCTGATTTTGATCGGCACTAATGACCACAGGGTTGCCAGATAAGTCGCCTGACTCAGCCGCCGCGGTGCCACTATGACTGATACGAGCGATCACTGCCAGCTGTACCTTGTCTGCACGCGCCGATTGTAAGGTGCGCTCAGGCATCATCGCATCGAGATCGCTTAGACTGATAGTGGCCTCGCCTTGCTTGATCACGCTGATCGGTAAGCGCTTGGCGGCAAATGGCGGTCCACCATTGACATCACGTATCGCCACAAACAATACATCGTCCGCCTTGACAAGTGGCAACAGGCTGGCGCTGATTCTAATGCTTACCTCCACCCCTTCTGAGGCTTGTTGCTGCTGCGCGCTGACATTGGCGCTGAGCTCATCTAGGCTGGCTAAGGCTTTTGTATGGTCGCCAGGTTTGGCAGCGATACTGCTCCGCAGACGTTTAATCCAGCCTTGCGCCTCCTCAAAGTTATTACTACGCGCCTCGCCCATGGCCATCAGCATTTGCGCGCCTTCGTGGCGTGGGTTTTTGGCCAGCACGTCCTGCAAGACGCGGCGACTGGTGGCGTCTAGTTGACCTTTATTGGCAAAGAAGCTGATCTGTGCATAGGTCGTCGCAATCTCCTCGTTATCAGGCGATAAGCGATAAGCACGTGACAATGCCTCTAGCGCCGAATCTGTCGCTTCTAATGACAAAAACAGCTCAGACAAACGCATCCAGCGATTGGGGTCATCAGCATGACGATAGACATTGGTCTGCATCGCGCTGATAAGCTGCTGGCCGTTTTCGATTGCCCATACAGGTGGCTGATCGATTTTGCCAGTCAACAAGTCATCAGCGACTTTTCCGACCTTGTCTTCGGCCGTCCACAGCTCAAACACAGGCGTTCGGTCACCCACCATCAGATACGCCAGCGCAGCCAATACAGGCACCCAAACCATGAGAATCAGGCGGCTTTTGATACCAGGGGTGACCATCGGGGTGACTTCACGTTGGGCATCCAATAATTGCCGCTCAAGCTCGAGCTTTTGGTTTTGGTAGTGAGCATCATCGATGGTGCCACTGTCTTTGTCTGTTTGTAGCTCTGCCAGACGCTCGCGAAACACCGCCACGTTGATATCTAGTAGCTGGTTGTCCACAGAAGTGCCTGATGTACGCGCGGCGCGCAGCCATGGCATGATGGTGATAACAGCAAGGAGTAAGGCAATCAGTAAGCTTAGAGCAATAAATAAGCCAGCGGTAGAGAATATGGTCATTTTTTGTCCTCGGGGCTTGTGGTGTCATGAGCATCATTATCGGTGCTTTTGGCACGCGATAGCAGACGATCAAGTTCGGCTTTTTCGGCGGCAGTCAGCTCCGAGGCGGTATTATCTACCGTCACTCTACTCTGACCGCTCGCTACCAGCTGGCGGCGACGGCTTTGCCAAAACCACCCTATCAATAATACGATCAGTAGCAATGGCGGAAAAAACCATAAAATCCATGTCGATGGACGTACAGGCGGCTTGTAGCTGATAAAATCGCCGTAGCGCTCTTGCATATAAGCGCGAATCTCACCATCACTACGACCGTCTTTTACCATATCGTAGGTTTTTTGCTTTAAATCTTGAGCGATCGGCGCATCAGAGCCGGCCAAGTTTTGGTTTTGACATTTCGGGCAACGCAGCTCTTCGATTAGCCCTCGGTATTGGGCTTCTTGTTGTACAGAGTCAAAATCATATACCTCTATCGCCGCGTAACTTACGCTACTGAGCAAGCACGCTAGGACAACGCCGGCCAGCTTCAGTATCAGAGTAGATAAGTGATTGGCCATCATTTACATGCCTCCGCAACCTGAGCTGGATCTGGGCTGATGTTTTTATCATTGGCGTCATTGAGCACCATAAGACAAGGGGTAATACGGCTTTGCCAATTGCTCTCGTTTACTTCCCCAATAATATGCTGGCGAATAACACCCTTCCCATCGACCACAAAGGTCTCAGGCGCACCGGTCAACCCCAAATCCAAAGCAAACTGACCAGATAAATCTTGAATAGACATCGAAAACGGATCGCCGCCGCGGTTGAGATAGCTGAGCGCATCACCGATATCGTCTTTGTAGTTGACGCCCACCAAGTTGACACCGCGCTCCTCTAGCTGCATCAAAAAAGGATGCTCGATGATACAAGTGGGACACCAAGAGCCCCAGACATTGAGCAAAAACGGCTGATCGGGCAAATTGTCGTTGGTCATGATACGGCTGGTGTCTGACAATAATGGCAACTCAAAAGGCGGCACCGGACGCTCAAGCGCCGTATTGGTCACGATATCTGTGGGCTTACCCAGACGCATATACAGCATAACGAGTAAGCCGATAAACACAATCAGCGGAATCAAGAACCATACTTTTAACTGCTTTTTGTTCATGGTTTTAGACCCCTGTACAGAGGTTTTTTGGGTGCTATTTTCAGAGGAATGGTTGGATGAGCTCATGTGTTTACGCCCCTCTCTTTGGTGCTGGTGTGTCCAAGTCGGCAACCGTGGCAAAGCCTGATTTTTTGGCAGCGACTTGCGCAGGTGTCTTGTCCTTATTAAAGCGATAACGCTTATCAAGCATACTGAGCAGCGCGCCTAAGGCCATGATGATTGCGCCTAGCCATATCCAGCGAATCAGTGGCTTCACATAGATACGAATTGCCCATTCGTTACTGTCAGCAGCGATAGGCTCACCAAGCGCCACATAGACGTCACGCATGAGGCTGGCATCAACGGCAGCTTCGGTCATTGGCATCATGCTGATGATATAGTTACGTTTTTCAGGATACAAAGTTGTGACATCGCGCCCATCTTTGCTGACCAATACTTCAGCTTGAGTAGCATCAAAGTTACTGCCTTTGACTTCGCGAAAGTCCTTAACCGTAAAGTCATAGCCTTGGACATGGACGCTCTCGTTTGGCCCTAGTGCCACATCACGCTCGATGCTGAGCGTGCTGGTAAAGGCCACACCAATGACAGCAATGATGACACCAATATGCGCGGTTTGTTGTCCCCAATAGCTCAGACGTAGCTGGCGCAGCCCCTGCAGACGACTCGGGGCATTTTTGGTTTTGTCTTTGAAATCAACGACCATCCAAAACAACACCCAAAAACTAATCGCCAATGTCACGCCAATATTGAGCATGGCAGAGGGGCTAGCAAAGTAGGTGATAATCGCAGCCAGTACCAGACTACTTGCGGCAATCACCATGCCAGCGCCCAAGAGCGGACGGCTGTCTTTTTTCCAGCGAATGTTTGAGCCCATACCCATCGCGATGAGCAGCAGCCACGTCAGTGGCACAAACAGCGCGTTGAAGTACGGAGGGCCGACAGAGACCTGACCGAGGTTAAAAGAGTCAGCGATAATCGGGTATAGCGTACCCAGCAATACCACCAAGGTAGCAATTAAAATAATAACGTTATTGATCACCAAAAATGACTCTCGTGAGATCAGCTGATACTGACTCTCAACCGTCAAGCGCCAACCGCGCACCGCAAACATCAACAGGCCGCCGCCCACAACGATACCAAGAATCATCAAAACCACCAGCCCGCGCGTGGGGTCGGCAGCAAATGAGTGCACCGAGGTAATCACCCCTGAGCGCACCAAAAAAGTACCAAGCAAGCTCAGCGCAAAGGCAAAAATAGCCAGCATGATCGTCCAGGCCTTAAAGACCCCGCGTTTTTCGGTCACCGCCAGCGAATGCAGCAACGCCGTACCAGCCAGCCACGGCATGAGTGAGGCGTTTTCTACAGGATCCCAAAACCACCAGCCGCCCCAGCCAAGCTCATAATACGCCCACCAAGAGCCAAGAGCGATACCAACGGTCAAAAATCCCCAAGCCGCCAGCGCCCATGGACGCGACCAACGTGTCCATACTGCATCCAAACGCCCTTCCCACAATGCCGCCATACAAAAAGCAAATGGCACCGCTAAGCCCACATAGCCCATATACAGCATCGGCGGGTGAATGATCAGCCCAAAATCCTGCAAAAGTGGGTTGAGATCTACCCCATCTACGGGCAGATTGGGCAAGGTACGATCAAATGGCGACGAGGTAAAAATCAGCATCGCTAGCATCATGACCTGCACACCGGCCAATATCACGAGTACCCGCGCGCGCATCGACAACGGCAAGCCACGGCTAAAGTAGGAGACCAGCGCGCACCACGTGGCCATGATGGTCATCCACAACAAGAGCGAGCCTTCGTGCCCGCCCCATGTCGCCGAGAGTTTATAGTACCAAGGCAACAAAGTATTAGAGTGCTGCGTGACATAGACGAGACTAAAGTCATTGAAATAAAAGCCTGCCATCAACGCAACAAATGAAAAAATCATGGCAGCAAACTGTGCCCACGCGAGACTGGGCGCGAGACGCTGCCAAGCAACGTGATCGCGCATGACGCCAACGGTTGGTAATACCACCTGCAAAATCGCCAATATAAAGGCGGCCAGCAAGGCAAAATAACCCAATTCTGTGATTAACATACGGTCTAACCTTGTTTACCTTGGATACAATTAAGGATTCGCCAATAGCCTTTTGGCCACTGGCAAACGCGAAATAGTCCTTTATGCGGTCATAGTTTACGGTTAAAAACGGCGGTTTTAATGGCTATAGAAGCTGTAAAACTCGCTACTATTGTCGTGATGTATCAATAGGAATTATTGATACAAAAAACGTATCTGCTATTTATATTTATACTCAGCGATGCGCCCATGACAGATCACTGTACTGAAGGAAAAAACACCAAGACCAAATGCAGCCAGCCTGCCAAAAACCCTGTCAAACCACCAAGGATGATCAGCGTCATCTCGTCCTCTTTAAAGGCAGGACGCAGCAGGTTTTGAAACTCATTTGGCGTCAGTGCCCGAATCCGATCGCGAAACATCCCAAATATTTTACTGGCACGGCTCTCATTGAGCTCAGGATCACGCAGCGGCACCATCGTGGCCACGATTGACTTGTCAATAATGGTGTTTTTTAGCTGACCATACTCACGGCGGCCCAGCCCGACACGCAGCGTAGTACTGATCACAGGCGACTCTAACACCTGATACAAATGCGACTTCATCAAGTCACGCGTTTGCGGCGCGCGCACGCCATACATCATCTCATTCATGATGTTTTCTAACGTCACCAAGTCTCGCACCACAATCTCAGCAAACACCTCAGAGACCTCTTCTTGCCGCTTCATAAAACCGCCCTGCAAACGGTACTGGGCGATGTGCGGCATTTGCGGCTGAATAAACGGAAAGCGGCGCTGAACTGTAAAAAACTTCACATAAGGTATAAAACGCGGCTCAACAGGATTAAACACCATCCAAATCGCAATCCAATTGGTCAAAAAGCCCCAAATCGCCGCAAAAAACGGCACGGTCCAATGCTGCGGCACCACCAAAAAGATAAACATCTGGATAATACCAAAGACCAGCCCAATCAAAGCGCTGATATGCCAGATAAAATCTATTTCTTTTTGGCCAACTTTCAAAAACATATTGACCATCAAGCGGCGATCACTCTCCATTTTATTGACAATCATCTGACGCATATCGACGAGATCTTCGACATGGTACGTCAAATCCGTCACCAAGGACTGCATGATGCTTGGCAGCTCTTTGTGCGCTTGGGCATAGACGCGGCGCTTGACAGCATATGGCAAATTGCCCCATAAGGCTGGCGAATGATCGAGCATAATTTCATCAATCAACACCTCAAGGTTTTTATCGACCGTCTCCGTGATAAAGGCTGCCATCTGCTCAGGCTCCATCGCCTGAAAAAACTCATCAAGCGACCCAAGCTTTGATAATGTCTGATCGACGATAACCCCCGATATCTTACCGGCTTTACGCGGCACGATACCCTGCCAGCCAATACCTGGCAAACCAAAAAACGGAAAGTTTGGGATACGAATACCCCAAAACTTAATCGGATAAAACAGCATTTTGAGCGCCATCCACACATGTGCCCAAGTGACAAAGGCGGTCACCGGCGGGATGGTTAGCATGGCAAAAAACTCTGGATGCTCAGCGATTGTCTGCCACAATGAAGTTACGTCCATGATTTATCTGGTTCCTGACAGGTTGATTGTCGGTGCTAGTAAATGAGCGTTAGCAAACTTCGAGCGCGGCAAAAAGACGCGCGGCCATCATAACGACTATAAAACAAATCGCCTGATTTTAGCATACTTGCTATTTATTAGCACACGTCGCAGCGCGCAAGTTGTGACTCATCTGACAAATAACGGTGAGCCACTGCCAGCGCTGATACAGCTAATCCAACATAGCAATCGCGCCCTTTAGGTCGTGTCTACTGATATTCACTTTATATGGACCTGATGATGGTGGTCGGCCAGATAGCGCCTGACAGCAGATAATCGTGACAAACCCGCTGACGAGTACTGCGCGCGCGCATGGCTTCTGTTATAATTTGTCCACCAACCGCATAAGATATCAGCCAGTCAGTTGCTAAGATGTCTTTTTGAGCAAAGACCATCTATGTGATTGAAACCCTTTGCATTATCCTTTATTCTTACCGCGCTTTGGCAAACCTGTCTATTTGTTTGCTTATTTTTTGTTATCCATGTTTTGCTGACTCAGCTTTATTGACTCGCTGACCGTTTGGGCTTTGATTTTTATGAATAAACCGCTGACTCCCAATACCGAACAGGTCAATCGTATTTTTACCAATCGCATTATCATCTTTGGCGCTATTATCCTCCTAGGATTGGGTGGTCTGATACTGCGTTATGGCTATCTGCAGGTCTATGCGCATGATAAATATACGACGCAAGCGGACAACAACCGTATCAAGCTGATTTCAGCGCCGCCGAGCCGCGGCTATATCTATGATCGCAACGGCATTATCTTGGCCGACAACCAACCTGTCTTTACCGCGATGCTCAGCCCTGATGAGGTCGAAAATCCTGAGCGCACCTTAAACTTACTGGCGCCTATTTTTGATCTGACAGAGACGGATATCACCGATATTTTGGCGCGTCTGAATAAAGCCAAAAACGATCCGGTCACCATCAAGATTGACCTAACCGAAGCGCAGGTGGCGCAGTTTAGCGAGCGTAAACCGTTTTTTCGGGGCGTGACGATTCGAAGTAAGCTGACCCGATCCTACCCTTATGATGAGCTATTTGCCCATGTCATTGGCTATGTCGGCCGTATCAATGACAAAGAAACCAAGCGTATCGACAAGGATCGTTATGCAGGCACTGACCTCATCGGTAAAATCGGTATCGAAGATTATTATGAAGATATCCTCTTAGGGCAGCCAGGTTATCAATCGGTTGAGACCGACGCGCACGGCAACATCATTCGCCAACTAGACACCAAACCACCGATCGCGGGCAACGACATCACTTTGAGCTTAGATTATGGCCTACAAAAAGTCGCCCAGCAGCAGCTAGATGGCCGCCGCGGTGCCATTGTGGCCATCGACCCCAAAACAGGCGACGTATTGGCGTTTGTGAGTAATCCAAGCTACGACCCAAATCCCTTTATCTCTGGTATCTCCTTTAAAGATTATGGCGACCTGCGTGATGATCCAGATCAGCCGCTGTACAACCGTGCACTGCAGGGCATGTATCCCCCTGCCTCTACCATCAAGCCCTTTGAAGGCTTGGGCGCACTGCATTATGGCCTACGAGAGTGGGAGACCTCTATCTATGACCCAGGGTATTTTAGCTTGCCAGGCGACAGTCACCGTTTTCGTGACTGGAAACGCGGTGGTCATGGCTCAGTCGACCTCAAAAAATCGGTGGTGATGTCGGTGGACACTTATTACTATAAACTCGCCTATGAGATGGGTATTCAGCGCCTGCATGACTGGATGGTGCGCTTTGGTTTTGGAGAGCAGACGGGTATTGACTTGCCGCATGAGCGCTCAGGTATCATGCCATCGCCGAAGTGGAAAAAAGAAACTTATGATAAAGACTGGCTACCGGGTGAAACCATCTCAGTCAGTATCGGTCAAGGGTATTTTTTGGCGACGCCGCTACAGGTAGCCAACGCCACCGCCATGACGGCCAGCAAGGGGCAACATATTACCCCGCATTTACTCAAAAGTAGCGACGGCGCAGCGGACGTAAAGATCATCAGCAAACCTGATGGCAAAATCGACTACAATGGCAAGCCCTCAGACTGGCTACGCATGCATGACGCGATGGAGAGCGTGGTAAAAAACGGCACCGGACGCCGTATTTACACCTCAGAATATCGCATCGCAGGCAAGACGGGTACCGCACAGGTCAAATCCATCGCTCAAGGCAAACGCTATGATAAGTCTGCGCTCGATAAGCGCCACTGGGACCACGCGTGGTTTAGTGGCTTTGCCCCTGTCGATGACCCACAAATCGCGCTGGCGGTGCTGGTCGAAAACGGTGGCGGCGGTAGTACCGTTGCCGCCCCAATTGGCCGCGCGCTCTTTGATTATTGGGTACTACAGCGGCACGACGACCCTATCTTGCCACCGACAGCAGACGAGCTAAAAGCCATTAAACGTCAAAAAGCGTTTGACAAAGCCATGCGTGATGCGCTGCGTGATAAAGAAGAAAAAGCACAAGCAGAGCAAACTGCCAATGCAGCGGCACAATAGGATACATAGGAATAATAAGCAAAATAAAGACCACGATCAGACACGGTAACCCAAGCCATGACAAAAAAACCCTCAAGCAGACGCGCCGCTAAAAACCGCACACCCAAAACCAGCCATCTGGCAAAGAGTAGCAGCGCCGGAGATGTCCGTATCATCGGTGGTGAACACAAGCGCCGTATCGTCCGATTCGTCGACGCCGAAGGCTTGCGTCCGACGCCCGACCGCCTGCGCGAGACATTATTTAACTGGTTGCTGGCTGATATACACGGCGCTTATGTGCTCGACAGCTGTGCAGGCAGCGGGGTATTGGGGTTTGAAGCACTGTCCCGCGGCGCGGCGCACACTACCTTTGTCGAGCCTAACTCTGCCCAATGCCGCTTACTTGAGCAAAGCGCCACGCAGCTACGCTTAGAGACTCATCGTTATCAGGTTATCCAAGGTGCAGCCGAACACGTCCTGACGCACACTCAAACATTGCAACGTCACTTTGATATCGTCTTTATCGATCCGCCGTATGCGCAGGACTTATGGCAGCCTATCTTGACGACGCTCATCGAGCAGTCGCTGATCACAAGTGACACGCTGCTGTATCTTGAGGCGGACAAAGCACTAGAGGAACAATTGCAGCAGTTGGCTGATCACCTTAGCCAATCAACGACCTGCGCGGCGCAGACAGAGCCAACAAACATCAGCTTTGATTGTCTGAAACAAACCAAAGTCGGCCAAGTTGTCGCTGGACTTTATCGGCTGGCACCGTCATAATTGCAGCGTGCTTGCAAAAAGTGAGTGATGAGCAAATCGCTTTTCTTTGCCTCCCCGCTTTTAGCAAAATCACGCAACACCTACAAAATGTCTAAAACCGCTTAAAAACTGGCCAAACGCTGCAGTTTGATGCATAAAGGCAAAAATAAACCCCAATGCAGCTTGCAAGCGTAGGCGCTACTGCTTATAATGTGCAGTCTGTTTTTTGAGAGCCCCGTTCCCAGCTAAACTCTCAACGAATTCTAATTTTAAGGTTTTATCATGAAAACACTTAGTGCAAAACCAGCTGAAGTGACCCATGACTGGTATGTCGTAGATGCTGACGGCAAAACCCTTGGTCGCTTAGCCACTCAAATTGCTACTCGCTTACGTGGCAAGCATAAAACTTCTTATACTCCGCACGTAGATACTGGTGACTTCATCGTTGTCATCAACGCAGAAAAAATCGCGGTAACGGGTAAAAAAGCACAAGACAAAAAGTACTATCGTCACAGTGGCTACCCAGGTGGTATCAAAGAAACCAACTTCACCAAGCTGATTGCACATAAGCCTGAAGATGTTCTATACAAAGCTGTTAAGGGTATGCTTCCAAAAGGTCCTCTTGGCTATGCGATGATTAAGAAGCTAAAGCTATATGCCGGGGAAGAACATCCACATACTGCACAGCAACCTAAAGAACTAGACATCTAAGGAGTCACTTATGGAACGCAATTACGGAACTGGTCGCCGCAAGACGTCTACCGCTCGTGTCTTTTTAGCGAAAGGTACTGGTGCTATCGTTGTTAACGGTAAACCACTTGATGAATACTTCAGCCGTGAAACTTCACGCATGGTCGTTCGTCAGCCACTAGAGTTACTAGACTCTGCTAACGAATACGATCTATACGTAACCGTTGCAGGCGGTGGTATCAGTGGTCAAGCGGGCGCAATCCGCCACGGCATCACGCGTGCATTGATCGAAGCTGACGAAACATTAAAGCCTGCTCTAAAATCAGCTGGTTTTGTTACTCGTGACTCACGTCAAGTCGAACGTAAGAAATTGGGTCTACGTAAAGCACGTAAACGCCCACAATTCTCAAAACGTTAATCAAAGCTATCTCTTATCTTTTTGCGATTGGCCACTTTATCTCAACACAGTCCTATCCGCATTAAGCCACAGAGTAGATTTGCAAAACCTTATAAGCTGGTCACAGCTTATAAGGTTTTTTTATGGCTATGTGTCTAAGACTATTCTACAAAAACCTGCTACACGCAAAAACCACCTTGCAAAGTATTCAGCACTACCCCATCATGATAGTAACTTTTATTACCTCATCTTTATTATGAAAGCGCCAGAACAATACGACCCCAGCAAGCACCCAAAGACTGATGTATCAGGCTCACGCCCTGCGTCGCCTAATCATACGGCCAAAAACAACAGCAAATCACCTGCCATCCCTGCCGGTACGCCGACCATCACACAAAACCACAAACGCACCACACAAGCAGAAAAAAAGCCTTTTGAATGGCAGTTTTTGTTGCCCAAATACTGGGGCATTTGGCTATTATTCTTTTTTATATTACCGATGATATATCTACCGCTGCGTTGGCAGTTTTGGTTGGGCCGTAAGCTAGGTATTTTGGTTTATACCGTAGCAGGCACGCGTCGGCGTGATACGCTGATAAATCTTAGGCTGGCCTTTCCAGAAAAACCAGAAGCTGAGCGCGAGCTGATGGCAAAGCAAGTGTTTGTCAATCAGGGCATCGGGGTGTTTGAGACCTTGTGTGCTTGGTTTCGCCCCAATGTCTTTACTCGTACTGTCTCAATCTCAGGACTACAGCATTTGGTTAATGCGCAAAACGACAATCGCCCTGTGATTTTGTTGGGTGCTCATTACACCATGCTGGATTTGGGCGGCTTGCTAAGCGCGCAGTTTTTCCCTGTCGATTGTATGTATCGACCTCAAAACAATCCATTGCTCGATTGGTTTATCTACAACGGCCGCACCACTATCTTTGGTAAGCAAATCTCTAGCCGCGATATGCGCAGCTTGGTCACCTCAATCAAAGCTGGACACGTGATTTGGTACTCACCCGATCAGGATTATGGCCTCAAACAAGGAGTGATGGCACCGTTTTTTGGTGTACCAGCGGCCACCATTACCGCCGCCAGACGTATGGCAAAACTGGGTGATAAACAGCATCCACCTGCGCTCATGGCACTGCATACCTATCGGCAAACGCCTGATAACCTACCGCGAGGCAAACGTCCTCATTATCACCTGACCATTACCCCAGCGCTGGAGAACTATCCTAGTAATGATGAGGTGGCTGATGCAACACGTGTCAATGAGATATTAGAAGGACTGATTCGTATTGATCCGACTCAGTGGATGTGGTTCCATCGCCGCTTCAAAAACGGCCCTAATGGTCGTACAGATATTTATAAGTAGACATTGATACCCAAACAAAGCAGTAGGTAAATTTGTTATAATTTGCGCCATCAAATTGAGTCGTTGACGTCAATAGCACTCTTTTACTTAAGTAAAAATACTAATATCACTCTAATAAATTAAAAAGTAAACCAACCACGGATTTTTCATGACTAATCAAACTGACGCCCCTAATAAAGAACACAAACGCATCCTCACTGGCATCAAGCCGACAGGTATCCCGCATCTAGGTAACTATGTCGGTGCCATTCGTCCAGCGATTGAGTCGATCCAAAATAGTGACGATGAGGCGTTTTTCTTTTTGGCCGACTATCACGGCATCATCGGCTGCTACGATCCTGCCGTCATCCATGAGTCAACCAAAATAATTGCTGCGACGTGGATTGCTTGTGGTCTTGACCCTGAGCGTGTGACGTTTTATCGTCAGTCGGATGTGCCTGAGATACCAGAGCTGGCTTGGATTTTGAACTGCTCATGCGCCAAGGGTCTCATGAACCGTGCCCATGCTTATAAAGCGGCGGTCGATATCAATACAGAAAAAGCCAATGTCGATCCAGATCAAGGCATCAACATGGGGCTGTTTGGCTATCCTGTGCTCATGGCGGCGGACATATTGATGTTCAACGCCACCCACGTACCCGTAGGCCGTGACCAAGTACAGCACATCGAGATGGCGCGTGACATCGCTGGTACCTTTAACCATCGCTATAAACCGCTCTTTACCCTCCCCTCAGCGGTCGTTGATGAAGACATACCTTTGCTGACAGGGCTTGATGGTCGTAAGATGAGCAAAAGCTATAGCAACACCATTCCTCTATTTGGTGAGCCCAATCCGCAAGTCAGCGCTGAAAAGCAAATGCACAAAGCCATCATGAAAATCGTCACCAACTCGCAATTGCCGGATGAGCCAAAAGACCCTGATGACTCAGCACTCTTTGAGATTTACAAAGCCTTTGCCACTGCTGAAGAAGTCGCTGATATGCGCGCACAGTATGCCGCTGGTATCGGCTGGGGTGATGCCAAGCAAGTATTGTTTGATAAAATAAATAGCGAGATTGCGCCATTTCGCGCGCGTTATGAGGAGCTGATGGCCAACCCCAAAGAGCTTGAAGAAATCCTACAAATGGGGGCGAACAAAGCGCGTCGACATAGCCGCAAACAGTTAGATAAGGCGCGCCGTGCTATTGGAATACGCCCACTTGCCAAACTTAAATAGCTCCTTACGTGGCAAAGTACGTCGCCATCAGGACAGGTGCTAAACATGCAAACCTCAACGACCAAACCATCAGCCGCTTTAGATAAAGCGGCTTTGTCTGCTAGCACACCTGACAAAAAAGACAGCACCGCTATCAGCCAAATACCGCTACGTATCTATCAAACGCCCGTACAACATCTGCCCGATGATCTGTACGTGCCGCCTGGGGCCTTTGCCATTTGGCTTGAGCAATTTGCCGGGCCACTTGATTTTTTATTGTATCTGGTCAAAAAAAACAACGTCGATCTCACGCAAATGCCCATCTTGCCTATCACAGAGCAGTATTTGGCTTATATCAGTGAGCTAGATACCGAGCATTTTGAGCTGGCGGGCGACTACTTACTAATGGCGTCCACATTGATTGCGATCAAGTCTGAACTGCTGCTGCCCACGCCTGAGGTGCCAAGCGATGAGCGTGACCCAAAGGCAGAGCTGATCGAGCGCCTTGAAGAATACGCACAGATCAAGGCGGTCAGTCAACGCTTGGACAATCTGGTGCGTCTTGAGCGCGATGTGTTTTTGGCGATGGTCAGCATGCCCAGCACCGAGGTGATGAGCGCCGAATTACCTAGCTATTCACCAACTCTGTTGATCGATAGTTTGTTTAAGATGCAGTTGCAGCCTGATTATCAGATGCACACCATCAAAGTCGATGCCGTGCCGCTGTCTGATCGCATCGCCAGCATCAGCCGTCAGCTAAGCACGGATGGCGCGCGCTCATTTTATGAGCTGCTGGACAAAACCCAAGGTAAGATCGGTGTGGTGGTCAGCTTCGTTGCCGTACTGGAGCTGATAAAACGGCAGCTGGTTGGCGTTGTAAGTACCGATTTAGAAAGCCGCCCTAACGATGCTGATGCTGTTAAAAGGTCTGCAGAAGACGACCACATAGGACAACTCACGCTACAGTGGCTGGCTTAATAGTTTTAATAGAGAATATATGCAATGACAGACAACCAGCATCAATCGCCAACACAGACGGACGATTATTTAGAGACGATGAGTAAGCATATCGAAGTGCTGTTGCACGCTTCAGAGACACCTCTTACTGATACGGTCTTAAAAAAACAGCTGTCGTTAACGGTCGAAGAGCTGACCCAAGCGCTAGAGCGGTTACAATTACGCTTAGCCAGCGGCGTGCTTAGTCTGCACAAGACTGCCAGCGGTTATCGACTACAAATCTCTGATGATTATAGCGCGCTCATTCAGCGCGTATTTCCGCAGCGTCAAGAGCGCCTAAGCCAAGCCCTGCTTGAGACTCTAAGCGTCATCGCCTATAAGCAGCCTGTGACCCGTAGCGATATCGAGCATGTCCGCGGTGTGACGCTATCGAGTAATATTTTGCGCCAACTGTTTGATAAAGGCTGGATCGTCGAGGAAGGCTATAAAGACACCTTAGGGCGCCCTGCACTGCTGCATACCACGCCGCAGTTTTTGGACGCCTTTGGGCTGACGCATTTGGATGAACTGCCGCCTATGCCAGATATGGAAGCTATCCAAGCGATGTCTTAGAGTCTTGCTGCCATAAAAAAGGACAAACCACGCAAGGCTTGTCCTTTTTTTTATTCATAACCGTTTGTTTTGAGGGCTAAACTTACTGATTGATGACGTCCACACCCTTTGGCGGGGTGAATTTAAACTGGCTACTAACAATACTCGGGGTTAGCTTGATATTGCTAAACTTGATAGAAGTAGTCTGACCCAAACTGTCATTGAGCACCATCATCACAGGCTTGCCGCCGCTAAAGCTCATCGACAGGCTCTTAAAGCTCGCACTATCAGCTTTTGGATAAAGCACGTAGTAGTTTTTATTATCATAAGGCTGGGTGATTTTGAAGTTTTTATCAATTTTACTGGGATCACCCGACAGCAATAACGCTGGCGTGTTGCCTACTTGGCTATCGACATTTTGTTTGGTCGCTTGCTCTAAGTCTTTATCATAGACCCACATCGAGTTGCCGTTGGCTACGATAAGCTGCTGCGATGGGGATTTGGTTTCCCAGCGAAAATTATTGGGACGCTGCACGCTCATCGTACCTGTGAAGGTGCCACTATTGGCGCCTTTGGTGGTTTGGCTAAAGTTTGCGGTCATACTTTTGGTGTTTGCCAAAAGCTTATTTAAGCGCTTAGCGGCCGTTAAATTATCCGCAGGGGCAGCGGTTGCTGACTGGCTGATCGCCATAATAGGGGCAGCCACGCCAAGCGATGTCATCAACACGCCTGTCAACGCACTGCTCATCAGTTTCTGTGTTAAAGTGGTTGGTTTGCTAGATAACGTCATACTCATTCCTCTCTCAACATGCAAATCGCATAAAAATAAAATGTCTTCATTAAAATTGTTTTTTTCAATAAGTGCTTATCCCGCGCCAAAAAATCGACGTGAGTAAACAATGCAGACAGTGTGCCAGTTTTTTTATTACACGCCTAGTCATCGTTTGCAATCTTTACTACGGCTGCCATACACGCTTGTAACTGATTGACGCGCGGCGATTGTACATCATAGACCAAACGCACTGCCCTATGGCGCGCGATTGGGCAAGTTTTTTTAGATTCCTTCCAAACCGGTTGTCTAATAGACCATAGCAGTCTTTTAAACTCGTAAGCGGGCATACAATGGCTGATACAAAGCGCCCAACAAAACACTTAGCTCAAAGCAATTAGCTCAAAGCAATTAGCTCAAAGCAATTAGCTCAAAGCAATTAGCTCAAAACGCTCAATAACGTTCGTGAGAAATGACTGGCATAAAAAAAGCCCCTACTGCCCTCAGACAGTAGAAGCTTTTTTGTCGTCATTTTATACAAATGAAAGATAAATAAAATGACGTTGCATCATTGCTAAGCCGTTATAGGCCATGAATTATGCGCTTTCAACCGATACATAACGACGGTTGAACTTACCTTTGGTCGCAAACTTTACAACGCCGTCATTTAGGGCAAATAAAGTATGGTCACGACCCATGCCAACGCCTTCGCCTGCGTGGAACTCTGTACCACGTTGACGTACGATGATGTTACCGGCTGTGATAGCTTGGCCACCAAAGATTTTTACGCCGAGCATTTTTGGGTTTGAATCACGACCGTTACGAGTCGAACCGGCAGCTTTTTTATGTGCCATGAGAAAATCTCCTTGTTAATGTGACTTACCGCCAATGCGATAACTCTTAAGCATTTAGTGCGCTAGTTTAGCGATAATCGCTAAATAGGGAATTAGGCATTAATGGCTTTGATTTTTAACAAGGTGTACCATTGGCGGTGACCTTGCTCTTTGTGATAGTGCTTACGACGGTTGTGCTTGATGATACGGATTTTTTCGCCGCGACCATGCTCAACCACTTCAACTTCTACGCTAGCGCCTTCAACAACAGGCTGACCGATTTTGACGTTATCGCCGTCAACAACCATCAACACGTCTTCTAGTTTGATTGTCTCGCCTTTTTCTGCTTTTAGTAGCTCAACTTTTAAAAGCTCATCGACGACAACGCGGTGCTGCTTACCACCAGTTTTGATTACTGCGTACATTGTATGACTCCGTTTAACCCGTGTGCCGTGGCTGATGTTATATCAACGCTTCGATAACGAACACGACAGGGAAAAATTAAAGGCAAGATTTTACGGCTTTTTGCTCATAAAAGCAAGCCGCGCCTCTTGTTTTTGTAAGGTGGTTACCTAAATACCATCGTCCGTATCTCTCTGCTTGTCAGTGATGATCAAGCTTTATAAAGGTGTTCGCTATTGCTACACACTTTTTATGGCCTGTGACTGTTTATAACTTACAATCAATGATTGTGAATGCCCAGTTACTTAGTCTAGGGCGTGTCTTTATTTCAAAAATGGTGATAAAAATGAGCTACATTGCGGCCAAACAAGGAAAATAGCGCCGTTAATATCGGGATATTGACCCGCTATTTGATGATGTTTGGCAAAATTTGGCCATTTTTAGCCCATTTAGATAACTATCGAGTGAATTGAAGACATACACTAGCAGACACGCTAGCAAATACGACGCATGGCTAATGCCTAACGGTGGCCATTATAGCTTATATAATCAGTGACTTACAGTGCTTTATTTACTCTTTGGTTATTTTTAATGTCTATTCTCGGTTGGCTGTTAGCGTCTACCTTCCCAGCCCAGCACCTATCCGCATCAGCGCACTACACTTTAACCAACCATTCAAAAACACAGCTATGCTATTATAACCAAAACGACGCCTTTGCTATATAAGACCGAGGCTACCAAACTTTTTTATTTTGACTGATATGACGATTTATTATGACCAGTACCCTTTTAGACACGAATACGCCTAACGCTCAGCCCACGCCCAGCTATGCCGATATCCAAAGTATCGTGGCCGATGATTTTGAGATCATGGACAAACAAGTATTTGGCAGCCTGAACTCCAAAGTACAACTCGTCATGAGCGTCTCACAGCATGTGATCAATGCAGGGGGCAAACGTATGCGCCCACTTATTACCTTACTATGCGCTCGTATGTTTGATGACAACCCATCACAATCAGCCATGCATTTGGCGGCCATCACAGAGATGCTGCATACTGCGACGCTGGTACACGATGATGTCATTGATGAGTCAGGTCAGCGCCGCGGCAAGCCCACGGCCAATGCTACGTGGGACAACGCCACCGCCGTACTGGTCGGTGATTATCTGATCGCCCGCGCCTTTAATTTATTGGTTGGCTTTCAAAGCTTGCCGCTATTGCAAGTATTCTCTGATGGCACCTGTGATATCGCTGAAGGCGAAGTCTTGCAGTTGCAGCATCAGCATAATCCTGAGGCCACTGAGACCGATTATCTCAACATCATCGATGGCAAAACCTCACGGCTGTTTATGATGGCGACTCAAGGCGCGGCGATTTTGCAAGGCAAGACAGAATATATGCAGGTGCTTGGCAATTTTGGCCAGCACTTCGGCAATGCCTTTCAAATCATCGACGATGTGCTCGACTACAGCGGCGACAGTGAGCTGATGGGTAAAAACCTTGGTGATGACTTGGCTGAAGGCAAGCCGACACTACCGACCATCAAAGCTCTTGAGCTCCTCAAGCAAAGCGACCATGAGGGTTATGAGCAATTAAGAGTCGCTGTACAAACGGGCAAAACCCCCAATGCCGCGCAGCTCATCGAACTGGTCCGCCAATCAGGTGCGTTAGACTACTGTAAGCTGCGCGCCTTAGAAGAAACCAAGCTGGCGCAACAGGCGCTTGAGAGCTTGCCTGACAACCGCTACCGTCATGGTCTGTATCAATTGACTGAGCTTGCCAGCGCGCGCTTGCTATAGGCTGTAGCGTCATTAGCAGTGAGATCGTCGCACTCTTTGCCCAATGACCGGGTGATTAAGCGTTTATTTCCGCGGTCACAATTATGGCTTGCCAACGCCGATTTTTTGTAGACAGAGGCGACTTAGGAAGCAAAAAACACCTTAATGATTATAGGGCTTTGCATTTTTAACAAAAGTTAACATTTATTTTTGCTGATTAATAGGCGGTTAGGGCTGCTCAGTTATTTGACATAACGCTGATATCACGGATAGTTAGCACTTATAGCGCTGCCAACATTGCTGATTTTTATGACAATCCGCGATATTAGTCACTTGACTGTGGGGTTACCCCTATAGTTTATAATTATTTATTCATTTTATACATCCATGTTGCCGCTTACTCATAGGTCTTCTACCCCTAAGCGGCGACTAAAACACAAAGCGTCTTACCGCGGTACCTCATTTATATAGCGCTATCAGATGTCCTAGTAGCGAGGTTTTGAAGATGGTATAGGTGCTTTGAATCAATATTAACTTTTATATTCAATACGCTTAGGTTTATTGATAAACTTTTTATACTGCCATTATTCTTTATACATATTGCCGAGGACATTGATGAAGCATTCTACTCTTGCGCTTGTAATAGCATCTGTACTATCTGGAGCTGTACTGGTTGGCTGTGACAAAAACGAGGACGCCGCTGGCGCTGAAGCCGCTCAGCAGCAGATGCCGCCTGCGGTCGTCAACGTCCAAACCGTTACATTTGATACCGTCCCTCAAGTACAGACATTCTCTGGACGTACCGCCGCGTATCAAACCGCTGACGTCCGCCCACAGGTCAATGGTGTCATCGACGAAGTGCTGTTCCGTGAAGGAAGCAACGTCAAAAAAGGCCAGCCCCTTTATCGTATTAATACCGACAACTATGCGTCTTCTGTCGCCAGTGGGCAAGCCGCGGTGCAGCAAGCACAAGCCAACTATCAGACAGCACAGGCCAACAACGCCAATGCCAAAGCTGAGCTAGCCAGCCGTCAAGCCTCATTGGCACAGGCGCAAAACGACTTACAACGTCTGCAAGGGTTGGTCGATATCGATGCCATCTCCAAGCAGCAATACGAACAAGCACAAACCGCGGTACGCACCGCACAAGCTGCTGTACAAAGCGCGGCGGCCGCTGTCGGACAGACCCAAGCGGGCATCGAAAGTGCCAAAGCAGGCATTCAAACGGCTAAGGCTGGGCTACAAGCCAGCACGCTAGACCTCAACCGTACCATCGTACGTGCGCCATTGACGGGTCGCACGGACCGCTCAAGCGTGACGGCGGGTACACTAGTGAGCGCAGGTCAGCCCGATCCGTTGGTGACCATCTCTCGCTTAGACCCTATCTATGTCGATATCAGTCAGTCATCATCTGAGCTACTAAAGCTACGCCAACAAATATCTGAAGGAAAAGCACAGCCAGGTATGAACTCTGTGGAGCTGGTATTAGAAGACGGCTCGGTCTATCCGGTACGCGGTAAGCTTGCGCTGTCTGAAGCCAAAGTCGATGAATCCACAGGCGCGGTCACCTTGCGCGCGATTTTCCCAAATAGCAACAATATCTTGTTGCCAGGCATGTACGTCACCGCTCGCCTCACGCAGAGCGTCATCACCAACGCCGCCTTAGTACCACAAAGTGCGGTCATGCGTACGCCTAAAGGCGACACGCAAGTGTACATCGCTGACAAAAACAACAAAATCCAAGTGCGTCCAGTCACCATCAATGGTACTTATGATGGACAATGGATCGTCACAGATGGCCTGCAAGCGGGTGATAAAGTGGTCGTTATTGGTGGCTCGAAGGTCAAACCTGAGCAAGAAGTGGTGGTAAAACCACTAGAAAGCGCCAATCCAGCACCATCTGCAAAAGGTGCTGAGGCTAAAACACCGCAGCAAGCGGCAAAAACAATGGATAAGAAGCCAGCTGGTAATGACACCTCTGAAAACAACGCTACCAAAGAAAAATCTACAGAAGCCGCTGCTAACTAATTCCATTCAAAGATAGGAAGACTTAGGGATATACTATGTCACGTTTTTTTATTAATCGCCCTATTTTTGCATGGGTGCTGGCTATTTTGGTCATGCTCATCGGGGTGATATCGGTCATCAATCTACCGATCGAACAGTATCCACGTATTGCACCGCCGACGATTTCGGTGAGTGCCAGCTATCCTGGTGCCAACGCCCAGACCGTCGAAGATTCCGTTGTCCAGATCATTGAACAACGTATGAAGGGCCTTGATGGTCTGATGTATATGTCATCGTCGAGCTCCTCAAACGGTAGCGCCTCTGTGACGCTCACCTTTGAAAACGGCACAGACCCTGATACGGCACAGGTACAAGTACAAAACAAACTACAAGCGGCCATGAGCTCGCTACCTGAGTCGGTGCAGCGTCAAGGCGTCAACGTCAACAAATCCTCCAGCAGCTTTTTGATGGTACAGGGTTTTATCTCCGAAGACGGTAGTATGGATCGTGCGGATATCGCCGACTATATCAACTCAAACGTCGTCGATCAGCTAAGCCGTGTCGAAGGGGTGGGTGAAGTACAGGTGTTCGGTTCGGCGTATGCCATGCGTATATGGCTGGACCCTGCGCGCTTGCGTAGCTACAACATGGTGCCCTCTGATGTGGTCAATGCGGTACGCTCACAAAACGCGCAAGTCTCAGCCGGTCAGTTAGGGCAAGCACCTGCTGACACCGATCGACAAGTCATCAACGCCACCGTCACCGTACAGAGCTATCTACAAACTCCTGAAGAGTTTAAAGATATCTTGCTAAAAACAGACACATCGGGCGCGCAAGTACGCCTCGGCGATGTCGCTGATGTCGAAATCGGTAGTGAAAACTATAGCGTCATCTCCCTGTATAACGGTCAAGAAGCGGCAGGTCTAGGTATCTCATTGGCTGCAGGCGCAAACGCGCTAGAGACGCGTGAGGCGGTCGGCGCACGTATGGCTGAGCTAGAAGCCAACTTCCCAGCAGGCCTTATCTCTGTTGTGCCTTATGACACCACGCCATTCGTACGTTTGTCTATCGAGCAAGTGGTTCATACACTGATCGAAGCGATCGTGCTGGTATTTATCGTCATGTTTATTTTCTTACAGAACTGGCGCGCCACTATCATTCCGACCCTTGCCGTCCCTGTCGTTCTACTCGGTACTTTTGCTGTACTGTATGTCGCAGGGTTTAGTGTCAACGTCTTGACCATGTTTGCGATGGTACTGTCCATCGGTCTGTTGGTCGATGATGCCATCGTCGTGGTAGAAAACGTCGAGCGTATTTTAGAAGAAGATCCGCATATCTCTATCAAGGATGCCACCCTACAGTCTATGGGTGAAATCAGTAAAATCGTTATCGGTATTGCCTTGATATTGTCAGCGGTATTCGTACCGATGGCTTTCTTTGGCGGATCAACTGGGGTCATTTACCGTCAGTTCTCCATCACCTTGATCACCAGTATGGTACTCTCTGCCTTGGTCGCGCTGATCTTTACGCCAGCGCTGTGTGTGACCCTACTAAAACGTAGTAAGAGTCACGAAAAAGGCAGCAACGAAGAACAAAAAGGCTTTTTTGGCTGGTTCAACCGCGGGTTCTTTAAACTTAGCCGCTCGTATGAAAACTTCGTTGGTAAGAGTATTCGGTTTAAGTGGCTATATCTGATCGGCTATGCCGCCATCATCGGCCTCATGGCAGTGGTGTTCTTGCGTATTCCAGGTTCGTTTTTGCCAGAAGAAGACCAAGGTATTATGTTTACCTTAGTTCAGCTTCCTGCTGGCGCCACGCTAGATGAAACACAAGACGTGCTCGATAAAGTCAGTAACTATTACGACACGCAAGAAGGCGACAATATCGCCTCTGTTTTTACCATTGCAGGCTTTAGTTTTGCTGGACAAGGGCAAAACATGGGTCTGGCCTTTGTGCGCTTATCTGACTGGGCGGATCGTCCTGGTGAAGAAAACACCGCACAGGCTGTCGCTGATCGTGCCATGGGATATTTCTTTACCCAACTAAACGAAGCACAAGTCTTTGCCATCGTTCCACCAGCGATTACTGAGCTGGGTAACGCCAGTGGTTTTGACTTGATGATTCAGGATACCGGCAACCTCGGACACGAAGGCTTGCTCGAGGCGCGTAATATGCTACTCGGTATGTCTGCACAGAACGACCAAGTCGCAGGTGTGCGCCCTAACGGCCAAGAAGATGCGCCGCAGCTCAAAGTCAATATCAACCAAGAGCAGGCTGCCGCTTATGGCCTATCGCTTGGCAGCATCAATAGTGTTATTTCTACAGCTTGGGGCTCAAGCTATATCAATGACTTCGTCGATCGTGGTCGTATCAAACGCGTCTTTGTCCAAGGCGAGCCTAGCAGCCGTACCAACCCAGATGACATCGGTAAGTGGTATGTACGTAATGATACGGGCGATATGATTTCATTTGATGCGTTCTCTAGCAGCGAATGGCAATCAGGCTCTCCGCGTCTGACCCGTTATAACAGCTTGCCTTCTATGAACATCCAAGGTAGCGCCGCGCCTGGTCTTAGTACAGGTGAGGCAATGAGCGCGATGGAAGCCATGATGGAAAAACTGCCTGATGGCGTCGGCTACGAATGGACGGGTATGTCACTTGAGGAGCAAAAATCAGGTGCCCAAGCGCCCATGCTATATGCGCTGTCTATCTTAGTGGTATTCTTATGCCTAGCCGCTCTATATGAAAGCTGGTCCATCCCCTTCTCTGTCCTACTGGTGATTCCACTTGGGGTATTGGGAGCGGTGATATTTACCTGGCTACGCGGCTTTAACAACGATATTTACTTACAGGTGGGTCTACTCACCGTCGTTGGTCTGTCTGCCAAAAACGCGATTTTGATTATCGAGTTTGCCAAAGAGCACCAAGAAGAAGGCTATAGTCTAAAAGAGGCGGTAATGACCGCAGCACGTCAACGTCTGCGCCCAATTATCATGACCTCACTTGCCTTTGGACTCGGTGTTGTGCCATTATTCCTCGCCACAGGACCAGGTTCGGGCAGTCAAAACGCCATCGGTACCAGTGTGGTTGGCGGGGTTGTCACCGCGACATTCTTAGGTATCTTCTTTATCCCTATGTTCTACATCTGGGTGCGTAGTTTGTTCCCGCACAAATATGAGAACAATCAACCGAATGATAAAGATGGTGGCAGTGGTCCAACTGGCCCACAAACCCCAACGCCTTCTGAAAGTTATCAGCCTGCAAGCTTTGGAGACAATACACAATGAGTGCTCAAAAAACCTTAACCCTAAGCTCAGCTGCGGTAGCCAACATGGCTACCCCTGCCCACCCAACGCGGGCAGCACTGCGCAAAAACGGCGGTCGTCTTATCGGCTTGACCGCCTTGGCGCTCAGTATGGCAGCCTGTAACACCATTCCAAAGGCGGATATGCGTCCTGTATTGGCTGAGCCCAATGTGCCGATTGAGCAAACCTACGGCGCATTTGACAAAGAAACCGTCAGTAGTGGCGAGCAGCCAAGTATCGCAGGACAGCGTTGGCAGGACTTTTATAGCGATGAGCGCCTAAAAGGTCTGATTGCATTAGGACTGGAAAATAACAAAGACTTTGAAAGTGCGCGCCTTGCAATTGAGAAAGCGCGCGCGCAATATCAAATCACTGACATCAATGATTTGCCTGCGATCAACGCCAGTGGCGGCTACACGCGTCAAGCGCAAAATAGCGTCGACAAAAACCCCAACAGCAGCTATAACGTCAACCTAGGCTTGGCCAACTATGAGCTGGATTTTTGGGGCAAAATTGCCAGCTTAAAAGATCAAGCCTTGCAAAATTTCTTAGCGACGAGCGCCGCCAAAGACGCCACGCAAATCAGCCTGATTAGTAACATCGCCCAAAGCTATGCCAACCTAAGCTATAGCTTGGCGCAGCTAAAACTGGCAGAAGCCACTGCTGAAAGCCGTGAGCGCTCGCTGTTTATTGCCGACAAACGCTTTGAAGCTGGGGTCGATCCCAAACTGCCCTCATTACAAGCCAGCGCGTCTTTAGAAAACGCCAGACTGGCGGTACTACGCGCCCAGAGTAGTATTTTGACCTCGCGTAATGCCTTGCAGTATCTGATTGGCGCCCCGATTCCAAATGAGCTGATTCCAGCGCCTGCCGTCAGCAATATCACAAGTCAGCAGATCTTTAATGCCGGCTTGCCAAGTGAGCTGTTACGTTATCGCCCTGACGTCCTACAAGCAGAGTACAGCCTCAAAGCGGCTGGTGCCAATATCGAAGTGGCACGCGCCTCTTACTTCCCCTCTATCAGCCTAGCCAGTAGTGTGGGCGTGAGTAGTGGTAGTTTGGATGACTTGTTTAAGAGCGGCTCGGTGGGCTGGTCGTTTGGCCCAAGTATTAGCGTGCCTATCTTTGATGCAGGTCGCCTAGATGCCAACTACGACGTGGCCAAAATCGAGCGCGAGCAGACCTTGGCAAATTACGAAAAATCTATCCAAACCGCCTTCCGTGAAGTGTCAGATGTATTGGCCACACGTGCGACGCTAGGACAACAGCTCGAAGCACAGTATCGTCTACAAGACAACTTTGAGCAAACCTATCAGATAGCAGATGCACGCTTTAAGGCTGGTATCGCAAACTATCTAGACGTACTCGATGCCCAGCGCTCGCTGTTCTCAACTCAGCAAGGTATCTTGGATTTGGAGCTACAAAAAATCGTCAGCCAAATCGAGCTATACCAAGCGCTCGGTGGCGGTGCCAACCTTGATGTACCAACAGCCATTCCCGTACCGCACAAAAACTTGGTACAATTGGTCAACTTACCTGCTAGCACCAACAAAGCAAAAGCAGTAAACGCTATCGAGGCTGCCAGCTCAGCACGGGTAGCCTCGCCGCAAGAAGCAGGTGCAATCAAGCAAGCGCAGGCCAAAGAGACCGCAAGCTTTGAGCCAACCGCGGTGGTCGATGTCAATGACGATGGTACAACAGATGCTGCGGTCGGGGTGATCACCGAAAAGACCACCTTTGACACCAGTACAGAGACCGTCCCTGTGACCCAGATCGTTGAACCATAAGCAGTCTTAACGAGGGCAAGGCAACACAATGCCCTCTCACCCTAACAGTCGATACGTACCATCAGCCCTACCGACTTGGTAGGGCTTTTTGCTTTTGACCGTGGCTATTGGGTATAGTAGTCAGACCATACTAGCCAGCCTCACCTAGCCGTATCAGACGGCAACGCTTAGAGCATGTAAAATTCATCAAACAAAACAAATATAAGGAATGATTATGAGCTATACCTTTAACCGCCAATATCCTGCCACTCGCTTGCGCCGCTTACGTTATAACGACAATGTACGCGCGATGATTCGTGAAGTGGAGCTACACCCCAAACACTTTATCGCCCCTGTTTTTGTTTTAGAAGGTAAAAACCAGCGTGAGGCCATCTCTAGCATGCCAGGCGTCGAGCGCCTATCTATCGATCTGCTGATCGATTATGCCAAAGCGCTATTAAATGAGGGCGTCACAACCATCGATATCTTTCCCGTCATTGACAACGCCCTAAAAACCCCAGACGGCAAAGCAGCCTACGATAAAAATGGCCTGACAGCGCGCGCAGTAAAAGCCGTAAAAGACGCCGTACCAGAAATGGTGGTGATGACTGACGTGGCACTGGACCCGTATACTTCACATGGCCAAGATGGTCTGCTCGACGATAGTGGCTATGTCATCAACGATGCCACCATCGAGGTATTGGTCAAGCAAGCCCTCGTCCATGCACAGGCTGGCGCTGATATCATCTCACCAAGTGACATGATGGATGGCCGTATCAAAGCCATGCGTGATGCCTTTGAGAGCGAAGGTCTTGTCAATACCGCTATCATGGCTTATTCTGCCAAATACGCCTCGGCTTATTATGGACCATTCCGTGATGCTGTCGGCAGTGCAGGCAACCTAAAAGGTGGGCACAAAAAACAATACCAAATGGACTTTGGTAACCGCGCCGAGGCTCTACACGAGGTGGCCATGGACATCAACGAAGGCGCCGATATGGTGATGATCAAGCCCGGTCAGCCCTATCTGGATTTGATTCGCGAAGTCAAAAACACCTTTGGCGTGCCGACTTTTGCTTATCAAGTATCTGGCGAATATGCCATGCACATGGCCGCGATTCAAAATGGCTGGCTGACTGATGCGGTGATCTTAGAGTCTTTAATTGGCTTTCGCCGCGCGGGTGCCGACGGCATCTTGACCTATTTTGCCTTAGAGGCAGCGCGTCAGTTAAACAACGCTTAAAGATAAGTTTAATCAATAACTTATCATTCAAAAACGCCCCAGCTAACATCGGTTAGCTAGGGCGTTTTTTGTTGTGATATTTTTTATCAGTATCAGTTAACCTCTGCCTGCGAACCTCTTAAACACACAGACAATTTGATAAATAGTCACTTTAAGACAGACTTATGCCTTATCACGCTGATGTGGTGAATGAAAATCAATCGCAGGCCCGACAGGGACGATACGTGTTGGGTTGATATTGGTATGACTACCATAATAGTGCTGCTTGATATGCGTCATATTGACCGTCTCTGCGACGCCTGGCACTTGATACAACTCTCGCAGATAGCCCCACAGATTGGGGTAATCAACAATACGGCGTATGTTGCATTTAAAATGACCAAAATACACACTATCAAAACGAACAAGCGTGGTAAATAAGCGCCAATCTGCTTCTGTGATCGTCTGGCCGACCAAGTAGCGCTGCTGGGACAAGCGCGCCTCGAGCATGTCTAACGCCTCAAATAGCGCCGTCACTGCCTCTTCATAAGCAGCTTGCGTGGTAGCAAACCCTGCCTTATAGACGCCATTGTTTACCGCTGTATAGACCCTATCGTTGATCTCATCGATTTCGGCTATCTTCTCTGCTGGTAAAAAGTTACCAGCACGCGCGCCGACCTCATCAAAGGCGGTGTTAAACATACGGATGATCTCTGATGACTCATTGCTGACGATGGTGTTGGTTTTTTTATCCCACAAGATAGGCACCGTGACGCGCCCTGTATAATCAGGCTTCGCCGCAACATATATCTCATAAGCATAATCGGCATCGTGTAGCGGATCAGCAATCAAGCCCTCGCCCGCGGCAAACGTCCAGCCCTTATCACCCATAAATGGATGCACAACCGACAACGACACCATATCCTCCAAGCCCTTGAGCTTACGATAAATGGTGGTGCGATGCGCCCAAGGGCAAGCCAGCGATACATACAGATGATAACGGTTTGGCTCGGCTTTAAAACCGCCTACCCCTGATGGGCCTGCGCTACCGTCTGCGGTCACCCAATTTCTAAAGCCTGCGTCCTCACGCTGAAAACGCCCCCCACTGGATTTTGTGTCATACCACTGATCTTGCCACTTTCCCTCGACTAATAATCCCATAACCTATCCCATTCTACGTTAATATCATCATAGCCTTGTCACCGTCATCATTGAGTCCTGACATCAAACAAAACAGTCTGTACAACGACCTCTGATCAAAACCATTGCTCTTTTATGAAAACTACTGAGCCTTTATGAAAATCATAGTAACATCAATGCCGGTGATATCTCTATGCAGCTTTATTATTAATGCTTATCACCCACAAAACACCAACCAAACGCATCAGATAAATCGCTGGTAGTCGCCAAACTGTAGATAAAAGGCCATAAAAAGCTTCAATATCGAAGGGATTATAAGTATTTGCATAATAATTCAATTTTTTTATAAAAAAGGCTTGCAAAGTCTTAAAAACTTGCTAAAATGCTCAACCTAAATAGGCGTATAGCTCAGTTGGTTAGAGCGCTACCTTGACATGGTAGAGGTCGCTAGTTCGAATCTAGTTACGCCTACCAGATTCGAAAAGCCCCAATCTTTATGATTGGGGCTTTTTTTATGTATCCCGTTCTGAAAGAAGAAGGCACTACTTATCATTCGCTATTTTCTTGACAGCTTTAGCTTTGAATTCGTCACTGCAGGCTCTCACGTTCTTGATCATAGCAAGCTCCGATTAATGGGCTTAGTTTATCAAGTTTCTCTCTACGATTTTTTCAGCATGGCTCAGTCTGATAGTAGCTGTCATTTTCAGCGAGACGTTAAAAAAGCGATTTCGTCATTACTACATAAAAGAGGTACACTGTATATATTCGCTAAACTGACATAAATTTTCTTGCGTGCTGTGCCTGCGCCGACAGGTGCTGCGTAAAACTTATCTCAGTCTCGCTGTATCCTGTTTATATTGACCTGACTATATATAAAAACAGCTGATGTATAATGGGTATAAAATGATAGCCTCTACAGATGGGTAAAACATATGAATATCGAAAGTGATAACGTCGACCAAGTAGATATTATTTATGAAGATGAGTTTTTGGTGGCGATTAATAAAGAGGCGGGGCTATTGGTGCATCGCAGCTGGCTGGATAAAGGCGAGACGCGCTTTGCTTTGCAGCTGACCCGTGATGCCGTAGGCTGTCATGTGTTTCCCGTACATCGTCTGGATCGGCCGACGTCAGGGGTATTACTGTTTGCCAAAAATGCGGACGTGGCGCGCACGTTGACTGAGGCTTTTACTACGCGCAAGGTAACCAAGCAGTATTTGGCGGTGGTACGCGGCTTTATGCCAGAGCAAGGCTCTGTCGATCATGCGCTAAGCTTTCAGCCAGACGCCATCGCCGATAAGTTTGCCAATGTGGACAAACCTGCTCAAGAAGCGGTGACTCATTGGCAACGCTTAGCACAGATCGAGCTGCCATTTGCCGTATCAAAAAAACACAACACCAGCCGCTACAGTCTCATGCGCTTGATGCCCGTCACTGGCCGCAAGCATCAGTTGCGCCGGCATATGAAGCATTTGTTTCACCCCATCGTGGGTGATACCAGTCACGGCGATGGACGGCACAATCGATTTTTTCGTACTCAGTATGATTGCACGCGCATGCTACTGCATGCTCACAGTTTGGCGCTCAGCCACCCTGTCACCGGTGAGCCACTGCTACTAAAAGCGGGACTGGACGAGCAGTGGCGTCACATCATAGAGACCTTTGCTTGGACAGCGAGTATTACAGACTAGGCGCAGGTATCCATCGGTGCTATTTACCGATGCGCCAGCTTTTTATTTTGGTAAAAAAACCTTTTATTCTCTCAGAAAAGCTAAACGCCTCGGACGCAGGCACCGCCTCGACCTGATGGCGCGCTGCCAGTATTGGTTGCTGGAGTAGTCGCTCATGATGATCAAAGGCGCGATCCAGACTGATACTCATCATAGAAAAATTGGTCGGTCGTGGTAAGCAGCGATACACTTGACCCTTATTGATTAAATCAATCACCATATGAGCATCTTTAAATTCAGTCAACATCAACACCATCAAATCTGGCTGGATGTTTTTTAGGGCATAAACCACAGGCGTGATGTTTTCTTCGTTGAGCGTGGCGTCAGTAATGGTGACCCCAAAGCGCTTTTTTTGTAATAAGCTTGCTGCCTGCTCAAGCGTGTTTGCCCAGCTCACTGTATAGGAACCCTTAAAATGACTTTTTATTTGCTGATAGACATGCTCGTCATCGTCTAATACCAGTAGATGGCGCTTGCCAGCTGCATTACTGTATGCAGGGTGAGACAGTGCTGTGTCCCCAAAAACACTCGGGGCAATGTCTTGTGTTTGTTGAGCAATCTCTGTCGCTTTGTTGATGACGTCTTTTAGCTCATCATTTTGCCAAGGTTTGGTGATATAACGATAAATCTCGCCTTCATTGACCGAATCAATCACCGCGTTTAGATCGGCATAACCGGTCAATAAAATACGAATGGTGTTTGGCGATTTCTCTTTGATATCACGCAGCACTTCTGTCCCTTGCTTATCTGGCATACGCTGATCACTGATGACCACTTGGACATCGTGGCGGCTGACATACGCCATCAGCTCAGCGGCATCGGTGGTGGTAAACACATCGTGCGACTGGCGAAAGTGCATCTTTAAGCTGCGTAAGATGCGCGGCTCATCGTCGATAAAGGCGATCTTTGGTTTTTGCATGTCATTCTCTTTATAGTTTTAAGTCTATTCATTTTCAAATAAAGCTCGAGCTGGTTTGCTCTTATCAGCAGTCGACTGCACAGGCAGCAGCAGCGTAAACGTCGTGCCCTCCCCAACGACTGAGCTGACCTCCATACGTCCATGATGCTGCTCCATGATTTGCGCGCTAATAGCCAGCCCTAGGCCTGTGCCTTCACCGGCTTTTTTGGTGGTAAAAAATGGCTCAAAAATCTGTACCAGCTTACTCTCCTCAATGCCCACGCCATTGTCTTTGACACTCACGGCTAGGTACTGCTGGGTGTCATCGACAGATGACGTAATATGCAATGTGCCTTTACGATCGGCTGGCATGGCTTGAGCGGCATTATTAAATAGGTTTAATAACACTTGGTTGATTTGTGAAGGGTTGCATTGAATCAACGGCAGCTCGGCAAGCTCTGTGCTGACGTCTAGGGTTTTTAGATTGTTTCGCGCCATGACAAGGGAGGTGGTGATACAGTCATTGATATCGACTTCTTTGACTTTAGATTCATCAATTCGAGAAAAATCACGCAAGCTGACGACCAGCTCTGCAATCTGATCGACGCCGTACAGCCCGTCTTTAATCAAATCGGCCAAATCCTCACTGACCTCATCTTCTTTGATTGCCTCGCAGCATTGTAAGGTTTGCGCTATCAGTTGCTCGGTTTTTTCTGGCGGGGTATTTGGCGCTTTTAAGGCCTGCAATAACTGCTCGGTATGCTGTATCAGCTCATCAAAACGCCCAAGATTATCACCCACCAATTCCATATTGCTACGCACATAGCCAAGCGGGGTATTGACCTCGTGTGCCACGCCTGCCACCATCTGGCCGAGCGTGGCCATTTTTTCGGAGCGTACCAGCTGCACTTGTGAGGCTTTTAGCTCATTCATGGCTTGCTGTAGGTCTTGGGTTCGAGCTGCGACTTGCTTTTCTAGATGGACATTGATTTCAGCCAGTGCGCCTTCGTTTTCGACGATACGGTCGATCAACTGATTGGTTTGTTCACTGATGACATGGATTTCACTGACCGCTGAGGCTGGCAGTTTGTGCGCGCTTAACTGCTGATATTGTTTTTGTTCAATCAGCGCACCCATGTCAGCCACAGCATCGGCCATCCGCTTGAGCGGCCGCGTGAAGTAGCGACGAAACACCCATGCGGTCAATAACAAGATCGGTATAAAACCCAACAACATGGCCTGAATCAGCTTGTCAGACAACGCATTTGCCACGCTCATCATATCGTTATCAGGCTTGACGACGACCATCTTCCAATAGGTAAACGGCAGACGAAAGACAAAGGCGGTCGCCGGCTGCTGCAATATAAAATCATCGGGCACAGCGATGGTCTCAACCAAATGACTGTCTACAAGCGCAAACGTCTGATCGATATTTAATAGCAGTAAAGCAGAGAGCAGTTTGGACTCTTGCTCGCTAATCTTGTCTAGATTGGTGGTGCTCAAGATACTACGAGCAGCGAGGGTAAAGCGGCCTTCATCTTTTGCCAGTGCTTCATCGATCAGCTGATGATTGATACGCTCTAAGCTGTCCGCAATCGGCGCAAAACCAGGACTTTGGGCGGCCAGCTGCCGTGCCGTGACTACCTCACCTTGCGGATTATTCTCAGTCGTTTGTGTGACCTTCGATTGCTCTGGAAAGGCCAAAAACCGGTTGTCCAAATCGACCAAAAACACATAGCCACCGAGTTTGTCTTGCCACTTTTTCATGGCAGCACCGAGATTATCCAGCAACAAATTAAAGCTCACCACCCCATCAAACGCCTGATTGCGACTGTCATACAGCGCCTTGGCACAGGTCATTACCCGCTGGTTGCTCACAGGATCGACGTAGGCTCGGCTCCAGACGCAGTGGTCGTGCCGCGCATACATCGCAGGGATGTACCACCAGTCCCGATAATACGGGGTTGGCGTTTGACGGGCTTGATTATAACGCGTCAATGGTTGCATCACGCCTGACGTATCTCGCGCCCAGACAAACGACTGGCGTTCGCGGCCCTGTACATACATATTGGGATCAAACCACACACCGCCGCCCACGATACGCGCATCCGTCTGCTGCATGAGGTTGCCAAAGGTTTGTTTATAAATGTCATCTTGTTTTGGCAAGCCGCCTGCCATCGTGCTGGTGGCTTTGGCCAGTCCATCGACATGATTGATACTGGCCATGATGCTATTGATGGCTTCGTTGCCGGTTTCTACGACTATCTCTGACGTCATCGCTAGAATGCGCGGTTTGGCTTGGGTTTGTATGACCCAGTACACCAATAAAATAATCAACAAAAAAGCCAGTGCCAAAATAACCAAGATACGAGTGGAAATACTGCCAAACCGACCAACAACCTTCATAAACATCCCTAATAGCTATGCGTTGACTGCTATCGCCATATCAATAAATAACTAAAGATATGAGTGTGATGCAACCACGATTTATCGTGAGCACAAGGATACGACGCCGTTATGACAATATGATGACAAAACTGGTGTTTACTATTATTCAGACCATACAAATAAAAAAGCCCTCAGCAGTGACGCTAAGAGCTTTTTTAGAAAACAACAATAAACTTTACTTCACTAATGTTTTAGATGGTAGTAATTCAGATAATAGTACTTTAAATGATTTGTTGTATGACTGGCATTATGTGAGCGCTGGTGGCACCGAGTACGTTCCGACGACATGAGCCACCATATTACTTGAGCCTTCTGAATACAGCGACACCTCACCCACTATGAGGGTGCGCCCCACTTTTATCAGGGTACACTCCGCTATGATGCGAGCCTCAGACGAGGGTTTTCGCAAAAAATTAATCGTCAAACTGGTGGTCACGGTCAAAGGTACGATGCCGATCCTACCGAGGATGGCCACATAAATTGCCACATCCGCGATGCTCATCAATACAGGCCCTGATACTGTCCCACCTGGGCGCAGCTCATCTATGCCAATATCATGTGATAGTACTGCCCCTTTATCATCTACCGACTCGACCACGCATTTGGTCTGCGGAAACTCTGCTGCCATAAAGGCGACGATCTGTTCTTTAGTTGCCGACATATACGCTCCTTGTTCAGCGGTTCTTATTCCTTTATAAGTTACTTTTTTACTTATTGCTTATCACTGTCTTTTGCTGCTCGTGCCGTCACTCTTACCCCGCCCCACGTCACCAAAACCACACCTATCGCAATCAGTGAAGCGCCTAAAAACAACCCCTCAGGCGGCGTCTCTTTTTGCAAAAAAATAGCGATTGGCACGCCGACGACCGCGCCCACCGCGCCCAATAAGCTAAGCAGCACTGGGCCACCCGTCTTTTGTAATAAAAACAATAGCAAAAACTGCCCAGCAAAGAGCCACGCTTGTAAGACAATTACAGCAATCGGCAGCCATCCTGTATGCGGTAACGCCACTGAAAAGCCCGGCAACGCTGCACACAATAATAACAGCAGTGCCGCCGCCAACAGCATCCCTGGTGCTAGCGCATTGGGAGAGGCACCCGTAGGCCAGCGCAACGTGCGGTAAATATTACCCACTGCCAGCAGCACTGGGCCACACAGCGCGATCAATACCCAAAACATACTGGTGTCTGGCGCAGAGAATTTATGTACCGCCAGCACTCCCGCCCCCAGTAGCGCAGCCCCCACACCAAACGCACGACTGACATCAAAGCGCTCCATGCGTAAAGTAAGCGCGGCCAGATAAGTAAGCAGCGGCGGCAACGACACAATCAGCGCCACAAACCCTGCACCGACATGAGGAATGGCCAAAAATAGCAACAAATTAGACCCCGCCACACTGACCAAAGCGGCGATAAAATAATACTCAAAGCTGCGTTTATTCAATGGTGGCAACTCGTGCCTAAGTACAGCCATCACCAACAGTATGAGAGCGGCACCTGCTATCGACCAAAACAAAAACGCCAATGGTGTCAGCCCCACCATTCCTGCATATTTTGCCACATTGGTCGAAACACCGATCAGTGCTCCACCCGCCAACAGACATAGCACGGGGACAAGCCATGTTGCTTTACCCGCACGTATGGGCGGCGTCTTGCGTGTACTCATCGGCTATCCTATCGGATCGTATTTTATCGTTGATCGTCATACTCATACGGTTTCATTCCGATGATGATTGGCCCCACCAGCGTAAGGGCTGCGGTAAAACCCTTGCCAATATGAAAAAACATCCATGTTTCACCCATTAATAATGCTTTAGAACGACTACCATAGCACATATCTTTGTGACTCCATCAGGTAATCCACCAAGCAGCTGTCAAGCGTAACCATCAAAAGCAAAAAAGAGTAAGACACCATGCCTTACTCTTTCACTTATGCGCTTTCATTTGGCGCCTTTAATCGTAAATACAGATCAAACCATCAAGGCGTAAACTGTGCGTATTTTGCGCAAGATGCTGGCTGCCAATAAAACTCAGTGGCGAAGAATTCATCGTCACGTATTCTGCCCTCATAGCTGTCATCAAAGATGATTTTATATTGGCAAGTTTCTACGTTATTATCAGCGCCATAAAACTTGAGAATGTAATCCCATTCACGAGCATTAAAACCTTCGCTAAAGTGAGGTGTACCGATGAGCTTGTAAATCTCATCCTTTGTCGTCCCTACGCTTATCTTGGCAACATCATCGTGATTGACGATAGTACCGCCTTTTTGCCATGCTTTGTTGGGGTCAGGAAAGACCAAGTCATCGGCATCGACAGAGCCATGCTGCGCCCCAGGGGTTAAGTGCCAAGTTGGTAAAATGTTTTTTTGGCTACAGCCGGTCATCGTAAAAAGTAATGCCGTCGTTGCCAGTAAGCCATAATGATATACAGATTTTTTCATTATACATCCCTAAATATGTTTTATAAGTGAGTTGACAGCATCTACTCACGGGTAAACGCTGTCACGACATCGCAAGGTCGATTAGAAATGGAAGCCTGCACCCACTGCGCCGCCAGCATTGCCTTGGGTATCTGCGGTGCCGTTGACTTTAATGACCCAGCGGCCATTGTCAGACACTTTAGACACACCAATTGCCACGGCACTTTGACCATTATAAGTGGCGATACCACCGCCGACCATCGACTTACCAGGGATGTAAGCTTGTGGCAGTGACGACATTGCCATTGCTGCCGAAATACCCGCATTGGCATCGTCTTCTACTTCATTGATTTTGTAACCGAGCTCATTGACGCTGTTACTGAGCTTCCCATCAAGCGCATTAAGCTGACCAAGGTTGACAGCATCATTGACTTCGATGCCATCAGCGACACCAGTGATTGTTTTATCACCGGCATTGATACCGTCTGTGGTCATGCTTGGACCATCTTTGATAGTGATACCATTATTGCTGACTGTGGTATTACCTGTGGTCACACTATCAGCCGTGACACTGTCCACACTGATATTGCCGTTTAAGTCAAATTTGATACCGTCACCAGTGGCAGAGGTGGTGATATTATTGCCGCCCTCAAAATTAAGCGCACTACTGTCACCAATAGGCTTATTGATATTATCCCCAGTGTCTGCCCCAAAGCTAAGACCCGTATCGAGCCTGTCAGTATTGGCTTGGATATTATCAGCATTGACTTGGATGTCTTCGTTGGCCTGAGCATTACCTTGGTTAATAGAAGCGATAGCATCGCTAATGTTGCCTTTACCAGTCCCGCCGATGTTATTAGCAGTTAGGTTGCCATTTGCATCATAAGTTGCATCACCACCGATAATACCCGCGACATCGCTACCAAGATTATGCAATTGACCACCATTGATGGCATCAGTACTGCCGGCAGCGATAGAGCCGTCAGCGACATTGGTGATAGTGGTACCTGCCGCGCCGCCTAATGTAATGCTGCCTTTATTGACAGTATCATCTGGGTTTTTGTCATATTGCACGGCAGCGTTACTGAGCGCTTCATTGCTATCACCCAGCGCATCACTGACTGCTTTTAACTGTGAGACGTTAACCGCATCGGAATCCGCCGTACCTGCGGCAACGCCAGTGACTTGACGATATACACCATTGGCTGCATCACCTACCGCAACTGCGCCTGTAGTACTGGTTGTGGCAGCAATAGCAGCATTGCTAACGGCCCCAAAACCTGCGATACCCGCGCCCGTCATCGCTGCAGAGCCGGTACCCAATACTACCGAGCCTTCGACAGTTTGAGTCACATTATTACCGAAGACAAAGGTGTCATTACTATTAATTGTATTGTTATTACCCACTGAGTAACTGTTACTGCCATTAATAATACTTGGATCACCAAAGGCACCAGAGTTATCGCCATTAACAACGTTGCCGGTACCGATACTAATGGACTGATTACCTAACGCTTGCGCACCATCACCAATAGCAATTGATGATTCACCTGTGACTTCTGACCCTCTACCTATAACGACAGAGTTTGTCGCATCGGCCGAGGCAAACGTGTCATGGCCTACGGCTACTGTGCTATCAGCGCCAGCTTCGATAATGGCGTTGACACCGATGGCAGTAGAGTCTAGACCACCTGCGCTTGAGTCATTGGTCACACCGTTAGCAATGTCGCCTTTGCTTTGACTACTAGCATTGGTATGCGCAAATTTTACGCCTTCCGTGTTCATTTTTTGCACCGTCTCACCGATGGTCAAGCGATCAGTGACTTCTTGGCCCTCTTTATTGTAGGTTAAGAATAAAGATTCTAAGTCATTGTTATTTACATTGTTGTTGACCACTTGATCTGCCAAATTTACCGTGACCTCATCACCGTTTTTATCAAAAACTTTGACCTTAGTAACACTATCAAGCTGACCTTTATTAACTGCATCAGAGGCGTTGATACCATTGGCAACGTTAGTAAGCGTCGTTCCACCACTAACGACGATGTCGTTATCATTGTCATCTTTACCGACGATAGCTGGTGTACCAGCGAAGCTGACTTGGTCGTAGTTTACTGTGTCATCAGGGTTTCGATCATACTGAACCCCGCCTGCGGTAATATTGCCAGTAATAGCGTCTAACTGGGCTTTGTTTACAGCGTCTGTGTCGTTGGTGCCTGCAGCCACGCCTGTGAGCTGACGATTAGCGCCATCGACATTGGTAAAGTCAACACTGGTACCACCCGTTTGAGCACCAACGGTGATCGCGCCTGTGCCTGCGTCTTGACGAACAATACCGGTACGACCAGCATTGATGTCAGCGATGTCATCAGTGTTAGTGGTGGTGCGACCATCTAAGTTGCCTAGTGCGCTACCGACATCGTTATAGTCTGTGGTGCTAGCGTCGTTATTACCGTTGTTTAAGGTATAAGTGGGCGCTTCAACTGCGCCTGTGGCTGCGTCATAGTTTGCACCGCCGCCAAGGGTGCTTGCGGTGCTATTGCCTAGGGCGTCAGTCTTCGCGTCACCTGCACTTGCTATCGCGTCTAGTTGACCTTTGTTAATGGCTTGGTCCGCTGCGGTTGCGTCAGCTACACCACTGATCTGCCCCGTCGTTCCGTCTAATACGATGTTGTTAGCCACTGGGTTGGATGGATCGGTGTTGTCAACGCCGCTGACACTGATGTTACCTGCGCCTATTGTGGTGACGCTGTTGCCATTTGTGATGGTTGAACCGGCAGCAGTATAGTTCGCGCTGTTGCCTTGATCATCAACTACGTTTGTACCTGCAGTGGTGATGGTGGTTGCATTGCCTGCACCATCATTAACCGAAAGCCCTGTATTGTCCATTAGGGTGTTGCCGGTGGTCACGCTGCCATCTGCTCCAAGATCAATGTCTTTGGCAAGCTGGACACTTAGACCATCGGTACCGTTTGCGATCACACCGATGTTGCCTGCACTTAGGTTGTTTGAGTCTGTCTCACCACCTGTAATGGTTAAGGTTTCGCCAAGGTTACGATCAATCAATGTACCGTCGTCGCCTTGAAAGTTAAGACCTGCCTCGGTTAGGTTGCCTACGGCCGTGTTCACGTCACCTGCGTTAACAGCGTTGTTGGCGTTATTCACGTCAGTGATGTCTCCTGCACTAGCCACGCCTGTGAGCTGACGATTAGCGCCATCGACATTGGTAAAGTCAACACTGGTACCACCCGTTTGAGCACCAACGGTGATCGCGCCTGTGCCTGCGTCTTGACGAACAATACCGGTACGACCAGCATTGATGTCAGCGATGTCATCAGTGTTAGTGGTGGTGCGACCATCTAAGTTGCCTAGTGCGCTACCGACATCGTTATAGTCTGTGGTGCTAGCGTCGTTATTACCGTTGTTTAAGGTATAAGTGGGCGCTTCAACTGCGCCTGTGGCTGCGTCATAGTTTGCACCGCCGCCAAGGGTGCTTGCGGTGCTATTGCCTAGGGCGTCAGTCTTCGCGTCACCTGCACTTGCTATCGCGTCTAGTTGACCTTTGTTAATGGCTTGGTCCGCTGCGGTTGCGTCAGCTACACCACTGATCTGCCCCGTCGTTCCGTCTAATACGATGTTGTTAGCCACTGGGTTGGATGGATCGGTGTTGTCAACGCCGCTGACACTGATGTTACCTGCGCCTATTGTGGTGACGCTGTTGCCATTTGTGATGGTTGAACCGGCAGCAGTATAGTTCGCGCTGTTGCCTTGATCATCAACTACGTTTGTACCTGCAGTGGTGATGGTGGTTGCATTGCCTGCACCATCATTAACCGAAAGCCCTGTATTGTCCATTAGGGTGTTGCCGGTGGTCACGCTATCAAGAGCAAGGTTATCTTTGGTTTTAATAATAATATTACTACCGGAACCTGTATCAGTCCGAGTAATCTGAATATTTTTACCATCTACAAACTTAATAGTATCACTTGATTTGACCGCTGATGCTGTATCATCATTAGCTTGAACCTTAAAAGTTTGATTCGTTACTGTTTTTAGCTGCGCGACGTTTACTGCGTCAGAGTCATTAGTCCCTGCCGCCAATCCAGTCAATTGGCGAGTGATACCATTAGCACTATCTCCAAAAGCAACTGCGCCACGAGTAGACTGCCATACATTTGACGTCTGATTCGTTGCACCACCTGTAGATGGATCAAAACCTTTAATACCTGAGTTGATATTTGCAACCGCTTCTGTACCAATAGCTACGCCACCATTAACGGTAGCTTTAGCACCAGCACCAATAGCGGTCGCGCCTTCTGCTGCACTCGATGCACTACCAATCGACGTTGCATTCGCACCTGATGAATTAGCTCCTGTCGCTGGAGTACTGCCTGAACCAATAGCAATGGAGTTTAAGCCGCTTGATTTTGAGTTGATCCCTAATGCCACAGAGCCTTTCTCAGAAGCGTTAGAAACAGCGCCTATTGCTAGGGCGCCTTCTCCTGAGGATTTGGCATTAACACCTAAAGCTACAGAGGCCGCGCCGCTGGCTTTTGATGTCATACCGATAGCACTTGAGAAGTTGCCAGATGCTACTGACTGCACCCCAAATGCTGAAGCACCTGCACCACTAGCCTCTGTATTGGGATACTGACCTGCAGTTAAAGTCCCTCCAGTAATAGCCGTATATTGTGCAGACTGTCCTGTATTATTAGCAATTTTGTCAACATCATCTCCACCCACTGCTACCGACGAATTGCCCGACGCTCGTACATTGGCACCTAAAGCAACAGATTGATCCCCCTTTGCTTGCGCGTCAAAACCGATAGCGACACTTTGACCACCTTGCGTCCCCGAGTCCACTTTGGTAGTCGCATTACCGCCTATAACAATAGCGTTTGAACCAGAAGCATCGCTACCGCAACCCACAGCAATATCACCATCAGAATGATCTGCTGCAGCGCTACTACTACAGGCTCTAGTATCTATTGACCTATTTCCCACATTTGCTACCACTTGCATACTAAACCCAGACGCTGCAATTCCTGCACAGATCGCCGTCAAGCGCAATAACTTCGCGCCCGAGCTGATCGCATCTGATACCGCAGCGCTTGAGCTGACAGAGCCATTCGATGACTTACCACGGGCTTTGGCATATTCGGCAACTGCCGTAAAGCAGCCAAGTGAGCGATTCCAGATAACTTTATAATTGCGATTCATGACATAACTCCATTACTATCCCCTGAGAAAAGCTGTTTGTTTAAAAAAGACAAAACCCATAGTCTCGAATCATCAAACAATAGAAAAAAGATAGGTTTTATACAAAAAACTAAAATAGTTATAACTTCAACTACTAACTAAGATAACAGCTTTTACGTTTCACTTACCATACTAATATATATGCTCATATCGTCAATTCTACTCATACCATGAATACAACCTTTTGTCTGAATATAAAGCATAGGCCTAGTAAAAACTCTGCATTTATACAAACGAAAACAATTTACTTTTAAATCGTCTACTATCAATTTATATTTGCCCACCAATAAAAAGCTGAATGGTTATTATTTAGGTAATAAGAACTATTTTTTATTTAGCTGCTCGGATATCGTTACAATCAGTTCGTGTCAAGCAATATGAGGCAAGCGCATGTCAACATACGATTAGAATGGGCAGTCAGATACTGTATTGACGTTTTATAGAGAGTGATATTGAGGCCTTATTTTTCTAAGAAAATATACTTTTAAGTATCAGTATTTTAAAGAATACTGATACTTCGCTATCAACAAGTTAACTTTATATCTATAGCATCAAAAATTAAATATACGTATGATAAGAACCAAAACTCTTAGACTCAATTATATTCGAAATTATAAATAAATATATAAACAAAAATGAATATATTACGGAAACAATATATAGCCGATCCTAAATAAAACTAGTACGCAAGGACAATTAATACGAGTAACACTATACCTGTTTTAAAGTAGGGTATATATATTACCTTTTATGAATATTCATACAACTAAGACCTCAACTCACGCCAATGCAGCCACAAACGCGTGTCTAATTCAAACTGATGATACTCTGGCTCCATATGACAGCATAATTGATAAAATGCTTTGTTGTGCTCATGCTCCTTAAAATGTGCCAACTCATGCACGACGATCATGCGCAAAAACTCAGGCGGCGCTTCTTTAAATAAGCTGGCCACCGTGATGCTGTTGTGCGATTTGAGCTTACTGCCTTGGACGCGAGACTGCGTGGTATGAACTCCCAGCGCCTGCTTGAGGACTTTTAATTTGCTGCTATAACTGACATTCGATAGCGGGCCGATTTTGCGCATAGACTGGTTTTTTATGTCGTTTATATATTGATAAAGCGCCTTATCGCTTTGCACTTGGTGCCGATTGGGATATTTGCTTTCTAGATAGTCGCCCAGCCTGCCCTCGCGGATGAGCCGTGCTGCTTGGCTTTGAATATGCTCAGAATAATGAGCGATGTACTTGAGTGTGGTCACAGATTTATCCTTTTATATAGGGTATGTCTTAGTCAAAATACTTTGAGTACACTATGGTACTGCTGTATAGATATCATGTTTCACTGACTATACTTTACAACTTATTTCTATATATTTTACCTTATACCACCTATTGACCTATCGTCAGCTCATAAATAAACCCCATAAGCTCACTGTAACTTATGGGGTCATCTAAAAGATAATTTTGTCACGGTATCTAGCCAGTTAACATCTGGTTATTCAACATCTAGATAATTAACGCTCTAAATGTAGATACTGCAAATGGCACTCATACTGATGCAAGATATCGACCAGCACTTGCTCTTTGGTGTAGCCTACCAAGTCGTACTCCTGCGAGCCATCACTTAAGAACACCTCAGCACGGTAGTAAAACTCTGCATGCTTGGTTGAGGTGTTTAAGGTAAAGTTTGGACGCTCAGCTTTGATGAGGTTGACTTCATAAATAAAGTCATCTTCATCGCCATGACCGACGCGCAGCTTGATGCCATCTATCTGACCATTGTCATCGTCTAGACCTGCATCGAGATCGTCACCGATATTGGCCAGATTTCGCACATCCAATGACGTCTTTAGACCGCCAGCTCTTAGCTCTTTTTCGACATCACTCATGGCAGGTTTGACGATGTTTTGTAAAAACCGCTCGACTTGCGTATGGCTTGGAAAACTAACGATACGCTGCAGACGCGCTTTCCAGCTCTTACCACTGTCAAGCACGTTTGCGGTGCCAACCGTACTGGCTTTACGCTTATTGCCTTCTTCTTTTAGGCTGCGCCACATCGACATCATGTAAAGCACCAAAATCAGCGAAAACGGCAAACCTGCGATGACAGACACCGACTGCAATGAAGCAAAGCCGCCGGCGAACAGCAAGCCTAGGGTAATTAAACCTGTTGCCGCTGCCCAAAACAAACGCAGCCAAACCGGTGCATCAGTATCATTGGTCATGCCTTTTGAGCTCAGATTGGCCAGTACTAGCGCACCAGAGTCCGCTGAAGTCACAAAGAAAATAAGCCCGATGACCACGCCCGCGAATGATAAAACATCACTAAAAGGGAAGTACTCAAACAAGGCAAACATACCCATCGCCGCGTCATTGACGGCGATTTCACCCAGCTCTGTCGCACCATTGGCCACCAAGTCTATCGCTGAGTTACCGAAGATAGAGAACCAAGCAAAGATAAAGCCCAGCGGGATAAACATCACACCAAAGACAAACTCACGCAAGGTACGGCCACGGCTAATACGCGCAATAAACAAGCCGACAAAGGGTGCCCAAGCAACCCACCATGCCCAGAAAAATATCGTCCAACCTGATTTCCAATCGGCACCAGCGCTGCCGTCATAGGCATAGACGTCGAATGTTTTGAAAACGATGGTTTGGAAATACTGACCGACACTTTGGGTAAAGGTATTGAGCAAGTACACGGTATTGCCCATCACCAATATAGCAATCAATAGCAATATCGACGAGAGCATATTGAACTCAGACAGGCGGCGTACGCCCTTTTCTACACCGGTCATCGCTGAGATGGCGGCAGCTAAGACCACGCCCAATATAATCAGGCTCTGCACCATCTTGCTCGACTCGATACCGAAGACATGGGTCAAACCCGCATTAGCCTGCAACACCCCGATGCCTAAGCTGGTGGCAATCCCCATCAAGGTGCAGACCACACCAAAGGTATCGATACCATCACCCAGCCAGCCTTTGACTAGGCGCTCGCCAAAGATAGGCGTCAGCGGTGAGCGTAGCGCCAGCGGCATGTTTTTACGATAAGCAAAGTACGCTAGCGCCATACCGATAAGCGCATAAATACCCCAGCCATGCAGACCCCAATGCAAAAAAGTCTGAGATAACGCTTGGCGCATCGCTTCTGCACTGGCAGGCTCTAGCCCCGTATGCGGCGTGAGATAATGCATCAACGGCTCAGAGGCACCAAAAAATAATAAATCGATACCAATACCGGCCGAAAACAGCATCGCCGCCCACGCCAAAAAGGGAAACTGGGCTTTTTCGTGGTCCTGCCCCAGCTTGATATCGCCGTATTTTGAAAAGCCTACAAACAAGGCAAAAATACTATAAGCAGCCACCACCAGCATGTAATACCAGCCAAAGCTCTCTGATACCCACGCCATGCTCGCGCTTAATAATGCCTCACTATAATCTGGCAAGGCAATCGTCCAAATAATCAATAAAATAGAAATAATCGCTGAGCCTAAAAAAACCGCTTTATTTAGGCTCAAGGGTTTCGTCGCATCTTCTGATGGCGAGCTGTACATAAAAGACCTCAATAGGTAAATGAAACAGGATCTGATAGTGCTTTGTCCGTCATAACATAGTGGAGAATTACCACGTTATCTATATAAGCGCAGGATGCACAAAGCAGTACCAATCAATAAAAATTCGCTAAACAGTCCGCAGACCCCTTAGCACCACCGTTAAAAAACAATGAAAATATAGCCAGCACAAAATAAAGCCGATATGCTCATTTGTGTGCGGTAGTGACTGATGATGTCAGTGCTCAAAAGAGTACCAGCAAATCTGCACTGATAAAAAAGACCTTTACTTTGAAAGGCCTTTTATTTGAAATTGACGTTATATTATCCTTATATCGTGCCTACTGGCTGGCACGTTTATTTATACAGTCGTATGATAAGCACGCATCGGCTCAGCTCTGAGCGGTGCGCCATTGGCGACATAATAGTCCGCCGTCGAGCGTGGTAATTGCTTGCCGCGCATCTTATCGACGATTTTTTCGGCCAGCATAATGGTGGTGGCGTTTAAGTTACCACTGATGATATTTGGCATAATCGACGCATCGACCACACGCAGACCATCGATACCGTGTACCAGCCCTTCACCATTGACCACCGAATCATTGCCCTCACCCATCGCACAGGTGCATGACGGATGATAAGCGGTCTCACTATGGTTGCGGACATACTCATCCAACTGCGCATCGGTCACCAGATCATCGGTCGGCGCAATGGCACGGCCGCGATATGGGTCAAGCGCTGGCTGATGCATGATTTCACGCGTGATACGCATCGCTGCGCGAAACTCTTGCCAGTCTTGCTCATGCGACATATAGTTAAACAAAATGCTTGGATGCGCATTAGGATCTCTTGAAGTGAGCTTGACGCGGCCACGGCTCGGCGAGCGCAATGAGCCCACGTGCGCTTGGAAGCTATGCGATTTCACCGCACTACGGCCATCGTAACGCACCGCTAATGGCAAGAAGTGATACTGGATATTGGGGTGAGTAAACTTCTCATCGGTACGGATAAAGCCGCCTCCCTCAAACTGATTGGACGCGCCAAGACCAGTACCCATAAATAACCATTCAGCACCAATCGCAGGCTTATTCCACCATTTATTGGCAGGGGCAATCGACACGGGTAGCTTACATTCGTACTGCATATACAGCTCTAGATGGTCTTGTAGGTTGTTACCGACGCCTGGCAACTCTAAAACCTCATTAATACCCAAGTCTTTGAGCCACTGACCAGGGCCAATACCAGAGCGCTGCAATAACTGCGGCGAGGCAATTGCCCCTGATGAAACGATCACTTCTCGAGCGGCATAGAATTTCTTGGTTTGACCTTGATGCTCAACTTTGACGCCGACCGCGCGCTTGCCATCAAACAAAATCACATCGGTCAAAGCACCGGTCAAAATGGTGATATTGCTACGTGGTTTGGCACGATCAAGATACCCGCGTGCCGTTGATGCGCGGCGACCATTAGGCGTGACAAAACGATCCATTGGCCCAAAGCCTTCTTGCTGATAGCCGTTTAAATCATCGGTACGCGGATAGCCAGCTTGCACGCCCGCTTCAATCATCGCTTCAAACAGCGGATTAACCCCAGGTTTTGAGGTGGTCATCTCTACCGGACCGCCGACGCCATGATAGTCGTTTTCGCCCGCGTCGCAGTTTTCTGACTTTTTAAAGTAGGGCAAACAGTCGAGATACGTCCAGTCCTCTAAGCCTTTGATTTTGGCCCAGTCATCAAAATCGAGTGCGTTACCACGGATATAGCACATGCCATTGATGAGTGATGAGCCGCCAAGCCCTTTACCGCGGCCACAGTCCATGACGCGGTTATTCATATATGGCTCAGGATCGGTTTTGTAGCCCCAGTTATACGTGGTGCCTTGTAGCGGCATCGCGAGCGCCGCTGGCATCTGCGTGCGAAAGTCTAGTCGATAATCGGGTCGACCAGCTTCTAATAGCAACACCTTAATGTTGGCATCTTCGGTCAAGCGCGTGGCCAGCACGTTTCCGGCTGAGCCTGCACCGACAATGATGTAGTCATATTCAGGTGTGGTTGATGTCATAAAACGCTCCATAATAGTAAAAATACGTCATGCCATCAGTAAGCTCACATCATGCCGGCGTATTTGCCTACAGGGCGCGCTTACTGACGACAGCTTTCTTTGTACATTAAAACAGGTGGTTAAAACAGATGGTTGAAACACAGGCAGTTAATAAACCATTAAAATACCGACTCAAACTTACCCAGCTCTACTTGGATAGATTTGGTCTGCGTATAATGCTCAAGGGCTTCGATGCCATTTTCGCGGCCGATACCTGAATGCTTATAACCACCAACTGGCATTTGCGCAGGCGATTCGCCCCAGGTATTTAACCAGCAGATACCCGCCTCAATCTGCCCGATGACGCGATGCGCGCGGGTCAGATCTTTGGTTACTACCCCAGCCGCCAAGCCGTACTCGGTATCATTGGCACGGCGAATGACTTCTTCCTCAGTCTCATAAGTCAGTATCGACATCACAGGACCGAAGATTTCCTCACGTACGATAGTCATGTCATCGGTGCAATCGGTAAACACTGTCGGCGCGACATACGCGCCTTTAGCCAGCTCGTCTGTCGTCACTCGCTCACCGCCCGCCAATAAACGCGCGCCGCTGGCTTTACCTTGCTCGATATAGCCAAGCACTCGCTCCATATGAGGGAAGCTCACTAGCGGCCCCATATTGATATCTTCATCCATCGGATCACCGAGCTTGATACGTTTAACCCGCGTCAAGATCGCTTCTTCAAACTTGGCTTGTAGCGCTTTTGGTATAAACACCCGTGTGCCATTGGTACAGACCTGACCGGTACTATAGAAGTTCGCCATCATGGCGATATCCGCTGCCATATCGATATCGGCATCGTCAAAGATAATCAATGGCGACTTACCGCCCAGCTCTAAGGTTACGTCTTTGAGCGACGATGATGCCGCACTTGCCATAACTTTTTTGCCCGTTGGCACCCCGCCTGTAAACGAGACTTTGGCGATATCAGGATGCTCAGTTAACGCTTGACCTACTTTATAATCGCCTTGTACGACGTTAAAGACGCCATCTGGCATGCCCGCCTCAGTAAAAATCTCTGCCAGTTTTAGCGCCGTTAGTGGCGTGACTTCTGAAGGTTTAAAAATCATCGCGTTACCAGCGGCCAACGCTGGCGCAGCCTTCCACATGGCGATCTGAATCGGATAGTTCCATGCGCCGATACCAGCGACGACGCCAAGTGGCTCACGGCACGTATAAACAAAGCTGCTATCACGTAGTGGAATCTGGCGGCCCTCAATCATTGGCGCAAGCCCTGCATAATATTCAACGACATCAGCACCAGTGACGATATCGACATACTTAGTCTCAGAGTAGGCTTTACCGGTGTCCTTAGTTTCAAGCAATGCCAGTACGTCATTGCGCTCGCGCAATATCGCAACCGCCTTTGATAAAATACGGCCGCGCTCAACTGCGGTCATCGCCGCCCATACTTTTTGCCCTTGTTGCGCCGCCTTTACTGCTTCGTCGATTTGCTCAGCGGTGGTTTGCTGAATGGTCGCCAGCACTTCACCTGTCGCTGGGTTGATATCGTCAAAGGTAGTCAGCGACTCGTCGACCGCCAGATAGCGACCGTTGATATAAGCGGTCTGTGTCTGTGTTAAATCAATAATATCTTGTAAATTATTTACGTTTGTTTGAGTAGTTGTCATAAGTTCTCCTTAGAGCGACTAAAGCTTTATAAAAAAGCGTTCAGTAAATCATGCCGTCATGGGTTAAAGGTCAAATTTCCTGTGTGCGTGTTATTGACCAAAGCTGTTTATCAAGTTATTGGTCAAAGTCATTTATCAAAACTGTTTATCAAGGTTATTGGTCAAAGTCTTGCTGCGTCATATTTATCAAGCGCTCACGTATTGAGGCTTTGTCCGAGATATCGATACCCGAAAAGTCAGAGAGCCAAATACCATCGGCGACCAGACGTACCATACATAGCGTTTCAGTATTATCGGTAGCGGCATGTTTTTTTAGCTGCTCATTTGACCACTCAGCCCAGCGTTCGCGTAGCATCCGGTCTCCTAGCATCAACACATACAAGGTCGCTTGGCTATTAAACTCTGCCTGCCCTTTTTCGCCCAAGCTAATAGTGGCATCGATATAAGCACGGGTAAACGAGCCGTAGCGGACCGGATCTTTTGCCATGGCGGCATTGACTTCTGCCTCAAACTTGGCCATCGCATCATAAAATACCTCTAAGATAAGCGCGTCCTTGGTAGCAAAGTGATGCATCACTCCGCCTTTGGTCACGCCGACGGCATCTGCCACCGCTTGAAAGGTCACTTTAGACAAGCCCTGCTCTAGCGTGATACGCGCTGCTTGATCGAGCAGCGCCCGCCGCACCAGCTCTGGCTGTTTTTTACGTTTATGCGCGTTTTGTGTTTCCATTTTTGTGTCCATGTTCATTTTTACCTACCTGTCAGTGCACCACCGAGTTTGACAATACGTTCATCACCACCACGCCGCCGACTATCATTGCAATGCCGATCACCGCGGCGGTATCGAGACTTTGCTTAAAAAAGAACACCCCGACCAGTGAGGTCAGCACAATCCCCAGACCGCCCCACAGCGCATAGGCGATGCCAAGTGGTATGGTCTTGATGGTCTGGGTCAACAAATAAAACGAGATGGCATAAAGCACGCCCATAATCAAGGTCGGCACCAAACGGGTAAATTGCTCTGACTTGACCAAAAAGGTCGTGCCCACCACTTCACAAATGATAGCGATGGCGAGATAACCGTAAGCAATGATGGTAGGACTCATAGCTAAAACACCTGTGTTAAATCCAGCGTACACGCTTGATTGAGTGAAATGGATAAGCAATAAATAATAGAATGTAGCTCTCAAAGAAACCACACGGTCGGTATTTTATAGAAATAATCCAGCAATGTGAAGGGCAACCCAGCAGTTTTTTTGTTTCAAGCGATGTACAGATTGCTTTTATATTCAAAAAGATAGCCAAGTTGTCTAATCAAATTACCCGCAAAAGCTTGATAACCAACGCTGACAGCAGATTGCTTAAGCCATAAATAAAAGTAGCATATCGCTGATATTTTTTTGTTACACGCCGCAGGTAGATGGAGACTTTAACAAAACAAACACACTATTAAGCCCATCCATATCCAGACCTATTTGCCCTAACGCGCCGTCTTATAGATACATCATTCTGAGATACGCTTATGACATATTAGGGTCATTTTTATCGCTAAAATGCGCCAAAGACTGAGGGCTGGCAGTCAAATCTCACAACAACTAAAGAATATTTGCGAATTATGTCAAAATAAGGTTGACAGCCTATACCAACTTGGCTAAAATGTGCCCCACATAACGCAGACAGCAATTACTTTTAGCCTGTCATATTTACCGTTATCACAGCTTATTCTCCAATAGCTCAGTTGGTAGAGCAACGGACTGTTAATCCGTGTGTCCCTGGTTCGAGCCCAGGTTGGAGAGCCATATACGAAAACCTTCATCATTATTTGATGAAGGTTTTTTTATGGCTGTCATTTTTGGCTCAGACAATTCTCTTATGAAATCAGTGATATAAATACCGCTGCGGTGTTCATTTGGGCGATTTTGTTGTATGGTAAGAGTAGTTTGCTTGGGTTCGTTTTGTCTGAATATTTTACTCCTACTCACTAGAAATAATGGTTTATTATGATACCTGTACGTGTAAAAAATAAGTTTTCTGACCATCCGCAAAAAATCATGCGCCCGGTCAGTATTCGGCTGTCTGAAGAGATGATCGCATTATTAGAGACCACCTCAAAAGAGCTGGGCTTTAAGCGTATTCAAGGACTGATTCGCCTATACATTCGTCAAGGGCTTGATCGTGATCATCAAGACTATACCCTAGCGCATGATGAAGTGTTTATCGAGTCTCTGCGCAAGCGCGGCGTCAGTCAACACATCATCGATGAGGCCATCGTGGTGACTCACAATAACAACATCTCCCACCCCCTATCCGAGCTACAAAACGACGATTAGCAGAGATGATTAAGAAAGCCGATTCGATATACTGCCGACTATATATAATCGACGACAATATATAATCGACGATACATAAGCGACAGTATAAAAAACTGCTTTCTTAATGATGAACTAGATAGGCTGCGTACCAAAAGACTGAGCTTGCCCATTCATGGCGCTCAGTCTTTTTTGTGCGCCAAATGATGGTTGTCGCCCGCACACAGTCTTTAGCCATAATCCAACACAACACCCAAAAAAACCAGCTATATTAAAACCAGCCCTACTCATAACAAAAGCCGATGACAATCACTGTCGTTGGTGCAAAACAAATTGACACGGAGGTGTACGATGGGAGGTTTTTATCCGCGTTTTAACCAAGCATTATTGTTGACGATGGCATTGGCATTTCTGCCTGCTCTCTCTGCGTGCTCACAGCCGCAAGCAGATCCTAGCAAAAAAACCATTCCAACCAACTCTGATCAGTGGCAAAAAAAGCTCGGCGATACTTTTGAGCAACTGCCTAAGACCGATCAGCAGCTGCTCAGTCGCTATATGCTGCGCATGAAGCTCAGCGGCGCCTATGAGTCTGGTGCGATGCCGCGTATTACGATCAAACAAGCCTTGATACAGCAGCGTGAATATGAGCGCTTGCATCCCAATAATCCCACGGGCAAGAAAAGCCCCATCATAAAAAGTCAGCAAGCGGCCACGGCCAATACGCAACACTACCCTGTGGCGCTCTTGCCAGTCAAAAGCAGTGATAGCGACAGTTTAAACCAAGTAAAGCTCCAGTTTATGCTATCCAACCACGGCGAAGTCGCCATCGATAGCTTTAAGGGTACATTGGTGATGAAAGACATCGCTTTGACCCAAGGCAAGCGCTTTAATGTCCCGTTGACTGTGTTTGAGCCTGCTATCAAACCTGAGCAATCTGGCAAAATTATCATCGAGAGTAGCATTGAGGACATCAATGTCATGCGCGCTATCAGAAACACCAGAGACATGACTATTGAGATTAGCGAAGGGACGTTGACACTAGCAGATGGTCAACATGTTGAGTTTGATGAGTCTTTAGCCAAATAAAACGTCACTAGGTACACAACTGGGCATATAAATGAATACGCAGGTAAGAGACTGGCTAAAAAGTAACAAACACTCTCTTGTCATCATTTAAGTGATAAAGCGCGCTGATACACGCCCATAAAAAAAGCCCCAATCATTGTTGATTGGGGCTTTTCGAATTTGGCGGAGACGGAGAGATTCGAACTCTCGAAGGGCTATGAACCCTTGCCGGTTTTCAAGACCGGTGCATTCAACCGCTCTGCCACGTCTCCATTGGTGCATCATTATATAGATATCATTTCATAATGCAAGCAGATAATCTAAAAAAATTAAATTAATTTATCGATGAGCATAAATCACGAATTTAATGACCGCTGGAGGCCAAATGCAAACACATATCAAGCAGTCTATTGGCATAGCCCCACTCGTTGTCATACCAAGCAAAAACCTTGTACTGCGTACCGACCTGCATCAGCTGCTGACCATCAATGATAAGCGACTCGGTCTGATGGATAAAGTCGCTGGATACTAGTGGCTCATCGGTATAGGCCATAATATCACGCAAATGACCGTCGCTGGCGGCTGTCAGTACTTCACGAATCGCCGCAATGCTGACAGGCTGGGTGTCAAAGACAAAGGTCACATCGATCGCTGCAACGGTGATGGTGGGCACACGGATAGAGTGACCATTGACCTTGCCGACCATCGCCGGTAAGACACGCTCGGTCGCAGCGATACTGCTCGAGGTCGTAGGTATGATGTTATGACCTGAGGCACGGGCGCGTCTTGGATCTCGGTGCGCTTGATCGAGCACAGTCTGGTCAGCGGTGACTGCATGAATCTCTGTCATCATCGCGGAGGTGACGCCAAAAGCCTTATCAAGGGTATCGATCAGCGGTACCAGCGCTTGGGTGGTACATGAGACGCTCGAGATAATCGGTAACGCCCGCGTCAAGGTATCGCTGTTGACGCCCATCACGATACAGGCATCGACATCATCGAAAGGCGCTGCACCAATGATGACCTGCTGCGCGCCTGCCTCAATATGCAGATGCGCCTGCTCATAAGAGCGAAAGTGCCCCGTACACTCCAATACCACATCGACCCCTAGCGCTTGCCATGGCAGGCTCTTGGGATCTGGCTCTGAGAGCATATTGATACAATAAGTCAGGCTGTTTTTGGTCAGGCACAGCTGGGTTTTATTCTCATCCTTACTGGCTACCACCAGCTCAGCTGCCACGCCCAGCTGACTTAAGCGGCCATGCGCACTATCAAACTTTAATAAATGCAATAAAATATCAGCAGGTGCCAAATCATTAATTGCCACCACATGAATCGCACGACCCAAGACCTCAAAACGCTCTAATAAGGCGCGCAGTACATTACGCCCGATACGGCCAAAGCCATTAATCGCCACTCGTAATGGCTGAGTATGCTCGCCTGTATAAGGCATCGCGGCGACGGCTGGATCAGAGGTCAGTTGATAAGTGGCACTAGAAAAATCAGGCATAAAGACATATCGCTATAAAGATAAAAAACACGGCAAATCACTGAGACGATATCACATCATCGCCCAGCCCTATGGGGTAATAAAAATCAAGGCCAGACGAATGGTGTTGTAATCGATACGCTGCTTGAGATGCTCAAAGATTGGGCGCAGCTTAACACTGCCATCATCATTAAAGTCATTGGGATTGTTGGCGACTTTGATCGCGATATAAGCGGTACCTACTGCCGTCATCACCTCATCGTCTGGGCGCAGATGGTCACAGGCCAAGCTTGGGTCCTGCGCTTTTAACTCTGCAATATGGCGCATGATGGTAGATTGCGACAGCTGGCGCGCTTGTGATATCTCAGCGATAGACAAACTCTCTTCGAGGAGCGTTTTGGTTGCCAGCAAGGTGCTTTGGGACTTATCAGCGACCTGGTTGCGGCGTTTTTGTTTTTTGTCAATCTTTGCTTGCTGCTGCTCACGGCGCTTTTTTTGTAGCGCCGCATAAGCATCAATCACTGATTGATTCAGCGTACCGCCCGATTTTAAGACAAACTTGTCATGCGCCTGTGTCAGACTCTCTTCATTGAGCATGGCATAGTTGGCATCCGCCTCTTCGGAGAGCGCCAAAAACCGCTTGTCCGCCCCGCGCGCGAGTGGATCTAACTGTAGACTCATCTCATTCATACCAAGTAGCTGCAGCCCTGCTAACGACTTGAGGCGTGAGAGCGCCACATAGCCTTGACCCAGCTCAAAAGTGCGCGACAGATCAATCTCTGCGGCCTCTAGGGTCATACCTTGCGACTTGTGAATGGTAATTGCCCAAGCCAGACAAAGCGGTACTTGGCTGTAGCTTGCCAGCACCTCCCCTGTCTCATCTTCGATGATCCACTCTTCTGTCTCAGCGACGACCTCACGGCCTGAGTTTAGCCGCACCACAGGCATTTTTTGCATGGTGGGCTTTTTGGTTTTTGCCGTCTGCTTGTCTGACGTATCTGTCTTTTTGGCCGTCTCTGCGTCATCGTCTGCATCGACTTCTTCAATTAAGGCTTCGCTATTGCCCTTACCATCGTCTATCTTGACAGCGGCAAAGCCAACCAACTCACCCATGGTGCCATTCGAGACGCCAAGCTCGGTGTTGTTTTTGATAAACATCACCTTAGCGCCGACTTTGAGCGTCAGCTCATCTTGGGTACGCACGGTCTTTTTGAGAGTGTCGACCAGCTTACTATCGCCCGTCGACGTCGCCTCAAAACGCATCATCTCGCCATCTAAGGCGGCCAGCTCTTTGTCGTTGATTTTATTGACGTTGAGATTGTGAGTATACAGTCGGGTGCGCTTGATATCGACGTCTTGATCATAGGTCGCCTCTAGTGCCGCAATCGCCTCAAAGGTGACTTCCTGACGGCGAATTTGGTTGAGAATGTCATCCAAATCCAGTCCGCCATTGGCCGCCTCGCTCACTTGACGATGCTGCTCAGACAGATAGCAAATATGAAACTTGGCATCGAGCCATGCCTCAGACATAAAAGCGAACTTTTCGCGGTTACTCTCGCCGCGACTGCCAATCGGTGGCAGCTGAAAAAAGTCGCCGGCAACGACCACTTGGATGCCGCCAAAGGCACTGTCGTTTTTGCGCACGTGTTTGAGCACTTGATTGACTAAGTTTAGCTGCTTGGCATGCAGCATCGATATCTCATCGATGATAAGTACCGCTGTTTCTTTTAGGCGATCTGCCAAAAACTGCTTGCGCGATAAATTGCTCAAATCGCGCTCCGTCAGCTCATCTTTGATGCCTATTCCTGACCAGCTGTGAATGGTGGTGCCGCTCATGTGCGTCGCTGCAATGCCTGTACTGGCTGTGACCGCCACTGGCACACGGCGCGCGCGCAAATAATCAATATATTGGTTCAGAGTATAAGTCTTACCCGACCCTGCCGATCCAGTCAAAAAAACGTTTTGACCTGTTTTTAAAATATTAAGAGCAGAAGATTGACGCATATATCCAAACCAATAAGTAATAAAAGAAAATAGGAAGTAAAAATACCGCATTGCATCGCACCCAAGTGTGCGGCACTGCCATTTAATTATAACAGCTGCACTCACTTTACAAAGCACTTTAACAGGCGCTAATCGCATAACATAAAGTTATATGATACGAAGTATATCATTATAAAAAGTCATTATCACTCAACACCAAAGCTCAGTACGATAGAGTCATAGCTTGGTCAGGAAGGCCAAATATTTATGTTTCAATCATCATAATGCCCAACAAGGAGTCGTTCATGTTATACGCTTATCCCAATACTGAAAACAGTCCCGTCCAATTCCGCAAAAAATACGACAACTTCATCAATGGTGAGTGGGTCGCCCCCATTGATGGTGAATACTTTGACAACCCTAGCCCCATCGATGGCAAAATCATCTGCCAAGTGGCACGTTCAAAAGAAGCCGATATAGAAAAAGCACTCGATGCTGCGCATGCTGCCAAAGACGCTTGGGGTAAAACCAGTGTCGCTGAACGCGCCAACTTACTCCTCAAAATCGCAGACAAGATGGAAGCCAACCTCGAAGCCATTGCTATCGCCGAATGCTACGAAAACGGTAAGCCTGTGCGTGAGACTTTGATGGCGGATATCCCGCTAGCTATCGATCAGTTTCGCTACTTTGCCAGTGCCATTCGCGCCCAGGAAGGCGGCATCAGCCAGATCGATGAAGACACCGTTGCTTATCACTTCCATGAGCCACTAGGCGTGGTCGGACAAATCATCCCGTGGAACTTTCCTATCCTGATGGCAGTGTGGAAAATCGCCCCCGCCCTCGCCGCTGGTAACTGTATCGTCATGAAGCCTGCTGAGCAAACACCAGCGTCCGTGCTATTTATGCTAGAGACCATCGGTATCGCTGACATTTTGCCAAAGGGCGTGCTAAACATCGTCAATGGCTTTGGCGTTGAAGCTGGTAAACCACTGGCCTCTAACCCGCGCATCAACAAAGTTGCCTTTACTGGTGAGACCACAACCGGCCGCCTTATCATGCAGTACGCCAGTGAAAACATCATTCCTGTGACGCTAGAGCTGGGCGGCAAAAGCCCCAACATCTTCTTTGCCGATGTGATGGATGAAGACGATGACTTCTTAGACAAAGCGGTCGAAGGCTTGGTCATGTTTGCCCTCAACCAAGGTGAGGTCTGTACGTGTCCGTCACGCGCACTGGTACATGAGAGTATCTATGATGAATTTATGAAACGCTGTATCGAGCGCGTCAAGGCCATCAAGATGGGCAACCCGCTAGATACTGATACCATGATTGGCGCGCAAGCCAGCTCAGACCAATTAGAAAAAATCCTCTCTTATCTGGATATCGGTAAACAAGAAGGCGCGAAAGTATTGGTCGGCGGCGAACAAGCCAAACATGATGGCGCGCTGGGCGACGGTCATTATGTGCAGCCAACCATCTTTGAGGGCACCAATGACATGCGCGTGTTCCAAGAAGAAATCTTTGGCCCTGTACTTGCCGTCACAAAGTTTAAAGACGATGACGAAGCCATGAAAATCGCCAACGATACCTTATACGGCCTAGGCGCTGGCGTCTGGACTCGTAGTGTACATAAGGCGTATCGCTTTGGCCGTGGTATTCAAGCGGGCCGCGTCTGGACCAACTGCTATCACATTTATCCATCACACGCAGCCTTCGGTGGCTACAAGCAATCAGGTATCGGCCGCGAAAACCATCTAATGATGCTCGATCATTATCAGCAAACCAAAAACATGCTGGTCTCTTATAGTCCCAAAAAGATGGGCTTCTTTTAAGCCTGTCTGTCACGCACTTTATGGTAGCCGCCATAAAGTAATGAGTTGGTAGATATGATGTCTATCAACTCACCATCCGCGATAAGGAGAATGCAACGTGAGTAATAAAATGAAAGCGGCCGTACTACATGATTTCGGACAACCCTTGCAGATTGAAAAAGTGGATATCCCAACCCCAGGTGCCGGTCAAATTGTGGTAAAAATGCAAGCTTCTGGCGTCTGTCATACTGACTTACACGCTGTCGAAGGTGACTGGCCTGTCAAACCAAATCCGCCATTTATCCCAGGCCATGAAGGCGTCGGATTGATCACAGCTGTCGGCGACAACGTCCACCATGTCAAAGAGGGTGACCGCGTCGGTGTGCCTTGGCTCTACTCTGCCTGTGGTCACTGTACGCATTGCCTAGGCGGCTGGGAAACGCTATGCGAGCAGCAAGAAAACTCCGGCTACTCAGTAAACGGCAGTTTTGCTGAGTATGTCTTGGCCGATGCCAACTATGTCGGCATCATCCCTGAGGGCGTCGACTCTATCGAGATTGCCCCGGTGCTGTGCGCAGGTGTCACCGTCTATAAGGGTCTTAAAATGACGGATACCAAGCCTGGCGACTGGGTGGTGATCTCAGGTATCGGCGGACTTGGGCACATGGCCGTTCAGTACGCCATTGCCATGGGCCTTAATGTCGCGGCGGTCGATATCGACGATGAGAAGCTTGAATTTGCCAAAAAACTGGGCGCCAAAGTCATCGTCAATGCCAAAGATACCGATCCTGGTGAGTATCTCCAAGAGCAGATCGGAGGCGCTCATGGCGCCCTTGTGACAGCAGTATCTGCCAAAGCCTTTGACCAAGCGCTAAGCATGCTCCGCCGCGGCGGCACCTTAGTGTGTAACGGCTTACCAACGGGCGACTTCCCTGTCTCTATCTTTGATACCGTGTTAAATGGCATTACCATTCGCGGCTCGATCGTCGGTACGCGCCTAGACTTACAAGAGTCGCTAGACATGGCAGCGGCAGGCAAAGTCAAGGCTACCGTCGCGGCTGAGCCACTTGAAAATATCAATGATATCTTTGCGCGGATGCGTGATGGCAAAATCGAAGGTCGCATCGTCATTGACTATAGCATGTAGGCTCATGACGGTGTGATGGGACTGTGATGCTTTAGGCTGGTTCTCTTTTAGCGCAGCACTGGCTTGTTGTATTTTATTTAGCCCTCTTAGTCGTATCGTTTTCACTCACATGCTATCTTTGGTGTGAATGAAGAGGGTACGACTTTTTATATGCCTCTGGTTTTATACAGATATTTAAACAATTTACCCAGTTTATTCACTCAAGACACACCACCAATGATAAGGACATCATGATGAAAGTCACTGCTACCCCATCTTGTAAAGCACTGATCGACTTACTAAAATCCAAGCATGGCGAGCTGATGTTTCATCAGTCTGGTGGCTGCTGCGATGGCAGCTCGCCGATGTGTTACCCCTTAGGCGAGTTTGTCGTGGGCGGCCAAGATGTTTTGGTCGGCCAGCTGGCAGGATGTCCTTTTTATATGGGCAAAGCCCAGTATCAGCTATGGCAACACACCGATCTTATCATCGATGTGGTCGATGGTCGCGGCGCCAGTTTTTCGCTGGAGATACCCGAGGGCAAGCGCTTTATCGTGCGCTCTGAGGTGTGCAAGGTATAGCTGGCAGTTGTCGATGCTACACACCATCATTGCCTCTGTCATATTGCTACAGTCTAAAAGCTGACTATCAAAAACCTATCTGCTGATAAAAACCATTTAACATCGCTATGACTTTGGGTCTATACTGATTGACGTCTGTATCGTCTGGGTCATCACACCCAGCTCAATTAGCATGGAAGCTAAGGAAATATCGTATGGAATCTGATGCAATTTTTGACTACGTCATCGTCGGTGGCGGCTCTGCAGGCTGTGTGCTTGCCAGCCGCCTGACAGAAAACCCAGACATCCGTGTCTGCTTGTTAGAATACGGCGGCGCAGGCAAAGACCTTGCGGTTCGGGTACCAGCTGGACTTATCCTCATGGTGCCAGGCAAGCCGCTAAAACTCAATAACTGGTGCTTTCACACCACCCCACAAGAGCACCTTAATAATCGTAAAGGTTTTCAGCCGCGTGGTCAGTGTTTGGGCGGCTCATCCGCCATCAATGCCATGATTTATACGCGCGGCAGTGCGCTTGATTATGAGCGCTGGGTTGAGCAAGGCTGTACCGGCTGGGGGTTTAACGATGTCCTCCCCTACTTTATCAAAGCTGAAAACAACATCCATGGCGCAGATGCGCTACATGGCGATAGCGGGCCTTTGCACGTCAGTGACTTGCTCAGTCCGCGCGATATCTCCAAAGCCTTTGTAAAAGCGGCTATCGCCAATGGTTTAGATCACAACCCAGACTTTAATGGCAAAAAACAAGACGGCGCAGGCTTATATCAAGTCACGCATTTTCATGGTGAAAAACAAGGTCAGCGCTGCTCTGCCGCCGCCGCTTACCTGCATCCAGTACAACGCCGGCCAAACCTCACCGTCATTACCCATGCTCAAGCCAACCGCGTTATCTTTGAAGACAAAAAAGCCGTTGGCGTCGCTTATGAAAAAGACGGCGTCGAGCATACCGTCATGGCACGCCATGAAGTGATTTTATCAGGCGGCGCTTTTGGCTCACCCAAAATCCTGATGCTCTCAGGTATCGGCCCTGCCGAGCATCTACAGTCCCACGGAATTGAGGTAATCGTGAATGCGCCCGAGGTCGGCGGTAACTTACAAGACCATCTAGACGTGGTGTTTGATTACGAGGTCAATACCACCGACGTCATCGGTATTGGTATGGCGACGCTCTCAACCTTGGCCAAGAGCATTCGGCAGTGGCGCAAAGATGGCACCGGCCTACTGTCCACCAACTATGCAGAAGCAGGCGCTTTCTTCAGTGTTGGTGATGCCCCAAAACAATGGCCCAACATCCAACTGCACTTCGTCATCTCGCGCGTCATCGAGCATGGTCGCGATCTCAAACGTGGATTTGCGGTTTCGTGCCATACTTGCTACTTGCGCCCTGAGAGCCGAGGGACTGTCCGTCTGGCATCGGCCGACCCTGCAGAGGCCGTGTTGATCGACCCCAATTATCTGTCGCACCCCAAAGACGTAGAATATATGGTGGCGGGCGCCGAGCGCACTCGCGCCATCATGCAAGAGGCTCCCATGGCCACCTACATCACAGAGGACTACCCTGCGCCTTATATCAAAAAAGACGGCATGCTTGGCTTTATCCGCAACAAGTCAGACACCATCTACCATCCTGTCGGTACTTGCCGCATGGGCGCAGATGACGGCTCAGTCGTGGATTTGGCATTAAAAGTACGCGGTGTCAGCGGATTACGAGTCATCGACGCCTCTATCATGCCAACACTGATTAGCGCCAATACCAATGCACCAACGATTATGATAGCGGAAAAAGTCGCTGATATGATTAAGGCTGAGCATCATAGCGCTTAGTACAATATCCTCAAAGTTTCAACGTCTATAAAAAATCGACCGATCAATTTACCAAAAAAGAGCCACCAGATTACTCTGGCAGCTCTTTTTTGGATTCAACAACTCAGTCTAAGCTCTGATTAATCAGACCAAACTGTTTACTGCTTCAACCACAGCGTCAGTGGTAATACCAAACTCTTTATACAAGTCGCTGGCTGGTGCTGACTCGCCATAAGTGGTCATACCGATGACTTTGCCATCGAGACCGACAAACTTATGCCAGTAGTCTACGTGCGCTGCTTCTACTGCGACGCGGGCGCGGATGGTGGCAGGCAATACTGACTCGCGATAATCAGCGTCTTGCTCCATAAAGATCTCGGCACATGGCATAGAGACCACACGCACGCCAATGCCATTTTCGCTAAGCGTCTTATGCGCTTGCATCGCAAGACCAACTTCTGAGCCGGTGGCGATGATGATTGCTTTTAGCTCGCCTTGTTCTTTGGCTAGTACGTAACCACCTTTGGCGATGTTCGCGACTTGGCTCTCATCGCGCGCTTGATGTGGCAAGCTCTGACGGCTAAAGATCAAGGCGGATGGATTGTTTGCTGACTTAATCGCTTCTACCCAAGCCGTAGCCGATTCGGTCGCATCGCAAGGACGCCATGTGCGTAGATTCGGCGTGGTTCGTAGGCTAGTCAATTGCTCGACTGGCTGATGCGTTGGGCCATCTTCACCCAGACCGATCGAGTCGTGCGTATAAACATGAATGATGCGCTGCTTCATCAGTGCGCCCATACGCACGGCGTTACGCGCGTATTCCATAAACATCAGGAAGGTCGCCACGTAAGGGATAAAGCCGCCATGCAAGGCGATACCATTGGCAATCGCAGTCATACCGAACTCACGCACGCCGTAGTAGATATAGTTGCCATCAACGTCGGTCTCAATCCCCTTTGCGTCTTTAAATAGCGTGAGGTTTGAGCCAGCAAGATCGGCTGAACCGCCCATGATCTCTGGCAACAATGGCTGCAAAGCATTGATCGCATTTTGACTGGCTTTACGACTGGCGACATCACCGCCTGCCTCTTGGGTTTGCTGAATATAGTCTTTTGCTTGGCTAGCAAAATCAGCTGGCAATTCGCCATTTAGGCGGCGTAATAGCTCGTCTGCCAGCTCTGGGTAGGCTTTTTTGTACGCTGCAAAGTCAGCATCCCAGTTCTTTTGTTGCACATCGCCTTTGGCTTTGGCATCCCACGCTTCATAGATTTCATCGTCTAGCTCAAATGGGGCATGTTTCCAAGACAATGCATCACGAGTCAAGGCGATTTCGTCATCACCAAGTGGCGCGCCGTGGCTAGCCGCTAGACCTTGCTTGTTCGGACTACCAGCACCGATGGTGGTTTTACAGATGATTAAGCTTGGCTTTGCCGTTTCGTTAATGGCCTGCTCGGTGGCCGCGGTGATCGCGTCTGCATCATGACCGTCGACGGTGATGACTTGCCAGCCATAAGACTCAAAGCGTCCTTTGGTATCGTCGGTAAACCAGCCCTCGACATTACCGTCGATAGAGATGCCATTGTCATCATAGAAGAAGACCAGTTTGCCAAGCCCTAGCGTGCCTGCGAGCGAGCACACTTCGTGGCTGATGCCTTCCATCAAGCAGCCATCACCCAAAAACGCATAGGTATGATGATCGACGATGTTATGGCCGTCACGGTTAAACTGGGCGGCAAGGGTTTTTTCGGCAATCGCAAAACCAACGGCATTGGCGATACCTTGGCCGAGTGGGCCTGTGGTCGTCTCAACACCAGGGGTATAGCCATACTCAGGGTGACCTGGGGTTTTTGAATGCAGCTGACGGAAGCCTTTTAGGTCATCGACACTGACGTCATAACCAGTCAAATGTAGCAATGCATAAATCAGCATCGAGCCATGACCATTTGATAAAACAAAACGGTCGCGGTTGTGCCAGTTAGGATCGGTAGGGTTGTGCTTTAAAAATTTACGCCACAAAACCTCGGCAATATCGGCCATGCCCATCGGCGCGCCCGGGTGCCCTGAATTGGCTTTTTGAACCGCATCAAACGACAGTACACGGATGGCATTGGCTAGTTTACGTTCGCTAATTGGAGCTGGCATAGAGTGTCCTAATATTCGAATCAGAAATGTGGAGCATAAGAGGAGAGTTTACTCGAGGATAGCCTGCCGAAAACGCCTGACGCATCATCGACAGACAGACGATAAAGTCAAAGTGCTATATTAACATATTTGCCATCAGGCACGCTAAAAATGCGCTGATAGAATCGTTTGTATTTAATCATCATTTGTATCAGTTTTTTCAAACCAACACGGATCAAAAAACCGCGAACCCATGGATGACCCGCAGCTTAGATAGTAATGTAGAGGGCAATTTAGAAAAACATCACTGCATTAAACCAAAATGGTCTCAGCGCCGCCCATATATGGACGCAGCACTTCTGGAATGCTAATACTACCATCAGCGTTTTGATGGTTTTCCATCACTGCCAGCAGCGTACGGCCAACAGCAAGGCCTGAACCGTTTAGCGTATGAGCAAGACTGGTTTGTTTGCCATCTTTGACTCGCGTGCCCATGCGGCGCGCCTGAAAGTCGCCGCAGTTTGAGCAGCTAGAGATTTCGCGATAGGTATCTTGGCTTGGTAGCCATACTTCGATGTCGTAGGTTTTTTGCGCAGCAAAGCCCATATCACCAGTACACAGCTGTACCACTCGATAAGGAAGATTTAGCTGCTGCAAGATATCTTCGGCTTGGCCTGTCATCGCCTCAAGCAAATCATCTGACTGCTCGCTAGTAGCGATATTGACCATTTCAACTTTTTCGAACTGATGCTGACGAATCAGACCACGGGTATCACGGCCATGCGAGCCAGCTTCACTACGGAAGCATGGCGTATGGGCGGTAAACTTCAATGGCAGCTCTTTGATATCCAAACGCTCGCCGCGCACCAAGTTGGTCATTGGCACTTCTGCAGTCGGAATCAGATAAAAATCCATCTCATCGTTATTGGTATGATTGGTCAGTTTAAACAAATCCTCTTCAAACTTTGGCAGCTGGCCGGTGCCTTTTAGGCTCTCGCTATTGACGATATAAGGCACGTAAGTCTCAAGATAGCCGTACTTGACCGTATGAGTGTTCAGCATAAACTGAATCAAAGCGCGATGCATCTGTGCCAGCTGCCCTTTTAGCACATTAAAACGACTACCGGTCAGCTTGGTGGCCGCTTCAAAATCTAGCATGCCCAAGGTTTCACCGATATGGGTATGGTCTTTGATGTCAAAATCAAACTGACGCGGCGTCCCCCATTTGCGCACTTCGACATTATCATCCTCTGACGTTCCGACAGGCACATCTGCTGCTGGAATATTAGGGATTTGCATGGCCGCTTGTGTGATGCGCTCTTGCAAGGTGCGCAGCTCATCTTCTGCCGCCTTAATCTCACCGCTGATGCTTTGCATTTGAGCCAGTAGCTCGCTGGCATCTTCGCCTGATTTTTTTAGCACGCCCACTTGCTTTGCCCCAGCATTACGGCGCGATTGCAGCTCTTCGGTTTTGACTTGTAGCGATTTACGCTCGGTTTCGATATTTTGCCAAAAAGCCATATCAAGCTCGTAGCCGCGAGTGGCTAGCTGCTGTTGTAAATCACTTAAATCGCCGCGCAAGAGTTTCGGATCAATCATAATAGTCGCCTGTAACGCTAAATGTGGGTAAAATTTTAATAGGGTGTGTTGATAATCAGATCAGCCAATCAGAGCATTCTATCAGGCCAATTTCACTAAGATAATAGACTTACATGGCCTGTTAAAGGACCATCGCATTATCCTAAAATGGTTCTGATGATTGTCTTCATGACGCACTGATGGATATCAAGCCGCCTGATGTACCATGCTGGTTATAAGAATATATAATAGCCGCTATGATACCAAGACCCAGCAGATTTGACCATGTTTTGCCTATATTTTGGCGATGTTCTCAGTGATATCGCGATAACGCCCTAACAAGACTTTTGTGGTGCCATATTCACGCCGTAGCGCTTGTTATGCTGGAGTGGTTTTTATTTTATATAAATACCACCTGAGCACAGCGCATCCATAGAAATATAAGACCAATCCCGCCATCGCACCGCTTATATGTTTCATTTAAGAGCGCTTTTCGGTAAGATAAGCGCATATCTTTTTTCTGTCTTTAGCCAAGTATGGCGACGCTGTCCTGCTTTGGCGATCGAAACCCAACGCTGTTAACACAAGTATCTGAGAAACCTCTATGGCCCTGTACCCTTACACGCTCCAACCCATCGCCTTAAACCTCACCGAGGCCGAATTTCATCAAGCACAGTATGAGCTGTTTGCCAGTGCGAGTCCCTCATTTGGTCTATCCAGTTTTAAGACCAAAGAATGGGTCGTCATGGCCGTGGTCGTGATACTAGCGATTGCAGGTTTGGTGTTTGTCACGGGCTACTCTACGATTATCTTTTGGTTAATGCTGGTGGCCGTGGTGATTTATGTACTGGTGCGTACCCTTGGTTTTAAATGGTACGTCAAAAGAGAGTTTGAAAAACAAGTGGCCGATCAAGAAATGCCAGATGAGATGCGCCAGATGAAGCTGGGCGTACAAAAGCACGGACTGGTGATGGCCATGCCTGTCAATCAACCAGAGATGTTTAATAGCAATCAGATGCGCGGCATGCAGATGCGTGCAGGCCAAACTCAGCAAGCCGTCATTCCATGGACTGCTGTCAAAAGCTGGGATGAAACCGACGATTACATTTTTATGATGTTTGAGGTTAAAGGCCAACAAGGCAGCCAGATTGTCCCAAAACGCCTACAAGCGCAAAAGTTTCCGATCGATACCGTGCGTCAGCATCTCCAAGAAGTGGTGCCTGTCAAAGGCTTAAACCCTGAAAGCTTGCAACCGCCTGCTTAATAATATTTTTTTAGCAGCTTATGATACAAAAGCGCTCTATACTCTTATAGGGCGCGCCTTGGTTCTAAATAACCAATCACATGGTTGAAATTAATGAATTTAACTTATCCATGATGTTTTGCTATGATAGTCACCAGTAGAAGAAAAAAGGGTTTAGAAGTCCCAAGAAAGTAGGTGTGAGGACGATACCTACTTTTGATAGTAAATACCTTTGTTTATGATACTGATTATCGGCCGCCTTATAGGCAACTGAAAACTGGTTTGGTGCGAGTATCGCCGTATCATTTATATTGTTATTTTTTTTGGTAAAACGGCTATATTATATGAATGAGCATAGCCACGTAGCCCATGACTTGCTACACTCTTAGTCTTCTTTATTATCAAGCTTTTTAGTGGTTTTTTGGTCATCTTTTTGGTGACTCAAGATTACGTACGCTACTAGGCTTTTTAATACGACTTTTTATTGAACACTCAAACTATAAGGATAATATCATGAGTAATAATGCAACCAACCAGATTGGTCTAGAAAAAGCAGACATGAGCGAAGTCATCAGCAAGCTAAACGACTTACTATCAAGCTATCATATGTTTTATATCAACGTCCGTGGTTATCACTGGAACGTCAAGGGTGAGCACTTCTTTACTTTGCACCCGCAGTTTGAAGAGCTATATACCAGCCTACAAGTAGAGATCGACGAGATCGCTGAGCGTATCTTGACATTAGGTGGTACGCCACTACACGCTTATAGCGACTTTGCTCAGCACACCAGCATCTCTGAAGACAAAGACGTCAAAGATGGCAACGCTTGTGTAAAAGGTGTGGTCACTGGCCTAAAAGCTTTGATCGAAGAGCAGCGCGACGTGTCATTAGTGGCCGAAAAAGCCGAAGACCAAGGCACAGCAGACTTGGTCGATGAATACGTACAACAGCAAGAAAAACTGATCTGGATGTACAATGCGTTTTTGGGCTAAGGCTATAAAATACGCCGCTTATACTTATACATAAGCACTAAAAATATAAGTACAAAAAACATAAGCATTAAAAAAGCACCCAATGGGTGCTTTTTTTTGGTTCAAAACACTTAGGCTGCTTACTTTTGAATCCACTGACGGATTTTTTCGCGCTCCGCAGGGGTCGCCTGTAGCCATAGCTGCATAAAGCTATCAAGAGTATTACCGGTTTGCACAGCCGCTGGCACAGATTGCGCGGTGCCTGTATTGATACTACTCTGGGCCGGCTGAGTCGCTGGCTGCTCTAAAGCGGCAATCGCTCGCTGGTTTTGTCGCTCGGCGTCACCTGCACCACCAAACACGCCGCCGATGGCTTTACCCAAGCCTGAGAACAGTCCGCCTTGTTGATTACCGAGGCTTTGCTGGCTGGCGATCACAGTATTATTTTGCTCTACAGCCAATGTCGGACGTTTGGCGTACTCTCTTGCTGCTTCGTACGCTTCTGGCTGGTTTGGCATGGTCAGACGATAGGTCTGATTGTCTGCTAATTGCGCGGTCACACTGACATTGCCTGAGCGCAAATAGTCGTGCTCATCACGGCGCAAGTTGTACAAACGGTCGTATTTGGCCGTAATCGCATGCGTACCAGGCTGCAACGTAAACTTCTTTGTGAGCGGCTGAAAGGCACTCTGCTGCACTTCTTGACCATTGATGGCAGTGACCTTGATATGATCATCGACCAACAGCGTCACGGCCGCGTGCGATAGCATAGAGACAGAACCTGCCCCTATGAGCAAAGCACTGGTGGTCAGTTTTTTTAACAAAGAAGCATGTGGTTTCATAAGTGGGTCCAGTAGTCATGTGGCGTTTTAGAGAATAAAGCGGGTTGGCTAACAGTTGGCAAACAATGGGGGAAAACCGTTGTTTTTTGTATGACAGCGTATGGGGTTACTCATAACATACGCCATTATTTATCGCGCATTCAAACTTATAAAAAGCAATCAAACCTATTAGAAGTAAGAACAACGCCGCCTAAAAGTCGAGTGGCATGGTATGTTGGTCTTGCTCTGCTGTGCTGTTATCTACTTGCGTCTCTTGAGCAATATCTGCCAGCTCAGCGGCCAACGTTTGCTCATCGATGGTACGCAGCGCATCACTGATGACGGCTTTGGAGATATTGCTGCGGCCAAGATTGGAAAACATGGGCTGAATATAATTGAGCACGTCCATCATCGCACCGATACGGTGTGGTCCGTCGGTCAGCAAGTGATCGATGATACGGTCGTCAAACTGCCAGCCACGGCGGCGCAAGATAGATTGCAGCAGCGCTTGACGGTCAGCGAAGTCATGGCCATTAGGAACCTTAAAGGTCGGCGATTGAGCCAAACGCGTCAGCAAGTCCCTTAGCCCAAACGGTAGCTCACTTGCAGGTTTGTTGGCAGCAAACAATAGCTGGCGCTGCCCTTCTCGGCTACGATTGATCAGATGAAACAAAGCCTCTTGCCACTGGGTGCTTTGCTCTAGCACCTCCAAATCATCAATGGCGATTAAATCAAAGTTTTCTAACGACGAGAGGACATGGACATCTGTATGAATCAGCTCATTGAGCGACAAGCAGATAGCCGTCTTATCCATTTCTATATACGACTCACAAATAGCGGACAACAGATGAGACTTGCCCGTCGCAGGACTGCCAAACAGGTATAACTGACCGATCAGGCCGACATGTAGCTGCCTGACTGCATCAATAATCGACATCCAACCAGGACCTGCAAAATCGCTAAGACTTGCATCGTGCTTAATGTCCAGATTGAGACTTAGCTGTGCTTCTGCCATGAATCATCAACTCGGTTTGCGTAGCGCAATCACTAAAAAGGCTAAACGACTAATATTTTTAAACTGACTTGAGTAGCTTGTGCTTTTATAAACGCTGACCCAAGCCAACCTAGGAACGATAAATACCGTGGATACTGCGCCTATATATAACATATTTGTAAAATGACTGACAAGTCTTTTACCCTTTACCTTGCATCAATCGGCATTTACGCTCATACAATCCATGTTATAACTTTTATCACTCATCATTTGGGCGTATCCTCATTTTAAAATGGTGATAACCACGGGATAAATAAAATACTAAGACACATGAATCATTGATCCTTAAACAATGTCAGTTGCTTGTGGCCTTTATACAGATCGGTTGAGCGATAATAATCATACAAATGGCGAAACAACACATTCAGGACAGCTGACACAGGCAGTGCAATCAGCATCCCGACAAAGCCTAATAAGCTTGCCCCTGCCAATACCGCAAAGATGACCCACAGCGGCGATAGACCAATCTTATCCCCCAACAACAGTGGCTGCAGGATATAGCCCTCTGCCGCCTGCCCCACCAAAAACGCCCCAACAATCAATGCCAAATAGGTCCAGTCTAGCCCAAACTGAAACAAACAGGCGACAATGGCCGCGATAAAACCGATACCAAACCCCAGGTAAGGCACAAAGCTTGCGATACCTGCCACCATCCCGATGATCAGACCCAGCTCAAGGCCGATAAGCTGCAGCTGCACCGCATATATCGCGCCCAGTAGTACCATGACCAGCAGTTGACCTTTGATAAATGCCATCAATGCACGGTCGCACTCATGCGCTACCTGTAACACTTTTTTGCAATAGGGTGCTGGTATGGCCATCTTCCAAGTCTGCAACCGCTGATCCCAGTTGAATAAAAAATAAAAAGTCAAAATCGGTACCAATACGATAAGACCTGCATTGTTGATAAAATTCATACTAGAGGCGATGATTTGACTCATCATCGTACTGGCATCTGCAAACTTATAGTTCGTCTGCATATAGTCGACCAACGTTTCAGAAAACCCTTTGGCTTCTAGCTCAGGCAAACGAATACGGCTGTTATTGGCAAACCATTCACGCACGACTTGATTGTACCAATTTAGCACCTTTGGCAGATATTCCCAAGCCGCTTGCAGCTGATGCCATAACGTCGGTACCAGCCACCAAAGCAGCAGCACCATACCCAGCGTGATGGTGGCATAGACAATGATAATCGCCACCCAGCGCTTAATATACTTTGATAGGCGCTTGACCAGCGGATTAAACAAATACGCCAGTACAAAAGCAAAAACAAACGGAATAATGACTGGCATCATCAAATACAATAAAAAAAGCGCCACCACCATCGCCGCCACAATAAATAAGCGCCGAAAAAAAGGATCTATGGTTTGGTTTATCATGGTGGGTAACCCTGCGATTGGCTAATAAAAATAGTAAACAATGAAAAATAGTAAACAGTGATTGACAATGATTTTGTGTTCTATTATCGCAAAGTACAGCAAAAAATCCGTCATTTTTTGTTTCTTATATGATTGTAAGTAGTAACATGCCAGCAAAACCATACGGAGCAATCACAGGTAACAGTCACTTTTAGTCATTCCCTATAGTCAGGATGTTTTATGGTTTAATCAGAGTTTTTTGGCAACCGCTGACGATCTGGCGCAAACTGATGCAAATATAGCGAATAAGTGGCAAGTTGCTTTGCGAGTCAGGGCGGTTTTTGGGTATAATGCGCCCACGACCTTCAGAGTTATCACAACCAACTCGCTTTTTGACCCACCTTCATTCCTTATAAATTTTGTGAGATGACCATGAGTAACAAGCCTTCTTTAAGCTACAAAGATGCTGGCGTTGATATTGATGCTGGCGATGCGTTGGTTCAACGTATTAAATCAGTGGCAAAAGCCACCTCTCGCCCTGAGGTTGTGGGCGGACTTGGCGGCTTTGGAGCGCTTTGTCGTATTCCGACTGGTTACATCTCGCCTCTACTGGTATCAGGGACGGATGGTGTCGGCACCAAACTTAAATTAGCATTGCAGCTACAGCGTCACGACACCATCGGTATCGATTTGGTCGCTATGTGTGTCAACGACTTGCTTGTATGCGGTGCTGAGCCATTGTTTTTCTTAGATTACTATGCGACAGGCAAGCTGGACGTCGATGTCGCGGCGACTGTGGTCACTGGTATTGGCGAGGGCTGCAAACTGTCAAACTGTGCGCTTATCGGCGGAGAGACTGCTGAGATGCCTGGCATGTATCAAGACGATGATTATGACCTAGCGGGATTTTGCGTCGGTGTGGTCGAAGAAAGCGAAGTCATCACAGGCAAAAACGTCAGCGAAGGCGATGTATTGATCGCCCTTGCCTCTAGCGGCGCACACTCAAATGGCTACTCATTGGTGCGCAAGGTCATCGACGTAAGCGGCGTGGATGTCACCACCAGCGACGAGATGCTTGACGGTCAGCCTATTCAGGATGCCTTGATGGCACCGACTCGTATCTATGTCAAAGCCATCAAAGCGCTGCAAGATACCCTTGGCAGCTCAGCCCTGCACGCCATGTCGCACATCACCGGCGGTGGTCTTACGGACAACCTGCCCCGTGTGCTACCAGACGATCTGGCCGCTAGTATCGACACGGCGAGCTGGCAGTTCTCAGAGCTGTTTACTTGGCTTCAGACCCAAGGCAATATCGAGCAAGGCGAGATGTATCGCACCTTTAACTGCGGCGTTGGCTTTGTCATCGTGGTACCAAAAGACAAAGCGCAAGCAGCCATCGATACCTTAAATGCTGCCGGCGAAACCGCATGGCAATTAGGGGAAATGGTCAAACGCAGCGCTGATGAGCAGGCAGATGCGGTGGTGTACCGTTAATGTCAGATAGCCATCATACAGCTCACCATCAGCCACTACGCGTGGCGGTATTGGTCTCTGGTAGCGGCAGTAACCTGCAGGTCTTGATAGACGCCATGCAAGCAGGGACGCTACCGATTGAGATCGTCGGCGTCATCAGTAATCGCGAAGACGCCTACGCTGTCACCCGCGCAAAAGACGCGGATATTCCAGTCGCCGTATTGTCACATGTGGCCAGCGGCAAGCGCATGGGCATCAAGACTTTTGAGGCGCATGCCAGCACGCAACTGAGCGCTTGGCAGCCCGACTTGATTGTACTGGCAGGCTTTATGCGGGTACTAAGTGCTGGGTTTATCGACCATGCGCCTGCGCCGATGATCAACCTGCACCCTTCGCTACTACCTGTTTATAAAGGCCTTGATACTCATCAGCGCGTCATACACGCAGGTGATCGTCATCATGGCTGTAGTATCCATGTCGTCACCGCCGAGCTTGATGCAGGCGCTGTCTTGACCCAAGCGTTACTGGTGGTTGACCAAAAAGACACGGCCGACAGCTTGCAGGCACGGGTACAGAAGCTTGAGCATCAACTGTTGCCATGGACACTATTACTCATAGCGACAAAGGCACTGCCTCTACAAAGCCCATCTATATCGGCTCAGCCGCATTTGCCCTCATTACCGCTCAGGCTATATTTCGACCGATGATGCAATAGTACCCAAAAATCAGTACCCAAAAATCACGAGCCGGAGCTAGGCGTATAACAGCGCCATAAACAAGCCCCCTCATTCAATAGTTGAATGAGGGGGCTTGTTGTATGCTAGTACACACTATTAGTACCTGCTAATGGCTTCGTATAGCATTAGCCATTATGCACATGAATGGCTTTGATATTGACGAATTCTTTGATACCAAAACCGCCATGCTCGCGGCCATGGCCAGAGTTTTTGACGCCGCCAAATGGTAGGGCTGGATTTGCCAGTCCATAACCATTGATATAAACCATACCGGTGTCAAACTCTTCACGCGCCAAGCGAATGGCTTTTTCTTCGTCCTTTGAGAAAATAGCACCACCGAGTCCATAGCGACTATCATTGGCGATACGCAGCGCATCTTCTTGATCCTGAGCACGTATTAGCGAGGCCACAGGGCCAAACAGCTCGTCATCATAGGCAGGCTGGCCTTTTTTTACGTTTTCTAAAATAGTTGGCGGATAAAAACTGCCCTTGCCTTCTGGCAGCTCACCACCGACGGCAACGGTCGCGCCTTTTTTTACACTGTCCTCAACCTGCTCATGCAGTTTTTCTTGCAAGTCTTTGCGTGCCAATGGCCCCAAATCTGAGCTGTCATCCATCGGGTCGCCTGACTTTTTGCTTTGGAACTTGTCAATGATACGCTGACGGAACTCGTCATACACGCTATCTACTACGATAAAACGCTTGGCCGCTACACATGTCTCACCGTTGTTGATCAAACGCGCCTGTGTACAGGTCTCAACGGCCAGATCCAAGTCGGCATCTTCTAGCACGATAAAGGCGTCATTTGAGCCCAGCTCTAAGACGACTTTTTTGATAGCCTTGGCGGCTTGCTGGCCCACCACGCTACCTGCACCATCACTACCAGTGAGCGTCACACCACGCACTTTATCGTTACCGATCAAAATCTCTGATTGATCATGATCAATCAAAATCGTGCGAAACAGGTCATTTGGTAAGTCAGACTCATGGAAAATTTTCTCGATTAATAAGCCAGAGCCTGTAACATTAGCAGCATGCTTTAGCAAAATACTGTTACCTGCCATCAAATTGGCAATGGCATAGCGAAAGACTTGGTAAGCTGGGAAGTTCCATGGCTGCATACCGTAGATAACACCGATTGGCTGATAAGTTACGATGCCTTTTTTCATATTTTCGATATCGCGCTCATCGTCAGCTAGTGCAGTGACACCTTTTTCTGCCGTATAGTCGCAGATGGCTTTACACAAATCTATTTCCTGCAGGCTCTGATTATAGAGCTTGCCGCGCTCTTTAGTCATAAGGCGAGACAGCTCTTCTTTATATCTCATCAAGGTCTCGCCAATCGAGCTAATCACCTTCGCCCGCTCCTCGTGGCTGGTTTTACGCCACTTTAAAAAAGCTTGGTGCGAAGCATCGACGATTTGATTGACCTCGTCATTGCTCATGTAGTTATATTCTTCGATATTTTCGCCCGTTGCTGGGTTTACTGTCGTAATATCTGCCATGATGTATGTCCTTGTTGTTATACATGATAATGGTTTATTTGAATCAATTTTAAAGTATTGATCGACTTTCAATCGGCTCACTTAAATGATGATATCGAGCCATCTTTATAGTGTTATAAAACTTAACAATAGCCTTGTTCATTGTTTTTTTTCTTAAATCTCATTTATCATAGCAAAATGCTCAGCAAGTAGGTTTACAAGATATAAAGAAGTGTGCATAAGATGTTAAGAGTGTCACTGAGATATTAATCTCTCTTGTCTAATAGAGGTTTAAAAGATGGGTGCTCGATTCAGTCAATGGTCATTGACTGAGTTAAAAACAAAAAACCAGCCCTATGGCTGGTTTTGAGAGAGTAAGCTGATAAGTAGAGGCAAGACGTATTAAATCAAAACAAATGATTGATGACAGGTATGTTTTGTGGCGGATTTTCTTCTTCAGCGACCACCTGACGCGCCACGTGCATGATCAGCTGACGCAACCAGCGATGGGCTGGATGATGCTGAAGTAGTGGCGACCAAGCCATCGTCAGCTCAAATTCAGGAATAAAAAATGGCGGCTCTTCCATGATGATACTGTCGTTGTTGGCCTGCATACGAGCCACGCGTGTCGGCAAAGTGGCAATCAAGTCTTTATTTGCTGCGAGCATGGCTGGCATCTGATAATGGCGGGTAAAAACGCTGATTTGCCGTTTTTGACCCAAGCGCTGCAATGCTTGGTCGATAGAGCCAAGCCCGCCAGACTTTTCAGGGTTGACCCCAAACCCGACCCCCATACCTGTTTTGGATACCCAAACGTGCTGAGCTTTTAGGTAGTTTTTTAGATTAAAGCGGTTGGCATAAGGGCTTTCAGAGGACAGCAAACAACTAAATGTATCACGCCAGACCAGCACTTGGTGAAAGCTCTGCGGTATCTCATTAAAGCGGTTGATCGCCAAGTCCACACGGCCCTGCTCCATGTCACGGTAGGAGACATCAGAGGGCGTCAAAAAGTCCAAAATCACATTGGGCGCTTCAGAGCGCAGCGCTTTGACCAGCTTTGGCACCAGCGTCGCCTCGGCGTAGTCTGAGGTCATGATGCGAAACACGCGTGAGGTGCTATAAGGACGGAATTCTGTGCGTGGTTCCAGCACTTGCGTCAAGTCAGCCAATATCTCACGAATACGTGGCTGCAGCTCTAATGCACGCTCCGTTGGCGTCATACCCTCGGACGAGCGCACCAATAATGGGTCATTAAACAGCTTGCGCAACCGCCGCAAAATATTGCTCATGGCAGGCTGGGTAATGCCAAGCTGCTCGGCTGCCCGCGTGACGTTTTTTTCTCGTAACAACACATCTAAATGTACCAATAAATTTAAATCTACCCGCTGCAAATTCATATATATTTCTCTTGGCTTTTGAATAAACGCCTTTTATAAGCTTGGCATTTTTTGTGCAGTGATGCTGACCATCAGCCTTTAACTGCATAATATCGCTATTTATTTTATATTTTGTGTTAGCACTCACTGGTGACAACGCGATTTACCGGTCGTAAACCGCTGTTATCTATACATTATAACCCACAAAAATACTAAAGATAACTATCATAAATTAGATAAATCTTGGTAAGGCAGTTATAGTGAATCCCGTAGATGATTTGCAACACGGACCACAACCATCCTATTTGTGCGCTATTGATACCGGTCTATTAGACTCTGATGAGCCGGTCGTACAAGCCGCCAAACCGTGTTGACAAAAGAGACATTTATGAAAGTCATCGCTGCGACAACGTTATAAAAATCCCGATCGCAGGCCAGCTACCCAGAGGATATCGGTCATGGATTGCGACCAAACCCAGCGATTACGGCATTGAATATTGTAACATCTCTTATCGCCAATGATGACACTGCTGTCTAATAATTTAGCGTAAGCCCCTGAGCAATATATGGATACGCCCCATTGTTATCGATATTTTACCCATCATCTGTCGACGACCAAGTTTAGTAGCTTACTTGTATTCGCGAGCAGGTTTGTTTAGGGTAACTAAGGCTTGAACAGATGCTCGAACGGATGACTGATGATGGTCTCTGATCTGATAAGCCGCCGATAACACTCAAATAAAGCATCACGATACGCTTATTTGGTCAGACACCATTAGCGTTATTTTAACATGGAATTTTTCGTTTTTTTACACCCCACCAAGGAGACTATAGATGTCAACTGCATATAAATCAGCGATCGACGTAGTACGTGAATTAAAGCAAAAGCACGGTAACTGGCAGAATATCAGCGAGACTGATGCGGCACGTATGATGATGCAAAACCGTTTTAAAACCGGTTTGGATATCGCCAAATATACTGCAAAAATTATGCGTCAAGACATGGAAGACTATGACAACGATACGTCTCAATACACACAGTCTTTAGGTGCTTGGCACGGTTTTGTCGCTCAGCAAACCATGTATGCAAAGAAAAAATACTTTGGCACCACATCTAAAACCTACATCTATCTATCAGGCTGGATGGTAGCTGCCCTACGCTCTGAGTTTGGTCCACTACCTGACCAATCTATGCACGAAAAAACCTCTGTGCCAAAGCTAATCGAAGAGATCTACACGTTCTTGCGTCAAGCCGATGCTAAAGTACTAAACGACTACTTCCGCGAGCTAAACGCAGCTGAAGAAGCAGGTCAAGATACCTCAGCTATCTTAGAGAAAATCGAAAACTTCGACTCGCATGTTGTGCCAATCATCGCCGATATCGACGCAGGTTTTGGTAACGAAGAAGCCACTTATTTGCTAACCAAGCAAATGATCGAAGCCGGTGCTTGTGCCATTCAGGTTGAAAACCAAGTATCTGATGCCAAACAATGTGGTCACCAGGCTGGTAAAGTAACGGTACCGCACGAAGACTACATCGCCAAAATCAATGCCATTCGTTACGCATTCTTAGAGCTTGGTGTTGAAGACGGTGTTATCGTTGCTCGTACTGACTCTGAAGGCGCATCGTTGACGCAAAAAATCCCAGTATCAAATGAGCCAGGCGACCTTGCTTCTCAGTACATCGACTTCATCGACGTTGAAGAAATCGACATCGCTGACGCAAAAGAAAACGACGTCCTTCTGAAGCGTGACGGTAAGCTGGTTCGTCCAGTACGTCTGGCTAACGGCCTATATCAGTTCCGTGAAGAGACCAACATCGATCGCGTCGTACTTGACTGTGTGACTGCGCTTGAAAACGGTGCTGACCTACTGTGGATCGAAACACCAACGCCAGATGTTGCCCATATCAAATCAATGGTAGATCGCATCAAAGAGCAGCAGCCAAAAGCCAAGCTTGTATACAACAACAGCCCATCATTCAACTGGACGCTAAACTTCCGTAAGCAAGTAATCGCTCAGTGGGAAGAAGAAGGCAAAGACGTATCAAGCTATGACAAAGATAACTTGATGAGTAGCGATTACGACGGTACTGAGCTTGACGCTGCCGCTGACGTTGCTGCACAAAACTTCCAGCGTGATGCGTCACGTGAAGCAGGTGTCTTCCATCACTTGATCACCCTGCCAACTTACCACACCACAGCGCTTAGCGTACATGAGCTTGCTAAAGGCTACTTTGGTGAAGAAGGCATGCTTGCTTATGCAGCTGGCGTACAACGCAAAGAAATCCGCGAAGGTATCTCTTGTGTTAAGCACCAAGCCATGGCGGGCTCTGACTTAGGCGATGATCACAAAGAGATCTTCTCAGGTGACAACGCACTAAAAGCTGGCGGCGAAAAGAACACCATGAACCAGTTCTAATCATCGACTACTTTTAAGTATAATTGATACAAAAAGCCGTCCTACATACTGTAGGGCGGCTTTTTATTGTCCTATCATCACGCATAGGATGGTAGACTAATAATCATTCGTCGTCATTATTAGGAGTCATTATGCAAGAGATCGAACTCAAGTTTTTGGTCCCAGAGTCGCGGCTTAAAGGCTTGATGCGTCAAGCAAAAGTCAAATCCTCTCAAACCACACAAATGGCTGCCCACTACTATGACACCCCTGATCAGCAGTTGGCGCAAGCAGGGATTGGCCTACGCATTCGTAAAGAAGATGATACATGGGTGCAGACCATCAAAGCTGGCGGCGATGGTCTGGCAGCTCGCCTAGAGCACAACGCCACCTTAGACCCTGAGCACGTACAAGCCATGCTCGCTGACAAAGCGCTTATGCCTGATTTGAGTATATATAAAGACACCGCCATCGCCCCTACTCTTGCGTCCTTTAAGCTCAAAAAACTCACCAAAAACCTCACTCAGCTGTATGTCACTGATGTCGAGCGCACCACCCGCCTGTTAATAGAAGACAATGATGAAGGCGCAGACAATCAGCTGGAGATGGCCTATGACTATGGAGAGATTGTCCACGGTAATGATGATGCGCTGCGTGATTGTATTCAAGAAATTGAGTTTGAGCTGGTGTCAGGCGCTATTGATTTTTTATTTACGACAGCCAAAGTCTGGTGCAAGCGTTATAAGCTGTGCTTATCTACCATCACCAAAGCCGAGCGCGGTGGTCTATTGATTACAGGACAAACGCATAGCCCTGCTGTCACTGCTGATACTCAGCTTTCTCATATCGACAACCATACCAGCATGCCTGCGTTTGTACGGGCGGCGGTACATCACTGCCTACTACATATGCTGCCTAATAGCAGCGCTATCGTCTCTGGGCGCTATGATGACGCCCATGTCTTGCAGCTAGCGATCGGTATCACTCGCCTGCACGCTGCTCTGCAAGCGTTTGCCAGCTTCTCTGATGAGATCAACCCTGAGTGGTCACCTATACTAGAGCAAACTCAAGCGTTACTCAGTGACTATCAGCACCTTACTCATCTGGTCTCTACTGTAGAGCCACATTTACAGCAATATGGCGCGCCTGCTGTAGAATGGGGGGCTGATATTGACGCTATGAAAGTACGGCCCATGGACGCTGTCTGTGCCAATGACTTTCAACTAACCTTACTGGAGCTGATTGCTTTTGCGATGAGTGATCCAGCGCTTGAGCCGCACGCGGACAAGAGCGCAAAAGAGGCGCTAACAGCCGTGCTCCTCAAGCAGCAAAAAGCATTTGTGCAAGCCGAGGAGCGGCTACAACATAAAAGATCCCCATGCTTAGATGGCGCTGAGTCAGAAGAGAGCGCTACCGACGATACCAAGAAAAACGGCGGTGCCCAAGAGATGAAAGACGCCCAAGACACGCAAGAGAGTCAGCAAGCCCTACTAGCGTTAAACCAGCAGGTGACGACCTTATATCATGTCCATGAGTTTGCTGCGCCTTTGCTCAAGACAGGCCACAAAAAAAAGAAAGCGAAAAAGAAGCTCAAGCGTCAGCGTAAGCACTTGCTCAAAGCAAAACAAGCACTGAGTCACTATGACGACGCCATGCGTTATGGCCAGCACTATCAGCAAAAATCAGCGACAGAAACGCGGGCGCTATTTGGCGCAGGCTGGTTTGCTGCTACCCTAAAGACCCAACATAAACCTCTTCAAAAACGTTTGGCCAAAGTCAAAAAATCGCTGATATCAATCTAAACCATTATGTTGCATACAAAAAAAGACAGCTCATGGTTGATGAGCTGTCTTTTTATCATTGATATCGGTAACACAAGGCCACGTTATCATCAGGCAGGCCTAGGGCGTGTCTTCAATTCACTCGATAGTTATCTAAATGGGCTAAAAATGGCCAAATTTTGCCAAACATCGTCAAATAGCTGGTCAATATCCCGATATTAACGGCGCTATTTTCCTTGTTTGACCGCAATTTATCTCATTTTTATCACCATTTTTGAAATGAAGGCACGCCCTCGTATCTGGCTCTCTTATAGACCCAGTACTTTCATACGCTCACTGACCGGCTGATAGGTTTTTTCGCCAGCAGGGGCTTTGATATTACCAAATGGCATCTGCGCTATCAGCTCCCAACTGTCCGGAATAGCAAACGCTGCCGCGGCATCTTCATCTACCAGTGGATTATAATGCTGTAGGTTGGCACCGATATCCAGCGTACGCAGCTCTGTCCACATGGCATACTGGTGCATGGCCGAGGTTTGCTCTGCCCAAATAGGGAAACGCTCAGCATATAAAGCAAACTGCTCTTGTAATGACTTGGTCACGTTTCGGTCTTCATAAAATAAGACGGTACCCGCCGCCGCTCGAAAGCCGTCCAGCTTTTGCTGACTGCCTGAAAAGTCACCGTCGCCGACCGCTGCCCGCAGTTTTTCTTCAGCGATATCCCACAGCTTTTGGTGCTCGTCACCAAACAACACCACCAGACGTGAAGACTGCGAGTTAAAGGCTGAAGGCGTATGCAAAAGCACTCGCTCTGCCATGTTAACAATCGCTTGCGGCGCGACTGGTAATTCATTGCCCAATGCATATACCGAACGGCGCTCATCAAAAGCTTGTTGTAGCGTGACTAGACTTTCTTTAGACATTATCGTTATCCTTATCATAAAAGACGTCATAAGTGAGCGGTATCTGGCACGACACGCTCACTTTTAATAAGGCAAACATTATATCAATATACTAAATAATATCCAGTCTCTATAAAGTTGATTTTATCAATCACTCCGTAAAGTTATTCTGCTTGATGTTGCAATGTATCTGACACGCTTGCTTGACCAAAGCCACTATCTGCTCATCTACGCTGACACTATAGACACAGGCGTACCTTCCTTGACTTGCGCAAATAACGCTACGATGTCGTCATTGCGCATACGCACGCAGCCATGCGAGCGCGCAACGCCCATCGGCTCGGTGTCGGGGGTGCCATGAATATAGATATAACGCTGATAGGTATCACAGCCACCTTGGGCATTACAGCCTTTATTGTACCCTTCCTCGAGACCACTTAACCATAAAATTCGGCTTAGTATCCAGTCGCGCTCAGGATACTGCTTTCCGAGCGCATCATCATAGATCTCCCCAGTTGGCACCCGCCCGACAAATACAGCATTGATCGGCGCATCGCCTCCTATTTTTTGAGCAATGACATGCTCGCCAAGCGGCGTACAACCGCTATCTTGCTGGCTGCCGATACCGTTTTTGGCGGTAGATACGGCGTATCGCGCTATTTTTTTATCATATTGGTAGAGTGTTAAGGCTTGCTGAGCAATATTAATCACCAAATGCATATCAAGGTTTTTATCAAAGCTTTTATCAACGTTTTCATTATTCTTCATAGGATATATCCAGCGTTCAGTCATCTAATTGATGTCTGTGTCAACCGTGTTGTGAGTCAATGAATTGAATTTTTCTATTATTAAGGGATTGTGCCGAGACATTTGGCACCGTAATATAGGGGCACACTTTTTGATGCTAGCAGATTATGACGACTATTTCACCGACACGTGTGTCGATGTATGATTTTTTATATCATGATACCCAGCCTATGGTGTCGCTTTTGGCAGATGCCGCCCAGCTTTCACTGCCGCAGGCGCGCTTAGCAATGGATGCCAGCCTACAAGCTATTGTCAGTGCGCTCCTCGCCTATCAGCAGCGCTATCAAGGACAGGCGGTCAGCAAAAAGCTATTCGGGCGCGGCGCGGTCAAAGAGCTACGCCAATACAACTCGATGAACTTTGCCACGTTAGGGGCGACGTTGTACCATCGCCACGACGCTGCTGATGCGATATTTAACGATAATGCCCGAGTCACCAAAGCCAGTGAGCGCATTGCTTCTCAGATAAAAGCCACCTCGCCACAAGTACAAATTTTGCTCACGTCTTTGTGCGTGATTGCACTACGTGAGCTGGCTATCTTAGCAGATTATAGTCAGCTAGATAATGATGAGATCGATAAGTGGTTTGCGCTGCAGCCGCAGTTTTTAGCAGCTGAGCGTTTTGCGCAGGCTTGTACATCTGAGACAGTCGCCGCACAAGCGCCGAGCCAACATGGCAGTATAGACACGCCGTCTGCTGCGACAGAAGCATCACCTGTAGATGCCGCCGAGCGCCGTCTATTGAGTAGCGCGCAGCTATCTAGCGTGCCCCCGATATTTGACCCTTACTGGTATGAGCTGACTGGGTTTAGACCTGACAATCAAAGCCCTGTACAAGATATGCAGCTGGCCACTGGCAACTACCTTAAGGCCATCGGCCGCTCACCTGACAATGTCCAGCAAGGTCGTCACAATGATATGCTGGTCTTTGCCCAAATGCCTGCCGTCGCGCTACCGCATCAGCGCTGGCTATTACAGCTGGCAAAGATATCTGATATTTATTTGAGCCGCAATCGCCTGCGCATAACTTCCGAGCCTGCCAACCCACCAAAGCCGCCTTTGGTCAGTTTAGGGTTAATCGGCGGTAATAACGACAACACCCCAGCCACCATCAGCGAAAAACCGATTGAATATGACGCGGCCACGCCACTTTGGAAAAACCCCGTTATCCTTTTGATCGTCACTGTGATCGGTGTCCTTGGTGCTCTTGCGATGCTCAAGTATCAAAACCAAAAGTCAGATGGTATGGTGCTGGCAACTGAGGAAGTCATAGAGCAAGACCGCCTAAAAGAGCGCCAGCAGCAAGATGTCGCCATCGTTCGAGTAGACGATGACGAGACTACACCCGCAAATGACCAACAAACCAAATAGACAATATTTTTTATGACCAGACTCATAACATCCTCATAATACCGTCATAAAAAAACAAAGGCCGCTATCGATAGCGGCCTTTGTTTTATATTTTATGTAATGACGTGCTTTTTGATGATCAAGTTATCAAAAATAGCGTAAGCGCTTATTTTGATAAATCACGACCGCGGCTGGCTTCGATGGCCAAACGCAAGCCGTTTAGACGGATAAAACCTTCTGCGTCTTTTTGATCATATGCGCCCGCATCATCTTCAAACGTGGCGATTTTTTCATCAAACAGTGAGTCATCTGACTTACGACCAACCACGCTCACCGCGCCTTTATACAGCTTCACACGTACCGTACCATTGACATACTCTTGTGATTTGTCAATCAATGCCTGTAGCATCATGCGCTCAGGGCTAAACCAGTAGCCGTTGTAGATGATTTTTGCATAGCGCGGCATCAGCTCGTCTTTTAGATGCGCCGCTTCACGATCTAGGGTCAGCGACTCGATACCGCGATGCGCTTTTAGCATGATGGTACCTGCTGGCGTCTCGTAGCAGCCGCGCGACTTCATACCGACATAGCGGTTTTCGACGATATCCAAACGACCGATACCGTGCTTGCCGCCTAGCTCATTTAGCTTAATCATTACCTCATATGGCTTGAGGCGCTCACCATCAATCGCAACGATATCGCCTTTTTCATACTCTAGCTCTAGATACTGCGCCTCGTCTGGGGCGTCTTCTGGGCTGACCGACCAGCGCCACATATCTTCTTCTGCCTCGGCGTATGGGTCTTCTAAGATACCGCCTTCATAAGAGATATGCAGTAGGTTAGCATCCATTGAGTAAGGCGATTTTTTCTTATTGCCGGCATAGTCAATGGCAATATCATGCTCTTTAGCATACTGCATCAAGCTCTCACGGCTTGACAAGTCCCACTCACGCCACGGCGCAATGGTCACAACATCAGGCGACAACGCGACCGCACCAAGCTCAAAACGTACCTGATCGTTCCCTTTACCTGTCGCACCGTGACTGATGGCATCGGCGTTGTGCTCTTTGGCAATCTCAACCAAACGCTTGGCGATGAGCGGACGGGCAATAGACGTACCGAGTAAGTACTCGCCTTCATAGATGGCATTGGCACGAAACATCGGGAAGACATAGTCACGCGCAAACTCTTCGCGCAAATCTTCGATATAGATATTTTTGATGCCCATGGCTTGGGCTTTGGCACGGGCCGGCTCAACCTCTTCGCCTTGACCGATATCAGCGGTAAAAGTAATCACCTCAGCATCATAGGTTTCTTGCAGCCATTTAGCGATGATGGAGGTATCAAGACCACCTGAATAAGCCAATACGATTTTATTAATATTTTTTGGATCAAGTTGAGCCATGAATAACTCCTATTATAAAGTTTTGATGATGAGAATTGAGTGGGGATAAAAGCGCTAATCGTAGACAAAAAAATAAACCACCTGCTCAGTGTACATCATATTTACTATGGGCAAAAGTACCACTGCCCCGTGCGGCGCGCTTTTGCGTTAAATCTCAAATAAATATATTTTGGCAGCGGTTATTTGGCATGCCAGCTAGGTCGTTGCCCGCCTGTCTCTCATAGCGACTATATCTGGTCACATATTTAGTCAAGTAGGCAAATCTGTTATGATAGTCGGGCAGTATCACTCCCTTTTATTTCCCGTATATGACGATATAGAGCGCGACGACCTTATGACTGATTCGATTAGAGAGTTGACCATTCTTCAGCCAGACGATTGGCACATTCATTTGCGTGACGGCAAGGCACTGGGCACGACCGTGCCACATGCTGCAGATAGCTTTAACCGTGTCATTTGTATGCCAAATCTTGTCCCCCCTGTCAAAACAGTCGATGATGCCCGCGCGTATCGTGAGCGTATCATGACGCACTTGCAAAACAGCGACATAAGCGCTGAGCGCATTGTAGCGTTTGACCCCCGCATGACGTTATACCTCACAGACAACACCACGCCTCAAGACATCGAGATGGCCGCAAAATCCGGTATCGTCCAAGCGGTCAAACTTTATCCGGCAGGGGCCACGACCAACTCGGCTGATGGTGTCACTGACATCAGTGCATGCGTCGATGTGTTTGAAGCGTTAGAAAAATACGACTTGCCGTTATTGTTACATGGTGAGGTGACGCAAGATCATGTGGATATTTTTGACCGCGAAAAGCGGTTTTTAGACGAGGTATTGGCACAAATCATCATCAAATTTCCCACTCTAAAAATCGTCGTCGAGCACATTACCACCAGTGACGCCGCTGATTTTGTCTTGGCACAAGGCAACCATATTGCCGCGACCATTACCCCGCAGCATCTGATGTTTAACCGCAATCATTTGCTGGTCGGTGGTATCAAGCCGCACTTTTACTGCTTACCTATCTTAAAGCGTGAAAGCCACCAAAAAGTCCTGTTAGACGTGGCCACAAGTGGCAATCCAAAGTTCTTTTTGGGCACTGACTCCGCCCCGCACGCAACCGACAAAAAAGAAGCCACGTGCGGCTGTGCCGGCTGCTATAGCGCCTCTATCGCTTTGCCGTTATATGCCACCGCCTTTGACAGTGTCGGCAAGATAGACAAACTAGAAGGGTTCGCCAGTCGTTTTGGCGCGCAGTTCTATGGTCTGCCTGTCAACCAAAGCACCATCACCCTTGTAAACACACCAATGCAAGTGCCAAACGCTTATCCGTATTTTGACGGCACTTCATTGACACCGCTGCTGGCGGGCGAGACACTCCCTTGGTCAATTAAAGACTAATTCGACTAAAGACTAAGTTGATTAAAAACTAAGCTAACTTAAGAATAAGTGGCAGCGGACGCCAAAACCCGCGCTTTTATTTGCTATCCGACGATATCGACGCTACCTTGATTACCTAAAGCGTAGCTGAGATCGTAGGATGGTTTTTTAGTGATTGTTTATTCAATTTAATAATTATTTATTCAATACAACAGCACGACTGACAAAAGTGATTTAACGTAATATGACCATTCAAAACGATACCGCCTTACCCCGCAACCCTGAGCACACACCGGCGACTAGCGCAGATAGCACTGCAGGTTCGTCAGATGAGCAAGCACCACTGAGCCTAAAAGACCGGTTTCGTAAATTTTTGCCTGTCGTCGTCGATGTGGAGACAGCAGGGTTTAACGCGCAAACAGATGCGCTACTAGAGATCGCCTGTATCCCTATCTTACTCAATGAGCAGGGCGTGTTTTATCCAGGAGATGCGCTAAACGCCCATATCGAACCCTTTGAAGGGGCAAACCTAGAGCCAAGTGCGCTGGCATTTACTGGCATAGATCCCAAAAACCCTATGCGCAAAGCCATCGCCGAAGACGAAAAGACTGCTTTACGGCGTATCTTTAAAGGTTTAAAAGAAGTCAGACGCGCAGAGGACTGTCGTCAGTGCGTGCTCATCGGTCACAATGCCCATTTTGATTTGGCGTTTTTAAATGCCGCAGTGCTACGTACCAATAGCAAAAACCACAATCCTTTTCATAACTTTTCGGTATTTGACACCGTGACACTGTCGGCCCTTGCTTTTGGTCAGACGGTACTGGCACGAGCCTGTAAAGCGGCAGGGTTAGAGTTTGATGGTAAAGACGCGCACTCAGCGCTATACGATACGCAAAAAACTGCCGAGCTTTTTTGTCATATCTTAAACAGCTACCCCATGCTCGCAAATGCCATGGCTACTGAGCCTACCGAAGCTGACACCGCTACGCAAACTGACAAATAAGCCTTTAATCACATATCCTATATTGTTATGCCCTCATAATAATGCTATTGGTAAGACTAGCTGACTTTACCCTCTTGGTGTTTTAGTCGAAAAGGATATGAGAATAAAAACAGTACGCTGACGAGCCATACCAGCCTACTGCTTAGTGTTCTTATCATCCTACAGATGGTCAAAGTCGCCCACACGTCCTTGCAGTATGTGAGTCATCACTGCAAGGCTTGATAGGAGGGACTCTACTATGGATCCACAGCTTAAGTTATGGGGCACCATCCTCGGTTATATGCTACTAGCCCTGACCATCAGCGCTTGCACCTCTCTATGGATTCGGCATCATTTAAAACGCAAAGACCTGCATCCGCGCCGCGCTATCAAAAAAAGATATTTAATTTTAAAAAGACGAAGAAAAAGGCTTGACAGAAAACGCAGACGCTATTAGAATACGCACCACTTCAGCATAAATGGTGAAAGCAGCTGAGGTGTTGTTACTAGTCCCCATCGTCTAGAGGCCTAGGACACCGCCCTTTCACGGCGGTAACGGGGGTTCGAATCCCCCTGGGGACGCCACTATAAGGCGTCACTTATTAGCCCTTCTGCTTAGCATAACTTTTACTTAGCATAAGATAAGACTGATAAGCATACCACCAAAAAGCCCCACTCATAATATCTTATGAGTGGGGCTTTTTTTATGTTTGTTTTTTGACTCAATGACTTGGTTTAATTAAGTAAGCCACACCCTTTCCTTCTAATGAGCCACCCTTTTTCTAACTTTTAAACTCTAGACTCTATTGACGTACTCCCACCACCAAAATCAAACGCTATCTGTCTGATAGATAGCCACAAAAAAGCCAGCAATGAATGCTGGCCTTGCAAGTTTAAAGTTGGCTACACACTGCTTATAGTCCGGTCAAATAAATAAGATATAGCGAAGCTGGTATAAATTTTTTGCCGTACCCGTCGGCGCAGGCTAACCTTCTATCAGATTTTATCTGATAGCATCAGCCACAACAATGCGATGACTATCATCGAGCCCAATACCGTTTGGATCAAAAAGAACGCTTGGTGCTGACCGACTACTTTACTTAAGGTTACCCCTAAGGTACTGTACTTAATCGGTTGGGTGTCAATATTACCTGTTCTGATTTGCTCTTCGTAGTAGCCTTGTAGTACATCCAAAAACCTGCGCCACTCATCCGCACTCCAGCTATAAGGCTTAAACGGCATAAGCTTTTTCAACACAGGGTCTCTCGTCATCCAGCGCTCAAGTGTGATAGAGCGCAGCGACCAGCTCGAAAAACGGCGCTCATCAATCGCTGAAAAATCCAAGACATTCATGTCTTTATGTCGATCATCTACTAGCAAGCGATTTTTTAGATTGGTCAAAGCTTGCTCCGACCCCTCCACACATTGCAAGAAATATCCATTGCCATAACAAAGGATACCAGTAATCTCGTCCGTTTGGTTACGCTCAACCGCAATCTCTGAGATGTCATTAAGCGTACTGGGACTTGACAGACCAGTCGAAGTAATCCGGCTGATGTACACCAGCTGGTAAAGATCCGTCGTTACTGGATTTGTCGAATCATTGACCATTGACAATCCGCTTCTCCCTATATTTAGGTTAATGTAGCTAAGACAACCATACTAACGTTAGAAAAAATCTAGAGACAAGACAATTAAAATCAATCAACTGGCTTGTTATATTATTGATTTTATAAGTGTTTATATCAATTGTATTAAGTTAGTTACATCATAGGCCAGTTTCGTCATCAAAGCAACCTATGTTTGCTCTATAATTTTGGTTATAGATAAATAATGATATATTAGTACACCTTTATATTTACTAAAACAAATATATTGGGTGCATCGCTTTGTATTTTTTGCAGCGATAATATACGGTTGTACTAAAAAGACAAGGGGTTTAATAAGCTGATGGTTCTAGCGTCTACGTAAAGGCTATCAAGGTAAAAGCTACTAAGCTTGCAGACTCAAGATAGCAGAGAGCAAGACAGCATCATCAGGATACGTCAATTTGATGTTTTGGCGACTGCCAGCCACCAAGCGGATGGGTAAACTCAGAGACTCAAAAGCACTGGCTTCATCCGTGATCGCTATCTGCTGTTCACTGACATGCTGTAGGACTTTTTGTAATTGGTCTAGTCGAAAGACTTGCGGCGTTTGTGCTTGCCATATATTGCTACGATCGAGCGTTTGCGCAATATAAGTAGGTAGCCTCGCGTCTTGTGCATAGGAGTGCTTGAGGGTATCAGCGACTGGCGTGGCTAAGATAGCGCCATACGGCTCATGCATCGCCGCCGTAATGACCTTATCGATATCACAGCTGGGCACCGCTGGGCGCGCAGCATCATGGATCAAGACCAAATCGGTATCTGCAGCACCCGACTGCCGAATGGCCTCCACGCCCGCCTGCACCGACTGCCAACGCTCAGCACCGCCAGTGGCATATTGTACCGGCATGGTAAAATCGAGCGTTTGCGCGGTGGTGTCGTCCGCAGCGATGACCAGCCAACACTGCTCGATAAAGACACTACAAGCGAGCCGTGCCACGCTATGCTGCAGCAAGGTCTGGCCTTGAAACAAGGTATACTGCTTGGCCATAGACGCACCAAAACGACTGCCGCGACCAGCAGCAACGATCATGGCATGTATGCGAGGAGTGGTATTCATGAGCCAAGGCCTATCAAAGAAAAATCACGGGGAGCCATGAAGTGGCGCTAAAAAAGGGGAAAAGATAAAAAGAGAGAGACTGAAAAGTGTCTGAATGTCATCGTGGTCATAATGATAATGATAATGATAATGGCAAGACCAAGGTATCGCCAAACGACTGGCTTAATGTGCCCGCCTTAATAACGACTGTGCGTCGTCGGCGCCGTGGAAACCTGTACAAAGGTTTCATTGGGTTTGATCAAACCTAAGTCTAAACGAGCATGCTCTTCTACCGCCTCAAGACCGTTTTTTAGGTCATGAACGTCCGTACGCAACAAGTTATTTGCTGATACTTGATTGTCATTTAAGCGCTGCTGCTCTTCGATTTGTGTCAGCAGTTTTTCATGCTCAAAATGGCCATTGCCACCCAGCCAGTACTGATACTGCAGACCTAAAAGTACTGCAACGGCTAAGGCAAGTAGCATAAATTGGCTAAAGTATTTCATAAAGGGTTTGCGCCAAACAAGACAGAGAGAATCAACACAGCTCAGTATGCTGAACGATACCGCAAAAGCAGCCTATCATCCAGCATACACTTACTTATCGACTGTAACTATAAGAACGTTTAGCCACGTAGGCCAATGAACTCTTCACGGCCACGGTAGCTGGCGCGTACTTGCTGCTCGATACGTAGCAATTGGTTGTACTTCGCTACGCGGTCTGAACGGCATAGTGAGCCCGTTTTGATTTGACCGGCTGCGGTACCGACTGCCAAGTCTGCAATGGTGCTGTCTTCTGTCTCACCTGAGCGATGCGAGATAATCGTCGCATAGCCATTTTTCTTCGCCAGATAAATGGCGTCTAGGGTTTCTGACAGCGTGCCGATTTGGTTAAATTTAATCAAAATCGCATTGGCAATGTGCTTGTCGATACCTTCTTGCAAGATAGCAGGGTTGGTCACAAACAAATCATCACCAACCAACTGAACTTTATCACCGATTTGCTCAGTTAAGTACTTCCAGCCGTCCCAATCTGACTCATCCAGGCCATCTTCGATAGAGATGATCGGATATTGACGCGTCAGGCCTACAAGGTAGTCTGAGAAGCCTTGGCTATCAAAGGCCTTGTTGCCCTCACCTGCCAAGATATATTGTCCGTTTTTATAGAACTCACTGGCCGCACAGTCTAGCGCCAAATGAATCTCTTCACCGGCCTTATAACCGACCTGCTCGATCGCTTGCATGATGACCGTGATGGCCTCTTCGTTGCTACGCAAGTTGGGCGCAAACCCCCCTTCATCACCAACCGCAGTATTGAGACCTTGTGATTTTAGGACAGACTTTAGGCTATGGAAAATCTCTGTACCTGCGCGCAGGGCTTCTGAGAAGCTGGTAAAACCAACTGGCTCAATCATAAACTCTTGGATATCAACGGTGTTGTCGGCATGCTCGCCGCCGTTTAGGATATTCATCATTGGTACCGGCATGGTCAATGATGTCTGATTGCGCAGGTTGGCAATGTATTGATGCAGTGGCAAGCTTTGTGACTTAGCAGCGGCTTTTGCCGTGGCAAGAGAGACCGCGAGCATGGCATTTGCGCCAAGGTTGTCTTTGTTTTCTGTACCATCTAATGCAATCATCGCATCATCAATGGCTTGCTGCTCGGTGACGTCTTTGTCCATAAGCGCACTACGGATCTGGCTATTGACGTTGGCCACGGCTTTTTTGACACCTTTGCCCATGTAGCGATCTTTGTCGCCATCACGTAGCTCGAGGGCTTCACGTGAGCCAGTAGACGCGCCACTTGGTGCAGCAGCACGGCCGATAGTACCATCAGCCAAAATGACGTCAGCTTCGATGGTTGGGTTACCGCGCGAGTCTAAAATCTCACGAGCGCGAATGTCTTTAATTGCGGTGACGTTGGTGGTTTCTTCAGCGTACATAATGTCTGTTAATTCCTTTGGTCATGCCAAGTTTATGGGGTAAATAACGGCAACTAGAATACAAAAAAGATAAAATAAAATATCGTATAGCGCAGGCCCAAACCTGTCTTGCCTACTTAGTATAATCGGCTGGGTTTGGACAAAATCAAGCGTTTATTTACGGATTTCATGAGCAGCTATCGTACGTGGCATCATAGCATAAATTTCGCCAAACTTCCCTTCTCTTGCACCGACTGACGCTCATAAAGTCATACAAACGCTCGGTTATCCGCCTATCTGGCTCACGGCGATATCGGCGAAGGTGACTACCCTAGCAGACTTATGCACTTGGCAAGCGCTTATCATCAGTGTGATGAGTAGAGACGGTATTATCTAGCTCAACCTCAGTGCGAAAACGGGTCAAACGTAGCGCGTTCATCAGGACAGAGATAGAGCTTAGCGCCATTGCCGCCGCGGCAATCATCGGGTTTAAAAACCCAAACGCTGCCAGCGGTATGCCCAGCGTATTATAAAGAAACGCAAAAAATAAGTTTTGCTTGATATTGCGCAGTGTGGCGTTGGCGATTTTTTGTGCCGCATCGATATGCATCAGCGACTCGCCCATCAAGCGAGCGGAGGCGCTATGCTGCGCGACATCAGTACCCTCAAACATGGCAAAACTGGCATCGGCGGTGGCCATCGCTGGCGCATCATTGACGCCATCACCTGCCATGGCCACTTTATGGCCTGCAGTTTGCAACAGCGCGATTTGACTGGCTTTATCCCGAGGGCTCATTTGGCCATATGCCTTATCGATGCCCAGCTGCCCTGCCACGTGATCAACCACAGACTGCTTATCACCACTCATCAAGATGACTTGGATGCCGCTTTCTTGTAACGCCGCTATCGCCTGCGGGGTGTCTGCCTTTAGATCATCTGCCAAAGCAAACGCCCCAAGCGGTTCATCATTGATACTAAGCGCTACGGTACTGGCGATTTGCCATACTTTTGGCATAAATTTTGGCAAAGTTAGATTGGCAAATTCTGCCGTGCCGACTTTTACCAGACCCAAGCCTTCGATATTGGCTTGGATACCCGCGCCTTTGATGACGCTGATATCAGTGACAGTCATCAGTGGCAAATGACGCTCGGCCGCAGCATTGATCAAGGCGGTCGCTAAGGGGTGACTGGCATGCGCCTCAACGCTTGCCGCAATTTGTAGCACATCATCGACAGCAATGGAGCTGTCCACCATGACATGATCGACGATAGACGGCTTACCGACAGTCAATGTGCCGGTTTTATCAAGCACGACCGTGTCGATATTGCCCGCCGCCTCGAGGCTTTGCGCGTCTTTGAACCAAACGCCATGGCGCGCGGCCACGCCCATGCCTGCCATGATAGCCGCAGGCGTGGCCAGACCGAGCGCACAAGGACACGCGATGACCAATACCGACACCGCATGCATCAAGGCGGTATCCACCATGCCGGTCAGCCACCACGTTAGCCCAAAGGTAGCCAAAGCGATGGTCACCACCACTGGTACAAAAACAGCCGTTACTCTATCGGCAAGCCTTGCCAAGTCAGCCTTTGAGCCTTGGGCGTCGCTAAGGGCTTTGACCATATCGCCAAGCTTGGTATCGCTGCCTTTGGCACTGACGCGATACAGCAAACTGCCGTTTTCGACCAATGCCCCTGCCAGCAGCTCGTCGCCTATTTGTTTTTTGAGGGGCACAGACTCACCCGTCAGATGACTCTCCACGCACCAGCCGCCGCCATCTATGACCACCCCGTCGGTTGCCACACGGCTGCCTTGCTTGGCACGCAGGATGTCACCGACTTGCACCGCCTGCAATGCGACATTATGAAAGTCGCCGTTGGGCTGCTGCTGCTCTACTTCATCTGGCGTCAATGATAACAATAAATCGATACTGTTTAGGCTGTGCTTTTTGGTGCGCTCCTCCAAATACTTACCCGTTCGCACAAAGGCGATGACCATCACCCCGGCTTCAAAATACACAGCGGGGCCATGTCCGCCAGCATATCCACTTTGCAATAGGCTGCTTAACGTACCATCGCCATGAGTCAACCACAGATAAGTAGAATACGCCCAAATAGTCACCGTACCGATGACCACCAGCACGTCCATATTGGCAAGGCCGCCTTTGATAGACGCCCACGCACTTTTATAAAATGGCAATGCCAGTCCAAACTGGACAATGGTGGCTAGGACAAACTGAATCCAAACAGGCGGCATCCACGCCATACCAAACCCCGTTAGCATACCCGCCATACCAACCAAAAACGGCAACAGACAAATCCATAGCCCGATCAAGCGCCATGGATACTCGGTTGCAGTGTCTTTATCCGTCTGCGCAAACAAGCTTTCATCGGCTTGCAGATTGGCGACAAAGCCGGTTTTGTTGACCCACTCTGTGACTTGCTCAGGGGTGGTCTGCGCCGGATCATAATCGATATTAGCAGTCTCACCAGCGAAGTTCACACTTGCCTCATATACCGCCGGCTTTTTGCTAAGTACCTTCTCGATCCGCGAAGCACACGCCTGACACGTCATGCCATCGATCGCCAGCTGCAAGTGCGCACGCTCAGGCGCTATCGCAGTTTTGGACTCAATATCAGTCGCTACCTCATAAGAGGGATCAGTACTGGTGCGGGTAGAATTTTTCATAAATAAAACTCGTGGTTGCGTTATAGCGCATTACATAGTCGGTTTACTCTAAAAGCGGCCAAAGCATCTATAAAGGCAACTGCCATCTCTTAAATAACAGGCGCTTTATTTTTGGGTAGGCGGACTATAGCGTTTATAAATGTATAATAAAATCGGTGAAAAAATCTAAATATCAGACGTCAAAATCAGAAAAAAGCGTCTGCAGGCAAATAGGCTATGCTGGGGCGTGCCCTCATTCTCAACATGAATGATAGGGTCAACCTTAAATAAAAGAAGTACATGGTTTTATCACGCGCGACTGGTATCAATTTTTCTTGCTTGCTGTACCTGCGTAGACAGAGACTGCGCAAAATTACTCCCAGTCGCACTGTATTTATTTTATAGTGGCTCAACAAAAATAAGAACATGCCCTAATCTAATGAGAGATAAATCCTACTCAAGCGTGGCTATTGCCTCATACCTAATAAATGGCTACGACTATCCTCTATTCAAGCCCTGCAGCCATGCTTTGCACAGTTGTCAAAGCAAGTAGACTGACCGCAAGGCTCTCATGAAAAAAACCAGCCATGACAGCTGGTTTTGCGTTAAAGCGGTAAGGCTTATGAGTTGGCGACGGTTGCATCAAAACCTGCCTCTTCGATCGCGGCCGCAATGGCTTCTGCGCTGGTTTTGCTATCATCAAATGTCACCGTTGCCAGCTTATCAGTCAAATCGACAGTCATGGTATCTAAACCGTCGATATCACCTGTGGCTGTATGGACGCTTGCCACGCAGCCGCCACAAGTCATGCCATCGATATTGATAATACGAGTCTGGGTTGCCATGAGGGCCTCCTTATTGTTATATAATTAACCTAGTTTACAGTAAATACAGTCATTTACTAAGGGCGTGTCCTAGCATAAGCCCTATCAGAGCCAACAACAAGGCGCTTTGGTATGACTTTATTATCTAACGCCTTCATACTTTATATAATCAAATCCAAATAAATCAGATCCACGGCTGTCACGTCGTTTTTATATCGAATTGACTTTATCCAGCAGGCGATGCTCGACGCTCACTTTGCGACGTCAGTATCTTTTAATTGTGATAACTTTTAATTATGATAACTTTTAATCATGATAGCGTGGGTTTTGCGGCGCATCGATAGGATATGGCTGCGTCACATAATCGACCATGCTAATCGCCGCCGTTAGGGCATGAATACTGGTATCGGTATCATCATAACGCACGGTTGCTATACTGCTTGCCGCATCAAGGTCTATCGCGGTCACCCCTGTGATGTTTTTCAGCGCGGTCATCACACTGTCCAAGCCTTTGGCATCATCGATGTTTTCGATGCTGACTTGTGCTGTCTGAATCGCCATTATCTTATCCTCCTATCATGGGTTCCATTGACGGTATTAATGAGTATCTAACACCTCAAAACCTTTGACCAAGTCATCAATCTGTTTAAGCTGACGCAAAAACGGCTCCAACTGGCTGGTTCTGAGCGCACAGGGGCCATCGCATTTTGCCACTTCTGGATTTGGATGCGCCTCCAAAAACAGCCCCGCCAGTCCCGTTGCCATTCCTGCACGGGCAAGGGTGGTGATTTGCTCACGGCGACCGCCAGCACTGTCACTGCGCGCGCCTGGCTGCTGCAAACTATGGGTCACATCAAAAAACACCGGTACGTTCATTTGTTTCATGGTATCAAACCCGAGCATATCCACGACCAAATTGTTATAACCAAAGGCACTGCCGCGCTCACAAAGTATGAGCTTATCATTGCCACCTTCCAAGCATTTATTGATGATATGACGCATCTCATGCGGCGCTAAAAACTGCGCTTTTTTGATATTGATGATGGCATCTGTCTTTGCCATCGCATGCACCAAGTCAGTCTGACGCGACAAAAACGCAGGCAGCTGAATGATATCAGCGACCTCTGCGACCGGTGCGGCTTGATACGGCTCGTGTACATCGGTGATGATCGGTACTTGAAACTTTTCTTTGATTTGCCCCAGCCAGTCGATACCTTTTTCTAAGCCTGGGCCTCGATAAGAATGCAAACTAGAGCGATTGGCTTTATCAAAGCTGGCTTTAAACACATAGCCGATGCCCAAACGCTGACATATCTCGACATACTGCTCCGCAATCTCAAACGCCATCTCTTTCGATTCTAAGACATTTATGCCGCCAAACAACACAAACGGCTGATCATTACCGATCGTGATGGTGCTGTGACTGGGGGTGGTGAGCGTGATATGCGATTGCGCTGTGGTTAGATTGTCCATACCGCTATTTTCCTCTTTATTATAGTGATGTCTCTGCCTGATATTGTAACCGATAACCCAATGAAAGAAAGTATCCTAGCGTAATTAGACATGATCAAGCATTGTTATTGTCACTGCCCGACCAGCTAGGCATAACCCCCTGCATGTATAAAAGCAAAAAAGACCAATCCGAAGATCAGTCTTTTTATAGTAATGCTGTTATCGCATAACATTTATGATTGGTGCGAGCACAATTATTGCCGGCTCACTCATAGCTTTTTTAATAGTAGCAACTCTCTCTGCTAAACTAACGACTACTTCCTACTAAGCTAACAGCTACTTCGTTTCGCTATAGTCTTTTGCCGCTTTGACAAAGCTATTAAACAGCGGATGGCCACCACGAGGCGAGCTGGTAAATTCAGGATGGAACTGTACCGCGATAAACCATGGATGATCTGCAATCTCAACCGACTCAACCAAATGCTGTTTGGCAGAATAACCCGAGATACTCATACCCGCTTGCTCTAGTGGCTCGATATAACGATTGTTCATCTCATAACGATGGCGATGACGCTCAGTGATATTTTTGGTGCCATAAATCTGTGATAGCTTGCTACCAGCGACCAATTCTGCTTGCTGCGCGCCTAGGCGCATCGTGCCACCAAGATCTGAGTCATCGCTACGAATCTGTAGCTCGCCGCGCTCATCTAGCCATTCAGTGATCAGACCGATGATAGGCTCAGCGGCAGTACGATGAAACTCAGAAGAGTTGGCATCGATATGCAGCACATTACGGGCGTATTCAATCACCGCCAACTGCATACCCAGACAGATACCCAGATACGGCACTTTGTTTTCGCGGGCATAAGTGATGGCTCTCATTTTACCAGTGGTACCGCGCTCACCAAAACCACCTGGTACCAAAATCGCATCGGCATCGTTTAGACGCGCATACAGCTCATCGTCCGTCTCTAGTAGCTCAGCATCGATATAGTCAATTTTGACATCTGACTGATGCACGATACCGGCATGTAGCAACGCTTCGTTGATTGACTTATAAGCGTCTGGTAACTCGACATATTTGCCGACCATCGCCACCGTCACTACCGCTTCAGGGTTGAGCTGGGCTTCGACCACTTTGTCCCAATCGCTCAAATCCGCTTCTGGTACATCAAGACCAAAACGCTCACAGATTAGATCGTCAAGATCTTGCTCATGTAGGGTGCGCGGGATTTGATAGATGCTTTGGGCATCTTCACACATGATGACTGCGCGCTCTTCGACATTGGTAAACAGCGCAATCTTGCGGCGGTTGTCTTGCGAGATATGGTGCTCAGAGCGGCAGATGAGAATATCTGGCTGCAGACCGATAGAGCGTAGCTCTTTGACTGAATGCTGGGTCGGCTTGGTTTTGGTTTCGCCGGCACTGGCGATATAAGGCACCAGCGTTAAATGCATAAGCATAGCGCGATTGCGGCCAAGCTCTACTTGCATCTGACGTACGGCCTCCATAAATGGCAGCGACTCGATGTCACCGACTGTACCGCCAATCTCGATGATGGCGATATCGTAGCCTTCGCCACTGGCAAGAATCTTACTTTTGATTTCATCAGTGATGTGCGGGATGACCTGTACGGTACCACCCAGATACTCACCGCGGCGCTCTTTGTTTAGCACGTTTTGATAGATACGACCACTGGTAAAGTTGTTGCTCTTACTCATCTTAGAATGGCGTAAGAAGCGCTCATAATAGCCCAAATCTAAATCCGTCTCTGCGCCATCTTCGGTGACAAACACCTCACCATGCTGAAATGGGCTCATCGTACCTGGATCGACGTTGATATACGGATCCATCTTGGTCATCGTGACAGTCACGCCACGCGCTTCTAAGACCGCAGCAAGAGAAGCGGCGGTGATACCTTTTCCTAGTGAGGACACTACCCCACCGGTCACAAATATAAACTTGGTCATAGTACTCTTTCGGTAATTGGTAAAGAAGGATTTTACTAAAAATACGCCATAAAATATAGGGCAAAAATGCAAACTGTCTGAAACTCTTGTTTTCTACCTCAGCGGTAGACTTTTGTCACAAATAATACATACAACAAAAAAACCCACCCCGAAGGATGAGTTTTTTATTTATATTCTAATGGTTAGATTAGAATTTGTATTCTAGACCGCCACCAACTACAAATACTTCAGCATCACCAGTAATAGAGGTACCTGCAACTGTAACGTTATCAGCATTGTTCATACCTGCATAAGCATGTGCAATGATGTTGTCTTGATAGTAGTATTTACCACCAACAACGATTTGATCTGAATCAGCATTTTTCCAACCATTTAGGTTCGAGGTATTGTTATACTGGGTGTAGATAGTTGCTGGACGAGCAAAGTTGGCTAAGCCCATTGCTGCACTAAGAATGAAACCTTTTTCATCTTCATCGCCTGAGCCAGCGCCGTCAAAATCAGCTACTTGATATAAAGCACCCAATGTGATTGGAGCTGCAACATACTTGCCTAGGTCGACAGTTGCTGTACCACGGATGATATCACCATTGATGTTTTGGTCTTTATCGTACGCAACACCAGCAGTGAAGCCAGTACCTTGGTCAAACATTAGCGCAGCACCGAAACCATCGTCTTTGTTACCGTTATCTTCATCAGAGCTATACATGACAGAAAGTTGTAATGGTAGGTTATCGTACTTTGGAGTCATCCAAACGATTGAGCTGTTGATACGGCTACTATCAGCCATATTCAAACCACCTTGCTCTTCATTTGACTCAAGCTTGTTGCCACCTAGGTTATCCCAATAACCATCGTTAACGATTACGTTGTTTACATAATCTAAAGTAGATTGGTTTTTACCAGCACGGATCTCACCAAAGTTTTTGTTAACGACACCAAGATACGTATCACGGTTAGTGAAACCATCTTTATCACCGTCAACACGAGTACCATACTCTAGCTGATAGATAACGTCAGTGTTGGCAGTTAAGGCTTCAGAGCCTTTGATACCGATACGTGAAGAGTTAGAGTTAATCTCTACAGTGTCTTCATCATAATCATTTACGCTACCAGCTGCATCAAACTCAGCATTTACATAGTCGGCAGTAACAAATGCTTTACCATAGATAGTTGGAGCGGCATTGGCTGCAGAAACAGATAGAGCAGCAACGGCTGTAGCTAAAAGTAGTTTTTTCATGGGGTATCTCCACTTTACAATTGTAGTAATGAGCGAGCTATTATTAGCTGGTGCCCAATTGGTATCGTCACAAATCCTCAAAGATATAATGTGTAACTGGCTACCGAGATTAGTCAGAAACAAGTGTGGCGAAGTTTTATTACAGTAAGATGAAAAAACCATGACTTACATAACCAGCATCAAAAAAGTAACTGCCATGTAAACGTTGGTCTTTATCCTTCTGCTGCGTAACATCCGTTACCAAACTCATACTTCGAGTACAAGCATAACAACTTTGACATAATTTGCAACATATTTTTTTGTACTTTTAACGCGATATCTGGCGCACTCCATATCTTTTATAGCGCTCAGGCGTTAAAAAAAAACAGCCATACAATGCGCTTAAATACCAATGGTTTATCGTAAGTTTTATGACAAACCATTCGATTATGCCCACTGTATTGCGTACAAAAATAAAGCGCTACTTATTCACTGATAAGTAGCGCTTATAAGCGAAACAGCATTATCGCTATCTACTATCGACCCACTATCGACATCGGGTCAATATAGCCATGTAGCAATATATACATGCATCGACACAGCTTTTATGCCGATGCAATAGGATAGCGACGCACACTGGCTTAGACGTTGGCTTTTAGATCCAAGCGTGCTTGGTGCAATAGTGGCTCAGTGTAGCCGCTTGGCTGCTCGCGTCCTTTAAAGACGAGGTCACAGGCCGCTTTAAAGGCATAAGACTGCTCAAAGTTGTTTGCCATAGGCTGATAGCTACTGTCGCCGGCGTTTTGTTCATCGACAATCTTCGCCATACGCTTCATGGTATCCATGACTTGCTGCTCGCTGACCACACCGTGATGCAACCAGTTGGCGATATGCTGGCTTGAGATACGCAAAGTCGCACGGTCTTCCATCAGGCCCACGTCGTTGATGTCAGGCACTTTTGAGCAACCGACGCCTTGGTTTACCCAGCGTACCACGTACCCTAAGATGCCCTGCGCGTTGTTGTCCAGCTCTTGCTGTTTTTCTTCCTCTGTCCAGTTGGTGTCTTTGGCCAATGGAATGGTCAAGATATCGTCTAGGCTAGCACGCTCGCGTGATTTTAGGCTGTCTTGTACCTCGGCGACATTGACTTGATGATAATGCATGCTATGCAAGGTGGCGCCTGTCGGTGATGGTACCCAAGCGGTACTGGCACCAGATTTTGGATGCGCCGCCTTGGTCTCTAGCATCTCTTTCATCTCGTCAGGCTTGGCCCACATCCCTTTACCAATCTGCGCCACGCCCTGCAGGCCAGTTTCTAGACCGATATCGACGTTCCACTGCTCATAGGCGGGCTGCCATGCTTGCGACTTCATTTCGCCCTTGGGCACAAAGGCACCTGCGTTCATACTGGTATGCATCTCGTCGCCTGTACGATCCAAGAAGCCGGTATTAATAAAGATAACGCGCTCTTTGGCTTGGCGGATGGCTTCTTTTAGGTTTACCGTCATGCGGCGCTCTTCATCCATGATACCTATCTTGAGCGTATGGCGCTCTAGGCCGAGCAAGTCCTCTACCGCATTAAACAAATCATTGGCCATTTTAACTTCATCAGGGCCATGCATTTTTGGCTTGACGATATACATCGAGCCTTTGCGTGAGTTTGATAGCGCGTTTTTGCCTTTTAGATCGTTTAGCGTCAATAGCGGCGTGATCAAACCATCCATCAGGCCTTCAAAGATTTGCTCTTGACCATTGCCCAAATCGACCAAAATCGCTGGGTTTTGCATCAAGTGACCGACGTTACGAATCAAGAGCAATGAGCGACCTGGTAAGATCAGTGTGCCGCCCTCTGGTGTGGTGTACTCACGATCTGGGTTTTGCTTACGGGTGCGAGTTTTACCACCTTTTTCAAACGTCTCTTGCAAATCACCATTCATCAAACCGAGCCAGTTGCGATACACTTCGACTTTTTCTTCGGCATCGACCGCAGCGATTGAGTCTTCGCAGTCTTGAATCGCGGTAATGGCGGACTCTAATAGTACGTCTTTGATGTTTGCTGGGTCATCTTTACCTACTGGATGGCTGGCATCAATTTGAATCTCTGCGTGTAGGCCATTGTTTTTGAGCAAAATACCAGAGGGGCTATCTGCCTCGCCGACATAACCGACGAATTTTTCGGCGTCTTTTAGCTCAGTGCTGCTATCACCCAGCTTGACTTCCAGTTTGCCATCGACGACGCTAAAGCCTGTGACATCGGTATAAGAGCCTGAGGCTAGCGCAAAATGCTCATCCAAAAAGGCTTTGGCATAAGCGACAACAGCCGCGCCGCGCGTGGGATTATAGCTGCTGCCCGCTTCTTGACCATTTTCATCGCTGATGACATCGGTGCCATACAAGGCATCGTACAAGCTGCCCCAACGAGCGTTGGTGGCATTTAGCGCATAGCGCGCGTTGCGTACGGGGACGACTAGCTGTGGACCTGCAATATGAGCAATCTCGTCATCGACGTTTTGGGTGCTTACCGTAAAGTCATCGCCTTCTGGTAACAAATAGCCAATTTCTTGCAAAAAAGCCTTGTACGCTGGGAAATCAATCTCACCTTCTTTGGCAGGATTGTCTAGATGCCATTGATCGATTTGCGCTTGAATGCTGTCGCGCGTCGCAAGCAGCGCTTTGTTGCGCGGCGTAAACGCTTTGATGACTTTTTCAAAACCTGACCAATAACTGTCTGAGTCCACACCGACTTTTGGCAGCACTTCGTTTTCGATAAAGTCATACAACTGCTGGTCGATGGCAAGAATACCTTTTTGAATCCGATTGGCGTTAGAAGATTGGCTCATGCTGTTATCCTTATCTATCTGTGATGGGTGTACCTACGAAGTTGCTACCACTATAGGGGTAGTAGATGGCGTGCATTTCTCTAAAACGGCGCGCCCTTGATATGAGCGGGTGATCTGCGTGATGGCTGTGCCTTTTTGTCGATAGTGATATCTGCTTTATATCGCGCTGGCAGTTGTTATAATGTTTGCCATCTCGAGCGGGCGCTCATCGCTCCTTGATCGCTCCTTTATTGAGTCATCAAACAAAATGCCGCCTAAACAAAATATCATCCTACTATCAAATAAAGAAATAAACAAGAAAACCCCATTCACCAAGTAAATACTGGGGTTGTATAATAATGATACCCTACAGCCTATCAGCGCTTAGGCTCTTTATCCTCAAATCGTGGTAATCGTTTTTTCGGGCTTTTATATATCCAGTTCAGTATAAAAACGATACTTAATACTTAATAAGCTCAGGCGGCAAACCCAAACCTTTAAAACAACCTTTTATCTTATCCAATACTTTTTGACCATGACACAGACTATGAGTAAACCGACCATGCCAACCAACTCCCATGCTATAAACGACGACACTACAGTAGAAAACAGTACAGAAGACAGTGTAGATATCTCGCAGCTGCGCACACCGAACAAAGTAGACTTATCTGCGGTTTATGGTTTTTTGGGTGCACGTACCACGCCAGACTGGGTAGCCGCCGCTATCGCTGACCTACCTTTGATCATTCAAGATCATGCCAACTGCGAAAAAAAAGCCGCTGGCACCGCGATGAACCTACTGTTTCGCTATGAGTTTTCTTATGATTTGCAGCGTAAATTGGCGCAGCTGATACGTGAGGAGATGCTGCACTATGAGCAAGTGCTGGGTATCATGAATGAGCGTGGTCAAGAATGGCGATACTTAAGTGCGGGGCGCTATGCCAAAGGCATGCTCAAACACAAGCGCACTTATGAGCCTGCGGCAATGATTGACGTGCTGATCATCGGCGCGTTTATCGAAGCGCGCTCCTGTGAGCGCTTTGCGGCATTGGCTGAGGTGATTGATGATGAGCGATTGGCAAAATACTACCGCTATTTGCTCAAGTCAGAGAGTCGTCATTTTGAGGATTATTTGGCATTGGCACAGTCACTATCGACAGAGGCTATCGATGAGCGAGTGGCATTTTTTAGAGAAATAGAAGCAGCGCTTATCACCAGTCCTGATACTGAGCTACGGTTTCATAGTGGCACGCCCGCTTAACTATTTATCGTCTTCCATCAGCGGGCTATCATACTGTTTATGGTCTTTGGCGACGTGATGCGGATCGTGATCATCTGTGACACGCTCTGCAGCCGCAGGATTGGCTTTTTGCAGCGCATCATCAGGCACGATACCGTCATTGTCGTCAGCATCTTTTAGTTCATGCTGCTGGTGTTTTGGCGTTTGCGCTGTCTCTGCTGGTTTTAATGAGTGATCATTGGGATTATTCATAGCATTTCCTTATGATAGAAAGATGAAAGTAAATCAAGTGAATGAAGGATTTGCCCTAGATCATAAAAAAACTATCTGTCTTTTTCATGATCTTTTTCATCAGGGTTTAACACCCGTGTCTGGGCATTATCGACAGTGGCATAGCGATTTTTATTGTTAATCTTATGGCTATCAGGGGCTTCGCTACTGACAGTCCTTTCATTAACGTTATCATCAAACGCAGTGCCTTCTTGATCGCGTCGATCTGGCTGGCGCGCAGGGTTATCATCGTCATTGACATGCTCTGTCTCTACGATGCCTTCTTCAAAAGTATCTGTCCCTTTATTCTCTGTCGTTTTTTCTTCAATCTCATGATCTTCGATATCATGTTTTTTGCCATTATTGCTCATATCGTGGCGACCAAGCGCGTCTTTATGATCTTTATGATTATCTATGGGCGTTTTGGTTAATGCTGGATCTTTGGTTTGCATCATCTCATCCTTGTCTTTTTTATCGTTATTGTTTTTTCATGAATACTTTTTCATTAATACTTGATGGTCGTAGCTACTTCTTTAGCATGGCCACGAAATGGTATGCTCAATACTCGACCTTATGTTTTATAATAGCTTATATGAGTCTAACCTATATGGACAACGAACTATCCATTGCCTTTTTGGCTCAAATCATGAGCATTGAGATCGGCCACGTTTTTGCCGCCATCAGGTAGGTTTTCTTCTTTACGCGGGTCGACATAGACCTCGTCTGTCTCCTGTGAGGCTTGTTCTGGCCCATCTATATTTGGCTGGTACTTTCGGCCTTCATAGCTGCCTTTTGGGTTGTCTGGCTGTTTGATGGCAGGGTCGTGGATCGGTACTGCTTCTTCATTATTTGGGCGTGTATTGTCTGACATGCTATATCCCTCACGTATGTATTGGCTAATAAGTGGAGTAACTATTTATCCTGTTATTTGTTATCCTCTTATTTATCGGTACGTAAATCCTCTTCGATGAAGGCGGTTTGCTCTTCTTCGCTTAGCTGTTCAGGCACATCGACTCTCTTGTCTTCCTTGAGATTTTGCTGAATCTTTTGACTGTCTGCCTGTTCGGCTGCTTTTTTGATGTCTGATTTTGTATCAGAAGTATCAGGCGTCGTATCGTGATTATTCATAGAGGCTTCCCTTTTTTCCTATGCTTTTATCATTGGCTTTTACGTTCTTTTACGTTCTATGCTTTATGATTGAGTGTATTTTTATTATAGAAACAAGGCTCGACCAGACACCAGTGTGCTGCGGTATCAATGTGTGAATAAATGTGAGGTTACAAGACAGTTTGTAACTTCCTGCCAGCATCACACAAATAACGGTACCTACTGGCATCCATAAAAAAACCAAACGCCAGTCATCGCCAGCGTTTGGTTTGAGTCAGTATTAGAGGGCTGTTAAGACGACGCCTCTACCCCATTGATGAGCGTTAATAAATGCTCTTGGGCGGCATGTGGCGGTGTGCCAGCAGCGGGCTGTAATTGCTGCCAGACGCCGTCGCCATTGAGTGTCCACGCTTGGGTATTGTCTTGTAAGTAGTTGATCAAGCCATCTTGATATATCTGCTGAAACAGTTTTTTATCTTCAATCGGAAACGCCACTTCGACACGGTGAAACAAGTTACGGTCCATCCAGTCGGCACTACCACAATACAGACGCTCGTCACCGTTATTATAAAAATAGTAAATGCGTGTGTGCTCTAAAAACCGGCCTATCACCGAGCGTACTGTGATGTTTTCCGACAAACCTTTGACCTGTGGACGCAGACAGCACATCGAGCGCAAAATCAGCTCGATTTTTACCCCTGCTTGAGAGGCGTCATAGAGCTTGCCGATCAGGCGACGCTCAGTCAAAGCATTGACCTTGACCATGATATGAGCGCGTTTGCCTGCCTTTGCGTGAGCGATCTCAGCATCGATAAAACTCATCAACTTATCATGCAAGGTAAAGGGCGCATGCAGGAGTTTTTTGAGATTGGCAGGCTTGCCCATGCCCGTTAGCTCCTGAAATATCTTGTGCACGTCTTCTGAGATATCAGGGTCGGCGGTAAACAGGCCGTAGTCGGTATAGACCTTAGCATTGGCGGCATGGTAGTTGCCTGTCCCTAAGTGTACATAGCGGCGAATGCGATCATCCTCGCGGCGTATGATTAGCATCAGTTTGGCATGGGTTTTGTAGCCGACAATGCCATACACCACTACCGCCCCTGCTTCTTGCAGATAATTGGCGACTGCGATGTTTGAGGCTTCATCAAAACGGGCGCGCAGCTCGATGACGGCAGTGACTTCTTTGCCATTTCGAGCAGCAGCGGCCAGTGCTTTGACGATTTCTGAATTGGTGCCTGAGCGGTACAGCGTTTGCTTGATTGCCAAAACTTTTGGGTCGTTGGCGGCTTGCCATAATAAGTTGACGACAGGCGAGAAGGCATGAAAAGGGTGATGCACCAATACATCTCTTTTGCGCATGGCGGCAAACATGCTACTGGTTTTGTCCAGCTTTTTTTCTTCGCGGCGAAACGCTTTGGGTATCGCTTGCGTAAAGGGCTGATAGCGCAGCGCTGGTATATTAAAGTCGAACAATAAACGCGTGAGGTTGACCGGCCCGTTGACACGGTACAGCTGATTGTCGTGCAGCTCAAACTCATTGAGCAGATAGTCGCTGATGGGCGTTGGGCAGTCGGTGGTGACCTCTAGGCGCACCTTATCACCGAAGCGGCGGTTTTCAAGCTCACCCTCTAACGCTTTGGCGATATCCTCGACATCGTCCGCTAGGTCTAAGTCCGCATTACGCGTCAGTCGAAACTGATGACAGCCGGTGACATTCATCCCCGGAAACAGCTCGCCAATATGCTCATGAATAATGGCCGATAGCATGACGTGATGCTCTTTGCCACCAGTCAGCTCATCAGGTAAGCGTATGACGCGTGGGAGACTGCGCGGCGCGGGAACGATGGCGAGATTGATATCACGACCAAAGGCATCTTTGCCCTCTAGGGTAGCGATAAAGTTGAGGCTTTTATTGACCAAACGCGGAAACGGGTGGGCAGGATCAATACTAATCGGCGTCAGCACAGGCGAGACTTGTTCGGTAAAATAGCGCTTCATCCATGCCGACTGCTCGCTATTTAGCTCATCGCGTTTGAGATAACGGATGTCTTCTTTGGCCAGCGCGGGCAAGATGTCTTCATTGAGAATGCGATATTGCTCAGCGATGGCTTCATGCGCCACAGCAGAGATATCATTGAGCACTTCACTGGGCCGCATACCGTGCGCGCTGGTCGACACATCACCGATATTGAGCTTTTGCATGATACCGGCAACGCGAATCTCAAAAAACTCATCGATATTTGATGAAAAAATAATCAAAAAAAACAAACGCTCGAGCAGTGGATGGCGCGGACTGGCAGCCTGCGCCAGTACCCGTAGATGAAACTGCAACAAAGACAGGTCGCGATTGATATAACTGCTGGGCGAATAACTGCCATCTTCAAACCGCTGCCATGCGATGTGGGCGAGATCACCCGCTTTTTTCCCATGTGCCCCATCGTTTATGCTCATCACGGCGGCGCTATTGTCAGTCTGATGCTGGTTATCATTGCTTTTGGTATCTGCCACGTCCCTACTCCTTTTGCCTTCTCGATACGTCATGATGCGGATTGTGGTAAGACTGCATTTTTCATGCGTTTTTTGATGATACGCTGTTTGTTACGTAGCCGTCTATCGCCTTGGTTGTTTTCATAGTATTTTGGATTGGTCAGCATACTGATGAGCAGCGCGGACTCGTCACGGTTGAGATTGGCCGCAGTTTTATTAAAATAGTGGTGTGCAGCCGCCTCGATACCGTAGATACCATCGCCAAACTCAGCCACGTTAAGGTAAGCGGTCAAGATACGCTGTTTGTCCCACAACGTCTCTATCATCACGGTGATAATCGCCTCTTCGCCTTTACGAATATAGGAGCGATGCGCGGTCAAAAACAGGTTTTTGGCCAACTGCTGCGTGATGGTCGAGCCGCCAGCCGACATCTTGCCTGTTTCTTCGTTTTTTTTGCGTGCAGCCTCGATACCCTTTAAGTCAAAGCCATTATGCTGGCTAAAGGTTGCGTCTTCACTGACGATCGCTGCTTGCTTGGCGGACTTGGCAATTTGATCATATTCTACCCACTCTTGGGTGACCTCGCCGCCGGTCAGACGATGGGTCAGCATAAACATGCTGTTGTTAATGGGCTGGGTTTTCCAAATCAATAATAGCCCTGCGACCAAAATATGAAAAACCACGACCAACAACATGAACGCCAAAAATACTCGTTTGATAAATGTGCCAAAACTTGCCATGCGCGATATCCAAGTGATTGAAAAGATAAAAGTTAGCCGCTTATCCAAAAACAGCCCAAGCAGTTAACTCAAATAGCAGGTCATCTTACCTAATCTCATAATCGCTGTCATTATTTACCCCATTTCTTTATCATGTCAGTAGCACAATGCAATATAAGCTTTTTACAATAAGCTTTTTTATGACCCATCCAAATAAACGAAGCGGTTGCCACCCACATAAAAACAAGCGCCAGACGTAGAACGTTAGATATAAACAATAGAGCACGAGTATAAACATGGATTATGATAATAATATAGCAGAGCAGGATATAGCAGAGCTGCGGGCACGCATAGTAGCCGCCAACCCTAGCCTTGGCACTAGTGAAAATATCGATAACTGGTGGCTGCTTGGCACCACAGGCTGCCATCTGTGTGATGTCGCTGAACAAGTCATCGCGCAGTTTCAAACCGTACAACGGCTGACCTATCAGTATGTCGATATTGCCGACTTCGATGAGCCGCTGATGATGACATTTGCCACTACCATTCCTGTGATAATCACACCGACAGTACGCTTAAATTATCCGTTTTCGGTGCTGGATTTGCAGCAGTTATTTATGTCTGCGCCATCATAGGACAGCTTGCCATAATAATAACAAGACATCTATAAACGCCTCACACCCAACATTAAAAAATTGCCGGAGTTAAAAAAGATGACTGAATTAAAAAAAGTGACCGATATTGAAGATTTGCGCCGTGTCGCTGAGCGTAAAGTGCCGCGTATGTTCTATGACTATGTCGATTCAGGCTCGTGGACTGAGACCACCTATCGTAATAACGAGACTGACTTTGACCGTATCAAGCTGCGCCAGCGCGTATTGGTCGATATGGATAATCGCAGTCTGGCAACGAGTATGATCGGTGAGCCAGTCAAGATGCCTGTAGCCATCGCCCCAACGGGGTTTACTGGCATGATGTGGGCCGATGGTGAGATACATGCCGCACGCGCCGCTGAAAAATTTGGCGTGCCCTTTTCGTTGTCGACCATGAGTATTTGCTCTATTGAAGATGTCGCCGCCCACACCAGTAAGCCGTTTTGGTTTCAGCTATACGTCATGCGCGATCAGGACTTTATGGCCAATCTGATTCGCCGTGCCAAAGAAGCCAATTGCTCAGCACTTATCTTGACCGCCGACTTGCAAGTGCTTGGACAACGCCACAAAGACATCAAAAACGGACTTTCTGCCCCGCCCAAACCGACACTGACCAATATCCTAAACCTAATGACCAAGCCGCAGTGGTGTATGAATATGCTCGGCACCAAACGTCGCACGTTTGGTAATATCGTCGGTCATGCACAAAATGTTGAGGATCTGTCATCACTCTCTGCTTGGACGGCAGAGCAGTTTGATCCAAGCCTGAGCTGGGATGATGTCGCGCGTATCAAAGACATGTGGGGCGGTAAGCTGATTATAAAGGGCATCATGGAGCCTGAAGATGCGATACTCGCCGCCCGTAGCGGTGCCGATGCGCTGGTCGTCTCCAACCATGGCGGTCGTCAGTTGGACGGGGCGCTGTCTTCTATCTCTGCCCTCTCTGACATCGTACAGGCAGTCCATGCCGAAAACAGCGACATCGAGGTGTGGCTCGATAGCGGGATTCGCTCAGGTCAAGACGTCCTAAAAGCCATCGCCTTGGGCGCAAAAGGCACGATGATTGGCCGCGCTTTTCTGTATGGGCTAGGCGCTTATGGCGAAGATGGTGTGCGCCGCGCGCTTGAGCTTATCTATAACGAGTGCGATATTAGTATGGCATTTTGTGGTCATACCGATATCAACACAGTCACAAAAGACATCTTGGTAAAAGGCACGTACGAAAACCTCAAAGTGAGCCATGATGGCTGATTGGCTTTTGATACAAGCGCCGTTTGACAAACGGGCACGCTGGCAAACGACTTGCTCTACGCATCGTCTTTGTGCTTTATTTATCATTGTCTCTACTGCTTATTTATTCTATTTATAACTTATCAATAAAACTGGCGCTTATGACCATACAACAACTGTTAAAGACAGCACCTGTGACCACCTTACTGTTAATCAGCTTTATTGGGCTGTTTCTCCTGCAGGTGCTAACAGGCGTCGATGCCAATAACCCCTCGACTGAGGATTTGCTCAAATGGGGCGCCAATGCGCTGCCCTTTACCATGACTGACGACCCATGGCGGCTGCTCAGTAGTGCGTTTTTGCATATTGGTTTGATGCATCTATTGTTTAATGGGTTTGCCATGTATTTTTTCGGTCAAGTGGCCGAACCGATGTTTGGCTCCGCGAAGTTTTTGGCCTTGTTTTTATTGGCGGCCATCGGTGGCAACTTACTCAATAACTATGTCACTTGGCAAGGGATTTTAGATGGCACGGGACAGCCTGGCATATCGGCAGGTGCCTCTGGTGGCATCATGGGTATCGGGGCGGCGTTACTCATCGCCGCATTATTCAAAATCTCAGTCAACGGCCTTGTCCTTAATCTCAAAAGTTTGATATTTATTATGGGTATCAATTTGGTCTATGGTTTTGCTGTCCCTGGTATCGACAATGCTGGTCATATCGGCGGCGCGGTGACAGGTTTGGTGATTGCACTGGCCTTTGCCATTGCCTATCGTCAGCGTGCCAAGGCCACACAAATAAGCCTGCCTTTTGATGCAAGCTTGCACATCCATCCCACTTATCAGCAGCATACAGGGTATAATAACTATCATAATAATAGTCATCACCCTGCTGACTCAAATAAGGCAAAAAAACCTGCGATACGATGGCAGATGCTCCCTTGGCTTGTGATGCTCGTCATGAGTGTTGGCTTTGCCTACTGGTGGCAAGACATGCATCAGCAGCTACTACAAGTGCTCGCCGCCATTGAATAGCGCTCATTGAGTAGCGCGTCGTGGCTATTCGTCACTATGAATAGTGTTGATAACAGCCTGCGTGCCAACAGCTTGTGCAATTTATTCACCAGCACTTTTTTACTTATCTTACTTATCTTTATTTGCTCAAATTTTGACGATATCGTTTCACCATTTACTAGTCCAACCACTGATGAGAAAAAAACCATGTCTAATGTATCTGCGCTACCTCATATCGCTACCCGTACAACCTTTAACGCTTTGGCAGCTACTGCCTTACTGGGTGTCGCCAGCATGTCTCATGCCGCAATTTTTAAAAACAACTTACCGACCGATCCAGACGCGGTACTTAGCGTCGGCGTTAACGTCATGGCCGTCAATCCAGCCTATGATATGGAAGACAGCACTGATATACGCGTGCTGCCGGGCGTGTTTTATGACAACAACAGAGTCTATGCGCGCGGCGCTCAAGCTGGTGCTTATCTCATCAATGATGGTACCAATCAGCTCTCGGCATACGCGCAGCTGTCTGGTAGCGAGTTTGACCCTGATGATGCCCGCGGCGCGCTACAAGGACTAGATGAACGTAAGGCCTCGGCAGCGGCAGGTTTGACGTATTTACGTCGTACGCCAGTTGGGGGTTTTCGTGCGCAGATCGCAACAGATGTATTGGATCGTAGCGGCGGCAACACAGCGCGGCTGACTTATCTGGCGCGTATCACTCAAGGTAAGCTCACCGTCTATCCGAGTGCAGGATTTGAGTATCATGATGCAGATTATAACGAGTATTATTATGGCGTTAGTGAAGAAGAATCTGCCAAGACCGGCATTGCTGCTTATAAATCCAATTCAAGCTTAAACCCTTATATCAATATCAGTGCCAACTATGACTTCAATGAGCGCTGGGCAGGCTTTGCCAACCAAAGCTTAAGCTATCTGCCAAATGAGCAAAAAGACAGCCCAATGGTCAACTCGCGTACCGAGTCCACCACGACGCTAGGCTTGCTGTATAAGTTTTAATTGAGCTTAGATTTTGAATAAAAAAACCTTGCCACATAACGTGACAAGGTCTTTTTCTTTCTAAATTCTCAGTGGAACAAATATGACGCTGCTACCAGAAAGACGAGTGTAAATGGTACTTATCGTACATTAAGCGAATCTGACGCCGTAGCAGGTCATTATTTGGTCTACTGCTTACTTAGGATGCACCATATCTTCAGGAGTGACCCACTCATCGAACTGCGCTTCAGTGAGTAGCTCTAACTCAACCGCCACTTGCTTCAAAGTCTTATTTTCTTTATAAGCCGTCTTGGCGATTTTTGCTGCATTTTCATAGCCGACATGACGGTTTAGTGCCGTCACCAGCATCAATGAGTTGTGCAAAAAGTCATCGATTTTTTCTTTTACTGGCTCGATACCGACCGCGCAGTTTTCATTAAAGCTGTTGCACGCATCGCCCAATAGCTTGATAGATTGCAATAGGTTAAAGGCAATCACCGGCTTATACACGTTTAGCTCAAAGTTACCTGACGCGCCCGCCATGCTGATAGTCGTATCGTTACCCATCACTTGCGCCACAACCATGGTCATCGCTTCTGACTGCGTTGGATTGACTTTACCTGGCATGATAGACGAGCCTGGCTCATTTTCAGGAATGGTCAGCTCGCCAAGACCACAGCGCGGGCCTGAAGCGAGCCAGCGTACGTCGTTAGCGATTTTATTGAGGCTACCTGCTAGGGTCTTTAATGCGCCAGAAGCAAAGACTTCGGCATCACGCGCCGCTAGTGCTTCAAATTTATTTGGTGAAGTGACAAAGGGTAAGCCTGTCAATGTCGCCAATTGCTCAGCGGCTTTTACTGCATAATCAGGGTGAGCGTTTAGACCCGTACCAACCGCTGTGCCGCCTAGTGGCAACTCATATAGACCTTGTAACGCATTGTCGATGCGAGTCAATGCATGGTCAAGCTGGCTGACATAACCGCTGAACTCTTGGCCTAGGGTCAAAGGCGTGGCGTCTTGTAAGTGCGTACGGCCGATTTTGACGATGCTATCGAACTCGCGGGCTTTGGCATTTAGCGTATCGCGTAGTGCTTTTACCGCTGGGATAAGTAGGCTGTTGATCTGACGAGCAGCGGCCACACGAATCGCGGTTGGGAAGCTGTCGTTGGTAGACTGAGCGTGGTTGACATGATCATTTGGGTGAATCGGCGTGTAGCTGCCGCGCGCGTTCCCTGCGATTTCGTTGGCACGGTTGGCGAGTACTTCGTTCATGTTCATGTTTGACTGCGTACCAGAACCGGTCTGCCAAACCACTAATGGAAACTGATCGGTAAGGCCACCATTGATGATTTCATCTGCCGCTTGTACGATGAGGTCGCGCTTATCGCTTTCGATACGCTCTAGGCTGGCGTTGGTGATAGCAGCGGCTTTTTTTACCAGTGCCATCGCTTCAATCATCGGACGCGGCAAGGTCTCGCCACCGATTTTGAAGTTTTCACGGCTACGCTGGGTTTGCGCACCCCAATAAGCGTCGGCTGGGACTTCCACGTTGCCCATTGTGTCTTTCTCAAGTCGTGTTGCCTGATTCTGTGTCGACATAACTACCCTCTTTGGTTTTATTGAGCCATAAAAAGTGCAACGCACGCTGCACATAAAGGAAAATACGATGTAAAGTGGCGTTATGATAGCATGACTTATCACAAATTTCTCCACGTCCGTGAGGCTAACTGATGTCCAAAAGCACCAGCCAATACCCGTCTGCCACGACAGCGCCTAAAGCACCGCCTAAGTCATCATCTAAGGGCGCTGACGTAAAAGTAAAGGATAAAATGGCTGCTACTATTGTCAACCCACCCAGACGGCAATTTACCCGCCAGCGTCGCCAGTTAAGTGCAGGCGAACGCAGACAATACGCGCGCATGGCAAGTTTGCATTTACCCAAACTCCAGCAGCGACTACCACCGTGCGCGCGTATTGGCTTATATTACGATGGCTTTGGTGAGCTGCCCACTCAGCCACTGCTTAACTGGTGTAAGCGCCTAGGTTATTTGCCGTATTTGCCAGTGGTCGGCTCGCTCGGTCGTGATGCTACGGGTAATGTTGATAAACACCTGCGTTTTGTGCCGATTTATCATTCTAAATGGGTAAACGTACCGACACGGATTCATAGTCTGGGTATGAAGCAAAATCATCATCGCAGGTTACGCTGGGCACGAGAGTTAGACGTCATTATCTGTCCACTGGTGGCAGTGGATAAACGTGGCAATCGTATGGGTATGGGCGGCGGCTTTTATGATACGACACTTGGTAAAAGCCATCAGGCAGGGTTAAAAAAACCGTTAAAAATTGGCTGGTGTTATGATTTTCAGGTGGTCGAGCAGCTAGCGCGTCAGCCTTGGGATGTGCCGTTAGATGGCCTGATAACGCCAAGTGGTATAAGGTGGTTTCAACCAAATAATAGCGCAAAAACTAACCATAGTGCTGAGCAAGAAGCCTCTAGCGCTGATACCGTTGATACGTATCTAAAAGCGTTAGGAAGTGATGACAAAAGAGAAATGCTTTACTACAGTCAAGAACAATCCTTTGGCTCTGATGAATTGGCTAATGTCATTAATGAGGCGCGTTTGAATGAGTTGCTGGCACAAAGTGATGCGTTTTTGAGTAATGTAAATGGTGAGATTGGGGATTTTGATGAGGGTGGTAATACCAGTGAAAAATGATTTATATCGAACAACAAACTACAGGGTATGCTTAGCACATCGCTGATAATTACAGCGCTATTCTTAGTGCGCTAAGCAACTGAGAAAAATGTGAACCAAACCCTTATAAAAAGCCAAAAAGGCGGATGATTATCAAATCACTCGCCTTTTTTGATTTGGTAATAGCCGTTTAGAGTATTGTCTAAAGCACCATCGCTGCAATCCAACCAAAGGCCAATAATGGGATATTGTAATGCAAAAAGGTCGGCACCACGCTGTCTTTGATATGGTCGTGTTGGCCATCGATATTCAGGCCAGAGGTCGGCCCGAGTGTCGAATCTGAGGCAGGCGAGCCTGCATCACCAAGCGCGCCAGCCGTACCGATAATCGCCACGGTGGCGAGCGGTGAAAACCCTAGAGAGATACAGAGCGGCACATAGATCGCGGCCAAAATAGGGATGGTCGAAAACGATGAGCCAATCCCCATGGTCACCACCAGCCCAATGAGCAGCATAATAAAGGCGGCAATGGCCTTGTTACCTGCGAACAACGACGCCGCGCCATCGACCAACGGCTGAATCTGCTCCGTCGCTTTCATAACCTCAGCAAAGCCTTGCGCGGTAATCATGATAAAGCCAATCATCGCCATCAGTTTGATACCATCATTAAACACCGTATCGGCATCACGCCATTTGACCACGCCGGTCGCCATAAAGACCCCAAAGCCAAACATCGAGCCGAGCAGCAACGAGTCGGTATAAAGCTGCACCACAAAGGCGGTGACGATAGCCGCTAGCGCCACTAGGGTTTTGAGCTTACTTTGTGCCTTAGCGCCAGCAGCGGTTTTGCTCAAGGCATCATTGGCCACCACGGCGTCATGCGCTTCTTTATCCACTGCGACTTGCTGATAATCACGCGGCTTACGATAACTGATAAATATCGCTGTTAATAAGCCGACCAGCATCCCTGTCGCCGGAATTGCCATCGCTTGTACAACTGAAATATCGGCGACATCGATGCCTGCTTCTCCAACGTTTTTTAGCATGATTTGATTGAGATAAATATCACCAAAACCATAAGGAATAAACATATAAGTGGTGACCAGACCAAAGGTCAACAGGCACGCGATCAGACGGCGATCTATCTGCATACGGTTGAACGCCAGCAGCAATGGCGGCACCAGCAGCGGGATAAAAGCGATATGAATAGGGATTAGGTTTTGGCTAAAGCAGCTCATCATTACCAAGCCGGCAAACAGCAGATACTTAATCATCGCGCTGGTGCCACCAGCATCGATACGCTTAATGACCGCTCCTGCGAGTGATTGCGGCAATCCAGAGTGAGCAATCGCCACTGCAAAAGCCCCAAGCAGCGCATAGGACAGCGCGATTTGCGCGCCATTGCGGATGCCTTCTTGAAAGGCATTGAGGGTATCGGTCATACCCAGACCTGCGATGAGCCCACCTGCCAGCGCGCCGATTAACAAACTCAGTACCACGTGTACCCGCGCCAAAGATAGCCCTAGCATGATGACTACCGCCAACAGCACTGCATTGATGGTCATATTCTCGCCCCTTACCCTATGTTTTTAGCCTTATGATGGCGCTTTTGCGTTTTACCCGCTCTGCCTTATAGATAGCTTTGACTGCCGATTGCGGCTAAGACGCGCGCTATTTTACCTGATTTTACTCACAAAACCCACGCGCAGAACCCCGCAGACAAATAAAACCAAGCAAATAAAGAGACAATATCCTCGTTTCTGTTGGCAATAGAGCCTTGCAATTTTGTATAGCAGCACCATTTATCTAAACATGAACCACGAACTTGACTTTACAAGTCTGGTGAACGAGGAAGGAATATATGAGCGAACACAATATTGATCAAGACAATATCGACATCGATGTCGACGTTTCGACCGCAGCCACTGACGGCGATACGCCAAACGATACCCAAGAGAGTATCGCGGCGACCGCAGATCAAGCAAAAAAACATCACGATAAACCGGCAGAAGCATATTTGCCGCTATTGGCGCTGCGTGATGTGGTGGTCTATCCGCACATGCAAATCGCCCTATTTGTCGGCCGCGCACCCTCCGTTAAAGCCGTCGAATTGGCGCAGGCGGAGTATGGCAACAAAGTACTGGTCGTGGCACAAAAAGACTCACTCACCGAAGACATTGATCAAGACAACTTGTATCAATACGGTACCGTGTGCCGCATCGTCAGCACCATGCCGCATGACAGCGACGAGAGCTGCATTAAAGTGCTGATCGAAGGTCAGTACCGTGCGCGTGTCGATACGATTGAAAACCATGATGCGCTAATGATGGCACGGTTTGAACGCGCTGACCTTGATGTAGCGATGGATGAGAGCCAGCAAAAAAACACCATTCAAGCGCTGACCACCCTGTTTGAGAGCTATGCGGATGCGCGCTTACGTAATGCGCGTGAGCTGACGCGCGTGGCGGGGCGTATCGACGACCTATTGGAGTTGGTCTATTTTATCTCGACCCGCGTATCGATGGATTTAGAGGTCAAGCAATCGTTTTTAGAAAAAGACGATATCAAAACCCATATCAATACCTTGACCGAATATCTCGTCAAGCAAAGCGCGGAACAAAACATCGAGCAGGATATCCAAGAAGCCGTGCGTCAGCAGATGGAAGATAACCAGCGCGAGTACTTCTTAAACGAGAAGATGAAAGCGATCAAAAACGAGCTATCAGATCTCAATGATGGCGCGTTCGATGGCGAAGATGATGTCGCTGAGCTAGAGCAGCGTCTAGAAGATGCTGACTTGCCAGAAGATGTGCGCAAAAAAGCCGAGCAAGAGCTAAAAAAACTCAAAATGATGCCGCCTGCATCGAGTGAATCGTCAGTGGTGCGCAACTATATCGAGTGGATTTTGGACACGCCGTGGAACGCCACGACCAAGGTTTCGATCAATCTTGATAAAGCCAAAACGGTGCTGGACGAAGATCATTACGGCTTGCAAGATGTCAAAGACCGCATCTTAGAGTACCTCGCTGTCCAATCACGAGTGAAAAAACTTCGCGGCCCGATTTTGTGCTTAGTCGGCCCTCCGGGTGTTGGTAAAACCTCGTTGGGTGAGTCGATTGCACGTGCAACGGGTCGTAAGTTCGTGCGTATGGCGCTTGGCGGTGTGCGTGATGAAGCAGAAATCCGTGGTCATCGCCGTACTTATATCGGTGCGATGCCGGGTAAAATCGTCCAGTCATTGGCCAAAGTCGAAGTCAAAAACCCGCTATTTTTACTCGATGAAATCGATAAAATGGCGCAAGACTTCCGCGGCGATCCAGCGTCAGCCTTGCTTGAAGTGCTAGATCCATCACAGAACGATACCTTTAACGACCATTATCTCGATATGGACTTAGATTTATCGCAAGTGATGTTTATCTGTACTGCCAACAGCATGGATATCCCGCCTGCCCTGCTGGACCGTATGGAAGTCATTCGCCTGCCGGGTTATACCGAAGAAGAAAAGGTCAATATCGCGCAGAAATACCTTGTACCAAAAGCCATCAAGCAAAATGGCCTCAAAGAAGGCGAGATTGAGATTGTCGAAGCGGCATTGCATAGCATCGTGCGTAGCTATACGCGTGAAGCTGGTGTGCGTAACCTTGAGCGTGAAGTCAATAAAATCTGCCGCAAAGTGGTACGCGGCTCGGTCGAAACCCATGGCGCCCGCGCACCGAAAAAAGCAGAGCGTCAGCTAGTCACAGTCGACGACAAAAACATCGATGATTATCTAGGCGTCCATCAGTACGACTACGGTCTGGCAGAAGAAGAGCCTGAAATCGGCCGCGTGACTGGTCTTGCTTGGACACAAGTTGGCGGTGAGCTATTAACCATCGAAGCGGTGGCCATGAAAGGCAAAGGTGAGCTGAGCTTTACCGGATCGCTTGGTGACGTGATGAAAGAGTCAATCCGTGCGGCCATGAGTGTGGTACGGGCGCGTGGCGACAGCCTAGGTATCGACTACGACACCGTCAAAACCACTGATATCCACGTGCATATGCCAGAAGGCGCGACGCCAAAAGACGGCCCATCGGCTGGTGGTGCGCTGACTACAGCGCTGGTCTCTGCCTTAACTGGCATTGCCATTCGCCCGGATATTGCCATGACAGGCGAGATTACCTTGCGCGGTAAAATCTTACGCATCGGCGGTCTCAAAGAAAAGCTACTGGCTGCGCATCGCGGTGGCATCAAGCATGTGTTGATTCCAGAGAGTAACGAGCGCGACCTAGCTGATATCCCCGACAACGTCAAAGAAGGCTTGACCATTCAGCCAGTGGCGACAATTGATGAGATATTAAAAGTAGCGCTGGTCAGTATGCCAGTGCCGCTTAAGCCTGCCAAAGTAACGGTCGATAAAACCTCTGGCAAAGCGCTACATAACTGATTTGATTGGTTATGAATCCACTCTGATAAAAAAAGCCGCTCATCATCATGATGGGCGGTTTTTTTGCCTCATGCTTTTTAAACCAATACGATACTTACATTTATTAACCGATTGTTGCGCATTTGATGAATAACTATACCTAATGCTTGGCTATACTGATTGCGACATTAAGCAATGCTTGAGCAATTAAGCAGTGTTTGAGGACAGTATTTGAATACAGTGTTTGAGTACTTAGAAAACATGAGTACTTTGAGAAAACAGTAGACATTCATCACAACGAATAAATATAAATGGAGAGAATAATGAATAAGACAATGCTTGCAAGTGCACTACTATGTGGTTCGGCTCTTGCCATGACTGGCTGTCAAACGGTCGAAGGTCAAATGCAAACAGGCAATCCTGTCAATCAGCCAGCACTAAAATCTACCATCAAAGCCGTCGCTGGTAACCAAAATGAAGTCGGACAAGTATTCTTACGTCCAGTAGATGGCGGCGTACAGGTGTATGGTAAGCTGATGAACTTGCAGCCTGGTAAGACCGTATCGCTTCATATTCACGAGACAGGCAGCTGTGCCAATATGGGTAAAGCAGCAGGCGGCCACTTCAATCCAGACAACAAACCGCACTCAAACCCTGATGACATGAATGGCCATGCAGGCGACCTGCCTAACTTGACAGCAAACGAAGATGGCGTTGCTACCATCAACTACGTCAACAAAAAAATCTCTGCGGCAGAAGCTGGCAAATACAGTGTCAACCGCTTAGCCTTTATCGTGCATAGTGGGGTTGATGATTATACCAGTCAGCCTGCGGGTAATGCAGGTGACCGTGTGGCATGTGGTATCATCGAAAAGACCTAATCGCAGTAGTTCGGTCGTAAAACATAGCCGTTTGCTAATAAAAAACCTCTTAGATCATCTAAGAGGTTTTTTTATGGACATTAACATCGCAAGGTATGGTCGAATCCAAATAAATCAGATACGCGGCTATCAGGTCGCTCACTGTATCTGTTTTATAGCGGGTTGGCTATCGTTTGGACTGATATTGATTACTCCTCAACCCACTCGCCATTGCGCCAGTAAACACCCCAACGCGTGGCTTTGCCGTTTTTTTCAGAGCCGATGTATTGCTCTTTTTTCTTACGTGACCAACGCAGTATCGTTGGATTGCCATCTGGATCTTCATCTGGCCCGTCAAACAGATACTGGAATTTATCTTCCATCTTATCCTTGATAGGTCGCAGCTCAGCCAGCTTGGGCGCACGGGTTTCGCGCACTTTTGGGAACTTTGAGGCGGCGAGGAACATGCCTGCAGCGCCTTCACGCAAGATAAAATAGTCATCATGCTTGGTTGATTTGAGCTCTGGCAGATGAATCGGATCCATACGCGGCGGTGCAGCTTCACCGGTTTTTAGCACTTTGCGGGTGTTGTCGCACTGCTGACAGGCAAAGTAAGGGCCAAAGCGTCCGGTCTTTAGCTCCATTTGTCCATCGCACTTATCACAATCAATGGTTGGCGCATCTGAGCCTGGGACTTCAAACTTACCTTCTTCTAAGATATAACCGTCGCAGTCAGGATTGTTACCGCAGATATGCAGTTTCAGGCCACCATCGACGATATAGCCGTTCATCGCTGTACCACATTTGGGGCAGCGTTTTTTCTCCATCAGGTCTTTGACTTCCGCCACTTCATCGGCCGCGTCGCTTTCATCAAGATTGGCAAAAGCTTCGACTGGCATCAAGTTTTTGGTGCCTTTGCAGCGCTCTTTTGGCGGTAAGTTATAACCTGTACAGCCTAAAAACACCCCCGTCGAGCCGGTACGCAGCTGCATCGGACGCGAGCATATATCGCAGTGCACGTCTGGCACATCGGTCGGGTCATTGGGGCGCATGCCGTCTTTTTCTTTGGCGCGCTCGAGCGTCTTTTTAAAGTCGCCATAAAAGTTATCTAGCACATCTTTCCAGTCTTGATCGCCTTCTGCGACGTGATCTAGCTTGTCCTCTAACGCGGCAGTAAAGGTATAGTCCATTAAGTCTGGGAAGCTTGCGGTCAATCTATCGGTGACGATATCACCCATTTTTTCGGCAAACAAGCGCTTGTTTTCGAGCTTGACATAGCCGCGGTCTTGAATGGTGGAGATGATAGAGGCATATGTCGATGGACGGCCGATGCCTTTTTTCTCCAGCTCTTTGACAAGGCTGGCCTCAGTATAGCGCGGTGGCGGCTTGGTAAAGTGCTGGCTTGGGTCGAGCTTATCTAGGGTCAACTGATCGCCTTTTTTGACATCAGGCAGTAGCGTATCGTCCGTCTTGGCAGGCGGCATGACTTTGGTATAGCCATCAAACACCATGGTACGGCCGCGGGCTTTTAGCTCGACATCGCTTGCCGCCACAAATAAATTCACCGATAGATACTTTGCTGGCAGCATCTGACAGGCGACGAACTGACGCCAAATCAGCTCGTACAGACGTATGGCATCGCGCTCAACGCCTTTGAGCTGGGTGGATTTCATATGGACATTAGATGGGCGAATCGCCTCATGCGCCTCTTGTGCGCCTTGTTTGTTGCCATAAAAATTTGGTTTTTCTGGCACATATTTATCGCCATAGCTGTCTTCGATATAGCCACGCACAGCCGCCAAGGCATCACCAGACAAAAAAGTCGAGTCGGTACGCATATAGGTAATGTGCCCCGCCTCATACAGGCGCTGCGCTAAAATCATGGTCTTCTTCACTGAAAACCCTAAGCGTGTGCTGGCCGCTTGTTGCAAGGTCGATGTGATAAACGGCGCACTCGGACGCGACTGCGTGGGTTTCTCCTCACGCTCTTTGACGATAAAATCGCTGGTTTTGAGTACTGCTAAGACTTTATCGGTCTGTTCTTTATTGACCAGCTTAAGCGTTTTGCCGCCTTGTTTGGTCGCCTCTAGGCGAATCGAGCTTTGCTCAGCATCTGTCGGTTTTTTGACATTACTAGCAGTAACGTGGGTATCGGCATGAATTTGCCAGTATTCCTCTGGAATAAAAGCGCGAATCTCATGCTCACGCTCGACCACCAAGCGCATCGCAACCGACTGCACACGGCCCGCCGACAGACCCCGCGCGATTTTTTGCCATAGCAGCGGCGATACCATAAAGCCGACGACACGGTCTAAAAAGCGCCGCGCTTGCTGGGCGTTGACACGGTCGATATCGAGCTTTGATGGTTCTTTAAACGCATTTTGAATGGCGGATTTGGTAATCTCATTAAAAACCACACGCTGGTATTTGCTATCAGGGCCGCCGATGACTTCTTTTAGATGCCAAGCGATGGCTTCCCCTTCTCTATCCATATCCGTGGCCAGATAAATTTTGTCAGCGTCTTTGGCCAGTGCCTTTAGCTCTTTGATGACTTTGGTTTTGTTCGGCAGCACTTCATAGACGGCCGCCCAGTCATGCTCTGGATCGACACCCATACGGCGCACCAGTGCTTGCTGCGCTTTTTCTTCTTTGCTCAGCGTCTCATCTTTTTTGGCAGCGGTTGTCTTTTTTGCACTTTTACTGGCACTAACGGGCAAATCACGAACATGACCGATACTTGAGCGTACGATAAAGTCATCACCAAGGTATTTATTAATGGTTTTTGCTTTGGCGGGTGACTCGACAATCACCAACGACTTGCCTTTTTTTGGGCTATCGGTCGCGGATGCTGGAGTTTTTTTGGTTGTGGTTTTTGCCATATGTGACGACACCATAATATAAGTAGATGAAAAGTAGGTTTAAATTCAGCAGCATGGCAATTTATGGTAGCTAAGTATATTCGCTCAGCGATTTATTGTAGTAATGGCTGCCAATAAAAACGGTTATGAAACAAACACTAACCATAATACAAAGCGCACGTTATAAAGACGTTACACTGCTAAGTATTAAGCTGTCAACTGCAAATGACTGAGAGTTTGCCAAAAGTGCTTGCATATTGCTATTAAATGGAGACGAAAAATTGCTTTACCAGCTTTAGGGTTTTTTTTGCATTTGTCGCGCCCATTTGTCTAAGTTTGCCTTTAGGGCCAATAGATCAGTCTCAATCATTTTTTGTTGATAGGCGGGGTTGGTTGCTGGACGCACATAGGCGATATCTTCCCAGTAAATCACGATGCTATTGGCTTTGGTCAACAGCCCTTTGACAAAAGGCTCGATACTCGCAGGCAAGTCCAGCGGCGCTTTATCCAAAGCAAAGTTGGCCGGTTTGATGACAGGCTTGCTATGAGTCGCGCGAATCGCACTTGGCACCACAAGCTTGCTGTCATCTGCACTCGTATCGACAAAGCTACTATCTGGTCGCCACTGTCCATCAATCACCTGATAGCGCGCATGGGGCAGCTGGATATCGTCCAGTATGAGGCAGTACTGCCCAAGCATGCCGCGGCCATACTCGTTGTCACGGCCTTTGATCCAATCAGGGCAACTGACCAGCTTTGGGTTGAGCTGCAAGCGGCGTGCTGTCATGCGCAGCTTATCCAAGCGCTGATCAATACCGTTCGGTTTGAGCGCCATCATACTCCCTAACACAAATAGTACAATGATAACGCCGATCAATATTCCCATGATGGTCTGGCCTTTTGACTAAAAACAATGATATGAAAAATATAACGCTCACCACTGGCGGCTAAAAAGCGCGCGGATAGACACTTATAATGCGTATCAACGCCTAAAAATCAAGCAAGCCCTACACAGTAGCCGCAAACGCTTGTAGCGCGCCTGCGTGCTATCATTCTTATGGATTCACTGGTATATCAATTACTTATCGATATATAAAAACACCAATACTCACAAGATACAAAAAGCTGGTAGCGCTAAAAGGTGCTATGATAAACCATAATTTTAAACGCGCGCAGGTTTATTATGAATTATCTTCTTCAGCAAAACTCATCGAGCACCGCGTCACGCTGCAAAGTCGCCACGCTAGCAAGCGATATACAAACCAGTCGATGCGGTATACAAAAAAGCCGAGCAAGCCTGAGCTTGGCGATGATAGGTACGGCCGTGCTACTACTATCAGGCTGCGCCACGACTCAGAGTCTAACGCCGCAGCAGTGTCAAGCCAGCAATTGGCAGGAGGTCGGCTACGCAGATGGTATCCGTGGCCGTTCAGGAGCGTACTTTGGACACTATACCAATCAATGCGCAAGCGTCGGCGGGGCGATGCCCAATCGCATCCAATGGGAGCAAGGACGCCAGCAAGGCCTAAAAACCTACTGCACCGAGCTCAACGCCTATAAGCTGGGCCGCGAAGGCTACGACTGGCAGCCTGTTTGTCCGTTGGAGGGCATTGAAAAGCTAGAAGAGGCCTACTCGCAAGGGCGCTACTATTATATTCGTCAGCGCGACCTCGACTATCTGCGCACGCCTTATCCATTCGGCTATGGGTCTGGACGCTTGGGCTATGGTTATCGTCCTTTTGGTTATGCTTGGTAATAGGGTCTACCAAACCCAAAATAAAGGAAACCTCGCAAGGTTACCCGAGCGAGGCTGGAGAAAGCATTTATTATTTTGATTTTTCTTATTGTTGTTTTGGTGGTTTTTCTGTTGATCGGCGCGCTGCTACTTTTTGCCACTCTGCTGCTATAACTGCCCGTTTATTCGCACTTTATACCGCCTACTTTATTAGGCTACTCATTGACAAAGGCTATCTTGGTCAGTCCTGCTTGGCTAGCGGCGGCCAGTACTTGTGCCACGGTATCGTACTTGCTGTCTTTGTCAGCGCGTAGCTGCACCGAAGGATCCTCGCCTGTTGCACTTTGCTCTTGTAGCTTTGCCTCTAGCGTGTCCATACTAATTGGATCACTGTCCCAAAATATGCCCGCGTCTTTATCGATGCTGATTTGAATGGCTTTTGGTGGCGGCTCAGTGACTGCTGCGCTGGTTTTTGGCAAGTCCAATGGCACCGCTGGATTGAGCACCGTCGCCGTCAATAAAAATATAATCATCAAGACCAGCATGATATCAATCAGCGGAATGAGGTTCATCTCATTCATACTCTGACTATCATCATCACCCAGTTGAAATGCCATAACTATCCTCAATACGTTTGGTTATTGATGCACCGTTTGTACTCGTTTGGCGCCCTGCTGCCCATTTATGCCCCAGCAGCGACTAGCCCTGCGATGGCGCTGAGCTGCGATAGTGCGTGGCGTGTGGCGCATCTCTTTGGGCGATCTGCTGATCTTTTGCGGCCTGAGTCGCAGTGACAGTGCTAGGACGGCTATTGGTCACTGCCTGCTTAGCAGATGTCGCCAACAAATCATGGGCACGGTCATTGGCATGATACATCACTCGGCGATTGATACGCACTGAGAGGTTATAAAACACCACCGCTGGGATGGCAACCGCGATGCCAAGGCCTGTCATAATCAGCGCCTCACCGACAGGGCCTGCCACTTGTCCGAGTCCTGCCTGTCCGGTCATACCGATATTGTGCAGCGCATGAAAGATGCCCCATACCGTCCCAAATAGCCCGATAAAAGGCGCAATCGCAGCGGTCGTGCCAAGGATAGGCAAGCCACGCTCACTGGCAAAGCGGTAGCGGCCGATATGCTTGAGCAATGTCTGCTCGGTGACTAGGCGACGCTGCGCGGCATCACAGCCGGCCAGCTCAGGCTGCTTAGCGGTAATCTGCTGACTCAAATCGTCTGCGACAGTAGCGGCCAGTTTGCGGCTTTGTAGTACGCGAATAACCCCCGTCACCCAAGAGACGATAGACAAGATAAATAGCAAAAAAAACAAGGTTTTGGTCACCATGTCGCTGATTTGCCAGTAGTGCATAAAGTCCATGCCAGACTCCTTAATGTTTAATATCATCCTATGATAGCGCGGCGTATATCACAGCTAGCCTTATCATAAAGAATCATAAAATTATAAATATTTTTTAAAATTAATGAGATGAATTCAATAAAATGCGCGCTAAGGTACAGCGTAGCTAACTGTTAGTGTTACATTGCCCACCACGGGCACGCCGTTTTGTGTAAAGGGTGTAAACTTGCCAGAGCGAACTTGACGCTGCGCTGCATTATCCACACTTGGATTGCCTGACGGCTGCGACACTCGCACACTATCAATGCCGCCTTGCTTGTTGACCCTCAACACCAACACCACATTAAACGTATCGCCTGATTGAGCATTTCGAGCAGCACGCCTAGGAAAGCTCCATCTCGGCGGTGACGCCCAATCAGCATTACTGGCAGTAAAGTTCACTGGCGTATTGCTTGCTGCAGCTTTTGCTTGAGCGGCTCTTTGCGCGGCTTGCTGGGCAGCCAGTGCTTCTGCTTTTTCTCTAGCCGCTTTTTCTGCCGCCAACCTCTCAGCCTCTTGCGCTGCTGCTCTATCACGGGCTTCTTGCTCAGCCTTCTGCTGTTCTTGCTCCTTTATACGACGCTCCTCAGTTCTGCGACGTTCTTCAGCTTTGCGTTGTTCATCAGCCGCGTGGGTATCGACTTTAGGCTCAGCTGCCGGTGTTTTTGGCGCTTCTGTCTTGATGATGTCAGGCTGCTTTTCTATTACTTCTTTAGGCGGCGTTGCTTTCTTTGGTGGCGTTGCTTTAGGCGGTTTTTCTTTGATAACCGGCTCTTTGATCGGTTTTGGTTGAGCCTTGACGGTAGGCGCGGCTTTAGGTTTTGGCGGCGCTGGCTGCACTTTTGGCGCCTTTTGCTCTACCACGGCGACAGGCTCTTTTTTCGGCAATGTCACAAGCTCTATCTCAATGGGCGGCGTTTGGATTTTTGCTTCTACTGGTTTTTCAGGCGCTTTCATCGCCACGAGCGCAGCGACAGTCAAGGCATGAAGGCCGACGACGACCACGGCAGCGGCGAGCGTCAGTTTGGGAGATGGCGCGTCTAAAATCGTTGAACTCATAACACTCTAATATTCAGTGACCGAGGTAGAATGGTGTAGATGATAGTGCAAACGATAATTATTATCAATAATAAATTGTGTTAATTTTATTAGCCAAAGCCTAAATCAGTCGTACCCGATAAAACAACGTGCTTGTTTTATTTGTAATTGGCAATACGTTAATAAAAACCATTATCATTTATATTGATAATGAGTCTCAATTAATTTATCATGACCGATTATCTATCCGATAAGACCGCTTGAGTACACTTAACTTACAATATCAACATCAACGAGCGCTTGGATAGTGAATGTACGAACGATAATAATACCGCTGAGCATCGTCTTGCCTATCATCCTATGTGATACATCTGCAACCAGCTCTTTTTTTATATGAGCCGTGTGGTGACTGTGATGGTTTTCAGACCGTCATTGACATTTTACAAGCTGACTACGTTGTCTCTACACCGCTCACCCAGCTGATTTACCGAGTTATTTATGTCTACTACTGTATTATCCAACCGCCTCTCTAGCACTTTTTTTAAACGTCCCTTATGGACGGCGATGGCCACCGCCCTTGCCGCGACGATCAGCGTGGCAGGCTGCAGCTCTCCTGAGTCCAACGACTCAGAGCCTGCGGACGCTCAGACCGAAAACCCAACCGCTGACCATGCCGAAAACGTCGCCAATAACGATGCTGTCTCGACACATACCATTACTGTCGATACCGCCAGAGGGGATATCGATCTGGCAATGAATCCATCGCCATTGGTCGTCTATGACATGACCTTGCTACAGGATTTGGCGGCGCTGGATGTGGCTGTCGATGGGGCGCCAAGTGGCCTACATTTGGACAACTTGCATTCAGAGACGCAACCTGAGCCAAAAGAAGTGGGTACGGTATTTGAGCCAGATCTTGAGGCTCTAAACGCCATGCAGCCCCAAGCTATCTTGGTCGGCTCGCGGATGGCCGAAAAATACGATGCGCTCTCAAGCATCGCGCCAACCCTAGATATGACCATCGATACGGCCAACATCTATGAGTCAAGTAAACAGCGTTTGCATGATCTTGGCGCGCTGTTTGGTAAAAGCGCCCAAGCAGCCAAATTACAAAACAATATCGACAGCCTAATTACAGAGACCAAAGCCGTCACCAAAGACAGTGGCACCGGTCTGGTGGTGATGGTCAATGGCAATAAAATGTCTGTCTATGGCGCTGACTCACGCTATGGCTTTATTCATAATGTCGTCAATGTGCCGATCGCTGACGATCAAATCAAAGACGGTCGTCATGGCCAGCCGATCTCTTTTGAATATCTACAAAAGACCAACCCTGATTGGCTATTCGTCGTCGATCGTAGCGCCGCTATCGGTGAAGACAGCGTGGGTGCCAAAGCAGTCTTAGACAATCCGCTGGTCGCCCAAACCACCGCGTGGCAAAAAGACCAAGTGGTTTATCTAAGCCCAGATTCTTATCTCGCCTTTGGTGGTTATTATCAATGGATACAAGATCTGACCACGATCAAAAATGCGTTTGCAAGCGCAAAATAAACGCGGCAACCATACCAGCTATTTTTTGACCTATTATTTAATGAGCCAGTAGCCGTTATGTCGTTATTTTCATCGCGTGCCCAGACCCGCGCCAATAGTCTTGAGACCAGTCCCGCTTTGCCCACATCATCACCTTGGCAAAGCGGCAGCAAGGCTCTGAGTCATGCGCGTCGTCGTACGGCCATACCGCCATGGCTTATCAACGCAGCCAGCCTCATCATGATGGGGCTTTTGGTGTTGTTAAGTTTATCCATTGGGGTAGCGGATTTTTCGTGGTCTGGTATTTTTCATAGCCTCATCAACCATAGCGCCAACTCAGACAGCTCGCTACTACTGGTGAGCCGCATACCGCGTACCATTGCCATTATTTTGACCGGTGTCGCCATGGCGGTGGCAGGGATGATCATGCAAGTGGTGCTAAAAAACCGCTTCGTCGAGCCATCGATGGTAGGGGCAACGCAAAGCGCAGCACTGGGTTTATTGGTCGTCAGCCTGCTGTTCCCTGCCAGTGCGCTACTGGTCAAAATGGGTGTCGCCACCATTGCGGCAGTCGGTGGCATGATGCTGTTTATGCTACTCATTCACCGCATTCCGCCGACGGATTTTTTGATGATTCCGCTCATCGGTATCGTCTTTGGCGGTATCATCGAGGCGGTGACGACCTTTATCGCCTATCAGACCGAGACGCTACAGATGCTTAGCGTTTGGCAATTTGGCGACTTCTCTGGCGTTTTGGCAGGGCGTTATGAGCTGCTATGGCTAACGGGCGCGCTGTGCGTGCTGGCTTATATCATCGCTGATAAGCTAACCATCGTTGGGCTAGGCGATAATATCGCGCTGAACTTAGGCATTAGTAAGCGGCAGGTCACTTGGCTTGGCGTCGGTATGGTGGCGATGATGAGCGCGGTCGTTGTCGTGACGGTGGGCATGATTCCTTTTATTGGTCTGGTGGTGCCAAATATCGTCAGCCGACTGATGGGCGATAAGCTGCGCCGTAGCTTGCCAGCTGTCGCGCTACTGGGCGCATCGGCAGTATTGCTCTGCGATATCATCGGGCGCTCTATCCGCTACCCGTTTGAAGTGCCGGTCGCCACAGTGTTTGGTGTGGTCGGCACGGTGCTTTTTTTATGGCTGTTATTGCGCGCGCCTGCTGAGCGATAAGGCGTTTTGTAATAAGGCGTTTTGTAATAAGGCACCTCATAACAATGTAGCGCATAATAACGCATCTGGCCATCAAGCAGCTGACTCACCGCCATCGACCCTTTTCTTTATTTATTCGTCCTGTTGTCTGCTTAGATAAGCGTGGCGTTGTTACTATTACAGGTAGCATAGTAGGATTTACGTATGTTTTCACCGTCTAAGCATGGCTCTATAACTGGCCGCTCTACAAAGACTGACTCAGCAGAGAAGCGTCGTTTAAAAAATAATAATTTAGATAACGAGAACCACACAGCCCCCTCTACCCAGAGTCGCTTGGCTCAGCTTTGGGCATTTATTACCAGTCATCCAAAGGCGATTGCCGCTGTTATTTTACTGGTCTCGATGACGCTGTTTTTGACACTCAATGTCAATGGTCATTGGGATTTTGCCTTGCCACTACGAGGTAAAAAACTGCTGGCGCTCATGGTGGTCGGCTATGCGATTGGCGTATCGACTCTGCTTTTTCAAACCTTAACGCACAATCCTATTTTGACCCCTTCTCTACTGGGCTTTGACTCGCTGTATGTGCTGCTACAAAGCTTATTGGTGTTTTTTTTGGGGACGATGAGCTTTACCAGCATCAATCCTATTGCCAAATTCACCCTTGAGATTGTCCTGATGTTTGGCGCGTCATTATTATTGTTTCGAGTGCTGTTTTCAAAAAGCAGTCAGGATTTGACGCGGCTGATACTGGTGGGCGTTATCTTTGGGGTGTTGTTTCGCAGCTTATCGGCATTGATTGCACGCCTGATTAATCCTGATGATTTTGTCGTGGTACAGTCAGCCAGTTACGCGCAGTTTAATACCGTCAACCCGCAGCTATTGGGGATCAGCTTCATTATTTGCACCATTAGCGCGCTGTGTATTTGGCGCTGGCGCTATCAATGCGATGTCTTGATGCTCGGTAAGGCGCAAGCGATTAATTTGGGCATTAATTATCAACGCCTCGCATTTGGGCTATTAACAGTCATTGCGGTATTGGTCGCCACCGCCACGGCACTGGTCGGGCCGGTAACTTTTTTTGGCTTGCTGGTCTGCGCCTTGACCAATCGCATTGCACGGCATATGTATCATAGCGAGCGCCTGATATTGGTCAGTTTGGTGGCGATGATTTGTTTGGTCCTCGGTCAGACGCTGTTTGAGCAAGTACTGGGCATGGCGGGAGTGTTATCCGTGGTGATTGAGCTGGCGGGCGGCTTGGTGTTTTTAATTTTGATTTTTATGACTCAGCGTCGTTGATAACATGTCGTACTAACCTATATAAAAAATCATAAACTATTTAAAACTGATTAAAATTTATCTAAAAAATAAGAATTATTATGATTAAACTCGATAATATCTCCCACCATATCGGCAAACAACAAATCCTGCATGACATCAGCTTATCCTTACCAAGCGCCCAAGTAATTGCCCTAATCGGCCCCAATGGCGCGGGCAAATCTACCTTATTTTCGGTCATGGCAAGGCTACAACCGCTACAGTCTGGGAAAGTGATGTTTGGTGAGCATGACATTGTCAGCTGCCCTGCGCGCACTTTGGCTAAGACGGTGGCGATGCTTGGGCAAGACAACCAAGTGCAAGGTCGTCTGCGCGTGCATGAGCTGCTGATGTTTGGCCGCTACCCGTATCATCAAGGACAGCCAAGCGCACAGGACGAGCAAAAAGTACAAGAAATGATCGCGCGTTTTGAGCTTGAGCCATTAGCCGAGCGTTTTTTATCGACACTCTCTGGTGGTCAGCGGCAACGCGTGCTGATTGCGATGATTGTCTGCCAAGACACGCCGTATCTACTGCTCGATGAGCCGCTAAACAATCTGGATATGTACCATGCAGGGCGTCTGATGCGTGAGCTGCGCGAGCTTAGCTGCAGTCAGCAAAAAACCGTGGTCATCGTCCTACATGATATCAACCAAGCCGCGCAGTTTGCCGATACTGTGGTCATGATGAAAACTGGCCAAGTGATGGCGGTTGGGCAGCCTGTCGATGTCATCACTAAAGATACCATGAAAGACTTATATAACGTCGATGTGACGGTACTTAACCATCAAGGTCGGCCAGTGATTGTCGATACATTGTTATAGTTAAGCAGGACTGTGGCTACGTCACCTTATAACCCTAATGCAGCATCTTCGCGTTTGACAATTTTATGCTCATCTTCATTGCTATCAAGTTTCCAGTAGCTGGAGATATAAAGATGACTTTTAGCCACTTCTTTTTGTTTGAAGTACTGACGCAGCGCTCGCATACTATTGAACTCGCACGCCGCCCACACTGCCACTTCACCAGCCGGCCAGCCTAGCGTCTTAATACGCTCAAGAATGGGGTAATGACTGCTTCTTGCTTCGGCATTGATTACCCACTCAAGCGTTATATTCTTCGGCTTTTGTAGCGGCTGGATATCATCCTCACTCAGCACCTCGATGACGGCATAGCCCTCGGCACCCTCGGGCAGCTGTGCTAAGTTTACCGTGATGGCGGGCAGCGCGGTCATGTCTCCCGCCAATAAAAACCAATCCGCCTCGTGATTGATAAGCTTTTTGGCACCAGGCCCACCGATCAAAATAGTATCACCGATTTGTGTGGTTTTGGCCCAATGTGAGGCAGGACCTTCAGCGCCTTTGTGATTGAGACCATGCAAGACAAAATCGACATCGATTTCATCGTCACGTTGCTGGATAATGGTATAAGTGCGCATGATCGGCTTTTTTCCTGCCTCCCCTGCAAACATCAGTTTGATATAGGCGCTTTCTTGCTCGATTGGGAAGTCTTGCATGCCTTCACCGCCAAGCGTAATGCGGCGCATGTTTGGAGTGATATCAGCGATGCTTTTTACTTCTAATACTCGTGGAGTAGGTTTGGCCATTTTTGGCTCCTTTTATTATCATTTTAACACTTTGACATGTTTGTGCTTTAATTATGCAATGACTGCGACTCAGACATACTTTACCTTTAGTAGCAATCATAAAAAAGCCAGCTCTCATACAAAGACAGCTGGCTTTTAGATATTACTAATAACAGTTAGATTAGAATTGATAGGTCAAAGAGGTTTTGATATTACGACCCATCTCAAAATCTGTAGCCGTAGCATCAGCTGGATTTAAGCGTGAAGCGTGGCTAGCATAAGTTTCATCAAACAGGTTATAAACCCCAACTGTGGCTTTTAGACCATCAAACTGACGTGGTGAATAGTTCACATACACATCGTGCACATCATAGCTTGGCTTGGTGTCTTGGTTGTTATCGGTGAGCGACGCGACATAAGTACTGCGCCAGCCTAGTCCCACCTCATCACTTGGCTCGTAGTTTAGATTGAGCATATAGCGATCACCCGAGTCAGCACCACTGCCACTCACTGATGGGATGCTGTCGCCTGTTTCACTGCCTTCACTACGGGCGCGCGCATAGCTAAGACCCATGCCAAAGTCACGAGTGCTGTAGTTGGCTGCCAGCTCAACCCCTTTAATTTCGTAGTCCTCGGCACTGTTGTACATACCTTGGCATTCACCGCCGATTGCTCCTGTCTCACAGTCAAGCCCAAATCTTCCTGGGCGATTACCAGTTCTCATAAACAGCTGATAGTTTTCGATATTTGATTTAAAGTATTTTGCACTTAATTGTAGCGCATCATCGGCAAGCGTCAGCCCTCGTAGCGTAGTCGCGACACCTACTTCAGAGTTATAGCCTTCTTCTGGTTTTAGGTCATCATTGACATAGATACCATCACCATTGCTGTTAAATATCGCCTGGCCTAAATCTGGACCATTGAACAGCTCTGTGTAGCTGGCAAACACTTGCGTACGCGGCGCGATTTCATAGCTGGCTGCCAACGCACCAACCACATTGTCATACGTTTTGCCGTCCGATACAAACTCAGGAGACTCATAACGGTCGTAACGAACGCCTGGTGTGAGGGTTAGCTTACCCATCTGCCACTGGTCTTCTAGATAGACTGAGGTGTTTTTGGCTTCATCATTACCTGTACGCGCACCGTCGCGCGCCATCTCTGACTCTTTTTGGTAGTGCTCAGCACCTGCGATCAGCTTATGGCGACCCGACGCACTCTCAATCACACTGGTGTTTTCAACTTTCGCGCCAGTGGTTTTTATCTTAGCGTTCCAATCATAGCCAGGCGTGACTTCAGTATCGTTATCACGCAAGATCTCGGTCTCGGTCTGATAGATATTGGCATCAACATCAACCAAAGGGTTTACTGGATTAAAGTTATAATCGACAGTGTAAGTATCTCGGCTTACCTTTTGCGGTATTCTCTCATCACTCAAACTCGGAAAATCTGGACGAAATGGAAAGATACCTTTTTTTTCGGTACGGCTAAAGCTGGCGCCCACTCGGTGATCGTCAAGGATCGAAACCCCTGCTTTTAATAAGATGTTTTCGCTTTCGCTGTCTTCAAAAAGCTCACGGCCGCTACCATCTTCGCCAGAATCTGCATCGCGCTTGCCATAGTAGGCCAACAAATCGACGTTGTCAGTTGGGGCACCATAGACGGTGGCTGATGTCAGTAGCTCGTCGTTGTTACTGCCGTATCCTGCGTGTAGTTTGGCACCGACCTTTTGACCCGGTTTGAGTAAATCTACTGCATCGACCGTTTCAAATGCTACTGCGCCGCCGATGGCATCGTTACCTAGCGTGACAGAGTTGTTACCCACTGCCACTTCTGCTTGTTTTAATAGGTCTGGATCGATGGTGATATCACCCATGTGATAAAACATCGCGCCTTCTTGACGCGCGCCATCAATCGTCACTTTTAGATTGGTGTCGTCAAGACCGCGCACACGCACGCGCTGATTGACCGATGAGGTGCCACCGACCTCAACCCCTGGTATGACATCCAAAAAATCACTTAAGTGGCTTGCCTGCGCAGCTGGCGTATAGTCTTCGACATACACGCCATCTTCTTGGACTTTATCTCGTACCGAGCTGTTGGCCGTGACAGTAATGGTCTGTAGCGTAGTACTTGGCATGTCGTCTGCTGCCGCACTAGCCGCCTGCGTCCACAATATGGCTGCCACGCCCATAGATAATACGGTTAATTGATTGGATGAGATTGGTAACTTTACTTCACGCATAACACACTCACTTTGATGACGATCAATATTAAATTTTAGCTGTGACTGTAGCCTGTCCGGCATTTATCAATGCATGGCTATATCGCCACATTGACAAACACCAAGACGCTACAGCATGGCTCACATACGAATAACATTAATAATATTAATGATAATTATTAGCATTTAAATAATGACAGGCATCATAACCAAGTATTAACAATTTGGCAATAATGAATATGAAAAATTAAGCGTTTTAATGATAATTTGTAAAGGCGGTCGAAAAACCTAAGGGAGGAAGATGTCGGTTGACGTATCAACATCATAAACCAATATCATAAAAAGATAGGCGGATACCTTGTTTTTCTTGTACTACTGTACTAGAATGCTGAAACAAGAGCCATTGTTCTGTTATTTATTATCTGACTGATTATTATAAGACGACATACCATGAGTACCAACCCTTATCACAGTTTATTACAGCATTTGGCGAACTGTCCTGATAGTGCGGATATCGAGGCGTTGTTTCGCGCGCTGCTGACAGAAAAAGAGCAGCAAGAGATTGCCAACCGTATCCGTATCTTTGATTTGTTGGCGCGCGGCGTGACCCAGCGTGAGATATCTGAGCAATTAGGGGTTGGTATCGCCACTGTCTCACGCGGCGCCAAGGCGATGCAGGCGCATGACGTCAGCGCTTTATTGGCGACGCATAGAGAAAGTGCGTAAGCGATTAGCCATTATATCAATTTTGCTTAGTATCAACTTTGCTTAGTATCAATTCTGCCTATCTCTATCTGACACCTATCTAACTCACTTTGGACATCACTATGACACCTACCCTACAGCACAATCCGCCTGCGGCGATTGAGATTCCCAGCAAACCAAAACGCATCAAACTCACCCAAGATATCGATTTTTTTGCGTTATTTAAACGTATTGAGCGTGCTTTTGAGACCTGCTATCTGCTTGAGTCACTAGGCGAAGATGGACATATGGCGCGCCATCATGCTATTGGTTTTGACCCTGTGATGACCATCGCCGCTATTGACCGCACAACTTTGGCAATTACTGATAATCAAACCGCCAAAACCCAGCACTATCAAACGGACAACCCTTATGAGCTACTACGCAGCATCACCCCGCAGCACGTCATCGCTCGTGATCAAACAGGCGGACTGGTCGGCTACTTAGGTTATGACAGTGTCAATTTTTTTGAGCCAAGTCTCAATGCAAAGGCAAGCGACGATTTTGAACCCTTTAAATTTGGCGTCTATCTCGATGGCCTAACGCTAGATAAGATGACCGGAGAAATCTTCTATTTTTACTATCCTACCGAGCAGCAAGACAATCGTATCGAGCAAATCAAGGCCTTGCTTGATGCACCCATCCCCTGCTATGAGCCGCCCTCGGTTGAGTTTTTGGCTGATGGCATGAGCCAAGATGAGCATGCGCGCGCCGTCATGCAAGTCAAAGAAGACATCATCTCTGGGCGTATCTTTCAGTGCGAGGTGGGCTTTAAATCCAAATATCGTATTAGCGGCGACAAGATGCCGATTTATGAAAAGCTGCGCGCGGTCAATCCATCACCGCACATGTACTTTATGAAATTTGCTGAGCAGTGCATCATTGGTGCCTCCCCCGAGCTGCTGTTTCGCTTGCGACAAGGTGAGATGGAAACCTATCCACTGGCTGGCACCGCCAAACGCGGCGTCGATGTCTCAGAAGACCGTCAGCTTGCCCGCGCGTTGCTAAACGATGCCAAAGAGATCGCCGAGCATAATATGCTGGTCGACTTGCACCGTAACGATATCGGCCGTGTCGCGCGCTTTGGTACGGTGAAGGTGCGCAGCCTAATGGACATCAAACGCTTCTCACATGTGCAGCACATTTCCTCTGAAATCGTTGGGATTTTGCACCCTGATGAAGATATGTTTAGCGCGCTTGCCAGCAACTTCCCTGCCGGTACTTTATCAGGGGCGCCAAAAGTCGAGGCAATCAAAGTCATCAACGAGCTAGAGCCTGATGGCCGCGGTGCGTATGGCGGCGCGCTTGGCTCGTTTAATTTTAATGGCGATTGTATTTTTGCCATTCCTATTCGTAGTCTATTTATCAATGGTGAGTCCGCCTACGCGCAAACCTGCGGCGGCAATGTCTACGACTCCAACCCTGCTGATGAATACTTAGAAATCCAGCGTAAGCTCTCTGCCATGAAAGTGGTGTTAGACAGCTTTATGACCGCCTAAACCCCTCTCTACTTCAGCAAAGAGTGATGACTTATGAATGTTTTGATTATCGATAACTACGACTCGTTTACCTTTAACTTATATCAATATATCGGCGAGATTTTGCAAACCATGGAGGATGATAAAGACAGCGCTAGCGCTGCAAACGTCATCGTCAAACGCAACAACGAGATCACCTTGGCTGACGTACAAGCGATGAATCTTGACCGCATTATCATCTCACCTGGCCCAGGGGCACCTGATGATCCTGCCTATTTTGGCATCTGTGCAGAAGTCATCAAAATCATGGGAAAAACCACGCCGATATTGGGCGTCTGCCTAGGCATGCAGGGTATCGCCCACGTATTCGGCGGCGATGTGATACGAGCTCACGTACCGATGCATGGCAAAGTCTCCGCCATTCGCCATGACGATGCAGGTGTTTATCAAGGCTTGCCGCAAGAGGTAGAAATCATGCGCTATCACTCGCTTATGGTAAAGGCGGATACGCTACCTGACTGCTTAACCGTCACTGCTGTCGTTGCCAATGACGCCCATCATCACTTGAGCCTGACAGAGGCGGCGCTCGCAGGCAATGAGATAATGGGATTGCAGCATAAAGACTATCCAATTCAGGGCGTGCAATTTCATCCAGAGTCATTTGCCACAGAAGGTGCCAAACGCTTGCTAAGCAATTTTTTACTGCAAGTTTAAATCATGCAGCCCAAGTAAATCGACTTTTAAGTTTAATGGACTTGTGTTAGTCCTTCATTAACGCTTTAATGTTAGACTGAAAATAACAAACAAAAGGCAGCCTTTTATCAGGTTGTCTTTTGTTATTTTAGGCGCGTAGTGAGCAAACAGCACCTACTAGGCTGCCAGCTGCTCGCTTATTGTTTGAATTTTCTAGAAAATAAAATAGAGAGCGATATGGCACACACCGAGAGCGCGATGACAGCGCGGCAGTCATGGATAGGCACCCTTCAAATCATTAGCGCTGCAGTCTGCTGGGGCACGCTTGGGATATTTTCCACCTATCTAAACCAGAGCGGCTTTAGTGGCTGGCAGATTACTATTTTGCGCATCGTGAGCGCCGCTTTTTTGGTGCTGGTCATGCTACCAACGCTCTGGCCCCATTTAATTAAGCTACGTCCAAAACAGTGGCTGGGGCTGGCGCTGCAGTCCTTGATAGGCGTGCTTGGTATGTCGCTCTGTTATTTTTTTGCCGTCATCTATGTCGGCGCTGGCCCTGCGGTTGCTTTGCTATATACCGCACCAGTGTTTAGCCTGCTGTTTTCTGCGGTGTTATTGCAGGAGCCTATCACTCGTCAGTCAGCGCTACTGGCACTCATGGCGGTGTTTGGTGTGGGTTTGACGATGCTGGGTGATGAGGCAAAAGTCAACTGGGGTATCGCGCTTGGGCTGCTATCTGGCGTGTGTTATTCGCTCTACGGTGTCCTTGGCAAACGCGCGATGCATTATGCCCACCCTGCGCCGTTGGTGTTTTTTACCTCGATTATCATCAGTGCTGGCGTACTGCTGTTGTTGCCTGAGACGTATCGTACTTACGGGCAGCTATTTGCCTTACCGCTGGCCACCTGGGGCTACGCACTGGGGCTTTCCTTGATTGGTACGGTGGTGCCATTTGCGCTGTATATGAAAGCATTAGAGAAACTGCCTGCCACGCGCGCATCGGTCTTTACTATCTTTGAGCCATTGACCGCCATTGCTTTGGCGCTACTGCTCCTGCATCAGGCGCTTTCATGGATACAATATGTGGGCGTGGTACTGATTTTGCTGGCGGCTTTATTGAATGCCATGCTAAATGGCACGACTACGCGCGTACCAAGGTGGCTCAGACGGCGACCAAAATCTTTTTAACAAAACAAAAGCCTCAGTGAAAAAATAGCTTACACACAAACAGCCCCAACCATGACATCATGGTTGGGGCTGTTTTTTGCATAAAGGCTTTATATAAGAGTCACAAGGTTGCGCCAGACAATATCTATTGCGCCCGATTACTGCTCGATACGCTGCAAAAACGCTTGCGTACGAGGGTGGGTAGAGTCTTCAAACAGCTGCTTGGCGCTGCCCTCTTCGACCACATGGCCGCCCTCAATCAACACCACATGATCGGCCACATCACGAGCAAAGTTTATCTCATGAGTCACCACAACCATCGTCCAGCCCTCTGAGGCCAACTGCTTCATGGTGCCAAGTACGTCTTGTACCAGCTCTGGATCAAGCGCTGAGGTTGGCTCATCAAACAATAACAGCGACGGTTCAATGGCCAGCGCACGTGCGATGCCGATGCGCTGCTGCTGACCACCTGATAGCTGAAATGGATACAGATCTGCTTTGTCTGCCAAGCCCACCTTATCGAGCAAGGCCAGCGCCTGCTTACGCGCTTGGGCTTTGCTTTGCCCTTGTACCACCGTCGGCCCAAGCATTAGGTTCTCTATCGCTGTTTTATGCGGAAACAAATTATAAGACTGAAACACCATGCCAGACTTACGCTGCAGTGCCAGCAGGGCTTTTTTCTTAGGCTTGGTGGCAAAGTCTACTGTCAAGCTACCGTCTTCAAAAGCAATAACGCCCTGATCGGGTATCTCCAGCGCATTTAGGCAGCGCAAAAACGTGGTTTTGCCCGACCCTGACGGCCCAAGTATCACCACCACCTTGCCTTTTTCGATGGTCAAGTCGATGCCCTTTAGCACTTGATTGTCACCAAAGGCTTTGTGAATATTACTGACTTGAATCATAGAGGTTTCCGCTGACAAATAAAGAATAATAACAAAACACGAGTAAACAAATAGCTACTACTATACTTGGCTCGTCGCTTGAGTGAAATGGCGGCAGTGGCCAATAATTGTCGGTTATTTTGCCACATAACGATCGAGTCTGGTCTCAAGCTTGCCTTGGATAAAGGTCAAAAACAAACAAATGGCCCAATAAATAAAAGCCGCTTCGGTATAAACCAGCATAAACTCATAGTTGCGGGCGGTAATGATCTGCGCTTGCTTAAACAGCTCTGTGACCAATACCAGCGACGCCAATGACGTGTCCTTGACCAGACTGATAAAGGTATTGGACAACGGCGGTACCGATACCCGTAACGCTTGCGGCAAAATCACGTGGCGAAAAGTCTGCAGATACGTCAGACCAACCGTCGAGCCTGCTTCCCACTGACCTTTTGGAATCGACAAAATCGAGGCACGTACCGTCTCTGAGGCATAAGCACCGATATTTAAGGAGAACGCAATAATCGCTGAAGGAAACGGGTCGAGCTTGACGCCGACGCTTGGCAGGCCATAAAAGATAATAAACAACTGCACCAGCATCGGTGTCCCGCGAATTGCCGAGACATAGATACGGGCCAGACGGTAGACAATCTCATGCAGCCAGCCGGTACGTGGCACGATACGAATCAGCGCCACGATAAGCGCAATCATCATACCGATGGCAAACGAAATCAAAGCCAGCGGTATCGAATAGTAGATACCACCCTTGAGCATCGGCCAAAACGAGTCGATGACGATTTGCGCTCGATCAGGACTCATAAAGGGCAGCAGTGCCAATAGATCGGTTAACGCTGAGGTAAGAGACGCTAGCATTATTTTTGTTGACTTATATCAGCACCAAAGAATTCTTCGCTAAGCTTGGTCAGCGTGCCGTCGGCATGCAGCTCGCTCATGGCTTCATTTAACTTCGTCACGACAGCGTCATTGCCTTTTAATAGCACCAAACCTGAACCGCGCTGCTCGTCGGCCGGAGCAACCAGTTTGATCTCAAGGCCACTATCTGGGAATTTTTTTAGATAATCGAGTACGGCCAAATTGTCATTCATGGTAAAGTCAGCGCGGTCTTGCTTGACCAACTGAATCGCTTGCGCCATACCATCGACAGGGACAATTTCGGCTTGATAGCGTTCGGCCAGCTCACCATAGTTACTGCTTAGCGACTGGGCGCTACGTAGACCTTTTAGGTTATCCCACGAGCCATAACGATTGTCGTCGGTAGGCGCTAGTACCACGGCACCAGACCAGCTATAAGGCTGCGCGAGATCGTACTTTGCTTGGCGCTCAGGCGTCGTTAGGCTGACTTGGTTGGCCACCATATCAAAACGCTTCGAGTCTAAGCCTGCGAGCATCGCATCCCACTGGGTTTCTTTAAACTCGACCTCAACGCCTAACTTATCCGCCACTGCACGGGTGACTTCGACATCGTAGCCGGTCAGCTTGCCGCTTTCATCGTGATAGGTAAACGGCGGATAGGTACCCTCAGTACCCACATTGATCGTGCCGCCATCGTTGATGCGTTGCAGCATATCAGAGCCACCGCTCGCGGCATTATCAGTCGCATTGCTGTCGGCGTCATTGGTAGTAGACTGACCACAAGCAGCGAGCAGGACTGTACTGGCGGCGAGGGCTAAAAGAGTACGACGTTTCATAAGGCGTCCTTATAAGATGAATGAATAAGTCTAAAAGTGTCTAGCAAAAGTATAGGGTGCCCATGCTGTAGGCAAAAGCTGTATAAGAAAACAGTATGATAAAACCATGCAGGCAAACACCTTTACAAACAAATCGTACTTGGACAGTGTCCGCACAGCGCGCATCGGCTTTAGCTGCCCGATTTGAGGACTGCAGATAAATTTTTCAATACTGTGTTGGCTACTTTCTGCATTTTCTTATCACAGCCTGTCCCTATCTTTCAAACAAAGGGTTTAAAACAAAAGGTTTTCAAACAAATAGTTTTCAAACAAAAAAACTCAATTGTTTCTATACTAACGCACTTAGGTAAGAATAAACGTACAAAAACAGTGAGCAGCAGCCAATTTTGCTCGTTTGTGGTCATAGCTCGCCTGCGAACTGATAGCGCTCCCCTGCGTGCCACATTTTCACAAAGGTCAACACCTTCCCTGCTGAATAGGTCTGACGGCGCAGCACCAATGTGGGAGACTGCGGGGCAATCTGTAGCAGCGCGGCGATCTCATCTGGTGCTGCTAGCGCCCGAATGGTATAGCTACCGCGCTCCAGTGGACTTTTGGCAATCAAGTACTCACTGGTGTTAATAATGCTAAAGTCTTGCTCGATAAACTCAGGTAGCTTTTGTGCATCGACCCAGCGCTCCTCAAACTGTATGGGCAGGCCGTCGGCGAAATGAATGATTTTCACTTCGTATAAGACCGCCGCACTACTATCCGCCGCGCTCCTCGCGCCTGAGATTGCCGCACTGTCGATAGCAAACTTACGGCGCAGCTCATCATCTAGCATACTTGTGGTGATCACACGTTTGCTCACCACCTGCGCTTGATAATCGCGGTTGGCCGAGCGCAAGTCTTGGGCGATATTGCGCACCTCTACAAAGGTATGATTAAACTGCTGCTGGGCGACAAAGGTCCCTGAGCCTTGCCGGCGCTCCAGCACCCGTTCCTCGCTCAGCTCTTTTAGCGCACGGTTGACCGTCATGCGCGATACACCAAACTCCTCAGCCAGCGCCATCTCTGTAGAGATGGCCTCACCTGCTTGCCACTTCCCTGAGTGAATATTGTCCAAGATTGCATTTTTGATCCGCTGATAAGCGGGAACTTGTTTTGTCATGTCCGTGTTTTACCGTCAGTTTTAGCAAAATAATAGCCTCATAATACCATGACCATCCGTCGCCGCGGCAGCCCTCATCCATTCATCACTACCTGCGTTGGATCACCGACCACAGAAGACAAAGAAAAGCCGGCACTAAGACAGGCGTGCGTCAAAGATCTTACCCCATACAAAAAATGCTTGCATGAAAAATAAATCTTTGATAATTTGTATATACAACTTATTAAGCAATTCCAATATTATCGCTAAATGCCTCGCAAATAGACCACGTAAACACGCGGCGTAAATAAGCGACGCACACTCAAAAGGATCTGTTCATGACTACTGCCAAGGAAACCACCACAGACAACACCCTTAAGGCAAACACCTTTACCCGCCGTGATGACAGCCGTGATATCGCTGCACCCACTGGCAATACGCTGCATTGCAAGAGCTGGCTGACCGAAGCGCCGTATCGTATGATTCAAAACAACCTGCACCCTGATGTGGCCGAAAACCCAAAGAGCCTAGTCGTCTATGGCGGTATCGGACGCGCTGCCCGTAATTGGGAAAGCTATGATCAAATCCTCGCCTCTCTTAAAGAGCTAGAAGACGATGAGACCTTACTCGTACAATCTGGCAAACCCGTTGGCGTCTTTCAAACGCATGAAAATGCGCCGCGCGTGCTCATTGCCAACTCCAACCTTGTCCCGCGCTGGGCAACGTGGGAGCATTTTAACGAGCTGGATCGTAAAGACTTGTTTATGTATGGGCAGATGACCGCTGGCAGCTGGATTTATATCGGCACCCAAGGCATCGTCCAAGGCACTTATGAGACCTTTGTCGAGGCAGGTCGCCAGCATTATGATGGCGATTGGAGCGGACGCTGGATTTTGACCGCTGGTCTTGGCGGTATGGGCGGCGCGCAGCCATTGGCCGCAAGCTTTGCTGGTGCGACCTCTTTAAACATCGAATGTCAGCAGTCCAGCATTGATTTTCGCTTGCGTACTGGTTACGTCGACAAGCAAGCGGACGATCTTGACCATGCTTATGAGCTGATTAAGCAACATACCGCCGCTGGTGAAGCCGTCTCTATCGCCCTACTTGGTAACGCCGCCGATATCCTGCCTGAAATGGTCAAGCGTGCGAACGCAGGCGAAATCAAACCTGACTTAGTCACTGACCAAACCTCCGCTCATGATTTAATCAATGGCTACTTGCCAAGTGGCTGGAGCGTTGATGAGTGGAGGGCGGCGCAAGAAAACCCAGAGCAACACGCCGCACTGAGCAAAGCTGCCGCCGCCTCTTGTGCCGTACACGTACAAGCCATGCTGGATCTACAAGACATGGGTATCCCTGCCACAGATTATGGCAATAACATCCGCCAAGTGGCCTTTGATGAAGGGGTAACAGACGCCTTTAATTTCCCAGGTTTTGTCCCCGCTTATGTGCGTCCGCTGTTTTGCCAAGGTAAAGGGCCGTTTCGCTGGGTGGCGCTATCAGGCGATCCAGAAGATATCTATAAAACTGATCAAAAAATCAAAGAGCTGTTCCCTGAAAACACCCATGTGCATCGCTGGCTGGATATGGCAAAAGAGCGTATTCAATTTCAAGGCCTGCCAGCCCGCATTTGCTGGTTAGGTCTGGGCGAACGTGATAAAGCAGGACTTGCCTTTAACGAGATGGTCAAAAACGGTGAGCTCAAAGGCCCCATCGTCATCGGCCGTGACCATTTGGATACCGGCTCTGTTGCCAGCCCAAACCGTGAAACTGAGAGCATGAAAGACGGCTCAGACGCGGTGTCGGATTGGGCGCTATTAAATGGTATGCTCAATGTCGCAGGCGGCGCCACTTGGGTGTCCCTCCATCATGGCGGCGGCGTGGGCATGGGCTACTCGCAGCACTCTGGCATGGTCATCGTCGCCGATGGTACAGATGACGCAGCCAAGCGCTTGGCGCGCGTACTGGTCAATGATTGCGGCTCAGGGGTGATGCGTCATGCCGATGCCGGCTACGAGCTGGCGATCAAAACCGCCAAGGACTATGGCTTACATCTGCCGATGATTAAATAGCTTACCCAATACATTTTATCAAGGAGGATAATATGATTGAGCAAAACACCATAAATCACGCCGATACTGATGCTATGACGACGCCGCCATCGTCTAACAAACTGCTGTCGAAACCCATCGCACTATTACAACTTATCGTCTTTAGTGCTATTGGCTTAGTGATGTTTTTTGTGCCCTTTACCATCGGTGACAAAAGCACGATTTTGTTTGATCATGGGGCCACTTATCTGGTCACTCAGCAACACACCTTATCTGTGACCTTATTGTTTTTGCTGATGATATTTGGTGTTGGCAAGCCATTCATAGACGGTTCATGGCGCAAGAACCTCACCCACAAGACCCTGACCGTGTTTAAGATAATCGGTTTGGTTTTGGCGGTGATGTATATGACTGGCACCGCCCCTGCCTATATGATGGAAGCTGATATGCTGCCATTTTTGTTTGAAAAGCTGGCATTACCCGTGGGTATGATTGTACCTATTGGGGCATTAATCTTGGCATTTTTGGTGGGTTTTGGTTTGCTTGAGATGGTCGGTGTGCTGATGCAGCCGATTATGAAACCGATTTGGAGAACGCCTGGCTCATCAGCTATTGATGCCGTTGCGTCTTTTGTGGGTAGTTACTCTATTGGTTTATTGATTACCAATCGTGTGTACCTACAAAAACAATACTCAGCGCGTGAAGCCGTCATTATTGCGACTGGGTTTTCTACGGTATCGGCAGCGTTTATGGTGATTGTTGCCAAAACCTTAAACTTGATGGAGTTTTGGAATGTATTTTTTTGGTCAACACTGGTGATTACCTTTATCGTCACCGCTATTACCGCTCGTATTCCGCCCATCAGCCTTTTTGACAATGACGTTGAACGCCCGCCACTCGATCATACCCGTGGCAAACGGCTGGCCGCCGCTTTTGATTTAGGCTTAGCGACGTCGCGTCAGGCAACTGACCTAAAACAGATTTTATGGTCCAATTTTCGCGATGGTCTTATGATGGCTGCTGCCATTGTGCCCTCGATTATTGCTGTCGGGCTGACCGGTCTTTTGTTAGCCAAATACACCCCAGTGTTTGATGTATTGGGTCTGCTTTTGTATCCATTTACGTGGCTCGGCGGCTTGCCAGAGCCTTTAGTGGCTGCTAAAGGTATGTCTGCTGGGCTCGCTGAAATGTTCTTGCCAGCCCTACTACTCAGTGAGGCAGATATCCTAACACGCTACGTCGCTGGGGTGATATCGATTAGCAGCGTGCTGTTTTTTTCTGCCATGATTCCGTGTGTGCTCGCAACAGAAATTCCATTATCGGTTGGCAAAATGATCGTCATATGGTTTGAGCGTGTGGCCCTTAGCGTCCTACTCGCAGCCGCGTTCGGACATTTTGCTATGTATGTAGGCTGGATGGCTTAAATCGCGTCATCTGCCAGCATCAGCGCCGATACCATTAAGTAAATCAGAACACTAAAGCATATTATTCATATTGTTTTTAACTTTGGGACTCTCCTATGACTGCTATCAAAACTCTGACTCTCCATCCACGTAAGCTAAGCTTTGAGATGCTACGTGATATCTATAATCACCCAGTCCACCTCACCTTACCCGCCAGCGCTTATGAGGCAATCGATGCCTCACATGACGATGTACGTACCATCATCGCACGTGATGAGAGCGCTTATGGTATCAATACTGGTTTTGGCCTGTTAGCAAAGACCCGTATCAACGATGACCAGCTCGAACTGCTTCAACGCAACCTGATCATCTCACACTCAGTGGGTACGGGTGAGGCACTGCCAGACAACGTGGTCAGGCTAATTATGGTGATGAAAGTGGCCAGCCTCGCTCAAGGCGTCTCTGGCGTCCGCCGCGAGGTCGTCGATAGTTTACTTGGCTTAATTAATCATCAAATTACGCCAAACATTCCCGCCAAAGGCTCCGTTGGCGCTTCTGGCGACCTTGCGCCTTTATCGCATATGACGCTGGCGATGATGGGCGAAGGCGACGTTTATGTCGCTGGCAAAAAAGTCCCTGCTGCTGAGGCATTATCGCAGCATGGTCTTGAGCCTATCACCCTAGCAGCCAAAGAAGGCCTTGCCCTTATCAATGGTACGCAGGTCTCAACGGCACTGGCATTACGTGGCTATTTCTTAGCAAGGGATTTACTTGAGACCGCCACCATCGTCGGCTCTATGTCTATCGATGCCGCCAAAGGCTCGGATGCGCCATTTGATGCCCGTATTCATGAGGTGCGTGGCCATCACGGTCAGATAGAGATCGCCAAAGCGCATCGTCAGCTGATTAAAGGCAGTGCTATTCGTGCTTCGCACAATGACGAGCAAGACGATCGCGTGCAGGATCCGTATTGCTTACGCTGTCAGCCACAAGTGATGGGTGCTTGCCTTGATATCATCAACCAAGCAGGCAAGACGTTATTAATAGAATCCAATGCGGTGACGGATAATCCCCTTATTTTTAACAATGAAGATGGCCCAGTAGCTATCTCAGGGGGTAATTTCCATGCCGAGCCAGTGGCCTTTGCCGCAGATATGCTCGCTTTGGCAATCGCTGAGATTGGCTCTATGTCTGAGCGCCGTGTGGCGTTATTGATTGATGCAACCTTATCAGGTGGCCTGCCGCCATTTTTGGTAGAAAATGCAGGGGTAAACTCCGGCTTTATGATCGCTCACGTGACGGCAGCAGCGCTGGCTTCAGAAAATAAGTCTATGGCTCACCCAGGCAGTGTCGATAGCATCCCAACCTCTGCCAACCAAGAAGACCATGTGTCGATGGCCACCTATAGCGCTCGCCGCCTATATGAGATGGCGCACAATACCGCTACCATCGTTGGCATTGAGCTATTGGCTGCTAGTCAAGGTATCGACTTCCATCGTAATCTTGCTACTTCCGAAGCATTACAAACCGCGCATCAAAAATTGCGTGAGCAAGTGACTTTTTATGACAAAGATCGCTACCTAGCCCCTGATATCGAAGCGGCAAAACAGCTGGTATTAGATGGTGCGCTGACAAAGCATTGGCAGGCACTGCGCAGCGATTGGTACGAGTCTAAATAAATAGCATCCTTCTATAGTAAGTGCTAAATAAAAAGAGTGCAGATTTTATGGCGTGCTACTGGGATGAATTTTATGCCGCCTCTGGAGTGACGAAGTCACACAGCAAGCAAAGAAAATTTATACCAGTAGCACTGTACTTATTTTATAGCGGATCAAATATACACAAGCAATACGGATTAAAGGAAATCAGCGATGAGCCTATCAATGCCTGACACAGCCGTGAGCCACAGCGCCGCTGATATGAGCCGCTGGACTGGACGTGCTGAGCCGTTTGAAACTGCGCGCGCCCGCTATTGGTATCAAATAGCGCAGCCTTATACCTTTGATAGCAGCAGTCAACAAAACAACCAGAAAAACGGCCAGCGCATTGGGCTGGTCGGCTTCGCTTGTGACCAAGGTGTCAGACGCAATCAAGGGCGTGTGGGAGCCAGAGCGGCGCCGCCTTTGATTCGTCAAGCATTTGCGGCGCTGCCCGTCATCGCTGAGCTACAACAACGCTTTGATGGTCAACTATCAACGCTACTGGGTGATGCTGGCGATATTCATTGTCATGATAATGATGATTTTGCTGAGCGTACCCTTGAGCAAGCTCAATTAACCTACGCTGATAAAGTCAGTCACATTATCCAGCAAGGCGGGCTACCCATTGGAGTTGGTGGCGGTCATGCCATCGCTTATGGCAGCTTTTTAGGATTGTGGCAAGCGCTGTCATCAAAAGCCGATCAGCCTACTCATGACGTTAGCAATGTCGAAAACTATTTTGAAAATGATGTCAAAAGCCATGTAAGCACAATGCCTACCATCGGGGTGATTAACTTTGATGCGCATCTAGATATTCGCCAATCTGATGTTGCCACCTCTGGTACGCCCTTTCGCCAAATAGCCGAGCACCTTGCAGCGCAAGACCAGCCATTTCACTATTGCTGTATCGGCGTTAGTCGGTTTTCAAATACTGCCGCGCTCTTTGACCGTGCTGAGCAGTTAGGCGTTCATATCATCAGTGACGAAGACTGCACCAATAAAAAATGGAAAACACTTGCGGCGCAAATAGAGACCTTTATCAATGACGTTGATGTCATCTATTTAACCATTGACATGGATTGCTTGCCAGCAAGCGTGGTACCGGGCGTCAGTGCGCCCGCTGCTTATGGCATTAACTTGGCATTCGTTGAGCGCGCGGTCAAACTGATCATGGCATCAGGCCAAGTAAAAATGGTTGATATCGCCGAGATTAATCCGACCTTTGATATTGATGCACGCAGCTGTAAAGTCGCCGCTCGCCTCTTAGCCACTATTATCGAGCAGCATTTACTTTTAACATAGACAAAAAAAATAGTTGGTTAACCACAAGCAGGAGCTTATTATGAACCACACTAGCGCCCAAATACTTGACAACAATACTACTAATACCTTGACTTCATTTGATCACGTTATTATCAATGCCAATCTTGCCACCTTTTCAGCGCAATACGGCTTTGATATTTACAGTGACAAACAAAGCGCCAATCAAAGCAATGATCAAAACAAAAGCACCCCTTATGGTCAATTAGAAAACGCCGCTATCGGTATCAAAGACGGCAAAGTCGCATGGGTTGGTACGCATGAGCAAATCAAACCGCATCTGACTCATTATAAAAGCGATCAAATCAAAGACGTACATGGCAACTGGATCACGCCTGGACTTATCGATTGTCATACCCATATCGTGTATGGCGGCAATCGCAGCAACGAGTTTGAAGCACGCTTGCAAGGTGCCAGTTATCAAGATATCGCGGCACAAGGTGGCGGCATTGTCTCGACAGTGAGCGCCACTCGTGCAGCGAATGAGGAAGAATTGTTTGCGCAAAGTGGAAAACGCCTGCTCGCCCTCATGCGCGAGGGCGTGACCAGTATCGAGATTAAATCTGGCTATGGGCTAGACTTAGATACTGAACGCAAAATGCTAAAAGTCGCCCGCGCACTTGGTGACAAACACCACATTCATGTCAGTACCACGTATTTGGCCGCCCATGCGCTACCGCTAGAGTATAAAGACCGTGCCGATGCGTATATCGAGCAAGTTTGCCAGTGGTTGCCCATCTTACATAGCGAAGGCTTGGTCGATGCGGTCGATGGTTTTTGTGAAAACATCGCCTTTAGTAGTGAGCAGATTAAGCGGGTCTTTGACGTTGCTCGCTCATTAGACTTGCCAGTGAAGTTGCATTCCGAGCAGCTATCAAATATAGGTGCGAGCGCTTTGGTCGCTGATTATCAAGGGCTATCAAGCGACCATCTCGAGCACTTAGCAGAAGACGATATCAAGAAAATGGCCGCAAGCAACACGGTAGCCGTGCTATTACCGGGTGCTTTTTATACGCTGCGTGATACCAAGTTGCCGCCGATTGAAGCGTTGCGCAAGCATCAGGTGCCGATGGCTATCTCAACCGATTGCAACCCCGGTACCTCACCGCTCACCTCGCTGTTATTGGCAATGAATATGGGCTGTACCTTATTTTATCTCACTACGGAAGAAGTATTGGCAGGGGCGACCGTACATGCGGCGCAAGCATTAGGCTTAACCAAAAAAGGCAAGATAGAAGTCGGCTGTGATGCTGACTTGGTATTATGGGACATCGCCCGCCCTGCAGACCTTGCTTATCAGATGGGGCTAAACCCTATCGCAGGTATCATGGCACAAGGCAGATGGCGTGAAGCGGTATAACAAACCCCTATAAAAACCTATTCATAACAAAAAATCTGGCAATACCTTATTGCCAGATTTTTTCTATTTTCAAAACTCAAACAAGCCTGAGCACCTTCTTCTTTATACTGTAATAAGCATATGAGAAAAATCTCACTCACCGTCTATACCTTTATACCTTAATTACATTGATATGCCAGATATGCTTGATCAATCACTACCAAACATCAGTAGCAGCCATCTTGCTGCAGAAGCATTTGCTGTGCTACCGCCTATCATGCAGGCGCGGCTAATACGAAGCCAGCGTGTGATATTGATCGCCAACAACCCGTCGATAGACACAGCGAGCTTAGAGACGTTATTGCAGCCTACTGATATGTTGGTGTTATTTAATGATTTTATTCATGCAGACTTCTTTGCCTATCATCCACTCGCCAAAGATTTACCAAAGCTGCTATTTTTTAGACAAATCGGTGACAGTAAACTACATTTTGGCCTACCACCTCGCAGTAATAATGTGACAGCGATACTCGATATGACCAAGCAAGCACCGCTTGGCATCTTGTTTGGGAATGCTGCCTATCAGTTTCCCGTGCCATGCGATGACCCAAACCCCACTGACGACCCTATAACGGCCAACCGAGTGCTAGAGATTCCAGAACAGCTTGAGAAACTATTACGTAGCGATGAGTATTGCGCTGTGCTATCAGAGCAGCATAAAGTAGTGGCAGATTATCCTATTTTTGCTGATATCCATTCATCGGCGCCGACATCAGGGTTTTTATTATATCGGCTACTGTTATCTGCGCGCCTGCATATTCAGCAAAAACAGAAAGCTGAGGCGCCGCTATCAATAGTGATGTTGGGTTTTAATAATGATGACAAAACCGCGCATTTCTGGGAAGGTCATAATTGGGCGTTTGAGCGGCAAGCGCTTGCAACGCCGCCGACAGGTGTGGAGATTATCCGTCAGTATTAGTTGCTCATCAAAACTCACTACTCATTGATACTAACTACTCATCAATACTAGTGACGCATCGGTATTAGCAGAACTAAGAGCCGTCTACACATACGGCACATCTGGACAATGTGCGGCGTCAATCTCAGCGCTACTTGGCTGACGAAGAATCTCAATGGGCACTGTCTGTGCCTCTTGCCAGTCAATCAAACCTAGCTGCGCAAACGCTGCCAGCCAGCCTGCCATCGGCCAATGCTGCCATTTGTCATAAAAGCGATTGGCATTGATGACTATGCTATCGAGATGATTGAGCGGCGGCCGGTAGACGCTGTGCTGCTGATGGTAAACCACGTCATTGGTCAGATAAAAATCAATGTCTAAAGCACGTGCCATAACAGCAAAGTCGGTGTCTTCAGCGCCGTAGCCGACATAGTCGGTATCAAAGCCGCCGATCCGCTCGAACTGATGGCGCATTATCGCAAAGCAAAGACTCCAAAATGCGCCATAATCTTGCGTTTTCTTAATATTAGCGTCGATATTGTCATTGCGCTGTTGGGTAAAGTTATCACGATAAGGGTTAAATACCGACAGCTGGTCTAAAGCGTCAGACGCCATTTGACCTTGCTGTAGCTGACTACCCTCATCATCCGTCAAAGGCCGTGTTAAATAACGTGGCTGTCCCATTAGTAGCGCATCAGGATGCGTTTGCAATTTATCATATAGCCCGCCGATAAAGTCATAGGCGACGATACAATCCACATCCAAAAAAATCATAGTCTCATAGCTAGCACGTGCAGCGCCAAGATTACGGTTACGACCGATATCAAATGACATGCTATCTGTTACTCCATGCTCAGTCGCTGTAGTCGTTGCTATCTTAATAATATTTAAATCGTAGTCTGCCAGACGTTCAACCTCGGCGTCATCATTAACGATAACCACCTCGCTCGGCCTGATGCTACCCTGCGCCAGACTACCAAGTAGATTATAAAGATGACGATTGCGCCCATAGCAGGTAGTAATAACCGTTAAAGGCACGCTAGTGGGAATAGTAGTATGTGCAGCGTTTGCTACTTGGGGTATGGTAGTCATAAATATCTTCTTTGCGTTTATTATTATAAGTTTCTTTGTTATTTCTTATTTTTTAGGTTTTAAGTCCAACTGCGGCAATAGCCATTCCGCAAACCAAGCTTTTACAGAAATATAGTCAACAATGCTATTCATAAAGCGTTGCGCAGCCAGATTGGCTTGCTTACCCGTCAAAGCAGTCTGCTCATGGTCAATTGACTTATTATTCGTGGAGAGAGAAGACAATAGGTTCTGAGTGTCCAGACTAGAGGCTTTAGCGATAAACTGTGGCCAACTAAGCGCACGGCCTTGCTCAATAAGCGCCTCTGCCATCACTTCTTGCTCACGGTGCGGGCGCACATCAGGCAATACAATAAACGGCGTGGCATAATCATAGGCCTGCGCAATTCCATTCAAGCCACACGCCATCAATAGCAGATGACTATAGGCGATAAATGGCGTCACATCATCGACATGGGCGGCAATATCGACACAATGCCGTACTTCATCATTGATAGGGCCAAGAGAGACAATTATAGCGTCTGGTAGCATTTGGCGTAGCTTTGGCAACTTGGCATCAATCGCTTCGTGCCCGCCATAGCCTTTAATCACAGTAACGATAAAAGACTTATCGACACTGGCGACCAGTTGTTTATGAATAGCATCATCATGGGTCAATGTCATAAGCTCGTCCATAAACTCACAAAAGCTAGGCAAACCTTGGGCTTTACTTGGCAAAAAATCCAAATATAACGTTTTTCGTCGTACCCAGTCCGGCGTTGCTGCCGCCTCCAATGCTTTAGGATAAGGAGCTAACAATCCAAGCGCGCCCGCAAAGGCGTTTAAGTGCGGCGCATCATCGCGCTCGCCTGCCAGCCGTACATAGAGATAAGGCACACTAGCGGTACGGCATAGCATAGCGACTTCGGCGCTCACATCAATAATCATCAGGTTAATCTGGCGCTGATAAATGGCATCAAGCAGCTGCCAACTGCGTCTCTGGATGTCTTTGTTACCTACTGGCGAGTAGTGCAAACAGCTTGGCTGCCAATACTCACCTGCTCGCCCCGCTAGCACATCATCTGGTCGCTCATCCTCAGCGTCTAAACGTACGATGTGCTCATCATTTATACTGCTAAAGCGATAACCATCGGCAGGTAAGCTGGTAAACACCGTCATTTGCGAACGCAGCTCTATTGATAGTAAGGCGGCCAGTTTGTCTGCTTGGCGGCAGTGCCCCGAGCCGTGATGATGAGCATAGTAGCCGATACGCATAGTAAATAGCTCCTAACGAATTAAGGCAGTCATTGATATTCACTACATAAAGAAAAAAGGAAAGAACGCTAGACAAACATCTTTCAAGTGCCATTGCTGTCATCAACCGCTACTGCTTGCTCATATAAACGCAGATAACCATCAACCATCGTAGCGACTGAACAGAACTGCTCAGCACGAAGGCGGCACGCTGCTCGTGAAATATGCTGAATGTCAGCAAACGCTTGTATGAATGCTTTTTCATCCTTTTTGGGCACGATAATACCCGTCTGATGCGTGATAATCTCAGCACTGGCACCGACATCAAAGCCAATCACGGGTGTACCGCAAGCGAGGCTCTCAGCGAGCGTCAGACCATAAGGCTCATCCCAAATACTGGTAAATAGCATGGCGGTCGATTGGCTTAACTGCTCGTTGATTTGATCCTTACTTAAATGTCCAACATAATCAAATAACGGCGCAGTGCTCGCTCTATCGGCTTCTAATAACGGTGCCACATAGTCATCGAAGTACTCCTCATTACTTTTGGGTCCTGCAATAATCAGGCGCTTGCCTGCCGCTTTGCAGTAGTCCATCGCTAAATGCGTGCCCTTTTCAGGACAGATACGCCCGTACCAAAAATACACTTCATCAGCAATTGGGTTTGTATTGGCAGTAAATGAGTGGACATCGATGCCGTTATAGACCACATGCGAGGGCACAAACTCAGCAAACAACTGCTGCTGATGACCACTGATTGCCGTAAACTGAGTCTGCGTCCCCAGACGTAGCGTCAGTAGCGCCAGACGCAGCTGCGGAAAAATCGGCGTATGAAACGTGGTAAAAAACCGTGCGCCAAACGTCTGACCCATCATCATCGGCACATGGTGCAAGCTATGATTGTGCACCACATCGATCATTCCCATCTCATCACGGCTAATAATATCGCGCAGCGCCTGCTGGTAGACCAAATACTGATACAGCTCCTCACGGCTCATCTCTACTGACTCATGCTCATTGGGATAAACTGTCTTTTCAAATTCATCACGGGTCATAAAGGGCACTAGTGTGGCATGGGTTTGACTATCCGCATGAGCGTAGAGCAACACCTGATGGCCTTGAGCCACCAGCTCATCACAAATCAGCTGAGTGATCATCTCAAGACCGCCTGCATAAGGCTGGGCAATGGGATATAACGAGTGAGCGATAACCGCAATACGTCGTGGTTTTCTTACTTTAACGTTTGCCCCATCGATTGTCTCACACGCCGCTGATGACTCAGACAATTCATATGTCTTGTGCATAATGATGTTAGGGTTTTTAGCTTTTATATGACTATTAGGGTTGGTTTTGAGAGAAGTCAGCATACGTCATCCATTTATTATTTTATTCAACCATATATTTTTTTGTTGGGTCGGTGTTATTTGGGCGCTTATTTTTAGTAATATTATCTCTAGCCGTATTGTTATTTTTAGCGACATTATTTTTAATCACACAGCTTTGGTTTACAGTGTTATTGATCTCGTCATACGTGTCATGCTCATCAGCATAGCGGTCATTCACCTCAGGATGATACCCATAGTTATCAAAAGCTATCTTTGCAGACCATAGCTTGAGGACAGTGACCACAAGCGCACTGACAAATAACAAAGGCGAATACAGCGCTGATAGCGGTGAGGTCACAGCCAAAGTGATGATATTAAGTATGAGTAGCAGTTTTGGTAAGGCACAAACATTGGCCTGCCATACGCTGCGGCGGCTACTGATCACCACCTGTTTGGGCGTACAGACAAATGGCTTGTCGCGGCCCCACAGCACAGGCCACCATGACAACGCACCGATTTCCCAAAAGTTCAGATGCAGTGCCCACGCTCGTAGCTTATTGATAAAGGTTGGCGTAACGTGCTGAGCTACCTGCTGATTAAGTGGTGAGCGGTCTTGTGCATAGGCCCACAGCCGTCGCAACAAAAACACGCCGTAAGCGGCATAAACCACATATAAGGGCGTAAGCAACATCGCCATATCCACCTGTGCGCCTATTATCAGAGCCGCCAGCACGATAAGCAGCGTACAGATCTGCAGCACGATAAAAATTCCCGTAAAATTAATCCAGGCACTCAGCTGCGAAAAATGCGCACGCATATACTGCAAACGCTCGCCCATCGTCTGGCTTACATTTGTATTTGCGCTGCTATCGGCGGTCAAAGACGCCGGCCTAACAAAGTAACTATTGAGCACTTGTGCATTGCCATATACCCAGCGCTGCCGCTGAGCGATCAGATCACACAGCGTGGTGGGCAATATACCAGTAGCAATCACCTTGGGTATAAAACGACTGTGCAGACCCATACGATGGAGCAGCACGCCCATCTGCGCATCTTCAGTAATGGACGCTCCTGACCAGCCGCCTAAACCCACTAAAGCATCTCGGCGTATCACCGCATAAGTACCGGTAGATAACGCCCGCTGACGGTTAAAAAAGCGATGCAAATGGTGATTAAAATAATGGTTTAATTCGCTGTGGACATCTGCTTTATCTGCATCACGATAAAACTGCGGAAATTGCAATAAAGCATGCTCAGGATACTCGTGGATAGCGCTGATAATAGCATCACGGGCATGTGGCAACGCCTGATAATCACTATCAACCACCACCACATGACTGGCGCTAGGGTCCATCAGTCCCAGCGCCAAATTGAGCGCACCAGACTTAAACCCTGCCACCGCATCGATATGATAAAAATGCACATTGAGATGCGGCTTCAAGCTATGACAAAAATCTGCCAAAGGCTCATAAAGCTCACGCTTAGTATGGTTGTTATCTATGATTAAAATCTCATCATCGGCCGCTTTAATGGCTAGTAGCGATTGTATGGTCGCAATCACCATTGTGGTAGGCTCAGCACGGGTCATCAATTGGAAGCTCAAGCGTATCGGCTGCGCGACCTCTGCATGAGTCATCGCCTGATCGATAGTACTGCCTGCATCATCTGCTAGACGCTCCATCCGCTCAAATTTACCGACAGGTTGCATGCCATTGTTTGTGTCACTTTTTATACCCCTTTGGGTGTTTTGGTGGTAGGGCTTTAGGTAATCATTGCTACGTAGATGGTTGGTTACTTGCTCGTTTATATGCTCATTTATATGATTGTTTATATGGTTGTTTAATACAGGGTCTTTATACCAGCTGGTCTGCGCGCGTTTGGAGGCTGGTGGATAAGCGCCAAAGGCATGCGCCGCTCGATTGCTTATAGCTTCACTGCCATTATCGTTATGATTCTGACCAACGCTGCAAGCAAACCGCTCAGCATTTGGCGTATCCTGTATCATTGGATATAAGCCCGACATACCTGAGCGGCCATCAGAATAGACCTCCTTATTGACTGTCATGATTCATCCTTTGATAAATATATCGACATTGTCAGCGGCATCGTTTGCCCGCGACATTAATGATTGATGATATAAACCCGTGCGATAAACACTGAGATAATTGATGATAGTCAAAAAGATCGGTGATAATTATTTATAAACTGTCTAAAAAAATAGATTAATGTAACTTCAAGTAAAACATGTAAAAGCTTTTATAAATTAATACTTTATAATCCAAAAAACTTTAGCTGGCGTCTATTACCTCGAGTGTGCAACCAGTCTTTGCGCTCATAAATATTTTATACAGACAAAAAAATACCGCACTTATATATGATAAATGCGGTATTTGACAATGTCTCAGCAGCCAGAAAGCGTTAGTTTAAGATACCATAAGCGCACAGTGCGTCCGCCACCCGTTTAAAGCCAACGATATTAGCCCCTGCCATATAGTCGATATAGCCGTTGTCCGTTTGACCATAGTTTGCTGACGCTTCAGCCGAGCAGTCATGGATGTTTTTCATGATGCACTTTAGGCGCTCATCTATTTGCTCAAAGGTTTTGTATTGACGTACCGAGTTTTGTGACATCTCAAGACCTGAGACCGCCACGCCGCCTGCATTTGCTGCCTTACCTGGCGCATAATGCACACGGTGCAAGCGGATATGATCGACTGCCTCTGCCGTCAGTGGCATATTCGCGCCTTCGACGATATATCTGATGCCGTTTTCGACCATATGTTTGGCATCGTCTTCGTTGACTTCATTTTGTGTGGCTGATGGAATGGCGATATCACCTTTGATATGCCAAGGTTTTTGCTGCGCGAACCACTCACCACCATAGACCTCGACATAATCGCACAGTGGCTTGCTCTGGGCTTTTTGCGCTTTTAGCCAATCGATTTTTTCTTGATTTAGGCCATTTGCGTCATAGAGCGTCCCTTGTGAGTCGGAGACCGTCAGAACTGTCGCGCCTAGCATGCAGGCTTTTTCGGCGGCATGGAGCGAGACGTTGCCTGCCCCTGACACCAGTACTTTTTTGCCTTCGATACTCTCGTTTTGAGCAGCGAGCATGTTTTCTAAGAAATACACCGCACCGTAGCCTGTCGCTTCTGTACGCATCAAGCTACCACCGAATCCCACCCCCTTACCTGTCAACACGCCACCGTATTCACGCGTTAAGTTTTTGTACATGGCAAACATATAGCTGACCTCGCGGCCGCCGACACCGATATCACCAGCTGGCACATCGATGTCTTTATTGACATAGTGGTGCAGCTCACGCATAAACGCATAGCAAAAGCGGCGAATTTCGCTGTCTGTTTTACCTTTAGGGTCAAAATCAGCGCCCCCTTTACCGCCGCCCATCGGCAGACCTGTCAAAGCGTTTTTGAAAATTTGCTCAAAGCCCAAAAACTTAAGCACTGACTGGTTGACGGTTGGATGAAACCGTACACCGCCTTTGTAAGGGCCAAGAGCGTTGCTGAACTGGACACGCCAGCCGCGGTTGACTTGTACTTCACCTTTATCATTTTCCCAGTTGACGCGAAAGCAAATAATACGATCCGGCTCAACCAAACGCTCGAATATCTTCATTTTTTGAAATTCAGGATGGGCATCGTATAAAGGCGCGATAGTCAGTGCCACTTCTTTTACGGCTTGGACAAATTCAGGTTGATGGGCGTAACGCGCTTCGACTTTTTCGATGGCCTGACTGATACTCATATAGGTTCCTTAGGGTAAAAATGGTGGACGTGTTTATTTACATCGATGTCGCGTCGTATGGCAACAAACGAAGGGGATTATGGACATTGATGTAAGACTACAATCGCCCCTATACACTGCGGTATACAGAGGCTCGTGGGAGTAGAAAAGCGGGATAATGTGACGCCTGAACAAGACGCTCAGTAGCAATGACCGTTTCTATCCTATAACTATATATCATTTTTTTAGGGTATAAGTCTAGTGAATATCACCATCATGAAAAGTTATGGTCAACGTTTTTTGTATAAATCATTCGTTTATCTGGCCGCTACGCAGGCTGCTAGGCATTGCGAGCATGAAGCAAAGCGCTGGGTAAATGAAACAAAAATTGCTACAGGCCTACTGTCTGATTGCAAGTGGCTGAGCCAAATGGAGAGAATAAAAACCCTATCGCCAACTTTAGTTCGGCTTAAAATTAAAAACAACAGATAAAAGGTTGATAATGATAACTAGACGGTCAAAAAATAGCAGAACCCAGCCATTTGTTTGCTGTAACATATATCAATATAAGTAGTAAGGGTTTATAATGACCAGCGTTTGCTTCAGCCCTTTTTAGTGTCGCTGATAGTGATCTCATCCATTCAATAACCCGTCATAGAGAAAGTGATATGCGTACAGATTCGTTCCAGCAAATCTTGGAAGACCTAAACAGCTCATCTGCCGATGTCGAAGCATCTGCCCTAATTTCTAACGATGGTCTAATGATCGCATCAGCCCTACCGTTAGGCGTTGATGAAGACCGTGTTGGCGCTATGTCAGCCGCTTTATTGTCATTGGGTGACCGTGCAGGTCGCGAGCTGGCGCGTGGTAGTATCGATCGTATTATGATCCAAGGCGAAAAAGGCTATGTCATCATGACCTCAGCAGGCGATGAAGCGGTATTGACCATCATGGCCAAGCCAAACGCCAAGCTCGGTTTGATCTTTTTGGACATCAAACGCGCCTCAGAAGCCCTAGCAAAACTTATTTAATCGATCATTATTTGCCAGTCAATCACGACGAATACAACGATAGATAAATACAATGATAAATAAAGGAGATTACTATGGGTTCTCCAGTCCCTGATGCACCAAAGCCGGATATGCCAGCTGAGCAGATGACGCTGACTTACTATGACGGTACCTCGCGCACCATTTATGATACGGGTGTTGAGCGCCCTTATCCTGATGGTAAGCTTATCGTCTCGCGTACCGACTTAGACGGTGTCCTAACCCACGTCAACGATGCTTTTGTCGAGATTAGTGGTTACACCAAAGACGAGCTGCTTGGTCAGCCGCAGTCTATCCTGCGCCATCCTGATATGCCAAAAGCGGCTTATCAAGACTTGTGGGACACAGCAAAAGCTGGAAAAAAGTGGCACGGCTATGTCAAAAACCTATGTAAAGACGGTAGTCACTACTGGGTCTATGCCACTGTGGTGCCAAACGTGCGCCGCGGTGAAACCGTGGGCTATACCTCAGTGCGCCGCAAGCCATCACGTAGCAAAATCGAAGCCATGCAGGCGCAGTACGCTGATATGAAACAAAATGAGGAAGGGTAAATCATGACGACACACAATATGTTAATCGCCCCTGATTTTTCGCCTGAGCGTTTTGCAGGTTGGCATATGTTTAACACCTTGATTCAAAAGCGTGCCAACTTAAACATGCACCTAAATACGCCAGCCTCACACGCAGAGCAACAACAAATCATCACGGCTGGGGACATTCAGGTCATCTATGCCAACCCTTTTGATGCGGCAACTTTGATCCGTGAACAAGGCTACAAAGCGGTCGCACGTCCTATCGGCAAATCTGATGAAATGGTCATCGCCGCTGGTGCCAACAGCGACATCAACGCCTTAGAAGATATCAAAGCTGGTGCCACCATCGCGATGGCAAACAACCGCGATGTCAAGCTGATCGGTTTGCGCCTGCTTGAGGCTGTCGATATAGCAGAGTCTGATCTGAGCTGGGATGTCACCGAAACATATCAAGCTGCCGCGCGTAAAGTCATCAAAGGCGATGTGCAGGCAGCGTTCTTTTTGGCAGAGGTATTTCACGGTTTTTCTCGTCTGACCAAAGCTCAGCTATCGGTACTGATCGAAAGTGATTTGGCTGATATCAGTCATGTGCTGCTGATCAAAGAAGACTTCCCAGATACCGATATCTTTATGAATGCCATACTCAACCTGCACAACGACCCAGACGGTCAAGAAGCATTGGCCGAGCTGGGTATGCCGCAAGGGTTTGAGGCCATGGATGAAGAAGACGCCGAGTTTATGATTGATTTGATGGAAACCTTGCTTGATTAGTCGTTACTTGCTATCTTGCTTTGGCTGATTTTATTTTTTCATGGTCGATGACAATCGTCGTCGCCGTGATTATTGGGTCATGTCCATACAACGCAACACCATAGGCGCAGCCGCTATCAAGGCAAGAATAACCGCAACGAAGATGTGACCTAAAGGATCCTGTTATGTCTGATGTAGATCTGATCAAAGAAGCCGAGACCGAGGCGCGCCGTGCGTTTCGCTTTTACTCACGCAAAGTGTTTTTGGCACCTGCCAATCGTCACTTTCATGAGCAGCGTATCAATGCGGCCCTACTGCTGAGCGAAAAAGAGCCGCTACAGGGCGCGGTGGCAGATTTTTTTTATGGCTGCTGGTACGACATTCCTTACGATGTCAATAATCTATTTACCCGTATTAAAGACCGTCTGTACCCTCATGTTGCACAAGGCTTTCGCGACTGCATCGACAAAAAACGCTATATCCAGCGCAACAGTATGCTGGCGACGCGTTGGAGTGTATTGATATCGCCGTCGCTCAATGAGCAAAAACAGCGACTGCGCATCAGTAGCGACGATGCCAAAGAAATATCCAAAGACATCACCGCCGAGCTGATGCAAGCACGTGCCGAGGAGGACTGGGGCACGATTGAACAAATCGAAAACGAGTTTTTTGCCCACTGTATCGCTCGCAATGACCGTCTGGCTTTTTCTTTGGTTTGGTTTCGTTTAGGCAAAAGCGACTGGCACTTTGACGAGCGCTGGAACAACTGCCAGCAACGCCTTGACCAAACCAAAACCATCAAAACTTAACTTATCGCCTGTTTTATAATTTCATCACAATGGTAGCCGCTATGTCCTCTTACTTAAATGCTGATAAAACCTATCTTACCCTAACCCCAGCCGGTATTTTTGAGGCATTTTCCCAAAGCGAACCTACAGAGGAGCAGCTATCGTTACAAGACCTACTCTCTTATGAGCAAACCCTACTCGCCGCTGATTGGCTAGAGCGCTACTCTGAGGCGTGGTTACAGCGCTTTATAGAGGCCGGCTGGATCGAAAAGTTGTCTCTGTTTTTGCCCGCGCCCAACTTACCATTGGATCAGTTTTTGCCTTATGTCGTCGCTAGCCTATCTGGTAAGCGCCGTGCCGCCATCGGCTCTGATGAGGGCTTTTGTCTGGCGCGTATCGGCTATAACCAAGAAGAAGCGGATATGCTGAGTGTGGCGGCGGCTGACTTTTCAGGCTTTATGCTGCGCCAAAAACAACGCGGCTGGGCAGTAGAAAGCCAAGCAATTTCGTTTTTTCAGCAGGTTGACTTATTGATTCCTGAGACCAGTTTTGTGTTTTTATGGATTGATGGCTCAGGATATGTACTTATCATCGATGGCGAGCCGCTCACCAATAGCCGCGCTTTTGTAGAGCTGGTTTGGGCACTCAAAACCTCTGGACTCCGATTTTTAAATTAAGCGTCTATGGCGTACTTGCTCATAACTCGTAACAGTCATGACTTTTATAAACATAAAAATAGACATGACTGACATATCATATTCTCATTAAGAGGCACGCACCCCACTTCTATGTTTGGGTTTATAGCAGACAACTCGGTGCGGTGCGCGCTCTTTTTATCTACAACGCCCTCCTTTATTTTTATGCCATACCGCTATGCTTTTATATAAGCAACGAGATAGCTGACGGCGGCACACTTCGCAACGATACTACCCTCATACGTAACAGTAGCTGGCACCGTATTGCGTCATACTGGCCTTTGACGTTTTGCCAGACTCTATTTGTCTGTTTTTATTTATTTTATTGAACTGATGTTTTATTGAACTGACATATAGCCCGTGTTGAATATTCACCAATAACCACTGCTGTGCATGACCCACCATTTATATCAACCAGCTCCCTACGCATTACGTCATTGCACAAAAAACCCAGCCTTTGAACGTGGCACTCCTTGCCAAACCTTGCATTCTTGCTTATTTTTTAGGACAGTTTATGACTTCGCTGACGACTGTGCGCGTGCGTTATCAAACGATTGAAATCGGCAATACCGACATCCATATTTGTACGCTACGTGACAATCAACAATTTAGTGATCCCAATGATGAGGCGTTAAACCTCGGTATTTGCTCGGCGTCTTGGCCGATGTTTGGGGTGATATGGCCATCGAGCTTGGTGCTGGCCAATCATATGCTTAACTACGATGTGGCTGGTAAGCGTATCTTAGAAGTCGGCTGCGGCATGGCGTTGTCTAGCCTGCTACTCAACCACAGGCGTGCTGATATTACTGCAACTGACTATCATCCGACGGTTGAGTATTTCCTTGATCGTAATACCACTTTAAACAATAACAAAGAGATACATTTTGAGCGCCTAGACTGGCATGATAACAACAGCCATCTGGGCACGTTTGATATGATTATCGGTAGCGACTTGCTCTATGAAGACCAGCATATCGATATCTTAGCTGACTTCATCGAGCGCCATGCGCGGCCAACTTGTGAGGTCATCATCGTCGACCCTGGGCGTGGTCGCAAAAATAAGCTGACCAATAAAATGTTGGAGTTTGGTTTTAGCAGTCAGCACGTAAGGCCAGAGGATACCTCTTATCTTGAGCTGCCTTTTAAGGGTCATATCTTGACCTTTGCACGCAAGGCTATGGCATAACCCCTCCTGTATGATGGATGCCTGACGTGATGGCCGCACCTTGCCACTGCTGGCGCGTGCTTGTAAATCTGCCCAGCGGGGCAGTGGCCACATTACAAAGCATTATGACCTATAAGATAGTGCTGACTGATTTATTATGACGTAACGATTGCGTTGTCTTGTTTTTACTGTGTCGTCATTGCAGTGTAGGTATCAATCTAAAAAAACAAACCAAAGTTTATTTAATAATATGATTGCAATCGCAATATCATTCTTCTAGCATGAATTGATAGATAGCAATTGAGCATAAACCTCAAATAACTTTAAATAATATCAATTATATAAATAATATCAGGCAGATAGATATGAAAAATACCAACACTCCCCTACGTATCGACATCGTCTCAGACGTGGTGTGCCCTTGGTGCGTCGTTGGCTACCGCCAATTAGCCGCAGCGCTTGAGCAAAGCAATACAGACCATGAGATACATTGGCATCCTTTTGAATTAAACCCAAAAATGCCAAAAGAAGGACAAAATATGCGTGAGCACATCATGGAAAAGTATGGCTCAAGTAAGGCAGAATCAGATGCCAGCCGCGCCAGAATAACAGAGGCGGGAAATGAGGTCGGCTTTCAATTTCACTTCAACGACGACACACGGATGCACAATACCTTTAATGCGCACCAGCTCTTACACTGGGCCGAAAAACAAGGCCACAGACATGAGTTAAAGCAAGCGCTTTTTGCAGCGCACTTCACGGACAATCGCGATATATCGGATAACGCGGTACTGGCCGATATCGCAGCAGATGTCGGCTTAGATCGAAGCGAGGCACTGGCGGTCTTAGCAGACCAGCGTTTTGCTCGAGAGATACGCGCAGAAGAGCAGCACTGGCAGCAGCAAGGCATTCAAAGTGTGCCAGCGATGATTTTTAATGAGCGTCATTTGGTAAGCGGCGCGCAAGGGGTAGACAATTACCTCAATATCTTAGAACAATTGGCCCATATGCCCGACTAAACCCTAAGCGTTGTCGATGAAAGGATATCTTATGCACGCTCACCTAACACCCTCGGTTATCGTCTTTGATGTCAACGAGACACTACTCGACATAACCACTTTAGCGCCGTTATTTGTACGCCTATTCGGTGACGAAAACATGCTAAGAGAGTGGTTTGCCCAGCTGGTGCTATACTCGCAAACCTTGACTTTATCAGGACTGTACACGCCTTTTGGTGAGCTGGGTATCGGCGCATTACAGATGAGCGCTGACATCCACCAAATCACGCTGACAGAGGACGATATCGATGAGTTAAAAGCGCGTATGAGCAACATGCCTGCGCACTCTGACGCTGTCCCAGCATTAACCAAACTACGTGAGGCAGGGTTTCGTCTAGTGACGCTGACCAATTCAGCACCCAGCGCTGCCCCTACGCCACTAGACAGGGCAGGATTGAGCGTATTTTTTGAGCAGTCTTTTAGTGTGGAGCAGGCCGCAAAGTTCAAGCCGGCGCCTGAAACCTATGAGCTGGTCGCTAATGAACTGGCCGTCCAGACGTCAGATTTATGCCTAGTCGCCTGTCATCTTTGGGATACCATCGGCGCGCAAGCTGCTGGCTGCCAAGGAGCGTTTCTCAAACGTCCTTATAATGCCTTGTTATCCGCTCCCAATGTGCCAACACCGGACTTTATGGCCACAGACTTGACTACGCTTGCAGAGCAAATCATTCATCGCGCGCAAGGCTAATCGCTATGGTTTGTCTTGAGCATAAAAAAATACCGCCTCATAATAGGCGCGGTATTTTCAGCTTATCGTTTGCTGCTTAACTTAATGTTTACTCAGAAAAGTGCACCACCGAACGAATACTCTCACCTTTATGCATCAAATCAAAGGCATCGTTGATGTCTTCTAACGGCATGGTGTGAGTGATGAAGTCTTGTAGCGGAATCTCACCTGCTAGGTAGCGCTCGACGTAGCCTGGCAGCTCGCTGCGGCCTTTGACACCGCCAAATGCTGAACCTTTCCAAACACGGCCTGTCACCAGCTGGAATGGACGGGTTGAGATTTCTTGGCCTGCGCCTGCGACCCCGATGATGACCGACTCGCCCCAGCCTTTGTGGCAGCACTCTAGTGCTGAGCGCATGACATCGACATTACCGATACATTCAAATGAATAGTCGACGCCGCCATCGGTTAATTCAACGATAACCTCTTGAATGGGTTTGTCATAGTCTTTTGGATTGATGCAGTCGGTTGCGCCCAGTTTTTTGGCCAACTCAAACTTGCTCTCATTGATATCAATACCAATGATGCGACTGGCTTTGGCCATTTGCGCACCGATAATTGCGGACAGTCCAATACCGCCCAAACCAAAGATAGCGACCGTTGCGCCCTCTTCGACTTTGGCTGTATTCATCACTGCGCCCATACCCGTGGTCACGCCGCAGCCCAGCAAACAGACTTCTTCTAATGGTGCCTCGGCGTTGACTTTGGCCAATGAAATCTCTGGCAACACCGTGTATTCAGAAAAAGTCGAGCAGCCCATATAATGATAAATCGGCTCACCGTCTTTATAAAAACGCGTGGTGCCATCTGGCATTAGGCCTTTACCTTGGGTCTCACGCACAGCTGAGCATAGATTGGTCTTACCTGAAGTACAGAACTTGCACACCCCGCACTCTGCGGTGTATAACGGAATGACATGATCGCCAACTTGCACACTGGTCACGCCTTCACCGACTTTCTCGACGATACCGCCACCTTCGTGACCCAAAATCGCAGGAAACACGCCTTCTGGGTCTTCACCAGATAAGGTGAACGCATCGGTATGGCAAACGCCGCTGGCGACGATCTTTACCAGCACTTCACCTTTTTTGGGCAGCATCACATCGACTTCTTCGATAGATAGCGGCTCATTTGGCCCCCACGCGATGGCGGCTTTGGACTTAATAAAATTATCTGACATAGTATTCTCTCTTGTTATCATAAATAAGTGATGGCGTTAATCACGCTCAGACCAATTTAGCTTATAGCGCTTACACCGTAGAGGCAAGCGCTAGTTTGAGTCGTCTATAGGCGTTGATTTTATACTGTCCATTATAGTTGTTTCTGCTGTGATAACAATGTGTTATATTTGCAAATATCTTTTTCACAGTGGTAATAATCATGCGCTGGGATGGCATTAGTGAGTTTGTCTATGTGGCTGAATACGAGAGCTTCACACGTGCTGCAAAAGAGTTGGGCATCTCCACCGCGCAAGTCAGCCGGCAGATCAGCGCGTTAGAAAAACGCCTGAATATTAAATTGCTCTATCGTACGACACGGAAGGTATCGCTCACAGAAGAAGGGCGGGTGTTTTATCAGCATTGCCGCGGTGTGCTCGATGGCTTGGATGCCGCCGAGCAAGCGGTGAGTAACTTACAATCTAAGCCGCAAGGCAGAATCAAACTCACCGCCCCTGTCACCTATGGCGAGCAGCAACTCTTGCCCCTGATCAATGACTTTATGGTGCAATACCGTGATATCGAAGTGACAGCATTTTTGAGCAATCAAAAAATAGATCTAATAGAGGGCGGCTATGATCTAGCGGTGCGTATTGGCAAATTAAGCGACTCAACCATGATGGCAAAAAAACTCAGTCGCCGTACCAACTTTGTCTGCGCTGCACCTGCTTACCTCAAAAGATATGGTACACCGCACACGCTGTCTGATCTGTACAAACATAACTGCCTACTTGGCACACGTGATTATTGGCACTTTATCGAAAATGATAAACAGGCTAACAAGGCAGTGGATCAGCAAGCGCACAAACCAACGGACACAGAAAAAAACCTACGCGTCTCAGGCAGCGTGCAATATAACAGCGGTCATAGCTTAGTGGATGCAGCATTAAAGGGTCTGGGTATCGTGCAGCTGCCTGATTATTATGTGCAGCAATATCTGGCGTCAGGGGCATTGGTCAGCGTACTGGATAACTATCGAGAGCCTGAAGAAAGCATTTGGGCGATTTATCCGCACAATCGTCATTTATCGCCAAAGATTCGCTTGCTGGTGGATTATCTGGCAGCGCGTCTGGCATAGTTGGCGCTCATACATCATCGCTGATAAGATCCATTTGTCACGCGCGCCTTTACTATGCATGGTTTATTACGCACAATGTTCTAAAGCATCACGTTCTGATATACAAAGCGTACTTATATAGCCAGCCGTGGTTTACCAAACAACCACCATAAACAAGGACTTTTTATGCTTAAGATTATCTCTATCGCTGCCCTAGCTTTGGCCGTATCCTCTTGCGCCAGTATTGAAAGTATTGTCAATGCGCCTGACACGATGCCGCCAACACCCAAAACCACGCCTGCTATCAACGCCCAAAAAGGCTTGGTAACCATGCCAAGCCCGCACTCAGTACAAGACACTGCCGATAAGCTGGTCGCCATTATCGAAAGTAAAGGCATGAAAGTATTCGCCCGCGTCGATCATCAAAAAAACGCGCAAGGTGTCGATTTAACATTAAGACCGACGCAAGTGATTATGTTTGGTAATCCGAAAGCGGGTACACCATTGATGAATTGCGAGCAAAGCGTCGCTATTGATTTGCCGCAAAAAATTCTTATCAGTGCAGATGCCGATAAAAAGGTCTGGTTGTCGTACAATAATCCTGCCTATCTCAAAGACCGCCATAATATAAAAGGTTGTGATACCCAATTAGGGAATATTGCAAAAGCCCTTGATGGTGTTAGTAAAGCCGCTATTGCAAAATAACCTATAAATGAAAGTCTAAACAAATAAAAAGGTGGGATGCAAAAGCACTCCCACCTTTTTCATGTTGTAAAAAATTAACTTATTAGGAATTCTCAGATTGTGCTATTTGCTCATGTAATTCTACTTTCAACTTCTTTGCACATTCAATAATTTTCTTTCGATTGGCAGGAATAGCGCCATATTCAATCGCTGTTTCTCGCATTTGCACCGTGACATCATAGTGTGGATAACTGGCATGACGATGGAATAAACGCTTATCCACTTCAATCAGCGCTGCAAAATCATGCAGCTCTTGCAGGGTATCTGCCAGCATGTGGCACCATTTATAGCCTTTAAATTCTATCTGCATAAAATCGACGTATATCGCCATAGAGTCGCCTCCTTTATTATCAATAGCTATTTTATGATGTGCTAAACAACGCTTTCACAAAACAGCCATTAGAACAGTTCACGTGCATCTTTCTTAAGCTGCTTTAGGATAGTTTGGTACTCGCTATCATTGGTTTCAAGGCTGCTTAGGCGTCCATAACGCAGTTGCCGATAGTCCTGCCTCATTTGCAAGATTTTTGCTTGTACACTCTCTGAATGCCCGCTATCTGTTAGCTTACTCACTTTACTGCTCTTATTACTACTTTTAGCATTGGTATCGGCGTTGATATCAGCGTCGATATCAGTATTTGAATCATTTTCTCGGTCATCAACCGCTATTGCCAAGCGCTCAAGCCAAGCCAGCTGCCCTTCACTCTCTTGACGAGCCAACTCTTTATCACTTTTACCAATACGTTTTGATAGCTGTGCAAGTGGTAGGTCTGCTGGATGCCAACGCTTACGACGACGTTGCCAAATAACAAAGACCAAAATCACCATGACAGTAATAGCACTTGCCACTAGCCATATAATTTGCTGCATGAGTGTGCGGATATTAAACCATTTGAGTAGCGAGTCGGCTTGCTTGTCCTGATCATAGCCAACGACGTCTTTTTGCCAATAATAGCTGGCTTGATCGGAGAGGCGGCGTAAGGTTTGTAGCAGCTGATACTGCTGATAGCTGACTTGGGCGGCAGCGCCGTCGCCAAACATCGTCGCGCCTTGCGACTGCGTCAGTGCATCCATCCCCTGCTCGATGCGCTCAGGCGCGACAAAGGCCGTCGGATCGACACGTACCCAACCTTGACCGTCAAGCCAAACCTCCGTCCAAGCGTGCGCATCCTTTTGCCGTACTTCCCAAACATTACCACCGCGGCTGGGCTCACCGCCTTGATAGCCCGCCACGACGCGTGCAGGAATGCCAGCGGCGCGCATCATAAAGGTAAAGCTGGAAGCATAATGCTCACAAAAACCCGCTTTGGTCTCAAATAAAAACTCATCAATACGGTTATTATTCAGTCGTGGCGGAGACAGTGTATAACGAAAGTCCGTTTGGTTAATCCAGCGCTCCAGCGCCTGCATATAACGCATAGGGTCTGAACCTGACTGAGCGAATAACTGCTGCGCCAATGTTCGCGCTTGCAGGTTGCCGTCAGTTGGCAGTGTAAGATTGAGACGGCGCGACTCATCAGAGAGAATCGGGTCGATACGCATCGGTGCAAACTGCACTACCTCGTAGCGCAGCTGCTGAGTCACCGGCTGATCTTTTAATAAGGTAAAGTCTGAGGTGATTTTGACGTCTTGGCGCTGCGTAAACGGATAATCAAGCCCAAACAGCCAGCTTTGCTGCGTTGGCTCTAGGATAATCTCATAATTGGTCGGCGCAACTTTTGCTTTATCAGGGATAGTTGCAAAGGCATTCTCAATCCAAGCAGGTGCTTGCGGAGCAGGCTGCCACTCTTGTTGCTGAGGGCTAGGACGCCACGTCGCCCCATCAAACTCACTAAACACCAAGCCACGCCAATAGAGCTGCTGCTGCGGGGGACGATTGTCTGCAAACTCTACCCGAAACGCCAGCTCGGTCGATTGTCCCAAATTGGCAAAATCGCCAGGCGACATACTATCAGAGACACCCGTGGTCGCCTGCTGACCTGAGAGCTGCACTGACCAAAGCGGCGGCAGGCGCGGAAAAAACAAAAACAACACGACCAATAATGGCAATGCGCCGATGCCGAGCACGCCCAACGTACGCAGACGCCCATCACCACGAGCATTGCCATCGTCATTTAACGCAATAAAGGCCAGCAGCACCGTCACCGCCCCCACGATTACCTCAAACGTCGTGACCAAGCCTTGATCCATCAAAAACAGCGCGGCAAGGACAAATAGCGATAAATTTAATACCACATAGGCATCACGGCGCTTATAGAGCTCCCACAGCTTACTAATCAAGCACAGCACCAAAAACGCCACACCCATATCGAGGCCGAAAGCGGTGTGATAAGTCAGCCATAGCCCTGCCAGCCCTAATAAAAACCCGAGCATCTGCATGCCCTGATAGACGCGTTTTAGATGTGCTATTTTTTTAAACCGCGCTTTGACGCCGGGCAGCTGCGCTACGATACTAACCACCGCAAAACCCATTAACCACAATGGCAGATGGGCTGCATGCGGTAAGATAATGACCACTTGAGCGATCAACACCCAATAGTAGGCAGGCAAAGCAAACAACTTGGCATATCCGCTCGGCTTTTCGCTGTGTACTATCTGTGCGCTGCGATGATCACCCAAGGCCAACTGCTCAAAGCTGGCAGCGTTTATAGCGTCTGCTTTATCAAAGCGACTCGATGACGCTATCGTTTTTTTTGATAGAGGCTGCGTAGAGTTATTCATGGCGCTTTTGCCAACCTTAGCAAGCACGCTTGTACAAAGCTGTCACCAGCCCCCATCGCCGCGCCGTCAGGCTTATCTTGCGGTAGTTGCATCGTAAAGGGTACGCCCAGCTCACCCAAGGTCTGTACGCCATAAGCCAGCTGTGCCAGTTTTTGTTCATGATGCGCGGCTGGCATATCGGCATAATCCAACGTTTGCTCATGACCGATAGGATCAGCGAAATGCTTGGTAAACATGCCTTGACCTCGTGCCACATGCCCCCACGACACACGGGCCAGCGACTCACCTTCGATATAGTTGTCGAGCCGCTCAAAATCATCTTGACCTTGCTGATATTGCCCGCCTGTTGGCAGATCTTTTTCATTGGCTAGCGCATACTGTGCTTGCCAATCAAAAGCCTCAGGTTTGGGATACACCCAAGCGCAACGGGCAAAATACACATAAGACCATGCGCGCATAATGCCGAGCGGGTAGACGGTTTTGATGGTGAGTCTGGGGAGCACCAGCTGGCCGCGGCTGTGCGTTTGTACAGGCAGACGAATTGTTTGTTCGCCTTGTAGCCGTGTCACTAGTATCGACTCTGGGGTACTAGCGCTATTCTTGATTTTCTTATTGCCTTTTTTATCTATCTTGCCATTAGCCTTACTATTCGCTTGGCCGTCAGCTTGCTCAAAACCAAATAATAGCTGCCGTCTTGGTTGGCGGCTCTCACTAATCAGCTTTAAGGTCACCCAGACAGGCGCGCCCGCCTCTGCCATAGTGACATCTATCAATTGCACCTTGAGACCTGAGATATGAGCAAAGGTCACATGAAAGCTGATCAGCCAGACACTAACCAAATAAAAGCACAAACCCAGCACCAAGTTGTTACCATAATTGATGCCAGCGATAAAAGTAATGATTAACAAAACAGCAAACAGCAGGCCTTCACGGCTAAAAAAGATATAGACATTACGCAGCGTGAGGGTGGCGCTATCGCTTTTGGGCGCACGCGCGGCAAACCAGCGGCGTAGTGCAGAGTCCGCTGGTACGGTGAAGGCTTTTGGCAACAGGCTCATAACGACCCCATCCTCAACATTAATAGTCTTATCGCTAATAAACGAGCAGCTTTAGAAGTGAATCTCTTATGAGTAAACAGACGGTCAAACAATAACAGCCACCTCGGCCAAAATACGTTGGGCGATGGTCTGCATCGCTTGCCCGCCAGTCACATGCGCGGGTACAAAACGCTGACCGAGGCGATGATCGGTGACGGCAGCAAACACCGCTTGGATGTCCTCTGGTGTCACCTCCATATGCCCTGATACATAAGCATAAGCCTGCGCAGCACGCTGTAGCGACAGTACGCCACGAGGTGAAAGACCGTGATACTCAGAGCTTGCACGTGTTTTGGCGACAAGTCTTTGCAGATAATCTAACACTACATCCGCAACATATACCTGCTTGACACCTTGCTGCGCTAATAATACAGCCTGCGTATCAAGCACCGCGGGCAGCTCTTTTAATAGCTCGCGGCGGTCTTGACCTTGCAAAAGCTCGCGCTCAGCAGCAGGTGATGGATACCCCAGCGACAAGCACAATAAAAATCGATCTAGCTGCGATTCAGGCAATGGATAAACGCCCGCTTGCTGCAATGGGTTTTGGGTGGCAATGACAAAAAACGGCTGCGGCAGCACATAGGTTTGCCCATCTTGCGTCACTTGCCGCTCCTCCATGGCCTCTAGCAGCGCGCTTTGGGTTTTGGGACTAGAGCGGTTGATCTCATCCGCAAGTAACAACTGCGTAAAGATCGGCCCTGGCCGAAACTCAAAGTGCTGGTTTTTTTGCTCAAAGATACTCATGCCCAAAATATCAGCGGGCAGCATATCATTGGTAAACTGCACACGATTAAAGCTCAGGCCAAGCAGCTGAGCTAGCCCTTGTGCCAATGTGGTCTTGCCCATACCAGGCAAGTCTTGTAGCAATAAATGACCACCCGCCAATATACCACTGAGCGCCAGCTTAATCGCCTGCGGCTTATCTAAAACGATGTGGTTTAGTTGCCCAAGCAGCTGAGCTATTTTTTGCTGATTGTGCTGATAGTCAGCGGCACTCAAGGCCGCCGTATCTGCCAGCTGCGGCGCTGGTTGAGGTGTAGGGCTAGAAGCGGGGTCGATCGCAGCATGGCTCATAGTCAGTTATTGGCTCATTTTGGAAGAATAAACATAATAAGTCTGCGATCAATTGGCATCATCGGTCGCAGGCGGCGCGGCCCTTAGGGTTGACAGATAAGCAATCACATCTGCTCGCTCTTTTGCATCCGGCATCGGGTCGGAGAGCATTTTTGAGTCTGGCATACTCTTTTGCGCATCGGCGATATAAGGGTCTAGTGTCTGTGCATCCCATACCCAGCCTGACGCCTTTAATCCTTCACTATAAGTATAATCCTCGAGGGCGGCGGCAGGCGCGCCGTAGATATTCATCAGCTGCGGGCCTTTTTTGTTCAGCCCTGCATTGAGCTGGTGGCACTGACCGCAGGCATCTTGATAAATGATCGCACCGTTGTCGGCATCGCCCTCAGTATATAGCGGCAATGTCACAGGGTCACGGTGATCAGCAGGCACTTGCTCTCCGCACGCACTGAGCAATAAAACAGCGGCAACAAGGCCGCACAAACGATACTGACGAATAATAAACATGTTTGACAGTCTTCAGTTAAAAGGTATGACAAATAAAAACAGGTTGAGGCATGACGTTATGAGACTTTTATGGTCGCGCTGGGCGCTTCTAGATAGTATCCTTGCAAATAGCGGGCGCCCACACTCCACGCCACCGACATCGTCGCGGCATCCTCGATATATGGCATGAGCACGTCAGCATGGACCTCAGAGGTACGCACAATCAAAGACTTAACCGTATTTAGATTATCCGCAGAATTGATGTCTTGGATATAGCTTCGCGCCAAACGCACCATATCTGGCTGCACAAAGCTGGCAAGTTCGATAGACTTAGCAGATGAACCAAAGTTATTGATACCTAATTGACAGCTGACTTGTGTCAACGCCGAAAACTGGGTCTTGGCGACGGTCAGATAGTCTAAGATATCTTTTTCATTAAACTGCAGTGTCAAGACTCCAGCGGCACCGCCGACCGCCTTGATCAACTGACTGGCCACATTTGGCAGTTTTTTGTCGACCAGCGACGCCCCAGTGAGCTGCACCAACAGTCTGGCCTCAGGATGGGTCTTACGGACTTCGTTTATTTTTTTGCAGGCATTGATTAGTACCCAGCGGTCGATTTTTTCTAATAAATTATGCGTCTTGGCGACAGCCATGAACTGATCAGGGGTGAGTACGGTATTGTCAGCATCTGCCAGCGGTAAGCGCAGATACACCTCAAAAAAGTCGCTACGGTCTTTGTTAATGTCATATATGGGCTGAAATGACAGATCAAAACGATTGTTGGTAATAGCATCGACCAAAGACTCAGCCAGTGCATGATCATCACTATTGGCATGCTCACTTGGGTCATACAAGTGGTAGGTCCCGCCATGATTGGAGGTCTCTATCATGATTTGATTGATGGCATCGATAGCCCGCTCAAGCAGTACATTGGGCGCTGCAGCGTTTTTCTCTATCTTCACGATACCAATACTGACGGTAGTACTGGTGGTACGCTTATCGACTTCGATAAACATCTCACTAATGCGTGTGACAATGTGCTGTGCCAAATCTTTTAGCTCGCTGGCGCTTTTGTCTTCGACAAGCACCGTAAACACCGTATCACTAAAGCGGCTCACATGCCCGTCTTCTATCAGCTCATCTAACATATAGGCGACTTGCTTGACCGTCGCATCGACCCCTTGTAGGCCCAAACTGCTTCTTATTTTACCCACATTATCAAGCTGAATATACAAAAGCCCTGCTGTCAGTAGCCCTTGTCTTGCTTGCTCATACACCAGTGCCATTTGTTTTTCAAAACCATGGCGGTTGTCGATACCAGTCAGTTTGTCTTTACGCTCAGCCTCCGCTAAACGCTTGGCCACCTCAGCGCTGTTATTGGTGTTTTGCTGAATGATAACTTGGGTGACAGGCTCACCGTCTAGGGTGGCTGAGGCAAGCTGTAGTTTGGCTTCAAAGGTGCTACCATCTGTACGTTTGCTTTCAAACTCAAACTCCACCTCTTGTCGATTGCCTTTGTCAAACTGCCGCAAAAACTGTTTAAAGCCTTTGACACTATCCCCGCCTGAAATCAAATCAACGACTGGCACGCCGATGGCATCGTTCATGGTTTTAAAGCCAAAAAGCTGCAGATAGGGGTCGTTGGCAAATATATGGATGCCTTGATCGATATAGGCGACCGCGCTTTTGGAGTTTTTAATCAATACGTTCGCACGTTGCTCCGCCTCAGAGATGACATGGCGTAGCGTCTTTAGCTCACGGCGGCTGCGCAAGTTGTCATGTTGCAGGCAAATGGCCATTACCACTGCCATCTCTTGCTCGGCTTTGAGCGCCTTGACCATTGTACCACTGACGATAGCTGGCAAGCCGTCGTCATTTTGTGCGGTGGCTGCCGCCTCATCATGAAACAGGCAAATCATCGGTAAATCAATACTTTGCTCTTGCACGATGCCCACCACTTCGGTGAAGTTCATGTCATAAGCACTACCAAACACCAATACATCCCATGGCTGACGCAACAGCCTTAGCAGCTCTTCTTTATCGTCCAAAAATCCCAAATTCACACTGTCATAATAAGCGCTCAATAACTGCACAAGTCGCTCAGCATAGAGCTGATCATCATTGATGACTAACAGGTTTAGGATAGACTGAGTGCGCATAAATGGCCTTTTAATCTTATGATCATACGATCGTATTTTATCAGTGATGTTTGATACCTGAGCTTGCTTGCTCAGTGCTTGGTCAGCAGATTGGGTGTCGCATCAATAGAGTAACAATTTGTGCCATTATAGACAATAACTGCACCCCCTGCAGGCGAGTTTCATTAGCGGGGGTTCGCGCAGTATGTTTTGGTACTTATCCATGATTCAAATGCAAAAACACAAACTTTATCGTGTCTACTACAGGCCTGATAAAGCTTGCCTCAAATTAAACAATAGTGCTGGTAGTCAAACTATAAGCGTAGCACTTCATATTGGCTAAACTCATCAGTCATTAATAAGCGTCGCCCCAAACGTAACGGCGTCTGCTGCTGATTGATACGCATGATGACCCGATCATCAACCTGAAAATGGGCGGTTGGGACAATGAGGCTTGCCACAGTTTGAAGCTGCTCGTCTTTCCCCATGATAAAAGCTGGCACAAAGTGCCGGTCACGCGTGTCATCACCATCGACACGTAGGCCGCAAGCCGCTGGATTGTGTCCGAGTACCTGCCACTCAATCTCTGGCGTAGCGCCATCGGCATTGACCCAGCGAGTCAGCCCTATCGAGCAATCAAGGGTGGTCGCGATCTCAGTGCGACATAACAAAAAAAGCCTCATGATCTGTAATGGCACCGGCGCGGCCACGCACTCATCACGAGTTTTATGACTGGTGTCATGTTGGATACCTGCATCTATAGGTAGAGGACTCAAATCGAGCTGCCCAGTCCGCGTCGGTGGTTGACGAACTGCTGGCATGCTCGCAGGCTCAGTGCGCAGTCGCAAGATGCGAAACAACGATAAGGTATCATTGCCATCAAATGTCTCAGCGTTCAACCGCGTATGAGTGTTGGTGTGCAACTGATGGGTATCATAATGAGGCCGGTGTGCCTCTGGCAGCTCGTTTGCTACAATCAATCTGGTGAAGCTGCAGCCCTGACTGACTCGGTAATGCATGTCGTTAAATCCGCTAATCACCACAGCGTCTTGCTTTGAGCTATACTTGGTGGGCAACGTCAGCTGAGGTTGCAGATAGCGATACGTGAGCGTCATGATTACTTTATTGAGCAGCGCACACGCCACCGCTTCTCGGCCTTCTTTTATCAATGCCTGCCTGCGTGCCTGCAGATAGGTAATCATCGGTGTCAGCTCTATAAATAAGCACTCATACCGATCCTCATAAGGATTGATGCATGAATGAGCCGTCAAGTAAGTGGGCGGCTGACTGTCTTTTAAATTGACAAACACTCGGGTTTCACTCTCAGGCTCTATGGTGGCGAGCAGATGCTCGGCCCACTCAGGCAACAACCGCTGCACTAACAAGATATTAGGGCGACGCATGGCACGTACGTTCAATAAACTGTGCAAACATAGCTGACAGTACAGTCGGTGAATGCTGTCTGCGCGCTGAGTGAGCGTATGGGCGCTCAGATTCATCAACGTTAGGCGCTGCTGATGAGCAAGATAATACAGCTGATTGATCTTAGACCATAAGTACGATGACGGCTTTTGGTAGCAGAGCGCCGCCTCGCCTAAGAGCTTTTGATACATCAATAGTGACTGATAGATAGCAAGGGCGAGCACGGCTGATGCGCGCTTTTCATGGTTGAAATAACGCTGCCAACCGTTTTTTGTAGCAGATTTATCGGGATGGATGGAGCTTGTCATCTCACGCTGTACGACACCATCATAGATCATGATAACCAAATAATATAACGACCGAACTTGAGCCACGTACGCCATCTGCGCCTCACTAAAGGCAGCAGTCTCATAAATATAGTGTTGGCGCAGCGCCACAATCAATTGCTCGGCGGCCTCGATGACACAAGCGGTGAGCTTAAGGCGCTGCTCCTCCTCCATATCCGCTGCCTGCAAGACCTTCAAAATCTCTTCTAGCCGCTCAGCTTGCGCCTCATGTGTCTGTGACGGCAGACCGGTCAATAGTGTCTGTAAATAGCGCGCTTCATTATCAACAGAACGCCTTGCTGTCGTTGACTGCAGTTTTGTAGTAGACAAATACTCTTGAAACGTCGATAGGGTAATCATCCAGATTCCTAATAACTTTTAATCATAATAACTTTTCGTGATATCAAATAGTTTGGCAGCAAAGCCGTTTTGTCAGAAAGGCAAGCAAGAAAAGCTGATGCCAGTTGCACGTTAATATCAGCGTATCGATTTTACTTCGCATGACTATACCTCAATGCCATCTTTACCCGCACGCTTGATAAATCCTTTACCAAGCGTCACTATCGATATTACTTGTTTGGTAGTCAGCAGCTCGCCCACTCTTTATTAGTCATTCTTTGTTTACTAATTTTTAATATAGCATATTTTGTATATCAAACATCATGGTAAATGTTAACCGGCACTTTAAAGGGTTTATTCGGTAATTCTCTGACCAGTTTGGGTACCAGATATCCCGGCAAAGCCGCCAGCAGCGACCAGTATAGCCTCACAGCGCTGTGCTCATCACTATCAAAATGGGCCGCGCCTGCCACTTTATCCAAAACGTGTAAATAATACGGCAGCACGCCTGCAGCAAACAGGCGCTGACTGAGCTGTATCTGTATCGCCACGCTATCATTGATGCCTTTTAATAACACCGCTTGGTTGAGTAACGTAATGCCAGCGGCTCTTGCACGCTGTAGATACTCCGCCGTCAGCGTGTCAATTTCATTGGCATGATTGCAGTGGATGACCATCACAATTTGACAGCGGCTTTGGGCCAGCCTATCTAATAGCGGCGCATCCAAACGCGCAGGAATCACAAGCGGTAAGCGCGTATGCAGACGAATGGTGGTCAGCTGCGGGATGGCTTCAAGCGTGTCCAGCCATGCAAACAGCCGCCTGTTGGTCACATTTAGGGGATCACCGCCACTTAAGATAACCTCATTGATTTCAGGGTGCGCTGTGATATAGTCAATGATATGTGCTTTGGCATCGGCGGTGGGCATATTGGCACTATAATCAAAGTGCTGACGAAAGCAGTAGCGGCAATGAATCGCACAAGCCCCCGTGATGGTCAGCAGCACTCTTGATTGGTATTTGTGCAGCAGGCCTTTGATAGGGTTCTGGTCGTTTTCCGCTAGTGGGTCCGCCACGTAGCCTGTGACCTTGATTTGCTCTTGCTGATCGGGCAAGACTTGTTTGAGCAGCGGGTCCTCGGGGTCGCCGACTTTCATTTTTGCAACAAAAGCACGCGGCACTCGCAGCGCAAAGTGTTTCGGCACATAGACCTCTGTGCGTAGCGTCTCAAGCTTTAGAATGCTAAGCAATTCATCCACGGATGTAATGGCTTCGGATAATTGCGTTTGCCAGTTTTTTTGTGTGATTAAATGGTTTATCATGACAGCCTATTACCTGTGCCCAAAAGCCGCTATTATACGCCCTTAGTGTCTACCCTATCAAAGTATCCCGCCTAGCCTATTTTGCTAAGTGCGACAGACACAAGTGATGGTATAAGCTTTGGCGCAATAAGCCTTGCAACCACCAGCACATAGCATAGTGATACCCCCTACCTACAAACCCTTAGGAGTCTCTTGTGGCAAGTTTTTCTACCAATGAATTTAAAGCAGGTCTAAAAGTCATGCTGGATGGCAATCCTTGTGCCATTCTTGAAAACGAATTTGTCAAACCGGGTAAAGGTCAAGCCTTTAACCGCGTCAAACTGCGTAACCTTCGTAGTGGCAAAGTACTTGAGCAAACGTTTAAATCAGGCGAAAGCTTGGAAGCCGCTGACGTACTAGACACTGAAATGAACTATCTATACAACGACGGTGAGTTTTGGCACTTTATGCATCCAGAAACCTTTGAGCAGCTACAAGCCGACAAAGCGGCCGTTGGTGATGCGCCAAAATGGCTAAAAGACAACAGTAATGAGCTTTGTGTCATTACTTTGTTTAATGGTGTACCCTTATCCGTCACGCCGCCAAACTTTGTCGAATTGCAAATCACAGAGACCGATCCTGGCGTACGCGGCGATACCTCAGGCGGCGGCGGCAAACCTGCCACGCTAGAGACTGGCGCGGTTGTACGTGTACCATTATTTGTCCAGCAGGGCGAAGTGGTCCGTGTGGATACCCGTACTGGCGACTACCAGACCCGTGTCAACTAGTCTGCGATTATTGTTTGCTGATTACAAAAAAGCTTAACCTTTATGATAAGGGTTAAGCTTTTTTATTGCCCCGCTATTCTTGATTGGATGACTGCTGAATCAGCCAATACTGCACCAGCGCATTGAGCTGCTCTTGTTTAAAGGGTTTGGTGCAATAATCCTGCATCCCAACCTTGAGATATTTTTCACGCTCGCCATCCATCGCGTTGGCCGTCAAAGCGATGATCGGCGGCAAAGACTGCGGATCATAGAGCTCGTGTAGCTTGATGGTGGCCTGTACCCCGTCCAAAATTGGCATATGATGATCCATCAAAATTAGATCATAGCTATCAGGCGATACGGCAAATATCTCAAGCGCTTGCTGTCCATCCGTGACGTGGGTGACGACATGCCCACTGTTGGTCAAGGTTTTTTTGGCAATAATGGCGTTTACCGCATCGTCTTCGACCAGCAAGATATGACCTGCCCGCTCATGACTTGGCTCATCTGTGATAAGCTCACTGGAGTCCTGCCAAGTTTCATATTTGGCAGCATCGATGGTTGGCAGCGGTAGCAGGACACTAAACGTCGTGCCAACGCCCACTTCGCTGTCGACATTGATTTCACCGCCCATCAAGTCTACCAACGACTTACAAACAGACAGCCCAAGCCCTGTACCACCATAAAGTCGGTGCGTCGACTTATCCGCTTGATCATAGGCATCAAATATCGCCTCTAACGACTCAGGCTTGATGCCCACGCCCGTGTCAGTCACCTCGATACATACGGTCATATAGTCAGCAGGCACCGCCGTATCATCGGCAGGGTGGTCACTCGATAGATTGGCTGGTACGCGGATCGCCTCACCTGAGTGATGATGATTGTCATCAGCGTGGTCGGTATCGTCGACACAGTAGCAGTTGGGCACGTGCTTGACCGCGATACTCACCCGCCCCCCTTCACGGGTAAACTTGATGGCATTATTGACCAGATTGGCGATGATTTGTTTGAGCCGTATCGGATCGCCTTGTACATAAGGCGATAGCGATTCAGTATAGTGATAATCTAATATCAGCCCGCGCTGACGCGCCTTTATCGCAAAGAGGCTCACCACCTCGTTGCATAACGTGGAGAGATTGAGCGGAATGGAGTCAATGGTCATTTTGCCAGACTCAACTTTTGATAGGTCCAAAATCCCATTGATAATCGCCATCAAATGCTCATTGGATACCTTGATATTGTCCACGTATTCTTGTTGCTCGTCACTAAGCTCCGTCTCGCTTAGCATCTCCACCATACCGATGATGCCATTCATCGGTGTCCGTATCTCGTGGCTCATATTGGCCAAAAAATCCGACTTCATCTCATTGGCATGCTTGGCATCGCGCTGCTTGTCCTGTAGCTGTAACGCATCTGCTGCGATCATGGCAAATTGCGCCAGTACTTTGGCTTGCGACTCATCAAAGTCGTCGTGTGGTTTGGTATCCATCAGGCACAAAGAGCCCAAGCGAAAGCTTTTATGATCCTCATGTAAGATAATGGGCGCCCCTGCATAAAACCGTAAATGCGGTGAATCGGTAATCAAAGGGTTTTGACTAAAGCGGCTGTCCTTTGATAAGTCCGCCACCACAAAAACGTCATTGGAGAGCACCGTATAATTACAGATTGCCACTTCACGTGAGGTTCGGCATACCTCACCTAAGCCATGGGCAGACTTGAGATATTGCGTCTCCTCGTCCATAAAGGTGATGGTGACAATCGGCATGCCAAAAAAAGACTTGGCAAGCTCTACCAAACGCTTAAATGCAGGCTCATCATTGTCATTGAGCACTTGATACTTTCTTAGCTTGTTGATGCGCGCAGCTTCATCGACTGCGACCGGATAGCTGAGCGTTGGCAAGTTGGTTGTAGACAAGATGGACTCCATTTAATAATCTCAGACGGTTGGCATTACGCGGTCTGCTTTATCAATAATTGTAACGCTTCGCTCACCATGACCATGGCCACCACTGAGGTGACGACGACGGCTGAGCCATAACCACCACAATGCAAGCCTCCTGTTTGACAGCTTTTATCTACCCGTGGCGGCTCTGTAGAGTAAACACATTTGATACCAAACTTATCTTTTAGCTCGCGATTGATGCCTTTTTCGTGCCGGAGCTTGTTGCGTAGCTTGGCCAGTAGCGGGTCTTGATAGCTCTCACGCAAGTCACTCACTCGAATTTGGCTTGGATCTATCTTACCACCAGCGCCCCCAGCACAGACCAGTTTTAATTTGTTAAAACGGCAGTGCAACGCGATGGCCAGTTTGGCATTCATATCGTCCACACAGTCGAGCACCACCATCGGCTTGCCCTGCTGGGCGGCTGTTTTGGCCGCATCGCGACTGGGCAATAACCCTGCGACATTCTCTACTGTCAAAAAATCATCGACCAAGTTTACGGTGATTTTTGGGTTGATCTCCTGCAGGCGTGTGGCCATCGCTGCAATTTTACTTTGACCAAAGGTGCTGTCTAGTGCCGGTAATTGACGGTTGACATTGGAGGCGACCAACACGTCCAAATCTATCAAGGTAATGGTGCCGACCGCGGTTCGAGCCAGCGCCTCTGCTGCCCAAGAGCCGACACCGCCCACCCCGATGACATAGACGTGAGCGGCGGCAAAGGTGTCTGCCGCTGCTGCGCCATAAAGCGTCTTGGTGCCCTGAAAGCGGCGCTCATACTGCCCATCTTCGGCTTGCATCGCCAAAGGCGCGTTGCTCACCGCTTCATTTATTTGCTCAAAACTTTTTGTATCACTTATCACAGATTCAACGCTCTTTTAAATTGAAATGACTTGTCTACATGATGCTTGATTTTCTACTCCCATTATACGGGATAAGGCCAACGCGTTTGTAAAGCATCATTGCTGTTTTGCCATAATTGTTTGGCAAGCTCGTCGATGGGTATTTCGAGCAGCTCACTGAGACTCGACAGCACCCATGGCAAGTTGGCCGGTACATTCCTATTATGAGCACATCCCGCAGTAGACGGCGCGCTCCACTCATCATCTGGAGACTGGCCTAATGCCGATGCGCTGTCGCCTGCCGTCTGACACATGATGGGTGTCATATCAGGACAATCCGTCTCTAACACCAAGCAGCTGATGCCATGCGCGTTTACCGCCGCACTAATCGCGCGGCGCAGTTTTTTGGCATTGGGATTGGTGACTTGCCCTGTCACTCCCAGCTTAAAACCGAGTTTGACAAAAGCCTTGGCTTCTTGCTCGCCGCCGCTAAAACTATGGGCGATACCACCGAGCTGCTGCGCGTCGTAGTCGTGCGCTTTTAAAATAGCCAGTGCCTCTGCATGTGCCTTACGGATATGCAACATCACAGGCAACTGATGCGCCACTGCCATGTCTAGCTGTGCGCAAAAAAACTGCTGCTGTTTGGCAAACACGGCAGGGACTTTCAAGGCATCTGTAAACGTATCTAGTCCAATCTCACCAATAGCAATAGGACGCTTTTGCCCCAATATCTGAGCCATATCCGCCAAGTGCTGGTCAGTATGCTGCTCAATATAAAAAGGATGCAAACCTAACGCAATATGCGTGACAGGCATCGGTTGGCGGTCACGATTGTCCCAGTCTTTGTCTTGAATTGCATCAGTCGCCGTGAGTGCGTGCTTGGTCTCATACATACGCTCGAAATGACGCGCCAAATACCCCACCAGTACCAAATGATGCACCCCTCGCTCATAGGCTTGTTGCGCAAGGGTTGTGCGGTCATGATCAAATACAGGCGCATCAAAGTGTGTGTGCGTATCGATGAGCGGGTAGATAGTAGATATCCTCTCATGGTCATGGCTAAGGGTTGATGAGTCGCTAGCAGTCATAATCGTCACTCCACGGCACGTATTGGGTCTCTGGCAGCTATCTTTACCTTGGTTTTTTGCATCGCCGCTTGATTAGGGCGTGTCATGAGTGGTCTGCGCAGCCCTCATGGCAGCGCGTGGCAGACTGCCTGCTACTACGCCGAGGAATCAGTAACAAAGCCGCCGCGGTTAGCCCCAAGGCCAGCCATTTTTTTGTTGTCTGTTTATGGTCTTTATGCTTGTTGTCTTTATGCTTGGTCATTTTGATGCTCTGACATGGTAACTACTCTTGATATTTGCCTAGTTTTCTTGGCAACTGATACCAACAATCATTCATTGCCCATTATTATACGGCGATATCAAGTGTGCTATGTGTATCTGTGTTATGAATGCGCAAGCTAATGTACGATGTCATGTACGTGATTACATCATGATCCGGCCCCATAAGCGCCTTGGCTTTATGCCGGATTGTTGATATGAATTAAAAAATTGGTGAATTAAAAACCAGCCACCATCAGCCATTAGCGCTTTAACGGATAGGTGGTGATACCGCTGCTTGGGCTGTCCACTTTTGTAAAGCCTTGCGGCGCCGCAGTTGGGGTCTGATCGCGCTTGGGTACGAGAGGATTAAGCGGCATCAGCTCATAGTCGGCGCTGACATTGCCATTCCAGCCTTCTGTACCGCTCAGGGGCAACTGTTTGATTGTGCCGTTTTTATCAATGACCAGCTGTAGCACGCGCATCTGATTGTATTTACGCTCAGTGACACTGGCGACCGCACCGCCATCACGTAAGATGGTGGGCTGCAAAAATATGATTAGGTTGCTTTTTTGAGTGCTGTCGTTGTCTGAGCGAAACAACCGACCAATCACAGGAACATTGCCTAGCCCTGGGACTTTTTGTTGGCGGGTGGTGGTGTTGTCACGCATCAGGCCACCTAAGGCGATGGTCTGCTGATCGTCTGCCAAAATCGTGGTATTAATCAGGCTTTTATTGGTAATCAGTCCGCTCGCGTTGCCAGTACTGCCAGGCACCACCGATGAAACCTCTTGTGAGACCTCAAGACGTACCGTGCCATTGTCACCGATATGCGGAATGACATTGAGATTGATACCGATGTCCTGACGATCAATGGTCTGAAAAGGGTTGGTCGAGGAGTTACCACTGGTCGTATAAGAACCTGTGACAAAAGGTACGTTTTGCCCGACCAAGATACTGGCTTTTTCGTTGTCCAACGTCAAGATAGAAGGCATCGACAGCAGATTGGCACTGGTCGTCGAGTCAAGCGCTTGTAAGATTGCGCCATAAAACTGAGTGTTGCCTTGGCTGTCTTTGCTGCTATCACCGATACCGACCAACGCGCCTGCTATCGAGCCAGCAGCGGCGCTGATACTCGACCCACCTGCTAAAGCGGCGGCAGCAAGCGAGGTGGCACTAGCGCCTACGTTATTGAAGTTGACCACGCCGTAGCCGCTATTGGCATTGCCCAGCGCCCACTGTACGCCAAGCTGGGTGGCATCATCGCCTGAGACTTCGACGATCGCTGCCTGAATCAACACTTGCGCGCGGCGACTGTCTAGCTGGTTGACGGCATCTTCGATCTCAAACATCAGCTCAGGGGCGGCGTTGACGATGACGGCGTTTTGGGTTTCATCAGCGATGATACTAAAGGGTCGCCCATTTGCACTGGCGCTGCCAGTACCAGCGCCTGCAGAAGACAACGCCGATGCAGCCGTACTATTCGTACTGGTATCGTTGGCAGCACTGCTCAGTCCTGCCCCTGCACTACTGGCGTCGTTTAGTGAGGCAGATTCCAAAGTAGAGGTCGCCCCTGCACTATTGATCGACTGATTGGCCAGCAGTCCGCGTAGCATCTCTGCAATATGACTGGCACTGGCATACTTTAGACGAAAGACCCGTAAGCCGCTAAGACGCCTGCTAGGCGTGGTATCTAACTGATTGACCATCTCTTGTACTTTGGCGATCATCTCAGGGCTACCCTTGACCAACAGCCTATCGCTGGCACTATCAGCAATCACCTTCAGCTGATTACTACCGCCTTGTGCTTGCCCGCTGCCTGCATTAGAGACCAACGCGCTGATCAGCTCCATCATGCGCTCAGAATCGACATGGCGTAGCGGTATCACGCGCAAGCTATCATTGACATTGCTGTCCAAATCACGGATGAGCGCCGTCAGCTGATTGAGGCTATCGGCGCGATCAGACAACACCAGCGCATTGACACCAGGTACCGCCGCAGCATGGGCAGACTGCGGCATCAGGGGCCGAATGACGCCCAATACTTCTGCCGCCTGAGTATTGGTCAGATAAATCACGCGTGTGGCCAAGGACTCACCGACACTATCTCCGCGCAAATCGACGGCGACGCCAGATTGCTTGGCGACATTATCAGGCACCAGCTTGACCGTCGTACCAGAATCAATCGCGGCAATGCCATTGACCTGCATCACACTCAAAAACAGCTGGTAAATCTCATCACGTGATAATGCTTTGTTTGAAATCACCGTTACATTGCCATTGATACGCGGGTCGAGGACGAAGTTTTGATTGGTGATGGTCGCCACTTCATTGATAAACGCCTTGATATCAGCGTCTTGTAAGTTGACCTTCCAGCTCTCAGCACTCGCAAGCCCTGTACTGGCAGCCCACAGCGGTATCGCCAGACATAAAGGACGGCACATACGCATCAGACGCTGCATAATACGCTGCAAAGGCGTGACTGAAAATTTGTGAGAACTGACCATATTGATAATTACCTGCAGTGATGTTGCTAAATATGTACTGGCTTTAGGTCAAAACCTACCTAACCAGCATTTAAAACCACTATGTGAGCGTGAGGACTCAAACACAACGATACAACTGAGCGAATGCCTCATCCATCTGGTGATGGACTTACTATAAATGCGATAAATACAAAGTCACACCTTGCTGCAACCTGTTAAATGGCATCAAAACTGCTGCCGAATGGTGATCACTTGCTCGCCGCGCTGCACTTGTATCTGCGCCTCGCCAGTTTGCTGGACTTGCTGCAATATGCCCGCGTCTTGGGCAGGATTGTTGCCCACACTTTGTCCATTGACCGTGATGACCTTATCCCCTGGCTCAAGACCCAAGCGATTACGCAGTTGCGCTGGCATCGCCGCTGTCACTTGATAACTCTCTCCTGACGCCATCACCCCCATTCTACTCAGATAGCTGGCGGGGTTTTCTTGCAGCTCGGTGACCGCCTCGGCGATGGCTGATTGCGGACTACTGTCACGATCGTCGTGGCCTGTCATGGCCGCCTCATTGTCTATATCAGCTGGCGGCGGCGCGGTGGGCAACATCGTATGATCTGGCAAACGCTGGTTGCTCACCGCGCCTGCTATGTCATCGCTTTGATCCAGCGGCATCGCCTCAACCATTCTAATCACAGTTTGCTTGTCAAAGGCATCAGCGATGACGACAGCATTCCAATCGACGGCTACCAATGCATAGTCGCTACCTGTCAACGTATCACCGATACGATAGTTTTTTACCTCACCATTGACATCAAGTAATGCCGACGACTGGCTCTCTGGCATAGCGAGCAGCACCCCTTTTAACTCGACGTTTGGTGGCGGCTGTACAGGCGCTGCACTCGGCTCGGGGTCAGCGAAGATCGCAAACAAACCTGCGTTGTCATTGCCTGAAACCGTGCTGCTTTGTAATGGCGCTAAGGGCAAGGCTGGTGCGAGCGGTGCCGCCAGCAAGAGCCAAAATAGCCGCGCCGCTGTCCAGCACAGCCATATCATGGCCAAAAACAGCAACCAACCCGAAAAACGATTTAGGATATTGAGTACAGGCTTGAGATTTGCGCTCATATTCAGCATTTACTGCGCCCCCAAACCAGCCAATAACGGCTGACGCACACTGACGACTGCCGTGTCTTGCGGCGCTTGTCCTTTATAGTCGGGCATATTTTCTAGCAGACGTTGGGTCAAACTGACATCTAGCATATTATCGCCATCGATATATAAGTCACCCAAGCGCTTGTCTTGTTGGTTTAGTAGATTGATATGCAAAAGGTTTTTGTTGTTTTTTTGCTCAGCGCTCAGCTCAGCACGCAGCGCAGGCATAGTGATATAAAATACCTTACCGCCACTTGGGTAGCCAACCTCGCCGCCCACCCACGTAAGCTGACCATCTGCTTGGCTAAAGCCTGCCGCCTTGGCGCTGGTCGCTGACTCATCGGCGGCGGTACCGCTAGCTGTCTGGCGTTTGAGCGAGACATTATTGACCTGAATTGGTGTATTGGGCAGTTGCCAATCGATGATACTGGCAAGGGTGGACGGAGCAATTTTGCCACTCATATTATCTATCTGCCACGAGTGCCAGCCTATTTTTACTTGTCCATGCAGGCGGGTTTGTTCTGATTGAATCTCAACCTTGGCGCCGAGCTTACCGAGTAGCAACTGCCATGGCTGCCATGACCAGTCGGCTGTCCCCGTAAGCGAGCTTGCTGCCACAGGCATCTGCCAAATAGCAGACCCTTGCCAGAGATTGCCCGATACGTGCTGCACATAAGGCGTATCTGGCGCATACTTGTTGAGCACCCATGCGGCAGGCATTTGCAGTACCGCAAATAGCGCAAAGAGCACCAGCCCAACGAGCCACCACAGCTTACGGGGACGCTTATGAGACGACGCAGATACTTGGGGCACAGTGTGATAACTCTTATATAAGACAAAAACGTCATTATCATAACAAACAATGGCATACAGATGACAGAAAAAAAGCCAGTATCTTTTTACCAAAAGACTGGCAAAAAAGATACTGGCTTTTATCTGATGCTTGGCTCAGCAACCAGACGCTGGCTGTGCTCATTAAATAGCAAAGTCTTCAAGTTTGCGACCTGCGGCCAACGCCTCTACCAACCAGGTAGGCTTGCGGCCACGGCCCGTCCACGTCTCTTCGCTGTTAGCCGTATTGCGGTATTTAATACTGCGTTTTTTCTCCAGCGTCTCACCAGCTTTTAAAATCTCTTCGATGGTGGTATTGCTGTCTTCTGCAATTTTTTCGAACTGCATATAAGCGTCATATAAACGCTGATGTTGTTTTTTAGCGATAAGTTGCTGAGCGTTTTCGGTAATGGCACGTAGCTCATCAACGCCTAAACTATCCAAATCAATAGCACTATTTTTAGTCATAATAAATCCAACTCTATAATAAAATAACAATCTTAATGATCCAATGAACCATTAAGGACGTGACTGACTCAGTATCTGAGTTATCATTTAATCATATGATAACGGCGTTAAGATTATAAACCCATTAAATGTCATCTGATTTAAAATAGCTCAATATCGCCATACTCAAACCAAAAAAGGTTTTGGGTCATAAAACTTATCCGTAAAAGTAATATAAACAAAAACATCGCTTATCACAACAGTAGTTTTTTATACGTTTTTGTATAGACTCAGCAGACAGTAAACTTAAGTAAATTTTTAAGCCGCTATTACTCCCTATTATTTCTTAATTTTATAAACAATCGCATTTAATAACGAACAAACTTTGTTTTTATTAAAATAAAAAATTCAATAATAAAAACGGATATAAAAATAGCTCAATGATATTATTATCAATGAGCTATAGAATTATAAATACAACATCTTGTTATTGTATAAATTAGAACGGAATATCATCATCGACTGGACCATCAGGCATCGCTGTTGGCTTAGGCTGAGAGGCATTTTGCGCTGACTGATTGAATGTGTTTTGCTGAGGATTGCTTTGGTTGTTATAAGCATTTTGATTGTTATAACCCCCTTGGTTACCGCCCTGCGCCATGCCTTGAGCTGCTACGCCGCCTGCTTGGTTGTAGCCGCCTTGCTGACCAAAGCTGTTTTGGCCGCCTTGATTACCATAGCTCCCGCCTTGGCTTTGACCGCCACCGCTTGCGCCATCGAGCATCTGCATTTGCTCAGCGCGAATCTCGGTGATATAGCGGTCTTGACCATTTTGGTCTTGGTATTTACGCGTGCGCAAACTGCCCTCGATATAGACCTTACTGCCCTTACGAAGATACTGCGCTGCAATCTCGCCTAGACGATTAAAGAGTGAGATACGATGCCATTCGGTCGCTTCTCTTTTTTCGCCGCTTTGCTTGTCTGTCCACTGCTCTGATGTCGCAACCGAGATATTGGTCACGCTACCACCGTTGTTAAACTGACGTGCCTCAGGGTCTGCTCCAAGGTTACCGATGATGATAACTTTATTAACTCCGCGCATGATACCGTCCTTTTATTTATGAATAATTTAGTGAATCGTATCTATAATGATTCAATGAAGCCAATATGCCTCATCACCGTTAATGCTATCGACAATACGATTTTACAGTAATTTGATTTTACTTTAACCAATTTTTATTTAAATATCTAGTGGGCTTTGTGCCAGATGCGACAGTGCTTGTCGCGAGTCGTCGGTGAGCTGGGTTTTGTCCAGCTTAAGATAGGCCACCTGCTCTTTTGCCATGACCACCAGCTCATCTACGCCATCTACTGCCAGCATTTGCCGCGACCAGTCTTGGATATTGATGTTTTTAGGAATGGTAATGGTGGTACTTGATAGATACGGCGGCTGGGCGATCGGAAATATCAGTAATAGCGCCGTGCCCATAATCAGCGCCAGTACGCCCCATGCCAGCAAATTTGGCTGCGTCAATAATAAGCCGCCCAGCGCCCCGCCGACAAATGCACCAAAAAACTGACTGGATGAGTTTAGTCCCATCGCTGTGGCTTTATTGGCGACGGGTGCACGCTTGGATATCCAAGACGGTATCGTCGCCTCAAGCAAGTTAAAGCCCATAAAGTATAAGAGTAAACCCAAAATAATCCCAACGCCCACATGGCTACCCAGCGCCAGTAATGCCAGTGCCGCAGTCATCAGGCCGATCGCACCCAAAAACACCTGACGCATTTTGCGCTTTTTTTCTGCGACAATAATAAAAGGTATCGCTACCGCAAAACCAATAAACAACAGTGGCAAATATACCAAGCCCTGCTGACGAACCGACAAACCCAGCACCTCAGAGAGCTGATGCGGCAAAAGAACAAATATCGCCGTCATGGTCAGGTGTAGCGCAAAAATACTGATATGCAGACGGTTTAAATCGCCGATTTTTAGCACACTGGCCAACTGCTGACCGATAGATTTGTTGTCCAAGTTATGTTTGAGCACTCGTAGCGGCGTCGGCACCACAAACAATAGCATCATTGCCAATACCGCAAAACCCGATGTCAGCCAAAACAAGCCTGACATACCAAGCGACCCCACCAATAAAGGGCCAAAGGCAAAGGCCAACATAATAGAGGTGGCAATGGTCAAGCCCATCGTCGCCATCGCTTTGGTACGCATCTCCTCGCGCGTGACATCAGCAAGTAGCGCCATCAATACCGCCGACACCGCACCGCTTCCTGCCAGCGCCCGACCGATGATGACCTCATAAATATCGGTGGCGTTGGCTGCAATCATACCGCCCAGAGCAAACAATATCAGACCCAAAAAGATAATCGGCTTACGCGGAAACTTGTCAGCAGCAAGGCTCATCGGTATCTGAAAAATCGCCTGACCCAGCCCATAAACCCCGACCGCCAAACCAATCAAAAACGGCGTAGCATGCGCATAATTGTCGCCATACACCGAAAACACAGGCACAATCATAAACAGGCCAATCATACGCAGAGCAAAGATGCCGCCGACCCCGAGGATTGCCCGTTTTTCTACGCTATTCATACTTGCCTCACAGGTTTATCATTGCTGATATAGTCGATTCACTCTAAAAATGACGACCAGTAGGTCTATACTTAACTTATTTTAAAATAGATTATCCATACATCAATATCACAGTTGATCTATCAGGGCACTTGCCTACAAATCAAGCCCTCTAAATTAAGGCCCCTAGTATAAGACATTCGCCGTTTGGTTGCCGAGACTTTTGTTTTTTGTTACCAAGTGCGTCTCTAGCGGCTTTTTGCCTTGAATAATGCACGCATCATGACAATAAAGTACAACGTTATCAATAAGGTTGCGGAGTCGCTTGAGCCATTAAGTGCTGACTAAGACAAGCTTATCTGGTCAAAACCATAACAAAGGATACCTGTTACGTAACACAGATTTGATTTAGATTGGCGGAGTCTAACAAAACTTGTGAGATAAAAACGGCCTAGATGGTTTAGCTGCCTTAAACGGTTTCGTTAAAGATTACCCAGCTTATAAAAAACGCGCGCGAGAAAGCACGCACTAAAAAATGGGATAAAAACCGCAGCGAGGCCTGACAAAGACACTATAAAAACCGAAGCAATAAAGAAGGCGTATCGTCTATAAAAGCATCGCTTATAAATAGTTATCGTAAAAACATAGCTTACAAAAACGCTGTTTATAAAAACCAGCTATCTTTTGCGTCACTATTTTGACCCTCATACACTTTAAAAATAACATAGCGCGACTGGGATGCTGTTTTACATGGCTGGTTTAAATGTAGGTTGCGCTCACTACTTCTTATACATCAGTATTTTTATCCATCACTTTAGCAAATAGGAAACCTATCACCGATGGCAAATGACCACATTGCAATACGCGGCGCCCGCACGCACAACCTAAAAAACATCGATCTGGACATCCCGCGCGATAAGTTCGTGGTAATCACAGGTTTATCAGGCTCTGGTAAATCGTCCTTGGCGTTTGACACCTTGTATGCCGAAGGGCAACGCCGCTATGTCGAGAGTCTGTCCGCCTATGCGCGTCAGTTTCTCTCACAAATGGAGAAGCCCGAAGTCGATAGCATCGAGGGACTCTCCCCTGCTATTGCCATTGAGCAAAAATCCACCAACCACAACCCGCGCTCAACGGTCGGTACCATCACCGAGATCTATGACTATCTGCGCCTGCTCTATGCCCGTATCGGCACGCCTTATTGCCCTGAGCATGGCGAACCGATGGTGGCGCAGTCTGTCACCGAGATGGTCGATCAGATCATGGCGCTGCCGACAGACACCAAGCTTATGATCCTGGCTCCTGTAATTCGTGAGCGCAAAGGCGAGCATACGGTCTTACTTGAGCAGCTGATCGGACAAGGCTTCGTCCGTGTGCGTGTCGATGGCGATGTCTATGATACCGATGAGCTACCCACGCTCGATAAAAAGAAAAAACACACCATCGAAGTCGTCGTCGATCGTTTTAAAGTTCGCGACGATTTGGGCAACCGCGTCGCCGAAAGTCTCGAGACTGCCCTGCGCTTGGGTCAAGGTCTGGTCACGCTACACTTTATGGATGGCAACCCAAACGCAGACAGTGCTGACGACCAAGTGATGTCAGCCAAGCACTCCTGCCCTGTCTGTGATCGAGCAGTGCCTGAGCTTGAGCCGCGGATGTTTAGTTTTAACAACCCATACGGCGCTTGCCCAAGCTGTGACGGTCTGGGTAAACGTCAGTATTTCTCAAGCGAAAAGCTAATTACCCATCATGAAAAATCGCTCAACCAAGGCGCAATCAATGGTTGGGACAAGCGTCATGCCTATTATTTTGGCCTGCTCTCTACCGTTTGCAAGCACTTTGACATCGATATGGATGCGCCGTGGCAAGCACTGCCAAAAGCGCAACAAGACATCATCATGCACGGCTCTGGTAAAGAAAAACTGAGTTTTAACTTCACCGATGAGCGCGGGCGCAAGACCAATAAGACGGTACCATTTGAAGGCGTATTGCCCTATCTTGAGCGCCGTTATGCCAAGACCCAAAGTAACCTTGTGCGTGATGAGCTGGCAAAATATCTGGCTGACACCACCTGTAACGTCTGCGATGGCGCGCGTCTCAATGAAATCTCGCGCAACGTGCGTGTCGATGAGCAGACCATCGCCGATATCGTCAAGCTATCTATTGGTGATGCCGCTGACTATTATAAGACCTTAAAGATCGGCGGCCATAAAGGCGAAGTGGCGGAAAAAATCTTTAAAGAGATTAATGAGCGCCTAAACTTCCTCGTCAGTGTCGGGCTAGATTATTTGACCCTTGCTCGCTCTGCTGAGACGCTATCGGGCGGGGAGGCACAGCGTATCCGTCTTGCCAGCCAAATCGGTGCTGGTCTCATGGGCGTTATGTATGTGCTCGATGAGCCGTCGATCGGTCTGCATCAGCGTGACAATGATCGCTTACTAAAGACTCTAACGCGGCTGCGTGACTTGGGTAATACCGTCCTTGTCGTTGAGCATGACGAAGACGCGATTCGTCAAGCCGATCACGTCATCGATATCGGTGTCGGCGCAGGCGTGCATGGCGGTCATATCATCGCCCAAGGTACGATCGATGAGATCATGGCGACCCCAGACTCGCTGACTGGACAATATATGTCTGGCGAGAAAAAAATCGAAATCCCAAAAGTACGGCATAAAGCCAAGACCATGGAAGTTGAGACCAAAGGTAAAGCCAAACCAAAGCAGGTGCCAATGACGATCGAGCTAAAAGGCGCGTCAGGTAACAACTTAAAAGACGTCGATCTGAGCTTGCCAGTCGGTGTGATGACCTGTGTCACTGGCGTATCCGGCTCGGGCAAATCAACGCTGATTAACCGCACCTTGATGCCGATCGCAGCGACTCAGTTAAACAATGCGTCTACCCTTATCGCGGATAAGCATGACAGCATCAGTGGGCTTGAGCATTTGGACAAAATGGTCGATATCGACCAAAGCCCAATCGGTCGTACGCCGCGCTCAAATCCTGCCACTTATACTGGCGTGTTTACCCCTGTGCGTGAAATGTTTGCCCAAACGCCTGAGGCACGCGCCCGTGGTTATAAACCCGGCCGCTTTAGTTTCAACGTCAAAGGCGGGCGCTGTGAGATGTGTCAGGGCGATGGCCTGATCAAAGTTGAGATGCACTTCTTGCCAGATATGTATGTGCCGTGTGATACCTGCGAAGGCAAACGCTATAATCGCGAAACCTTAGAGATTCATTATAAAGGCAAAAGCATCGCTGAAGTGCTCGATATGACCGTTGAAGATGCCACTGAGTTCTTCTCAGCGATCCCAGCGATCTATCGCCGTCTACAAGCACTCATGGATGTCGGTCTTGGCTATATTCGCTTGGGTCAGTCTGCGCCGACGCTGTCTGGCGGAGAAGCACAGCGTGTTAAGTTAGCACGTGAATTGGCCAAACGTGATACCGGACAGACGCTGTATATCTTGGACGAGCCGACTACTGGTTTACATTTCCATGATATTGATAAGCTACTTAATATCCTGCATGCGCTGCGTGATAAAGGCAATACCATCGTGGTCATCGAGCACAACTTGGATGTCATCAAAACTGCGGATTGGGTGATTGATCTTGGCCCTGAAGGCGGTAAAGGCGGCGGTATGATCATCGCTGAAGGTACGCCTGAGGAAGTGGCAGAAGTCAAAGGCTCATATACCGGTGAGTTTTTAAAGCCGATGCTTAAGCAGGCGATGTCTGAGGCAGGTTAAGTTTTACTTTTAGTTGTTATTTAACGGCTGCTCTTTTGAGCTGCCCCCATAAGTTGGATACAACTAACTTATGGGAGCAGTTCAGTTTGACTTACCTTTTTTGATGTTATGTACTGATTTATTTATGTTTAATCGTCCGAGTCACTACCCCAGTCGTGGTGCCACTCATGGTATTGGTCGGCGCTTTTGCAGCGGCTTGATAAACTGGCATCACGTCAGGTAGCAGCCCTTGAATTTTGGCGATACGCTGCCCTGAGTTTGGATGCGTAGACATCAACGTGACTAAGGTGTTGCTGCGACCATTTGCCGCTTCCATTTTTTTCCATACTGCAATGGCAGCTTCTGGATTGTAGCCTGCTTGCGCCATCAAGCGTAAGCCACCTGCATCGGCTTGTGACTCTTGACTACGAGAAAACGGCTTATCAATGCCAAAGTCACTAATCAAACCCAGCGCCTCATTACTCAGCCCTGTTTCCGCCTGTATCGCGGCACCTCCTAACTGAAGTGCTAGGCTTGTCAGAATTTTTTGCCCAGCATCCTTTTTGCTGTGCTCAGCTAATGCATGGGTCATTTCGTGTCCCATGATTGCCGCGATCTCTGCATCTGTCAACTGTAGCTTTTCTACAATACCGGTATAAAACGCCATTTTACCACCAGGCATTGCCCAAGCGTTTAATTCAGGCGAGCGTATTACAGTGACCTGCCAATCAAAGGGCACCCCTGTTGTGTTAGCGCGCACAGCATAGGGCTTCATACGATGAAAAACCCGATTTACCCGCGCGGCGGTGGCAGAGGTATTGTCTACCGCGCCTTGGCTATGAGCGCTAGAAACCACTTGCGAGTAGCTTTTTGCCGCATCGATATTCATGGTAGCAGTATCATATCCTGCGATATCAGCGACCGTGGTACAGCCTGCTAAAGTAGTAACCGTAGTCAGCAATAGTGCATTTTTTATTTTTTGAAACGTTGTCATCAGACGTCCTATTTGAGAGCCATAACCATTAAAATGTAACCGATATGTAACTAATGTGTCTAAATTGCACGAAGAGATTATCACGGTAAAAAACAAAAGTCTATCAATTTAACAGTCTATTGTTTGGCTATATCAAGATTGCACGCTCATCCTAACCGCTCAGTTAGGTTTTTTTTGTCATTGCGGCAAAATGGATAACGGACTTACTCTAAACAAACTCCCGCTCTATACTCATCACCCGTGCATCTACCGTGCGCTCTATCTTCTCCTCAATTTGACGGCATTGCGACTCGACCTCACGTTTGGACTGCCCAACGATGAAAAACGTCCACTCGCTGGCGTCATGGCGCTCGCGCGCGCCGCTCTCACAGACGGCGACGCTTGGCGTATTGCCAAAGCGCGCATGCAAGCCGCCCATACGTTGACGTTTTTCTTTAAGTGAGCGACAGCCAGCTAGCGCAAAAGTCAGGGTTAAGATAGCAATATGCATTTTATTCTCCTTGCGACAATGGTTTACGCCTTATAATAGTAGCAAATCAATAGCGCAAGTTATGCTATCGTTACCTTGCTATATCGATACGTCATCACTACTTCTCATCCCTTATAACCCTCATAAGAGCGACAGTAGCCAACATGCCCAGCTTACCCATGACTTCTATCAGCTACGTACAGCAGCAGCGCATCACTCGGCTATGCGTGCGCTGCGGATTACTTCTTATGCAGTATGGCGCAGAGTCTGCGGTGGTGGTGGATTTGTCCAAACGCTTGGGGCTGGCCTTAGGCATGAACAGCGTCGAATGCTCGCTGAACTTTAACGCCATTACCTTGACCACCATCTGTGATGAGCGCTGTATCACCACCACCCGAGACACCATCAACCAAAGCATCAATGTCAATTTACTCGTACAAATCCAGCAAATCATCAATAAAACCGAAGCCGATACCAGTAGCGGCAAGCTAGGTGGCAATACGCTAAAGTCTGAGCTGACGGACCGCACCATCCTTGCCTTTGATGAGCTAGATAAGGCGGTGTATCCAACGTGGTTGGTGGGCATATTTGTAGGGGCGTCTTGCGCCGCATTTGCCTATCTAAACGGCGGCAGCTGGGCGATTACTGGGGTGACCTTTATCGCCGGTATGGTGGCGATGTTTACTCGTATTTATTTGTCCAAGCATCATTTCAACCCTTTTATCACCGTCATTGCCACCGCTTTTATCGCCTCCTTGATCGGGGCGACGACTTATTATTTTGATATTGGCAATAATGCCGATATTGCGGTGGCCTCTAGCGTGCTACTACTGGTGCCCAGCTTTCCTTTGATCAACTCCTTATCCGATATCTTAAAGGGCTATGTCAATATCGGCGTTGGGCGGGCGGTGTTTACTTATATGCTGACCTTGTCCGCGTGCGTGGGCATCGTCATGGCGCTGGTGTTACTGCAAATACAGCATTGGGGGTTTTGATATGTGGCTCATTGAGACTGTCGCGCTATCATGCATCATCACTCTTGGTTGGACGCTGATGTTTACCGTGCCCAAACGCTATATTTTGCCGTGTTTGCTGATGACGGCGTTTGGCTTCGGACTAAAAACAGCCCTTGTCTATCAGCATGTCCATCTGGCGGTGGCCAGCTTTTTTGGGGCGATGCTTGCCAGCTTTTTGGGAGTATATTTTTCTAAAAAATATACGCTGCCGCCCAAAGCACTGATCTCACCAAGCGTCATCTGTATGATGCCCGGTATCGCTGCTTATAAGGCAATGGTCAGTATGGTACAGATAGGCTATTTTGGTTTTTCGGACGAGTTATTTAGCCAAATGATGGTGTATTTGTTCGAGGCCTTGTTTGTGACCTCAGGGTTGGTGCTGGGTCTGTCGATTCCTGGGCTGTTATTTTATAGACGTCGCGCCATTGTTTAGGTATCGTTTATAGTATGTTGGGTCTTTGCCCATTCTCTTAATAGCGGCTGTTTATGTTGTACCATACCTACAGTGGTCGGTTGCACCCTGCCGCGACAATACTCAAGACAGCACTTATCAATCATACATATAAGGATAAAACATGAGCAAACATTATGATTATATCGCCATTGGCGGCGGTAGCGGCGGTATTGCCTCAATCAACCGCGCGGCCAGCTACGGCAAAAAATGCGCCATTATCGAAGCGGCGCAACTAGGCGGCACGTGCGTCAACTGGGGCTGCGTACCCAAAAAGGTGATGTGGTATGGCGCGCAAGTGGCCGAAGCGATTGAGAAGTATGCGCCAGATTATGGCTTTGATGTGGAATTAAAAAACTTTGACTTTCAAAAACTGGTACAAAGCCGCCAGCAATATATCCAAAATATCCACCGCTCTTATGACAATAATCTGGCCAAAAACGGCGTGGAAGTAATCAAAGGCTTTGCAAAATTTGTCGATACCAATACGGTCGAAGTCAATGGCGAGCAAATCACTGCCGATCATATCCTGATCGCGACGGGCGGACAGCCCATTAAGCCTAATATCAAAGGCGCAGAGCACGGCATCGATTCTGATGGTTTTTTTAAATTGACTCATTTGCCCAAACGCGTCGCTATCGCAGGCGCAGGCTATATCGCTGTCGAAATCGCAGGCGTACTCAACAGCCTCGGCGCTGAGGTACATCTCTATGTCCGCCAGCATTCGCCGCTGCGCTCGTTTGATCACACTATCGTCGAGGCGCTGCTGATAGAGATGGAGCAAGACGGTATTCATCTGCATACCAACACCACACTCACCGAAGTCAATAAAAACGAAGATGGCTGTTTAGAGCTGTTCACCAAAGATGGTACGCTTGATACGGTCGATTGCCTGATTTGGGCGATTGGGCGCGCGCCTTCAACCGACAACATCAACCTGCAAGTAACGGGCGTAGAAACCACCGAGTTTGGCAAAATCAAAGTCGATAAGTTCCAAAATACCAATGTCGATGGTATTTACGCGGTCGGTGATATTATCGAAAATAGCATCGACTTGACACCAGTAGCCATCGCCGCTGGTAGGCGTCTGTCTGAGCGCTTATTTAACGACAAGACCGATGAGCATTTAACATACGAGCTGGTACCGACGGTGATTTTTACTCACCCTGCGATTGGGACGGTTGGCTTATCTGAGATCGATGCGGTGGCGCAGTATGGCAAAGACACTATCAAATGCTACACCTCGACCTTTACCTCGATGTATAGCGCGGTGACGCAGCATCGCCAAAAGTGCGTGATGAAGCTGGTGTGCTTAGGTGAGGAGGAAAAAATCATCGGCCTACATGGCATCGGTTACGGGGTCGATGAGATGCTGCAAGGCTTTGCAGTGGCGATCAAGATGGGTGCGACTAAGGCTGACTTTGACAATACCGTCGCCATCCATCCGACAGGTGCAGAAGAGTTTGTGACGATGCGTTAGACAGACTGAATGAGAAGAAAGGCTATTTTTAACGAAATGGCCTTTTTTATTGTCTATTTTTGTTTTAGTGTAAAACCAGATACAGACAGCACAATCCTGATGCTGCTATGATGCGTTTAATAATGACCGTTGCGAGATGACTGTGTGGCAGGTGTACCTTTTTATATTACCCGTGGGCTTAGGCATCATGACCTTGGCAGGAAGTTTGCTATTTTTATTCGCTTTTCTCATGTCTGATGATAATGCCACGCGCGTGCCTGCTTTTACTTGGTTTAAGCGTTTGATTATCGTGGCATTTATCTTGTTGAGTGTCGGCCTGTTTATGACCTTTGGGCATTTTTGGGGTTAGGGTTTACGCACTCACCACTTTTTCTAATTCTAATAATTCTAAATCTTGACGTTTTGGTTCGCCATTATTACCGTCATCTGGAAATGGCATTTTATTGCCATTTAGCTGATAGCCGCGGCGCTGATAGTAGGCTAATAGCTCGGGGCGATGGCTCAAGATAGACATCGTGAGACGACTTGGCTGGCCGTTATCTGCTAGATGCCGCGTAGCAAACGTCTCTGCCGCTTGTAATATCTCATTGCCAACGCCGCACCCTTGCAGCTCTGGATGCACGGCAAACATACCGATATAAGCACAAGTGGCTGCATTGTCATCTGTTTTTATGTCCACTGCGATGCAGCCTAGCAGCTCGCCTGTTTCTGCATCATCACGTGCGCCTGTCGTGGTTTTTGGATAAACAAACAGGTAGTGTGTTGGATGATCGATGACGCCTGCCAGCTCGTCTGCCGTGGTACGAATACCGCCCACCAGATCCGCTTCATTTGTCCAGCCTGCGGTCTCTCGGTAGCAGCGGTTGAGTAGCTGCTCGAGCGCGGCGATATCGGCGCGGCGGGCTTGCCGCAAAAACACAGGGCGATTTTTGGTAGTATTGCTATCCATATGAGGGTATGTCCTTTTACTGCTGCTATATATAGCGTGTGATATGAAAAGCTGACCTATCTGTAGGCCAGCTTTTTATAGTAAACCTTATCCGCCTGTAAATGCTAGCGCGACAGTAGTTGTGCTTGCTCAATCATGTCAAATCCGGCACTGAGCTGCGCGCGTGTTGGCGCATGACCACGGCGTAATAGCTCAGAAAACGCGATCAGCTCTTTGTCTCGTCCAAGCGAGCTTGCAGCACTGGCGCGGGTGTCTTCCGCCTCATCATCGAAGTAGTATTCGATATAATCTAGGCTATCTGGCGAGCCAAATAATATGCCTTTATCAGGGGTTGCGGCATGTCCGCTGTAGCGTAGGCTTTTGCCATATTGTCCAGTCCAAAAAAACGGAATACGCTCCTCTAGCGAGTGGTCATTGTCTTCATTTAAGATGGCAGCAGCCGTTACCATGCCATGCTGTAAAGCCACGCGCCAATGCTCGATACGCATACGCCCCATCTGATTGGTGGCTTTGGCAATATCGCCCAGTGCATAGACGCCGTCGCGTAGCTGTAGATGCTCATCGACTTGCACGCCATCGGGGTCATTTACTTCATTTAATAGCTCGGTACGTGGTGCCACGCCCGTACCCAAAACTACCACGTCCGCTGCCAGCGTACTGCCGTCTGACAGTGTGACACCGCTGACGTGACTGCCATCTCCATTGATGCTCTCAACACCTGCACCAAACACAAAGCGCACCCCATTTTCTTCATGCAGTTTGATAAGCGTATTACTCACCGCCTCAGAGACGATATTGCTCATGACGCGGCGACTGCGCCCGACGATGGTGACGGAGGCGGCATTGCCAGCCTGCATCAGCGCTGACGCCGCCTCCATGCCGATAAATCCTGTACCGACGATGACGACGTTTTTGTTATCGGTAGCACCTTTGATCGCCTTAGCATCATCCATACTACGTAGCGTATAGACGCCCGCTAGCTCAGCACCTTGAAATGGCGGTATCTTCGGCTCGGCGCCTGTTGCCACGACCAAAAAATCCGCAGCCTGTTGCTCGTGGTTACCATCGTCGCCTTCAATGACAATCGTACGCTCATTGGGCAGTACTGCGCTGACGGTTTGATTTAGGCGCAGCTCAATGTTGTTATTACTGGCCCACTCGCGGCCACCTAGCATCAGATACTTCTCATCCATCTTGCCTGCCAAAAACATTTTGGATAATAAAGGACGGTTGTAAGGGGCGTAACTGTCTTTACTAATTAAGGTAATTTTGCCGCCATAACCCGTATGACGTAGCTGATTGGCGGTCATAAATCCTGCACCACCACCGCCTACGATGATGGTATGCGTGTCGGTCAGCTTGTCATTTGCGGTACGGTTGTCTATCTTGGCCGCGGTATCCACCACCAACCGCTCGCCCTCATCGACCAGCTCATATTGAGTCAGGCCGCGCATCGCGACAGGCTCTAATAGCGTACCGTCGCGGCTGTCAAAACTACCATGATGCCATGGACAGATCACTCTATCGCCGCAGCGCAACCCCTCACCCAAGTCGGCACCGGCATGCGGACATTTGCCATCAAATGCGCTAAACTCATCACGGTCTCGCGTGACTAAAATGATGCTATCGTCTTCTTGTTTATAAGACTTCATGCCACCATCTGGGATGTCGGACTTATCGATGGTCACTAGATTTTTGGCGGCGATTTTGTCAGCGGCTTGATTATTGTTTGTTTGGCTCATAGGTCATCCTTAACAGTTATTGTTGATAGGCTGGCATCCGTATTGGCTTAGGCGGGCTTGGGCAGGATTGTATTGGCTCAAACCAAAAGTCCATTTATAGACATTTAGACACTACATTCAAAAATACGTATTATCTGATAGTAGCAAGACCACTTGGCTGACGTTGTTTATTTGTATGCGTGCCACGTTGCAAAACGTAACTTTTTTGCTGTTATTTTCATTAATTATATTCTCATTACTTACCTTTATCTCGCGTACGTCCCTCTTACCCTTATCAAAACAAAAGACACCTTTATGACTTCCCAAGATCAAGATAATCAGAACGATACAACGACACATCAGCCATCTACTCATGAGCGGGCTATGAGCGACACGCTGACAAGCACTGATATAAAAGCGGCGACAGACACCGAGCAGCTGCCGCAGCCTATGCCGCAACCTTTAAGGCAGGCAACTTATAAAACCCAAAACAACGACTTTATTGTCAATGAAATATTGCCGCTTGACTTCACAGGCGAGGGTGAGCACTTGTGGCTACATATCAAAAAATCAGGGATAAATACGGCCTATCTGGCCAAGCTGCTATCAGAATGGGCAGAGATCCCACTGCGCGATGTTGGTTATTCGGGGCTCAAAGACCGTCATGCGCTGACGACGCAGTGGTTTAGCTTAAGAATCCCCAAAAAGCAACTGCCCAACTCTGAGTTTGCCCCAGTAGACATCAGTGACAACGAGTCCGTCACCATCATCGCCCAGCATTGGCACCACAAAAAGCTCAATCGCGGTACTCACCGCGCCAATCAATTTACCATTATCCTACGAGAAATCGAGTTTGCCAGTAATATCGCAGCTACTGACGCCAAGCAGGCAACCGAGCAACATCTGGCTACTATCAGAAAAACAGGCGTGCCCAATTACTTTGGCCCCCAGCGTTTTGGTTATGAAGGCAACAACATCGCAGAAGCCCTACGGCTATTTGCTCGTCCCATACCGGCGAGCAAACCAAAAACCAAAAAGAGTAAACGCAAACGCGCGCCACGTGAGCAAAACGCCATGGAGCTATCTGCGGCTCGTAGTCTGATATTTAATGAGATATTGGCAGCCAGAGTCCGCGTAGGCAACTGGGATACTGGGCTGGCAGGTGAGGTATTTAACTTAAACGGCTCAGGCTCGATATTTGGCAGTGAGGCAATAGACGATGCCTTACGCGCACGGATGATGAGTGGTGATATTCATCCGACTGGGGTGCTGTGGGGCGTGGGTAACGATAAGGTTAGCGGCATGGCAGCGCAGCTTGAGAGCGATATTGTGAAAAATAATGCCTTATTGACACAGCTGGCCATGGGCTTAGAGCAGCGCGATGTCAAAGCCCAGCGCCGAGCACTGCGTTTGCCGATTGAAGCGCTAAGCTGGGAGTGGTTAGATGCATCCGATAGCAATGAGCAAGCGCTGGTGCTGAGCTTTACCTTGACGACTGGCAGCTTTGCCACCAGTGTATTGGCCAGCATCGTCCAGCATTTACAGTTGGGCTCAGCTTAGATACCACACAGCATCGCATGGCGGCTATTTTCGCTGACGAACATATGATTGGCACTGACCACTTGGTCGCGGCCACGGTCTTTTGCTTCATAGAGCGCCTTGTCCGCTGTACAGATTAAACGCTGGCAAATATCAGGTGGCAAAAGGGTCTGGTACTCTGGCGGTAAGGCGGATCTGTGGTGCCGGGGCTTGCCTGCGAGCGCTGGTTGCAGCGTCGCCTCTAACTGTAACTGCTCTGTACGGGCTTGTTTCATACACACACTTTGTTCGTGAGTGAATGTGTATAGCCCCAAGCTTGCGGTGACGCTAAACGCCTTATTATCATCGACCTTGATGACGTGCTTACTGATGTCTTTGCGGAGCTGTTCGGCGATGAGCATCGCCCCATCGTGACTCGTGGCTGGCAGGACAATCAAAAACTCTTCGCCGCCATAGCGACTCACGATGGCCGCATCGGTCAATGCCTGCGTCAGCGTCTGCGCCACTTCAAACAACACCTGATCGCCGACCTCATGACCATAGGTGTCATTGATGTCTTTAAACCAATCCAAATCTAGCAAGATAACGCTAAAGTCCTGCCCATCTTGTAGCTCTTTTAGCGCTTGCTTCATCTGCGTCAAACCGTATCGACGATTTTTGAGCTGGGTTAGCTCGTCTTGATTGGCATGCTTTAATATCTCATTTTTGCTGTCATCTAATATCAACAACAACGTACGAAACATATAAACGATAAAGATTGCTTTGGGTAAGGCCAGTAGCACGTGGGTTGCGCGCCAAAAAAACGTCGAAGAGCGCTGTAGCTCACTGATACTCGACCAGTCTAACGTCACCCCTTTAAACACCGAGGTGGCAAGCGTGTTTTCAATCGCCATCAGCTCGTTGTACGTCAGGTAGTTTTGGCTGTCTAAAAATGGATAAACAAACGTCAGTTGGCGCAAGTTGGGCAGATGAATACCGAAGTAAGGCGCCAAGATAGCCAATAAAATCAGAGCAATCTGTAGCAAAAACACACGCCACGCATAGCGGCGTTTGATCAGCATCATCCCAAGCATCGCACCGCCTACCAGCGAGACACCCGCAAACAAACTGCTATAACCGACCATGATAATCACAGTGGCGATATAGAAAGTATAAGGCACCACCAACAGCAGCTGCCATTTGTTTAAGTTTTTGTTTTTTATGGCAGTCGTTTGCCGTTTAAGACGCGACAGATGGCGTGCGATACCCCAAAAAAACACACCCATCACCGTAATGCCAAGCCACAGCGGATACAACAGATGAATATAAACATAAGCGCCTAAGGCATCTTGATACCACCAGACAAACACACACCAAAGCCAGTGTAAAAACACCTCCATCAAGATAAATACTGCCAACAAAGCAGTCCTATCAGCAGCTTGCCATTCGAAGATTGCTCGCGAGAGTCGCTTGTAGCCTAAATGAGGAAACGATACAGACATAGTTTGGCTACCGCAAAAAATGTAAATACACCAGACATAACATGAGTGAAAGCAACCAACTACTACAATTGCTATATAAAAATAAGCGTCTATTAAAGATAAGCTCAGATAACTGCATGGGTAAAAGATAAACATCCTACCCATCGTACAAACGCTGGCCACCACTTAAGTGTGGCAAGATTTGTCTGAGGTTTCAATCTGTTTTGGCTATTTATTAGACAAACGCTCACCTCAAAATGTAACCAAATAAGCGGCAGCAGCGCGCTTCTAGACAAATGTATATGAGCCGTTAGCCAAGCGTGGTAAACGACTGCCAGACGCCTTGTTGGTCAGGTGTCAATGCAGGAACGTCGCCCAAGCGCCGCCACGGCATATTGCTACCATGAAAGTCACTACCAACCGAGGCCACCAAATTGTTGGCAGCGATACTACGATCGACCATGCGGCGGGTGCTGATAGGCTCACTGGTGGCAGGCAGCTCACAACCATCACCGCCCAGCCCAGCAAACTCTTCGATCAGCTTACGCACCCGCGTGGCTGATAGATGATAACGCGTCGGATGCGCCAATACAGCCTTGCCGCCACACGCATGTATTAGCTCGATACCCTCAGCCATACTCAGCGCATCGATTGCCACATAGGCAGGTTTATTATCCGCCAGATATTTATCAAAGGCCTTTTGTACCGTTTTGACATCGCCGCGTTCAAACAATACCTGACCGATATGGGCGCGTCCGACCCCTTGCGGGTTGCCACCGGCTTTACCCAGTACAGCTTGCCACAGCTCCTCATAATCGAGACTTAATAACTCACTAAGCTTCTCAGTGATTTTCTGACCGCGACTGGCGCGGCTGTCTTGTAATTGCTGCAAAGTTGCGTGCATTTTATCTCGGTCAATAAAATCCAGCCCCAGCACATGGATGATTTTTTTGCTTGATTTGTTTTTGCCATAGCCGCCGCTGAGCGTATGCTCACAGCTAATCTCAACCCCATTAATCAGCTGCATACCGCAGGCCGTCGCCGCTACCCGCGCCTCATCAATCCCCGCCAGCGTATCATGATCGGTCAGTGCCAATACATTGACGCCAGCTGCGTGGGCACGTTGCACCACTTCGGTCGGTGCATAAGTACCATCAGAGCAGGTACTGTGACAATGTAAATCAAATTTCATAAAATAAGCCTTAGCTTTAATAGTATATAAAAGTATAAAAAGTCAGTAATAACTCGGCGCGCCCGTGCGTCAGCAACAACCCTTTCGATATAGCAGTAGCACGACTGATCAGCCGCACTGACTATTGGCGCGCAGGCTTGTGATATCGTATGATTATCGCGTTGTTTGCTTTTTTTTGCCGCAGTAGACGTGTAAACTACCCCATACGTTTTTGTTGGACATCCCACTTGCTATGAAAGCCTTATTAGACTTTATTCCTTTAATTGCCTTTTTTATCGCTGCTCGTTACAGTGGTATCTTGGCGGCGGCGGGTGCGCTACTGATCGCCACCATCCTTGTTTATGCCATTCACTTCATTCGGCAAAAAGGCAAATTTGATAAACAGCAATGGGTCGTTTTGTTATTGACCATTTTGTTCTGTGGTGGCACGTTATTGCTGCGTGATGATGTCTATCTACGCTGGAAGTCACCAATCATCAACGGCATCTTTGCCTTGACGCTGATTGTCAGTGCTGCGATCAATAAACCCTTGATGCAGCTGGCCATGAAAGATGTCTTTTCACTGACGATGAGCGGCTGGAAAAAACTGACTGTCGCGTGGGGGTTGTTTTTTGCCTTTATGGGCATCTTGCATTATATCACAGCGTTTATGATGTCAGATGAAGCCTGGATCAACTTTAAAACTTATGGCTGGATTCCAATTATGTTGGTGTTTGTCGTCGCTCAGTTTGCAGTACTAAAAAAGCATCTCAATCCAGCATTGACGGATAAGTCGGCAAAGTAGCAAAGTCGCGCGCATTATGATTTCTATGATTTTATAATAATTTGCAGCGCCAGCTAAATGCCAATCGCGACCATCATGATGCCATCTTGGCACATTTGTATCGATACTCGCGATTTTTTATCAGCTTATGTGGTTAGGGCTTGTTGAACATTCACCCCTTTTATTTACTGTTTATTTTATGAGGAAGTCTCATGTCCTTATTTGCCATCATCGGTCATGACGTAGCCGATAGCCGCGCGCAGCGTCAACTTACCCGCGCTGAGCACGTCGCCCGTCTGCAGGCACTCGACCAAGAAAACCGCCTAATTATCGCAGGCCCCACCCCTATCGAACACGGTTTGGAGGCAATGTCAGGTAGCCTAATCATCGCTGACTTTGACTCTATCGAGGCGGCGCAGGCGTGGGCAAACGACGAGCCCTACCTACGTGATGGCGTCTATAGCCATGTCGATATCAGACCTTTTATTCATACGTTGCCAAAATCTGGTAACGGCGCTGCACAAGTGACCAAACCGTGAGCCGATACCCCTCTGTAATAAATACGCTTGGCCCTACGTCTGCGCTTGCTAGAGTGTTGTTGGTCATGGCGCTGGCCGCGCAGTCTGCTTATGCAGCACCGAGCGTCACCGATACGGCTGCCAGCACTGCCGCCCCTTTGGTAGAGCAAGCCGCAGCAGGTGCAGCGGGTACCAACGCCAGCCTTGATATCAATAACTCCTTGGCCGCGCAGTTGCAGCCGTCCAGTCAAGCGCTCTCCGATGCCAATCAGCAGCTCCTTAGCCGCAATGCCCAATTGCAGCGGCAAGTGAATGACTTACAAACCCAAGTCAATGTCTTGATATATGAGAGTAAGGGCCAGTTGTTTTTATATGGCGCTTTTACGGTTTTGATCAGCTTGCTTGTGGGTATTTTTATCTCGTGGCTTGTGTTTGTCCGCCGTGAGCGCTGGTAGTTTTATTTATCGTCTTTTTGCTTTGTCTGATGTGACCATTTATGTCTAACGCCGCCCCAAAAAACAGCCGTACATCTGCCTCCTTGCCAGATAAACAGCCAAATAGCCAGCCAGATACGCAGTCGTCAAACAGTCACTCACCACAGCCTTCTGCCATCCGCCCTGCCAAAATCGACTGGCAAATGGATGACACGGGTAATAAAGTACCGGTATCTGGTGAGTTTGGTGATGTGTATTTTTCCCATGCCGATGGTCTCGCAGAGTCGCGTTATGTGTTTTTGGCGCACAATCAACTCGCCGAGCGCTTGGCAAACCTTGCGCCAATGCAATGCTTTAGCATCGCGGAGTTGGGGCTTGGCACGGGGCTAAATTTATTGGCAACGTGGCAGCTCTGGCGTGCGCTGCGTGACAGGCATCCGCACTTAGCCACAGCGAAGCTGCATTTTATTACCACAGAAAAATTCCCGATCGCGCACGCCGATCTTACTAAAATTTTAGCCTTATGGACACAGCGTGCGCCTGAGCTGGCCGAGCTGATTGAGCAGTTTTTGGCCGCCTATCCGCCGCTCATCGCAGGCTGTCATCGCTTGCGTTTTTTTGATGACAACTTAACGGTCGATATATGGTTGGGCGATGCCGCTGACAGCTTGACGAAATTGGCATCAGGGACGCACCTAACGCCAGCGCCTGCTATCGATGCTTGGTATCTGGACGGATTTGCGCCGTCTTGCAACAGCACCTTATGGGCTGAAAATATCTTTGCACAGATACAGCGGCTATCGTCTCCCAGCACGACCGCGGCTACTTATAGCTGCGCCGGTATCGTCAAACGCGCGCTAAAAGACTGCGGCTTTGAGATCAAAAAAGTCAAAGGCTTTGGCCGCAAGCGTGAGATGCTCACTGCCATCATGCCAGCGCCAGTAAGCGATGAGACGTATGAACACACTGATAATCGAGCGGCTGACCACCAAGCTATAGATAATGGCCATAGTATCGTCATTGGTGCTGGTATCTCAGGGCTGATGATGGCATGGACGCTGGCCAATCGCGGCATCCAGGTGACCTTGCTGGATAAAACGGCACCGTTGGCAGGGGCGTCAGGCAATCCGCGCGCCCTACTCGCGCCCAAAATGACGCCCATCCATCATGTCGACGAGCATCTGCATACTATCGGCTATCTCTATAGTAGCAGACTATATCGAACGCTCAATGACAAGGCTACGCAGCAGCTAGCGCCAGTGCTTGAGCCGACAGGCGCGCTCGATTTGCTGATAAAAGCCAATATCGGCACCGAGCAAATTGCAGATTATCCGGATGAGATGGCCACCACGCTACCACATGCGCAGGCACAAAGCATCAGCGGACTAACCATGCAAGACTTAACAGAAAACTTATATTTACCACAGTCTGGCTTGGTCAATCCGCACGCCTTAAAAAACACCATCCTGACGCATCCGCTCATCCGTTTTCAACAAATAGACGTTTACGATATTAGCGAGACGGCGCAAACCGCTACGATTAAAGGTAATGATCAGGATGATAGTATCGTCTCTCTTGATGCCGATAACGTGGTGATTTGCGCCGCTTATGAAAGCCATCAATTAGATCAGCGTATTTTTGATTGTCGGAAAATCCGTGGTCAGCTTTCGTGGTTTACACCTACAGCCGAACAACTCGCAAAACTACCTAAAATACCGCTTAAATATAGCGGCTATTGCACCTCATTTAGCGGGCAAGTTGGTGATGGTAGGTTGAATAATGTGGTAGAAGGCGAACAGTATTTATTGTTAGGCGCAAGCTTTGTGCGTAATGACACAGGCACCGATATTCGTGATGAAGAGCATCAGATTAGCCGTGACAAGCTCGTCACTGCCATTCCTGAGATGGCAGCAGTGATTCCAACAGATACCGCTCTATGGCGGGGACGTGCAGGCATTCGCACGCAAACGCCTGATTATCATCCAATGGTTGGGCTGTTGGTAGATAGTAAGCGGCTTTGGACAATGAGCGCAATGGGCGCAAAAGGCTATGCATTAGCCCCCATATGTGCTGAGGCCTTGGCAGATATGATGCTCGGCTCGTTTGCACCGTTGTCGGCAGCGATGCAATCACGCCTATCACCGAACCGCACGCGCTTGCAGACGCCGCTTGCAGACTAAGACTAGGGCGTGTCCTCATTTTGAAAATGGTGATAAAAATGAGATAAATCGCCGTCAAACAAGGAAAATAGCGCAGATAATATCGAGATATTCGTCAGCTATTTGACACCGTTTGGCCAGATTTCGCCCATTTAGATGGCTATCGATTGAATTGAGGACACACCCTAGTTTAAAGAAAATACCATCACAAAGAAAACCACTATTTACCCTATAAAATACCGTTGGCGTGGTCGTGGATTGTTCCTATTGGTTTACTGTGCTTAAATATCGCTATCTTACTAGACAAGCAGCGCCTTATGACGACCCTAGCCCCCACATTGACGAGCTTTCTAAGAGCCATCCCTTCAAGTGCCATGTCTCAAAAGGCGCGGCGCCTTTATCTTTTGTTGCCTGCTGCCGTGCTCAGCCTGCAACTAGCAGCTTGTCAAGAAACGCCCGCGCCCACTGACGATACTCAAACTGAGATCCGCACCCAACCAGTAGCGACCACAAATACTGATACCGATCATGCTGGTAGCGATGAGGCACACACGGCGCACACTCAGATTGAGCCAATAACAGCGACCGACCATGACGTTAGCCTAACGGAATTAGAAAGCGATCTTGACGGTGCAGCGCCGGCTGCCTCCGATACACCCGATACGCCGCCTACCCCAAACCCAGAGCAAGCCATTAAAGGCGCGCAAATCACCGACGTGCGTTATATAAGCGCAGCTGGTGAGTCATTATCTGTCACTTTTGAGACCTCGGCGGCGGGCGTACTCAATGCCATTGTCACCTTGCCCAATAAATCAACGATGACCCTAAGCGCCCCAGAAGGCCAAGGCAATAACCCAACGTATCGCTCAAGCGATGGTGATGTTCAATTGGTCAGTCATGCAGGTGGCGGCAGTATCGACCTGATTAAAAACGATAAAGTCAAAAGCTTTGAAGCCATCAGCGCTGATGCTGAAGTCATCACTGAGTAAATTACCAACTGGCAACTTATTAAAAGTCAAATGCCTTAAGCCTCTTCAAAAGAATATTTTAAGCAATAAAAAAGGCGGCACACGACCATAACGTTTGCCGCCTTTTTTATTGCTTATTTTTAGCCAAAACCCGTTGTCTTGCCAAATACCTCGACCAGCCAACTAATAAGCGCCCACAGCCCCCACGCGATCATCGCGATGACGATAAGGCCGATGATGTCTGGGATATGCAGATACACCCAAGCCACAATAGGATTACGCCAAAAGCGACTTTGCTGCTGCTTGTCTTCTAATGATTGATGTAAAAACGGCCGATCCATATGCATGGTTTCGGTGATGCCATACTCATTATGTAGATGCTCATGGACGATTCCCAAAGTCTTGCGGCTGGGACGTATAAAGATATCCAGCAATGTGCCGATACCAGGGACGATACCGACCACCATATCGATCAGTGCCAGTCTCACTGCAGGCGTCATCTTATGTGCCGGTACGCCTAGCTGACGACCTAATATAAAGGCATAGCTGGTCAACGCCAGCCCCGCCAAATCCCCTGCCAGCGGAATGGTTGACAGCGCGGCATCAGCGCCCATGCCTTGCTTGGTAAATGGCACCCGCACCAATGAGTCCACGGTGTTGGCAAATTTGGCCAGTTTACGCTCGGTGGCGATGACCTGCGCGCGCGTCAGTCCATGTTCAGCAAGCTTGGCTTGATAATCGACGCTTGGACCATTGGGATTGGCCCGCTTTCTCGCTTTTGACTTTGATAGCTTCTTAAATTTATCCATTAAAAGTCGTCCATAGACACGCAACTGCGATAAGTGCAAAGACACAGCGCCCGACCCAGATATTGGCCAAAAACGCCTGAAAGCAAGACATTGCACGACGCGTGGCACAGGCGCTGTTTTGCTTAGCAAACATCATCGCCACCAACGCTAGTCCAAATACTGGCGTTATGCCAAGCGACGTCGGCGCAAAGTAGTGCCACATCACCACGCCCATAATGAGCAAAAATAGCATCTGTAGTAGCGAGATGATAACGACATCATAGCGGCCAAAGAGTATCGCTGTGGATTTAACCCCAATCTTTAAATCATCCTCACGATCCGCCATGGCATACTGGGTATCATATGCTACCGTCCAGCACATATAAGCGATAAACAACAGCCAACACCAGATATCAGGCGCGCCTTGTATCGCGACATACGCCATCGGTATCGCCCAGCCAAACGCGGCAGCCAAAAACACTTGCGGCAAATGGGTATAGCGCTTCATAAAGGGGTAAATAAAGGCCAATATGACTGCCCCTAACGACCAATAAAACACTGCGATAGGCAAAAAAAACAATAAGCTGGCACTGAGTAAGACAAGTATCACAAAAGCTGCGATGGCTTCTTTGGCAGACAAGCGACCATCTGCTAATGGTCGGCCTTTGGTACGAGACACATGACCGTCGACCTTACGATCGGCAAAGTCATTAATCGCACAGCCTGCCGCCCGCATAAAAATCGCCCCGAGGGCAAATAATACAAATACTTTTAGGCTGGGCAAACCTGCCGTCGCCCCTTGCTGCTGCGCCTTACCCATCGCCGCCAGCATCACGCCCCACAGCGTCGGCCAGAGTAGCAGCTCTATACCGACTGGTTTATCAAAACGGGTCAACTGCAGGTAGGCATGTAGTTTGTCTGAAAATGTCATGGTAATTTAATTATCATCAATAAAAAGTTAGGTAACCAGCTTATATGCTCGGATAAGATTACTGGATCTGCTGCCATAATTTATTGGCTTCGATCAGCGACAACTCAGGATATTTTTTTCGCAGCGCTTTGATAGCAGCCACTTTATTATTTTGCGTTGTTTTAGCTTGATTATGCAGATAACTCAAACACTCTTGTGGACCTCTGAGTGCTTTAAGTGATGCTTCCAGCCGAAGCAGCCGAGTACGCAGTATGATATTTATCAATAATAACCCTGCTCCCATGATCCATATGACTAACGCTGACATTCCGGCTCCTATATCCATTAACTCTAAACACTCAAGCGGATTAATTGAGTCCATTCATCCTAATAATAAACGTCTATCACACAAAATAACCATCAAAGCGCACCGCTTCGTTATGCCAACTCTCATTGGGTGGTTGATTGGCAAGTGCTGAGGCAAGCTGTGGACGCTTTACCACCACGCGGCCTTGTTTGTCACTATCTCCAACGATAGCTTGCGCATGTTGTAGCAGCTGGCGCTCTTCGTCCAGTGTCGGCGGGCTTGCTAACTGGTGCAGCGCTTGCATATGCTTGCCAACTTTAGCACCTTTGCCAGTCTTGCTGTCTTGGTAGCTGTCTTCTGGAAACATCGGATCTAGATAGACCACATCGACGGCTTTAGTCTCATTTGTTATATCAGCTTGTAAGGTTGCAAAGTAGCTGAGCGCATCAGTGTTGATAATTTGCAGACGGCTCATCAGCTTTTGCCAATTGGGCTGTGCACTCATCCGCTGCTGCTCTACCAACAATAGCAATGCCATCAACGGCTGCTGCTCGAGCATGGTAACTTGTGCGCCGGTGCTGGCCAATATCAAACTGTCATGACCAAAGCCTGCGGTGGCATCAATCACACGGCTGTCCGCTGTGACCTTCGCTGCTTGCAGCAATAGCTCAGACTTACGCCCAGCGCTTACCACGCGGCGCTGCAATTTATCCCATTCTGGTGCAACACTTAACCCATCACTTAGCCATGATAGCTTGTCTTTTTGATCCAATACTAAAATAGGTACGCTGGAGGTTTGGCTTAACTGCTGGCGACGTTTTTGAGTGAGCTTATCGTGCAATCGCTCAGTATGTAAGACAATGGTCAGCTGGTGCTGTACTATCAAGGCTTGCAAGCGCTCAATCTGTGCTTGCTGGCTATCGCTGATATAAAACAGGTGACAGTAACTTTGCACATTAGGAGGGTTAGCTGCTGGTTGCGGCGCGCTCATGACTATCTCTCTCTATTTATTACTTATATAACCACAAATCATCGCCCCCATTTAGCCTGCCATTTGATAACCAAATAACCAAGACGCCAACAGTACGATGACTCCAGTGATAATCCGTAGCCATGCAAAAATCGTAAAATCACGGCGACTGACCCATGCTACCAGCCAGCGAATACAAAGCAGCGCGACGATAAATGACACCACTGTGCCTACGCCCAATACCAGCCAGTCTTCGCGACTGCTCAATACATCACCGTGTTTGAGCAAGTCTAATAATGCAGCACCCACAATGACCGGAATCCCCAAAAAGAATGAAAACTCAGCCGAAGCCTTGCGCGAGACGCCAAGCCACAGCGCACCAATGATGGTCGCCCCTGAGCGAGAGGTTCCCGGAATGAGAGCCAGACATTGAAACAACCCTATCATCAGCGCTGTCTTTAGACTGACGTCTTCGGCCTCACATGCAATGACGGTCTTAGGGCGTTTTTCGACATAAAAAATCAGCAGACCACCGATGATAAGCATGATAGCGACTGTGATCGGATTAAACAGATAAGTCTTAATCTCATCGGCAAAAGTAAAGCCCACCAGCATCACCGGAATAGTGGCGACAATCAGACTCAGCCCCAGCTGCCGTGGGTTGCTCATGCCAGCGGCCTTGCCAGTCAGCAGACCCATAAACGCTTGCCAGAGCCGCCCCCAGTAGTCGTAAATGACCGCCAAAATCGCACCAAGCTGCACCACCACCACAAACAAATCAACTTTGTCTTTGCTCCAAAACCCCATGACATCGGCTGACAAAATCATATAGCCGGTACTAGAGATGGGCAAAAACTCAGTGATACCTTCAACGATACCCATGATGACAGCTTGAATTAATAAAATGATATCCACGGTGGTATTCCTAAACCCAGATTGACAGGTGACTGAGTATAATTTTTGCGATGTTGTTATCGTCTATACGGCTGGCCGCAGTTAGGCCTTGCCTTGCTCTTTGAGGGTTTTCCATGCTTGGTTGCGCAGATACTTTGGTAGCGCATGTGCCGCATCGGTACCGCCAGTATGCATAAATTGGGCGATACCAATCTGCCCTATCACCACGGCGTCCGGCCAGACATCATCATGACACACCTGACCGTCTTGTGGTTTGAGTAATACTGAGCCATTACCAGCGATAGGTAAATTCAGCGTCGTCTGACTGTCATAATCGAGCAGCTGCTCTGTGCTTTCATCATCAGCCGTCGACACTGGCTGCATAATGGCGGCTGTCTCTTCGGTCTGCTTTATCTTATAGTGACCAAAATATACTTGCTGCATCCGCGCATCAAGGGCGCTATAAACCTCTGTCACGCCATACTGCTGATACGCGCATTGGGCAATGGCCTGCAGGCTTGAGACACCAACGCAAGGCAGATCATGCGCCACAGACAACGCTTGCACCACGGCGGTATTGATACGTATGCCGCTAAACGCGCCAGGGCCACGGTTAAATATTAATGCGTGTATATCTGCAAGCTTTAGATTGGCCTCCAACAAGGCGGCATCAATCATCGGCAAGATTTGCTGGGTTTGCTGACGTTTGCCGCTCTCTGTATGAGCGGACAATACCTGTCCACTGGCATCTAAAACGGCGATCGAACACTGATCAAACACGGTATCCATTGCTAAAAACATCACAACCTCAATTTTGTCGCTCGGCATAAACTTATGCCCTAATAAATCAGCGCCTATCATAGCATTTAGGATAGGCAAGTTTTATGAATTTCTACGTTTTTCATACTTTCTTTATCAGTACCAACTCGCGCTTGGCAAATATAAAAGACCCCAAAGCCGTCACAGCTTTGAGGTCTCTTTGATGGTCGTTATACCTGCCGTATTTATAATACTGACGACCATACTGACGACCATGACCGCCAATCAAGGCTTAAAAGCGCGTTTTGAACTTTTTGGGCGCTTGGTTTTGTAGCTCTTGCATCTGCTTTTGCATCTCTTCGGTGCTCGGCATGTTGTTTGGATCCAGCCCCATTTGCTTTGCCATCTGTGCAGGATTCACATCTTTAGCGCCGCCTTGCTGACCACCGCCAAACAGTGGACCGCCGCCAGATCCGCCGCCGCCCATCAAGCCTTGCATCGACTTCATCATTTTACTGATACCTTCTGGCTTTGAGATCATTTTCATCATCTTTGCCATTTGTTTGTGCTGCTTTAGTAAGCGGTTGACGTCTTGAATCTCGCGCCCAGAGCCTGCAGCAATACGGCGCTTGCGGCTTGGGTTGATCTTATCTGGGTTTTTACGCTCAAACGGCGTCATAGAGTTAATCAACGCCTCCATTTCACGTACTTTTTCTTCAGGTTTGGCATCCTCGACCGCTTTTTGCATGTCTGAGCCGCCCATACCTGGCATCTTGTCCAAAAAGCCTGCCATGCCGCCCATGCTCTTCATTTGCTGAAATTGGGTCAACAGATCCTCAAGGTCAAAATCGCCGCCCTTTTGTATCTTTTTCGCCATTTTTTCGGCTTTATCACGGTCGATTTTTTGTTCGACCTCTTCGACCAGACTCAGTACGTCACCCATACCGAGGATACGCTGGGCGATACGCTCAGGATGAAAGAGTTCTAAGGCGTCCAGCTTTTCGCCGCGACCCAAAAACTTAATCGGCTTGCCTGTGATGGCACGTACAGACAACGCCGCACCGCCGCGCGCATCACCATCGGTCTTGGTGAGGATAACGCCTGTTAGCGGTAGCGCATCATTAAAGGCTTTGGCAGTGTTGGCGGCATCTTGACCCGTCATCGCATCGACGACAAACAACGTCTCAGATGGATTGACCGCAGCCGTTAATGCTTTGATCTCATCCATCATGGTGTCGTCAATGTGCAAACGACCCGCGGTATCGATGATCAAGATATCTTGGTATTGGATTTTTGCTTCTTCGATAGCGCGGCGGGCGATATCTATCGGGTTTTCATCCGTGCTTGAGTTGACAAACTTGGCATTGACCTGACCGGCCACTTGCTCAAGTTGCTTAATCGCGGCTGGACGATAGACGTCCGCTGAGACCAGCATGACTTTTTTCTTTTGCCGCTCTTGTAAGTACTTGGCAAGCTTACCTGCCGTGGTGGTTTTACCCGCCCCTTGTAAGCCTGCTAATAGATAGACAACCGGCGGTTTGCCCGTCATCTCAAGCGTTTGGTTGGCACTGCCCATCATCTCGGTCAGCTCGTCATGGACGATTTTGACAAAGGCTTGGCCCGGTGCCAGCTCTTTTAGCACCTCTGCCCCTAGCGCCTGCTCTTTGACACGTTTGACAAAGTCTCGGGTGACAGGTAGCGCCACGTCGGCTTCTAGTAATGCCATACGCACTTCGCGCAGCGTGTCTTTGATATTGTCTTCAGTCAGTTGTCCAGATCCTACGATATTACGTAGGCTCGACGATAAGCGTTCTGTTAAGGTATCAAACATAAATAACTCTCAGTTAAAATAATACAGTTAAAATAGTTGTTCGTTAAATCAGCGCTTAGTAAACCAGTTAACCGATTTATCAATAATATCAGGGTGTCTGAACATATTAAGGGACGCTCTTAGCACAAGCCCTTATGAGATGGCCACAAAAAAACAGCAGATAATCCTTACTATACCATTAAGACGATACGGTACTTATGGTCGTTTTGCAGAGGTTTAAACCCTCTTGCTGCGGATAATGCGGCCACCAAGCATTTATCAAGAATAAGTAAGATGGTACTCAATTGCCACCCATTTTATGATAAATTGGAGGATTATTCTAATCATTCCGATAATACCACTTTGGTGATACATTGAGCGGTCATGTTGCGCTCAGTATGAGATGAGGTTTTATATCTGTGCACTTTGCATTCTTACTTGCTAGCCTGACTTATATAGCGGTCAGCGTTTACATCGGTTGGGCGCTGATTGCTGATAAACCTATCTACAAAGGCCGCAGTCTAGGCTTATTGCTGATCGGGATGGCCGCGCATGCCGCGCTACTTTATCCATCTGTGGTGACGTTATATGGCCTAAACTTTAATTTATTTAACGTCATCAGCCTGATCAGCTTATTTTTCTTGTGTTTTTATGTGCTGTTTAGCCTGTATCGCCCGATTGTCAGTCTTGGCATCTTGGCAGCGCCGACCGCGCTGGCAGGCATGACCATCGGCTATGTCGGCCGTGCCCCCTATCAGCCCATTACCGATATCAGCCTCGGGCTTGAGACCCATATTTTACTGTCGCTGGCGGCCTATTGTGTGCTGCTGATGGCGGCGGTGCAGGCGCTGTTTTTACGGCTGCAAATCCGTGAGCTTAAGCACAAAACCATCCACCGATTTTGGGTTAATAAACTGCCATCTCTACAAAGTATGGAGAGCTTGTTGTTTGATATGCTCTTAGTTGGCTTTGTCTTGCTTAGTATCGCGCTGGGGATTGGCTTTATTTACGTACAGGACTTGATGGCGCAGCATATCGTCCACAAAACCGTGTTTAGCCTGCTGTCTTGGTTGTTGTTTGGTGGCTTATTACTCGGTCATTGGCGCGCAGGCTGGCGCGGCAAACGTGCGGCCAACATCACCATTTATGCGTTTATCCTGCTGGCTATTGGCTTTGTTGGTAGCAAGTTTGTATTAGAGATGCTGCTATAGTGAGTTCAGTATAAAAACGATACAGTGGGACTGGGATAAATTTTACGCAGCCTCTGTCGGCGCAGGCACAGCACGCAAGGAAAATTTATACCAGTTCCACGTTGACATATAATGTATCTGTTTTATTTAGAATCGACTATATAATTGGTATTTTCAAGCAGCAAACATAAAAAGACCGCCAGTCGTGATAGAAGATGACTGGCGGCCTTTTTACTAACTTACAGTGATTTCAGCACTATTTAATTAAGTACCTTAATTAAACACCACAGTTTTATTACCCGCCACAATCACGCGGTTTTGTACATGCCAGTTGACTGCACGTGCCAAGACATTGCGCTCGATATCACGGCCAATAGCGCGCAGCTCCGCCACACCCTGACGATGGGTGACGCGGTGTACATCTTGCTCAATGATAGGCCCTTGATCGAGCTCGGCGGTGACATAGTGCGCTGTTGCGCCGATAAGTTTGACACCTTTGTCATAAGCCTGACGATAAGGGTCGGCACCGACAAACGCTGGCAAGAATGAGTGATGAATATTAATCACCTGCATCGGCCAGCGTTTGACAAAATCGGACGACAATATCTGCATATAACGCGCCAATACCAATAAGTCATTGCCTGCCATCAGCGTATGAATCTGCTCTTCGGCATCTGCTTTGTTGTCCTTCGTCACCGGTACATGATGGAAAGTGATGCCAAAGTTTTCTACCGCTTGGCGCAGGTCTGGATGATTGCTGACCACACAAGTAATATCGCAATCGAGCAAGCCGCGCTGATGACGCCATAGCAAGTCCAATAACGCATGATCGAACTTTGACACCAAGATACCGACCTTGGTCTTGATGGCATTGTTGTGTAGCCGCCACGTCATGTTGTGGCGCTTAGCAACCGTATGCGCAAAACTGGCCTCAAAGTTATCCATAATTTCGCTCAAGCCTGCCAAAGCAAACTCTAAACGCATAAAGTACTGCCCGCCCTCATGCGCGGTGGAATACTGATCCAAGGTAATGATGTTCGCGCCATAGCGATGGATAAACTCAGATACCGCTTGGACGATGCCCGCTTGGTCACGGCACTTAATGAGTAGCGTCGCCGTATCGATAGCCGCTGTCGTTTGCGAAGATTTTGCTGATGTACTTGGCAATGACACAGCTGGTGCGGATACAGCTGCATTGTTGCTTGAGGTGGTGTTACTTGGTGTTGTTTTACTTAGCATAATGCGCCCAATTCAAAAAACAAAGCTATCAGCTTTACATGGTCATGCTGATAGCAGAAATCTAATAAAAGTATAGGAAACCAACTATTCTAATCGTTTTTGCAAAACTTTGCTGATTGAGTTGCTTGTATTTGGTTATTAAGATTATAAATGCAAAAACCCCCAACGCAGGGTTGGGGGGGGTTGGATTAGTCATTTAGTCTTATATAAGTATAAAAACAGCTTAGTTGCGACTCGTACAGGCTCCAGTACCAAATGGACTAACCCAGTTTGGACGTAATGGCTCATTAATATCCACATCATCTACTAATACGGGGAAACCAATCGCACGAGACTGCTGTGACTCACTGCCATCGACGCTTGTATTGACGGTAACTTTTGCTTTATACCACTGTGCATACTCTTTTGGATAACGTATTGAGAAATCAACTTTACCAAACTGATCAGTAATAAAGTTAAAGTTTTGGCTAGAGTTCACCTCATTACCGTCTTTATCGAGCACTGCTGCAACGTTGATAGGATCTAACTGTCCATTACCGTTAACATCTTCACCTGGGTCTAAGATACCGTTATTATTGTTATCTTCATTTTGGCAAGTGTAAGGGGGCGTTTGAACCCAGCTTTTCTCATCATCTATATCTTTCACGACGATAAACCTACCTTTAAGGTAAGTATCAGGATTCAAATTAATGGATACTGGCTGGTTAATAGCTGGCTTACCTGTGCTGTTTAGTACGCTGATTGAGCCTTTTTGGAAGTAATAAACCTCTCGCTCACCTGCAGTTATTTTATCGGCAAAGGCAAAACTGATAAATGTTGATTTAGTCTGTACTGAAAGTTTGGTTTCTGTCGGTCTGACACTAACCGCCTGTTCTGTACCATTTGGTAATTCAATCAATCGTACTTCTGCTTCGATGATGACACCATCTGTCTTGGTAGGGTTCTGTCCTGCATTATAAACGACTCTCGCCACGCCACTACTATTGGTATAAGCAACCCCTTGTCCCAAGCTACCACCAGAGGCATCTTTGATCGTTGTAAACTGCACGATCGCGTTTTTCACTGGTGCATCATCATTATCTAATACACGAGCAATCACCTCAGTGGAGCCACCAACACTCAGTACCGAACGCTCAGTTTGTAGCAGTAGCTTAGTGGGGCTAACTGACACAAAGCTCAGCACAGTTTCTTTGGTATTATTTGGTTGTCCTGTACGCTTATGTGTGGCAGTTATAGTAGCGCTATCAGGTACATCTGACTTCACAAAAAACTCGATTTTTTTGTTCATAACCTTTAATACACGGCGAGAGCTACCAAGGTTTTCAGCCTCATCCATACTACTGAAGATCCTGCCTTTATTGGTTGAGAGAACAACATCATCACCGTTGCTGCCATCTGGCACATTCAGAGTAATTTTCTTTCTAACGCCAACCACAATATCAGTGATCTGTACAAAGTTCATGCTTGAGCTAACAGCAGAGCCTACCGTCAATATATTAGAGATACGCTGAGTACTTTCAGTCCCTTTGACTTCAATATCAAATACATAGCTATCATCAGACGACACTTCTAGGTTGGCTGCGTTTAAGTCAAATCTAAACCCACCTTTATCATCAGTAGTAGCAGTGCCTACTTCGATATTGTTATTATATAAAACTACATCTGCACGATTAATAGACTTTGCTGCACCATCTAAAAGCTGCCCAGATACTGAGAAATTCTCGCCAGTGCTGACGATGTTCTTAGAAGACACCACGTTACTTGCACGAGTGCCTGACACTATAATAGGAAAGCCTTGCTCAACGATACTATTTTCTTCATCATCAACCACGACTGTTAACAGACTTTCGTGATTTAATTGAGCATCAACATTTACTCTATTTTGTATCAACTCAACACTCACTAATCCCTGCTCGTCAGTGACTCGCTTAGAAGGACTATTGAGTGATAAGCCGTACAACGCCGCATCTGTAATACCCAGAATAACTGGAACACCTGCCACGACACCACCTTTTTTATCGGTGACTCTAATGTTTACTGTCGCTGTATCCGAACCAGTTAACAACTCAGTTTTATCGGATGAGATAAAGACATCATAAGCATTGTCTTTTTGGGTATTATCGCCGCTTTCTTTTCCAAGAAGTGTAACTGACTGTTCGACACCATCGACACTGGCCTTAACTGTTAAACCATTTTTTATCAAAAAATCCTTTTGAGCTTCTGTCAATCTATTTACTGGTTGTAACTCAATGATAGCTCTGCCTTTTTCATCAGTAATTACTCTAGAATTAGAGGTGCTAAATAACCCTGTAGCTTTCGGATCAGTAATCTCAAACGTCACCGTTTTATTTTCTACTACACCATTTTTATCATCTAGTACCAACGCCTCTACTTTGATAGAGGTGTCTTTATCCATATTGACGTTGATACTGTCATAGTTAGACAGGATATATATTTCACTTACTTTAGTACTTGATTCCTCTTGTTCGCCTGAGCCTGGATTTTGATCGTCAGGGGTAACTGGAATCAGACCAATATCAGGCGTTGGTGCAACCACATCTGTACCATCACCGCCGCCACAGCCAGCCAATGTGAGTGCTAAAGTTAGCGCTGTCAGTTGAAACAACTTAGAAGAAAGTGGACGTGAACTATGAGACATATTTGGAACTCCGCATCGGCAGTAATTTATTCGCGCAAATAAGCAAAATATCATTGTCTAGAATCATGACAGACTGATAATGATACATAGAATTACAGTAAGGTTGGTTGTATTAACAGATTGTATTAAATATATAACAGCAACTTTACTGACTTTTGTTATAACTTACAACTAAAAAATGAATCTTTACTATTAAATAATCAACAACATAGACGGCTCATTTCAGGGTATAATAGTTACCCTTTAGACCGACGATAATCATAAAAATATTTGAGTATTCATCTGTTTTATGGTATAAATGTCGGCTTTAAAATTTTCTGAATTGGTGGGTCTGTTATTTGCCTTTAGTAACAGTCATATCAGCTCAACCTTCATATAGTTTTGTTTGGTGCAAAGCTGCCGCTTGCTGTGTCCATGCCGCAAAAACGCGCAACTTGCCCAGACTGGTATGAGAATCCCTCATGCCTCATAGATTAGGAGTTCGCCATGTCTCGAGTTTGCCAAGTGACTGGAAAGCGCCCTATGGTGGGTAATAATGTTTCGCACGCAAACAACAAAACCCGTCGTCGCTTTCTACCAAACCTTCACAACCATCGTTTTTGGGTAGAGTCAGAAAACCGTTTTGTACGTCTACGTGTGTCTACCAAAGGTATGCGCATCATCGACAAAGTTGGTATTGATAAAGTGTTAGCAGATTTGCGCGCACAAGGTCAAAAAGTTTAAGCCACGCGCTTATCACCACCATCTAAAGGAAAGCTATCATGAGAGATAAAATCAAATTAGTATCGACTGCTGGTACTGGCTATTATTACACCACGACCAAAAACAAGCGCACGATGCCTGGCAAAATGGAGATCAAAAAATATGATCCTAAAGTCCGCCAGCACGTGATCTTTAAAGAAGCAAAAATCAAATAATACGGCAATGCTGATTATTTGAATACAAAAAAGGGCTTATCGATTGATAAGCCCTTTTTTTGTCTGTTTTATCTGCTACTTTTTTCTATTGTCACTCGCATGGCGCTTTGGCCGTAGGTTTTCAGCTGACTATCTGTCTATAGTACATCGGCTAGCTAGCTATAGTGTGCCGGCTCTTTGTCATAGACATGGGCGTGCCACTGGCTCATTTGTTTTTGCATGATTACCTGAATGGCAGCATGAATCATATGCTGACCTATCGCCTGCGTATCACTGCCGAGGATGTCTTTGAGCTTTTCAGAAAAATCAATGGTCATGAGCGGTGCTTCATTTTGCTCAGCATCACGTAATAGCAGTCGCCCATCATCGGCCTCTACCAGCTCAAGCGTGGTTTCTCTTCCAAATCCTGCGAATTGATCGCTATTCTCGTTATCTACTTCTATCTCATTATCGATATCGATGTCGTATGGCATTCATGTGTTCCTTATTGTCCCGTGATGAAGTACTGGCAAAATACGTCGCGTCTGGCCACGTGATTACGCTAAGTAATACGGGTAAAACTGTCTTATGCATACAATGGACGCTTTGGCCCTGAAATTCAAGGGCTGTCACGTAAGTCTTCTATTCTAGAGTCCGCTCTTGTGTCAAGTATTTGCGCTCGCACATGCGCCGATCAGCGCCAGTAGCGCAGTTTTGCTAAGGTAAATAAGAAAGCGACAAACATACCCAGATAATACATGAGCTTGAGCTCAAGCGATGGGTCACGGTATTTAAATGGCAAGGCAACAGTCGCTGTCGCCGTAGGAAATATCAGCAGCATCAGTAGCCAGTTTTCGATGACATTGAGCCAGCCTTGCAAGTCGGTGCCATGACGTAAGGATGACAGCCCAAGCAGCAGACAAGCCACTATCAGGATAATAAACAAACTGTTGGGTAAGTCTTTGGGAAAAATAAGATCGAAGATTTTATCAGAAGGTTTTGACATGCAAGCGTCCAGTCACGCCCAAACAGCGTGACGTATTTATGAATAAAAAGTAAGCAGTCACAAAAGGTTGAATTGCGCTCATACACACTAACCTGTCCTCATAACAGGGTATTTGATATGCACGATACGCAAAACCCTTTAGTTTATGCAGTATAGCGAGGCACATAACAACTTAACTATAAGTCCCCATCAGCCACAGCATGGCCACGCACGCGGTCAGCCAGCCAAGCGTTAAGGCATTGCGAGTTTCGATATGCATGCCTTTGACTTTGTTGAGCAGGCGCGAACCCAGCCAAAAAAACAGCGGGATGCCCAGCACAAAGGCTGGGACGATGACCGCTGCATGGCGCAGCACCGTCTCTACATCTTCACCGAGCATCAGCCGAAAGCCATAACCGGCTAAGCTGAGTACAAGCGCAAATACAGCAAGACCAATAGTAATACCTTTAGGCACCAAGCTGCGCTGTCGCGGCGCGTGGCTATTTACAGAATCAGGCGGCACTGATGTGTGTGGCGGTTTGTTTGTGTTCATATGTCACCTTTTTACTTTTGTAGGGCGCTCACGCTAACAGCAGCCGTGAGCCGTGCCCCATCTCAGCTATGCGCTCGCGTTGGCCAATGCCAGCTCTGCACGCATGGCGTCGATTGCAGCTTTATAATCTGGCTGATTAAATATCGCCGAGCCTGCGACAAACATATCAGCGCCCGCTTCAGCGATCGCACGGATATTGCTGGCCTTGACGCCGCCATCCACTTCAAGCCTGATATCACGGCCACTGGTGATGATGCGCTGACGCACCTCCCGCACCTTGCCCAGCGTACTGTCGATAAACGACTGACCGCCAAACCCTGGGTTGACACTCATTAGCAGGATTTGATCGACCTTATCCATCACGTAGTCCAAGTAGTGTAAAGGCGTTGCTGGGTTTAATACCAAACCGCACTCAGCGCCGCCATCTTTGATCAGCTGCAAAGAGCGGTCGATATGCGCGCTGGCTTCTGGATGAAAGGTAATGATGCTGGCCCCTGCGTCCAAAAACTGCTCAATCATACCATCGACAGGCGACACCATCAGATGCACATCGATAGGGGCATCGACGCCATAATCACGTAGCGCTTTACAGATCATGCTACCAAACGTTAAGTTGGGTACGTAGTGATTGTCCATGACATCAAAATGAATGACATCAGCACCAGCCTCTAATACCTTTTCGACCTCTTCACCAAGTCTGGCAAAGTCAGCCGATAAGATAGAAGGCGCAATAAGATAAGGCTTAGAAGGACTGCTCATAAATAAACTACCTGATTGATGATTGTATAAAAATAACAAGGCTAGAAATAACAAGGCTCAAAACCACAGCTAACGCGGCTTATATTGCGTTTTGCAATAAGCGCGTCCTATCCTCCCACGCCATCTCTATCACGCGTGATATCTGCGCCTCATCTAGCACACTCAGACTACTACCTGTATGCTGAGGACAGGGCTGCGGCTCAGTTGACGCCCGCTTACCATGTTGCTTGCTTTGTAAGGCGGCAATCATATCAGCGCGCATGATGGTAAGCGAGGCTGAGGCACAAGCAGCCTGCGATATAGCAGGCTTGGAAGTCATAATATCTTGATAACTTGCCATTATATTTTAACCTTAATAAACATAAGCAATCTACCGTACAGCACCTATATGAAAGCCTACGCGCAAAAAACAGCTCGGGACAAACAAGCCACTAGCCAAACTGCGCCATACGCCAATGATGCTCGATATGATCATTAATAAAAGTTTGGATAAAGTAATAGCTATGGTCATGCCCTGCTTGATAACGTAATGTTAAGGGCTGTTTGGCTTTTTCACAAGCGTCAAGCAACTTATTGGTCTGTAATTGGCCGTCTGCCAAAAAATTGTCCGCCGCGCCTTGATCGACCAAAATACTTGCATACTGCTGACCGACTTTTTCTATCGTTTTTGCCGCATCTGCTTGCGCCCACTGCGCTTTATCATCACCAAAGTACTCTGTAAAAGCAGCCTCGCCCCATGCCGACTCGCTGGCGGCGCATACTGGCGACAGCGCTGATACGCTGATAAACTTACTCGGGAATTTAAACCCCAATAGCAGTGCCCCATGACCACCCATTGAGTGTCCTGTCACACCGATGCTATCGATAGGAAACTCTGAGCGCAGTAAGTCATATAGCTCATTTACGATATAACTTTGCATATTAAAATGCTCGGACCACGGTGCCTGCGCAGCATCGACATAGTAGCTGGCGCCCTGCCCGACAAAATAACGCTCATCATTTGGCACATCCACCGACTCACTACTTCTAGGAGAGGTGCCTGGCGCGATAAATATCATCCCAAGCTCGCTGCATTTTTGTTGAAAATGCGCTTTGTGCGTGACGTTATCGGCATTACACGTCAAACCTGATAAATATAAAACAGCTGGACAGCGGCGACCTGCGAGCGCCTCATCTGGCAAGTAGATACTAAATGTCATCGCAGTCTTTGTCGCTGTCGACTGATGGCTATAATAGTGCTGCTCGCCATCAAAACAGCGATTGACACTAAGCTGCGTGAGCTGTGAGCTGGTAGAGAAGCTATGATGATAGGAGTTACTCATAAGTCAGATCCTTTTTATCTAAGATAAAATACTGGTCAAATATATGACGCTTAACGAGAGAATACATGGGCCGTGCTGTCTTATATTGATAAGATCAACGCATCCCATCAATAGCGGCGACCGCTGGACGGGCAGCGTTTTTAGGTGCGGCATCGATACCAGCACCCTCTATAATGCGTGCCACTGGCGGCCGCGTTTTATCAAACAGCACTTGCTCAAAGGCTGGCAGCGCCGTCTCCATTAGACTACCGATGGCCATTTGCGGCTCAGAGGGCTCAAAGCCCATCAGGTTTTCGCGCTTACTAACCCGCCGCCTTGCGTCTTTAAAGGCCGCCGCAAAGCTGGTATTGCTACGTAAGCTCTCGGCAAAAAACGCCTGCCCAAAGTAAGTCATCTCAGCGGTGTTGGTACAACCAAACGACATCTTATCAGCGTCTGAGGCGGTAATCACCACCGTGGTCGGCGACGCCAGCTCGTCGATAAACGAGCCAGAATAACAGGCAGACACCACAATCACCCGCCAGCGAATACCAGAAGTATCCAGTGCCTCACGCAGCCATGCCGCGTCGAGGTTTTCCATAGCGAGTGGCGGGTTGGCCAATTGAATCAGGTCTTCGGTGCCGTGTGATGAGAGCGTCATAAACAGCACATCTTCATCGGTATTCATCTGCTGGCCAATTTTTTTTAGCCCGCGCAAGATACTGGTCTTGGTCGCCACCGGCTCATCTAGCCAGCTATAAGTATTATTAATCAAAGCAAGCGAGCGACCACTGGTGCCAAAACGTACATCAAACAGCTCACGGACTTTATTGATCTCCGAGCGAAATACATTTTGCTCAGAAAACCCCGCCACACCCATAAAGTACCAGTCGGTTTTTCCCGTGATACCCGGATCGATACTGTTTAGAGCGTTTTGGAGCAAACGTGGCTGCTTGTAGAGCGCCGCTTCCTCTAGCACAGGCTCGATAGGGATTGGTTTAAATATTGGCTGATCAGCGACGTTACGCTGCCAGATAGTCAAAAGCGCCACCGCACCGAGCAGCACAAGGATACGCTCCCACCACGGAATACGCAGGCGCCGCGAAAATATCCAAAGCAGTGCCAATGTCTGCCACAAAAAAAGCAGCAAAAATAAAATAGGTAAAAATGAATAGCTCCAATCAGGTAGCCAGCCATGACTGCCCAAAAACTGTACCAAGCTTTGTAGCAGCGCCGATAACGTATCTGCGACCAGCCATAGCACCACGGGCACAAACACCAAGGCTTGATTGCTCGCTCGCCGTGCCAAGATGATACCACCGAGCAAGATAATCATCGGCCAAATAAGATAGCTGACCAGTCCTTGCTCATTAAACACGCTGCCATTTTCGGCTGCCAGCCACGAAAACAGCACATTACTGCCCAGCGCCAACAGCGCAAAAACAGCAAATTGTATAAACGTAGGCTTGACCCAAGAAAACGCCCGCGTTGAGCCTACTAGCATCCATAAGGTTGCAATGATATTGGCCGCGAAATTGAGCGAAAAACGCTGAAGCGATACGGTTTTTAACGACGCAAGTGACAAAGACTTAGACCTCTAGCCAGTCGAGAGAAATAACGCAAATCAAGGATAGCACGCTTTGCTGTCAGCATTTTTTAATAGACCACTTTATATACTTTATCTAGGGCTAAGCTTACTATTTTTACCTTCGAATCGTCTAAAAAATAGTCTCTGTCAGTGCCACGGTTGAATGTTCAACACGCCCTAATGTTTGTACGGTGTACCGACAGCAATTTTATCCCTAATTGACGATAAAATAGGGTTAAAAATAAAAAACCCAGCCGAATAGCTTAGCGCGCTAATCTATCGCGATTGTAACGGATTGTCGCCTAAGAGGATAAGGCTGATTTGTAAAATTCGGCTATATTTACATAAAAACATATAAAAAAAGAGGCCTTGAGTACAAGACCTCCTTTATTAGTCATTGATATCAGCCGTGCTTACTTCATCAATAGCTCGTTGACGCGTTTTAGATACGCGGCTGGGTCGTCAAGTTGACCACCGTCGGCCAATAGTGCTTGATCAAAAATCACTTGCGCCAGCTCATCAAACTGCTCGCTGGTTTCTAGTTTTTTGATCAATGGATGCTCTGGGTTGACTTCAAGCGTGGGCTTGCTCTCTGGCACTTCTTGACCCATTTGCTTGAGCATCTGAATCATCTGTGGGGAGAGCTCACCTTCGCCGACCACCAAACACGCTGGGCTGTCGACCAGACGCGTTGAGACTTTGACATCTTTGGCACGTGCGCCTAGGGTCGTTTTTAGTTTGTCAACGACTGGCTTCATGGCCTCTTGCGCCTTTTCCGCTTCCGCTTTTTCTTCTTCGTCTTGCAAATCGCCCAAATCTACCGCACCTTTGGCAATGTTTTGTAGCGGCGTGTCATCAAACTGGGTCAAGAAGTTCATCGCCCACTCATCAACGCGGCTGGTCATCAAGATCACTTCGATGCCTTTTTTCTTAAACAGCTCAAGCTGCGGGCTGTTTTTGGCAGCAGCGAGGTTGTCAGCCGTGAGATAATAGATGGCTTTTTGCCCATCCTTCATACGCGCTTTATAGTCCTCAAAGCTGGTCTCGACCTTGTCATTGGTGCTGGTAGCATAGCGCAGCAACTTGGCAATACGCGCTTGGTTGCCCATGTCCTCGCCTAGGCCTTCTTTGATGACATCGCCAAACTCGCTATAGAACTGCGCAAATTTTTCTTGCTTGTCGCTGTCCTCGCTGTTGGCAAGGCTCGCCAGCAAAGTCAGTACGCGGCGCGCGTTACCATCACGGATAGATTTTACATCGCGTGACTCTTGTAACAGCTCACGGCTGACGTTCAGTGGTAAGTCAGCAGAGTCGATCACCCCTTTGACAAAGCGCAAATACATCGGTAGTAGCTGCTCTGCTTCATCCATGATAAAGACGCGTTTGACATACAGCTTTAGCCCATGCTGCTGCTCGCGTGTGTACAGATCCATTGGCGCTTTTTTAGGAATATATAACAGCTGGGTGTACTGCACGCGGCCTTCGACACGGTTGTGTGTCCATGTGAGCGGATCGTCCATGTCATAAGTGATGTTTTTATAAAAATCGACATATTCATCATCTTCGATTTCAGATGCTGAGCGTGTCCACAGCGCACTGGCTTTGTTGATGGTTTCCCATTCATCGGTCAAGACCATCTGGCCGCCGGCTGGTGCGTCGCTACTATCATTTTCGTCCGCACCTTCCTCTTTGACATCTTCTTGCCAAACTTCTTTACGCATCTGAATCGGCAAGCTGATGTGATCTGAGTATTTGTTGACCAGACGCTTGATCTTTCCGCGGTCTAGGTAGTTGTCTTCACCTTCACTGTATTCTTCTTTTAAGTGCAGCGTGATACGGGTGCCGCGAGTGTCTTTTGTGATGGTCTCAACCGTAAAGCTTCCCGTGCCATCAGATACCCAGCGAACGCCTTGATCGGCGGGCTCACCGGCTTTGCGCGACTCAACGGTGATGGTGTCGGCCACGATAAACCCTGAATAAAAGCCCACCCCAAACTGACCAATCAGCTGACCGTCTTGTTTTTGCGACTCAGACAGCTTATCTAAGAAAGCTTTGGTGCCTGATTTGGCGATGGTACCTAGGTTTTCGATGGCATCAGCTTCATTCATACCGATACCATTATCGATAAAGCTGATGGTTTTGGCCTCGGTGTCGACATCGATGCGAATTTTAAGCTCGCCATCGTCTTCATAAAGGCTGTCATCGTTGGTGGCTTCAAAGCGCAATTTATCACAAGCGTCCGAGGCGTTAGAGACCAGCTCACGAACGAAAATATCGGCATTAGAATATAGCGAATGGGTCACCAAGTGCAGTAGCTGGGCGACTTCTGCTTCAAAACTGTGTTTTTTTACATCAGCGGAACTTTGATTGTCCACTTGGGTCTGCTCACTCATAAAAACTCCTATTATTCATACCAAAGATGCTGTCATCAGCAGCGGTGAATCACAAATTTTCCAATACCAACAGTATGGCATCTCTGGCCATAAAGGCTGGGCGATAAATACTGTTAGGCTGGTTAATCAGATAGGGGCACAGGCAAAAATTTCAAGCCAAAATACCGCAAAAACCAATATTGACCATAAAAATCGTCCACAAAAAAACCGCCTAAGTTGACTTAAGCGGTTTTTATCATTTTTTAGCATTGAGTGGCGTTGCCTCGCTTGCCTCCTCTAGGCGCGCCAAGCATGCGCCGCGGCTTATAGACAGCTTGGCAGATGACGCGCTGGATCAGAGTCACGGGCAGCCATCGCATCTTCGACGCGCAAGCCCAAAGCCTTGGCCACGCCCTCGCCATACACAGGGTCACACCAATGGCAGTTACGAATATGACGATACTGGATAAAGTCTGGCACGCCTGCCATGTTTCTGGCGGTATTATCAAACAAGACCTGCTGCTGCTCAGCACTCATCAAATGAAACAACGCGCGTGGCTGGCTAAAGTAGTCGCTATCGTCTTCGCGAAAATCATAGTGCGCCGCATCGCCATCAATTTTTAAGGGTGGCTCGGCATAATCAGGCTGCTCCTGCCACTGGCTAAAGCTGTTTGGCTCATAGTGTGGGCGGCTGCCATAGTTGTCATCGACGCGGCCTTGACCATCACGGTGGTTGCTCATCACAGGACAGCGCGGCTTGTTGACAGGGATCTGTTGATGGTTGACACCGACACGGTAACGCTGAGCATCGGCGTAGTTCACCAAGCGATTTTGGAGCATTCTGTCTGGTGAGACGCTGATACCTGGGACTAGGTTGCTAGGCGCAAACGCAGCTTGCTCGACATCGACAAAATAGTTGTCAGAGTTTTTGTTAAGCTCAAACTCACCCACTTCGATAAGCGGATAATCCCCTTTTGGCCATACTTTGGTCAAGTCAAACGGATGATAAGGGACGGTATCTGCCTCAGCTTCTGGCATGATTTGCACGTACATTTTCCACTTCGGAAAATCGCCGTTTTCGATAGCATCATACAAGTCTTTTTGATTGCTTTCGCGGTCCATACCGACGACTTCACGAGCTTCGTCATCGGTTAAGTTTTTGATGCCTTGCTGCGTACGGAAATGAAACTTCACCCAATAGCGCTCGCCCGCTTCATTCCAAAAGCTGTAAGTGTGCGAGCCAAAGCCATGCATGTGTCTGTACGAGGCTGGGATGCCGCGATCACTCATGACGATGGTGACTTGGTGAAAGGCTTCTGGTAATAAAGTCCAAAAGTCCCAGTTGTTGGTCGCTGAGCGCATGTTGGTACGTGGATCGCGTTTGACTGCTTTGTTTAAATCTGGGAATTTGCGTGGGTCGCGTAAAAAGAACACAGGCGTGTTGTTACCGACCATGTCCCAGTTACCCTCTTCGGTATAAAACTTCAAGGCAAAGCCGCGAATGTCGCGCTCAGCATCAGCAGCGCCGCGCTCGCCTGCCACAGTACTAAAGCGCGCAAACATCTCGGTTTTTTTGCCCACTTCGCTAAAAATAGCCGCGCGGGTATATTTGCTGATGTCGTTGGTCACGGTAAAGGTACCAAACGCGCCTGAGCCTTTGGCGTGCATACGGCGCTCTGGAATCACTTCGCGGACAAAATTGCCAAGCTTTTCATTGAGCCAGATATCTTGAGCCAATAATGGGCCGCGCTTGCCTGCGGTCATGCTGTTTTGGTTGTCAGCGACTGGTGCGCCATTACCCATGGTCAATTGGGTTGGGGCGTAAGGGCATTTTTTATCACTCATGGTCATACTCCTGTAAAAACAAATGAAAGTGCCAAACTTATTCTGAATACGGCTTCTAGCAGTATATCTAGAATGCTCGTCAGTTTGTTTGAAAAGCGGTGATCTTTGTTCAGATGAATTTTGTTCATAGTAACCTGCCTGTGCAGTTATCTTACCTAGCCTTTGCTTGATTACTATTACAACCGATTCGGCTTGTTTTGTATAATTAATTAATCACATGCTTTCATTTTATTTTACAGAACTATAAGAGGCTTTGCGGTAACTGCCATGGTTCTGGCTCTGCTTTGCCTTCGTTAACATGGTCAGCATAGTTAGCATGGTCGCGAATGCGGCGTATATGCTCGCCTACCTACGCTCACTCACCTTTTTTATGCTAGCGCGGCATCGGGCGGATGGTCAGTATTTGTTCGCTACGACCAAAGGGCCCATGCACATCGTGGAGCACAGCACTGGTCAGCCCGATACCATCAGCGCCATACTGCTGTACCGCCTCGATACCGAGCCAGCGACCTTTAGGGACGCGGTGCATATGGATTTGCAGGTCTGTATTGGGAAACATCCACTCTAGTTTTGACAGCCCTAAACCCAGTCTTGGTACCACGCCATTGGCAGTATCGACCATGCCCAGCAGATGCACCATATCATCAGTGGGTACGCCCTCTACCATCTCGACATCGTTGGTTATCCAAACCATGCCGCGACCTTCTCGGCGATCTGGAGCGGCCACCAAGCGCACACTTTCGATAAAGCCGCCCGGCCAACCTTTCATATCCTCCCAAGCAGGCAGTGTTTCTGGCTTATACTGTGCTGGTTGATCCTCAATGCCAGCGATGGCGCTGGTGTCTTGCGTCAGCAGTCGCCATGCCCTAGCAATAATGGCATCTCGGCCACGGCTACTCATTACCGCCTCGACAAGCTCGATGGTCTTGCCTGGGCGAATACAGCGCGTAGTAATGGTAAACTCATCAAGCGGTATCAGCCCCAAAATATCTAAGCTAATACGAGCGATGCGCATGTTTTTTTGCGGCGCATACCCTTGTAGCTCAGCGCTCAGCACCCCAGTGGCTGGCGCCATATGTTGCTCGTGCTCGTTCCACGCGCCTTGGGCATGCTGCGTCGGCTGATAATGCGCGATACTGACACCCTCTGCCAATGGTTCGCGTTTGACCAGTTTGTAGTACGCTGACATAATTTTCCTTAATATTTTCGATTCTCTTTTTTATTTAAAGCACACTATTTATGACCGCAAACTGTCTGGCTGATCCTGCCTGACTTATCGTCGACGTGTACCTTATATGAGCTTGGTTGGATATGAGCTTGATTGAAATAACGTGTTGCCGGATTCGATAAGCATACGTTATTTGCTCAATCGTTGTTTTTGCATGGTCAGCAGTGTGCGACTCTTGACCATGATAAATAGAAAAAACGCCATCACCGCAATCAGTACGCCATATAAGACGCTATAACCCTTTATAAACTGAGCGGTATTGAGTAGCAGCATCAGCACCAAGACGATGGTGACAAAGGTATTAATTTTTAGCTGCTTGTTGATCTCATCTAGCGTGGCTTCTGCTAAGACAAACTTTGTTTTTGGCTGCTGTTGACTCATATCACTTGCCTACTTGAGTGACCGGAATGCGCAGCGCTTTTGGCAGGCTAAACGTCACGTTTTCTTCGATACCCGATAGCTCGCTTGGCAAATCGCCACCCCAGTCTTGCAGCTGCTTTAGCACTTCTTGGATCAGAACTTCCGGCGCTGAGGCACCAGCCGTCACCCCGATACTCTGCACACCCTCCAACCAGCTTTTGTCCATCTCGCTGGCATTGTCTATCAGATACGCACGGCAATCCATACGTTCGGCCAGCTCGCGCAGACGGTTGGAGTTTGATGAGTTTGGTGAGCCAACGACCAACACCACTTCACAGCGGCCCGCCAAGTCTTTGACCGCATCTTGGCGGTTTTGGGTGGCGTAGCAGATATCGTCTTTGCGCGGGCCTTGAATGCTTGGAAACTTATCGCGCAGTGCATCGATGACGCGCGCGGTGTCATCCATCGATAGCGTAGTTTGGGTGACAAACGCTAGGCGCTCAGCATCTTGGACACTGAGTGCAGCCACATCACTTTCGTTTTCGACCAGATGAATCTGACCGCCATGCCCACGGTTAAATCGCCCCATGGTGCCTTCGACTTCTGGATGTCCAGCATGGCCGATCAGCACAGCATCCATGCCCTCTTGTGCAAACTTTGCCACTTCGATATGCACTTTGGTGACGAGCGGACAAGTGGCGTCAAATACCGTCAAATCGCGGCGCTCAGCCTCATCCTCGACCGCCTTTGACACCCCGTGTGCTGAAAAAATAACGATGGAGCCATCTGGCACTTCATCCAATTCTTCAACGAATACCGCGCCGCGATTGGCCAAGTCTGAGACCACAAATTTATTATGTACCACCTCGTGGCGGACATAAATGGGCGGCTCAAAACGTGTCAATGCTTCGTTGACAATCGCAATAGCGCGATCGACACCAGCACAAAATCCCCGCGGATTGGCAAGATAAATTTGCATAAAAAGGCCTATCATTAGATAATTTGTATTTAAGACTATATAAAACGTCTCACAACAGCTTGGATTAAGCTTTGATTGAAGGTTTGGGATAAAACCCATGCGTTACTGTAGCATAATTTGCTTTTATTGCCTTTGAAATTCCCGCGCCGGTCACAGTTAGTACGTATAGTACGTAGTAGTCATGTGACTACCGCCTACTGATGGGCAGGGGCTTTATTATGCGTAACGGCTGTTTATTACGGTACCAATCAACCCTGCTATCGCCATAAATGATGGCGATTTTTCTTTTTACCAGCTTTTTATATTTATTAGGGCTCTCGCTACTAGGACACACTGTATGACAGGTTCATTATTTATCATCACCGCCGCTTCAGGTACTGGCAAGACCTCACTGGTAAAACAGCTATTGGCTACCACCAATGACTTGACTGTCAGTGTGTCACATACCACGCGCGCGCCGCGTCCAGGCGAGGTCGATGGTCAGCATTATCATTTTACCAATGTCGACAAATTCGTCGCCGCCATCCATGACAATCAGTTTTTGGAGCATGCTGAGGTGTTTGGCAACTACTATGGCACCTCAGAGCAAAGCGTACGGGCGCAGTTAGACGCAGGCGTCGATGTCATCTTAGAGATTGACTGGCAAGGGGCGCTACAAGTCAAAAAAATCTTTACGGACGCGGTGATGATTTTTATTTTACCGCCCAGTATCGACACCCTGCGTCAGCGTCTATCGACACGCGCGCAAGACTCGATGGAGGTCATCGAGCAGCGTTTGGCCGGTGCAGTGACGGAAATGGCGCAGTACGTCCATTTTGATTATGTGATTATAAATGATAACTTTGAGGTGGCATTGACTGAGCTAAAGGCCATTATCGTCGCTGACAGGCAGACCCTAAGCCGCCAGCAGCAGCGCTACCATCGCACCATTGCCAATCTGCTCGGCACTCAGGCAGACTAAAACGTCAGACAAATTAACGCGTTAAAAGGGCGGCGTGCCAGATTTTGTGATGTAGAGATAAAAAAGCAACGACGCGGCGGGGCAAAAAATGCTATAATATCTAGCTATCCCCCTTTATATATTTTTGATATTATTTTTATTGGGTGGCGGCCATATTCGCCACTTAATAAAAACAACCGAGGTAGCTATTTATGGCACGAGTGACGATTGAAGATTGTTTAGATAACGTAGATAATCGCTTTGAGCTGATTTTAGTCGCAAGCAAGCGCGCCCGTCAATTGGCCAAAGGTATCGCTGAGCCAATGGTTGATGTCGATAATGACAAACCAACGGTTTTGGCATTACGTGAGATTGCTGCTGGCAAAATCACCCGCGATATTTTAAATCAGCCAGAGCATAACTTTGCAACCAGCTCATTAGACTTAGCCCTGTCAGGTGATCATAGCTTTTAATCTTTAATCATGGTTTGTTAGACCAACCAGATTAAGGCGGGCTATATATGCCCCAAAAGCCGTCATATCATCATGACAAAAGAGACCACAGCATAAGCTGTGGTTTTTTGGTTGTATCATTTGTAATGACCACTGAGACCCCAAAATATACCACTGAGTGGTAATTTTTAGATTTTTTGCCTCGCGATTTGCTTAGCTGTTGACATTGAATGCAATTTAAGATTAATTAGAAGGTGCACGGCTCTCACTCTCACGTTTTCTATAGCGAGTTCATATTTTGTCAGCCGCCGCTTATCTTGATCGATGATTGAGTGTTATCGCAGTTGCCTGGTCATAAAAAGCAGCCATAAAAACTGGTCATAAAACCCAGTCATCAAATATAGGATCGTCACTTTATGATTCAAACCTTGCCCAAGCTCAGTCATCACCTAGTCGATGATGCTCAATATAACTTATTGCGCTCAGTAGGCTACCTCACTGCCGCCGAGCGCCGTGATGTTATTGATGCCTGTGAGTTTGGTGACATCGCCCATATCAAGGATAAGCGTAAATCAGGGGAGCCTTATATCACCCACCCTATTGCGGTCGCTGAGATACTGGCAGGTTTTCGCTTGGATCGAGATACCATCATTGCGGCGATTTTGCATGATACGGTAGAGGACACTGAGGTCAGTGATGAGCAAATCGCTGAGCGCTATGGCAAAGCCGTAGCCAGATTGGTCGATGGCGTCACCAAGCTCAAATCCTCGGCACACAATAAACAAGAAAACAAAGCCGCCACTTTTCATAAGATTTTGACCGCGACCCTCGCAGATCCACGAGTATTGATCATCAAGCTGGCAGATCGCCTGCACAACATGTCGACATTGGATGCGGTACGCCCAGAAAAACAGCGCACCACCGCACAAGAAACGCTGGATTTTTATGTGCCCTTTGCGCGGCTGATGGGTCTCAATGACATCGCCGATTATATCGAGGTACTGTGCTATCGCAATCTTGACTCTGAGATGTACAACAAGCTCTCAGATAAGCTGTTGCAACACGGCTTGGGGCGCAATTTTCAACGAGAAGCCATTCATCGCTATCTGAGTATCGTGTTAAATAACTTAGATCTAAACGGTCTGGTCAAGGTCTTGGACAACCGCGTGGTGATTTACCGACAGTTTTTTCGCAACCGCGGCGAAATCAGTGCGCTATTGCGTCATTATGCGTTTGAGATCGTACTCGACAATATCGAAGCTTGCGATAAGCTCGCCTATTATCTGATCAAAAAATACCAAATCGACGACACCCATATTGCTGATAATATTCGCCGCCCGCTGCCAGGTGGCAATCAGTCGCTGACGCTCATCTACGAGCGCGACAATGACGTGGTCAAAGTCACGATTTTGACCAAGCAAATGCAAAGCGCGGCAAGGCTTGGGGTCATCGGTGCTGAGCACGCCTCTGATGTCAGTCAATCAGTCATTCAAGCGTCCTTGCGTAACATGAAGGACTTGGTCGAAGAAGACAGCTTAAATGATGGCAGTCCTGACTTTTCGGCGGCCGTCTCCACCATTAACGAGCTGATGGACTATCTACACTCTAGCAAAATCATTTGTTATAGCCCCAAAGGCCGAGCCTACGAGCTGCCGCAAGGCGCCACCGCCCTAGACTTTGCTTATGCTGTCGGCCCGATGGTCGGCAACGTCGCTGTCGGTGCCAATATCGATGGCAAAAAAGCCAAACTGGGCACGGTGGTCAAAAATGGCCAACTGGTTGAAATCGAGGTCGACAACCACTCAGAGCCAAAAGCAGAGTGGCTTGGGTTTGTAGCCACCAACAAGGCCCGCGAAGAGATATTGCGCTGGTTTAAAGACTTGTCCGCGGCTGACAAACAGCATCATGGAAAGCAAGCCTTAGATCGCGCGCTTAAGACTTATCAAAAAAGCCTTGACGATCTGACAGACAACGACTGGAAAAACCTAACTGAATGGCGCGGTTTGACAGAAAAAAACACCTTATTTGAGCAAATCAGCTCTGGCACATTGCTGCCGCAGCTGGTCGTTACCCGTTTATTTAGTGACGAAGTCAACGACCTACACGCGCAAGAGCATAGCGCTGATATGACCCAGCCGCAGCAGCTGATCGTCAACGCCTCAGGGGTTGAGATCAACTTTGCCAACTGCTGTCATCCGATCTACGGCGACCCTATCGTTGGCCATTTATCACGCCACGGTCTGGTCGTCCATCGTCATAAATGTTTTTCACTTGATGACATTCGTAAAGACAATCCTTATCAGGTCATTCAACTGCGCTGGCGCAGCGATAAAGCTGTTAACCAAGGCGAGACTAGTGAGACAGGAATCAAAAATAACGGTAAGGTTCGTTTCCCCGCTTATCTTAAACTCTCTATCGCCTTGAGCGATGAGCAAATCAGTGAAGTGATTTATCACTTGCGCCAGCTCAATATGGGCGTCGAAAAAATCGATGTACGCAGCAGCGATACCATCCTCCATATCGTGGTACGTAGCCGCAACCACTTAGCGCAGGGTATCCGCGAGCTACGCTCATTACTCGGCTTCCCCAATATTATCCGTCTATATCAGCTATAGCACTAAATGGCGGCCAGATGTGTCGCTCTATCGTCGAATCCAAATAAATCAGACACAAGGCTATCAAGTCGTGTTTATATTGGATTGACGATCGCACAAGCAGCTTTTGACGACGCGGCAAATTATAAAACGCGGCGCGATGCTCAGAGGTTTTTAGAAAGCAGTAAACAATGCTAAACTGGACAGCTTGCAGCAAGACAGTACAGGCTGCCACTGTATGCTCAAAACCCAACTGACAAACCCATCTAACAACAGATAACAAGGATATCCTATGACTCGTCAAACCATCCAAACAGACAAAGCACCTGCCGCCGTTGGCACTTACTCACAAGCCGTCAAAGTTGGCAACACTGTCTATGTCTCAGGTCAGCTGGGTTTTGACCCAGACACCATGGAGCTAAAAGAAGGCTTTGAAGCACAAGCCAAGCAAGTATTTGCCAACCTAAAAGCCGTCTGTGAAGCCGCTGGCGGTAGCTTAAGTGACGTGGTGAAGTTCAACGTTTCTTTGACCGATCTAAGCGACTTTGCCGTGCTCAACGATGTGTTTGCCGCCAACCTAAGCGAGCCATACCCAGCGCGCGCGGCGGTACAAGTCGCCGCGTTGCCAAAGGGCGGCGTGGTTGAGATCGAAGCCATCATGTATATTGAGTAAGCTTGCCACTCATATCTGTGTTGTAACGATAAGCTTAGCACCCTGCTAAGCTTATTGGTTTTTAACAGTGAATAGCTGAATAGAGTCTATTAAACATTCAAATATTTTTGGTTAATGCGGCGTTATTTCGACTTTAATGTCCTAATACTGTCTATGCCGACCATGTAAATCATCGTCTGTGGCAATGATACTTCTCTAATAAGACGGCGACGCCTTTTATGTTGGTACAAGTTGCTCTACCTGTGCCCCTTTACCGGGTATTTGACTATCGCCTGCCAGCAGCTACGCAGGCCACCCCAACCGCTGAGCCTAGCGCGCGTCCAGCAATCGGTAGCCGTGTCGAAGTTCCTTTCGGTCGGCAGACACTTATCGGTATCGTGGTTGCTCATATCGCTGCCGCCGATAGCAGCGTACCACTAAATAAGCTCAAATCTATCTATCGATGCTTGGATGACGAGCCTATCCTAAACGCTACGATGCTAAAGCTTGCTTACTGGCTGGCACGCTACTATCACTATCCACTGGGCGATGTGTTTGGCGTGATCCTGCCGGCACTGGTGCGTCAAGGCAAGCCACTTGATCTTTTGATCACGCACTGGCGCATACTGCCGAACATCACTGATGACGACTTTCATCCCAATGCCAAAAAACAAAAACAGCAGTTTGATATGCTCAAATTGCACGGCGAGCGCGGTGCCAGCGAAGACGTTTTATTATTAGAAGGCATGCAGCGGCCTTTTTTAAAAACACTGGAAGAAAAAGGACTCATCGAGCGCTATATCGAGCCAAAACAAGCACCGACGCCTGTCAAACTGGCCAAACTGCCACTTGATCTCAATGACGAGCAGCAACAGGCGGTTAGCACCATCATCGCCGCTCACAAAGCTGGCCGTTATACTGGTTTTTTATTAAACGGTATTACTGGTAGCGGTAAGACCGAAGTGTATTTACAAGTCATGCAAGCGGTACTTGAAGCGGGCAAACAGGTTTTGATTTTGGTGCCAGAGATTGGCTTGACACCGCAGACGCGCGCCCGTTTTGCCAGCCGTTTTGCCGCAGATATCGTGCTGCTACACTCTGGCATGAACAACACCCACCGCCTGCAGGGCTGGCAAGACTGCCGTACAGGACACGCCCAAATCATCATTGGTACACGCTCAGCAGTGCTCTATCCTTTTGCCGATTTAGGGTTGATTGTCGTTGACGAGGCACATGATGGCTCGTATAAGCAGCAAGACACCCTGCGCTACCACGCCGCAGATGTCGCGCTTTATCGCGGCGTGCAATACAACATCCCCGTCATACTCGGTACCGCCACCCCTTCGCTTGAGCATCTAAAACTGGTCGATGATGGCAAACTGGTAGAATGTCAGCTATCGACACGGCCAGGCAATGCCAAGCCTGCGCCCATGCAGCTTATCGATGCGCGTCTGCAAAGTACGCACCAGCAGACAACGGATGACGGCGCCCGCTACGATACTGGACTGACAGACGCCATGATTGGGGCAATACGGCAAACCCTAGAAGCTGGCGATCAGGTGCTGGTGTTTTTAAATCGGCGCGGCTACGCACCTGTTTTATTGTGCGAAGCTTGCGGCTGGCAAGCAGATTGTCCACGCTGTGATGCGCATTTAACAGTACACTATAGCCGCCAAAACAGCAGTAACGCCTATCTCAAATGCCACCACTGCGACTGGCAAGCTTATATTCCAGCGGTGTGCCCTGACTGCGGCAGTCAAAACTTGGATGCCAAAGGTATAGGCACGACCAGGCTTAGCGAAAATTTGCACGCGATTTTTGCCAATCCGCAAACCAGCAAAGTCCTATACCCGATCATTCAAATCGATCGTGATACCACAAGGCGCAAAGACAGCTGGGAAAATATTTATCAGCGTATCAATCAAGGTGATCCTGCTATCTTGGTTGGCACGCAGATGGTCGCCAAAGGCCATCACTTTCCAAACGTTACTTTGGTGTGCTTACCCAACGCCGATCGCGGCTTTTTGTCCGCGGATTTTCGCTCGCCTGAGCATACCGCGCAGTTGATGATTCAGGTCGCCGGTCGGGCAGGACGCGGAGACAAAGCAGGACGTGTGTTAATCCAAACGCTACAGCCTGACAACGCGCTACTGCTAAAGCTGGTAAAAGACGGCTACCTATCATTTGCGCGGGATCTACTACAAGAGCGCAAAATGATGGGACTGCCGCCTTATACCCATGCCGCGCTGATTCGCTGCGAAGGCAAAACCCTAGCCGCCACCATGCAAGCGCTCAAAGATGCCATCGCTATCTTGCCCAGTAACCACAATTTGGCCGTGCTCGGGCCCATCGATGCGCCCATGAGCAAAAAAAACAGCCGCTACCATGCCCAGCTACTCCTCATTGCCAAAGAGCGCGGACAGCTCCACCAAGTACTAAGCCACTGGTGGCAACCCGTATTGGCGCTACCTAGCGCTAAATATCTAAAACTCACTTTAGATATCGACCCTGTCGGCTGGTAGGCTGACACCTCAAACTTATCACCGTTTCCTCTTATTGTTCTTAGGCTCCTAAACGTATAGTCAATTCAAAATAACATGGTGATAAACTGAAGAGTGCTACTGGAATGAATGTTGCGCAGCCTCTGTGATAACAGTACGCAAGAAAAATTCATACCAGTAGCACGATGTCATTTTTGCAGTGAATCGACTATAGCTTACTGGCTGCATTTTTACCTCGTCGTTACAGCTTCTAATACTCGACTATGTTAGATTTATGGTTAATCCTTGAAGTTATTTACCATAAGTCTTAATAAATTTGAGTAACGTTATGAGTCAAGAAGATCCCAGTCATAAGCAAAATAAGCATTTACCTCCAAGTGAGCCTATTGATGTCTATAAAAACAACGATAGTAACTATACTGCTGGCAATCAAGACGCTCATGATCATGACACTCACTTAGAGCAAAACACCGCGCCAAGAGATACCAAAGGCTATCAGCGTACGTTACTGATTAGCTTTGTGATCATCACAGGCTATATGTTTATCGAGGCGATTGGTGGCTTACTGACAGGCAGCTTGGCGTTACTCTCTGATGCCGGTCACATGCTCAGCGACGCCATCGCCCTTGGTGCGACGTTGATGGCATTTAAAATCGGCGAAAAAGCCGCCACCCATCAAAAGACCTTTGGCTATAAACGCTTTGAGATTATCGTGGCCACCGTCAATGGTGCGACGCTAGTAATTATCGCCTTGATGATTTTTTATGAAGCGATCAAACGTTTTAACTCACCGCCAGAGATTGCCACCCAAGGTATGTTAATCGTCGCCACCATCGGTATGCTGGTTAATATCTTGGTCGCTTGGCTGATGCATCGTGGTAGTAGCGGCAGCGATGGGCACGCCCACAGCCATGGAGCAAATGAAGACAAAGCAAATAAAGACCATATAAAAGCCAAAAGTGCTGACCCAAAAGAGCCTGTCAACCTCAATATGCAAAGCGCTTACTTGCATGTATTAAGTGATTTGATGGGCTCAGTGGCCGCTATTGTCGCTGCGTTACTGATGATGGGGTTTGGCTGGGTTTGGGCCGATGCCGCAGCGTCGGTGATCGTCGCCATACTTATCTTAGTAAGTGGTTACCGAGTTGTACGTGATTCGGTACATATCTTGATGGAGGGCACGCCAGAAGGCATATCACTGGTGGATGTCGAAGACAAGCTGCTTGCCCATCCACAAGTAAAACAAGTCCACGACCTGCATATTTGGAGCATCACCAGCGGGCTAAATGCGCTATCTTGCCATGTGGTGGTCGATGGAGATATGAGAATCTCGGATGCCAGCGTATTGATTGCCAATCTTGAGCAAGGTTTGCTTGCGCTTGGTATTCATCACGCCACCATTCAGGTTGAGAGCTTGTCACACCCGCAGACCGGCACCCATAGCGATGCATTGGTCTGCGACATATCAGAGCAGCAAAGCTCTGCGAATAGCCATATCGGGCACAGTCACTAGGGCGTGCCCTCCATTTAATCGACAGTCACCTAAATGGGTTAAAAATAGCTCACTCTGCTTATCACCTACCCATCACCTTCAACCTACCACCGCCAACCCATCTCAACAATTTCTAGCAAAACTTTACTTATCCTATTTAAAAAAATCCTTTTACTGGCGTTTATATGGTTATAATAATTATAAACTGCTATTTACTGATTGATTTGCCATGGCAGATAAACTGACTTGTATTTTTTAACCGATTCCTTGACGATGTGATCTTATGTCTAGACGTTCCGCGCCCTTTGTCGCCCCAGACTATATTGACAACCCAACGTCAAAAGAGGGCAAAAAACACGCCAAAGTTTTGCTATCGACGCTGCAAGACGATATTGCTCAGTTTCGTGACGAGCAGTTTCCACCTGATATCTTGCGTCAGATCCGCGACATGCCTATTTATGAAGGTAACTTAGCAGAGGTGCAGGCCTACCAGCAGCGTTGGCAGCCCCTACTTGAGCGCGCGATGGCTTTTTATCCTGCAGCCAACCTACCGCCTGATTATCTGCCACTGCCAGCCAGCCTCGAGATACCGCAGTTTATTTATCATGTGCAGCGCCTGCATCTGACCAAAACCCGAGCCAAAGAATCCAAAAGCTTTGGCTCGGTCGGTGCCCTGACTGATAAATGCGGCGATTATAGTGCCGAGGAGACTGCGCGCATGTCAGCAGTATTTGATAACGATGACGAGGCAAGATTAGTGGCGCATCGTGAGTTTATTGACCTACGTGCTTATGTGTTTTGCCGCGATAGTAAGGGTGAGATGATGGAGCCTGAGCGCGTACGCTTTTATCGTACCGGTCTTATCGTCCATGCGTTGCCTGATTTTAAAGTCGTCGATAGCAGACAGACCCCGCGTAAACGCCGTAACGATGCTTACAACAACCCCATCGCCGACAATGGCGTTTGGAAAATTTACCGCAAAAAATAACGCAGGTTTCTGATGTTTTTCTGACCACGTTTTTTATTATGTCTTTGACCTTGCCACTATTTAAGGATACCAGATGTTCGCTGCCGCCGCCGGCTCACCAAATTTGATGTTACAAGCTACAATTTTTTTAGGAGCAGCGCTGCTGTTTGTACCCCTTGGTAAACGATTTGGTATCGCGACAGTTTTAGGGTATCTCATTACTGGTTTGATTTTGGGGCCGAGCGGCTTGGATGTGGCAGGTGACGCTGAGAGCTTGCTGCATTTCTCTGAATTTGGCGTGGTCATGCTGCTATTTATCATTGGCCTTGAGCTACAACCATCGCGGCTTTGGGCACTACGGCGCTCCATCTTTGTCCTCGGTGGTTTGCAAGTTGGCCTCACTGGCATGCTGCTAATGTGGCTTTTGCACCAGTTTTTTTCTTTGGCATTAGATACTGCCTTTATCGTCGGTTTTGGCCTTGCACTCTCCTCCACCGCTTTTGTCTTACAGATACTGACCGAAAAGCAGCAGCTCTCTAGCACCCATGGCCGTGAAGCCTTTACTATTTTATTGTTTCAAGACATCGCCGTCATTCCTTTATTGGCGGTCATTCCGTTTTTGTCAGGGGTGCGCGAGCAAAGCTACGACCTGCTGTATTTTGGTAAAGTGTTTGCCGTATTTGCGGGTCTGATTTTTGCCAGCCGTTATGTGGTACGTCCATTTTTTAAGTTTGTGGCCTCCAGTGGCGCCTCTGAGCTGCTCACGGCGGTGGCGCTTTTCATTGTGATGGGCGTGTCGATTTTGATGGGTCAGATTGGTCTATCAATGGCACTAGGCGCGTTTTTGACGGGCGTATTGCTGGCCGACTCTGAATATCGTCACGAGCTCGAAGCCAGTATCGAGCCGTTTAAAGGCTTGCTTTTGGGCTTGTTTTTTATGTCGGTTGGCATGCTCACAGACGTCAAGCTTATCTTAGCGGAGCCTATTTTTATTATTGGCTGCGCCATTGCGCTGATGGTGATTAAGTTTGCCGTGATTACCGCCATCGCCAAAGTCTCAGGCAATCGCTGGCCGACCAGTATTAGGCTGGGCGTGACACTGGCACAAGGCGGTGAATTCGCCTTTGTCCTCTTTAGCGTGGCAAGCGCCCAAAACGTCTTGCGCCCTGAACTTGCCAATACCTTAAACCTCATCGTCACCATCTCTATGGCGCTCACACCATTGGCGTTTTTATTGCTAGAAAAAATCGGCGAGCCATTATTTGCCAAAAGCAAGCCCAGCCGTGAGTACGATGCGATTCCTGATCATGAGCATCAAGTCATCATTGCAGGGTTTGGCCGTGTCGGGCAGATTATCGGGCGCGTACTGCGCATGCACAATATCGAATTTACCGCCATTGAACGCTCAGCCAACCGTGTCGATTTCGTGCGTAAATTTGGTAACCAAGTCTATTACGGCGACCCAAAAAACCCTGAAATCCTCCGCGCTGCTGGCATCAAAAAAGCACGGGTGTTTATATTGGCGATTGACGATTTGGAACGCTCTATCACCACCGCCCAGTATTTGCGCAAAAACTATCCCGATATGATCGTCCTAGCACGAGCGCGGGATCGTCAGCATTATTATCGCTTGCGTGAAGTAGGCGTACGTCATATTTGGCGCGAGACTTACCTGTCGTCGTTAGATATGTCACGCGAGTCGCTACAGCTGCTGGGCATCTCTCCAGAAAAAGCCCGAGAAACGGTGCAGACATTCCGTGATTACGATGATGACTTGATTGAGCGCCAGCAAGCCATTTATGGCGACGAAGCCAGCCTGATCGAGTCGGCGCAGTCAGCCATGGCAGAGCTTGAGAGTCTATTTGATGAAGATATCGATAAAGCGCGCAAGATGGATTTGACTGACTTTTATGAGGCACTAAAGAGTCAAGCAACGCCTGTCGATGACCAAGATGCCAGCGCCGCTGATTCTAAACCCTAAAGCACTGTCATTATAAACTATTGTCACTCTAAAACATTGTCCTTGACGACTTTGACGACATTGACTGGGATACACGCTCGATAGCACCCCCTTGCTTCGATATCGATGCATCAATCAGCTAGGCAGCTTTTTGGGGCTTGTTTTTTATTGAGTGAGCTGGTGCAAGCCCAATCATCACTATCTGGCAGATGATAAAAAACCAAGGTCTGATCATTGAGGTAGCGTACTGGAAAGCTGACGTTTTGAATGGTCGCAATGATGGCGCAGTCGGTATTGGTCACCCCTGGCGCTTGGGCGGCGATATGCATGCGCACCTGTTGATCCTCGGTACTAAGCGGCAGATGCACAGGACACTGCCCAGTCTGCTGATAGATCAGCGCCACCCGATTTTGGGCGTTTTTGGCGATATCATAAGTATCAAACAGCACCGCGTTTTCTTTTGGTTTGGCAACGATAGGCAAAAACTGCACCTTAATCACCAGTAGCGCAAATGCAAAAAACCCAAAGCCAAGCCCCAAACCAAACAAGCTCACGCCGCCTTCTTTTTTTAGGTGCGCCTTTTGCGCCTCCTCATCACGCGGATGGTCATTGATAGCATCCGCAATCTCACGACGCGCCATACGATAATAATAGGCATCCGTCCAGCGCGCCACCATAAACGACCAAAACAGCCAAATAGCCGCGGCAATACCGATACGGGTGGCCATCTGATACGCATCAGGGACATAAGACATCGCCACAAACTCAAACGCCACCAAGACCAGCGCCACATTAAGCTGAATAAACGACCAACCCGCCACACTATAGACAATGGCGTCCATATAGCGCTTGCGGTATAGCAGCCAAGGAAAAGTGATGAAAAATGCCGCCCAGTGCCATTTGGGCGACAAATACCCTTGCTCATCAAATTCCTCAAAGCGTTTTAGATAATAACGCTGGCTACGATGGCCAATAAACCATTTGTCCAGCTGCCTGCGCTTGGCTGCTGTGAGCTGTTCTTGATAAAACGGCGGTGGCGAATCCGTTTCGATAAATAACATGAGAGTACGCTCTAAGTTTTAAAAAATATCAATCGTTATTATATGATAACGCCAACTGCCCTGTATAGAAAACCCGTGTACACCGATTTGACGTCTTTCGATACTTTAATACTCTTTATCATCTCGATAGTCTTTACTATCGCTTTTGATGTCACATCTATTCTCATCTCCTATAACCGTATAAAACCGCTAAAAACGTATTGCACATTCACAGTCGCAGCAATATCACTTATAATGACGCCATCTCACTCACCTAATGAAGCACTGCCCATCTTATGAGTCAACATCCTGATAGTAATGACAATCTCACCAGTACGCCAACCACTGATGAGCAAACCTTAACCAACGTCGACACAGCAAGCGCTGACATTGATGACAACCAAAGCATGCCTACCGCGGACAAACACATTCGTATCGTCAATACCTTTATGAAACGACGTACACACATGAACAAAAACGCCGAGCTGGCGTTGACCGCGCCCGAGTTCGCCGATTATTTGGTCAATAACAGCTTTGGCGATGGCGACTTAACAGGCATCCATGACTTGCGCGCGCTATTTGCCGATAGCCCAAATGGCAGTGACGCACCGCTGACCTTAGAGATTGGGTTTGGCTTGGGCGACTCGTTCATCGAGATGGCCGCCGCAGAGCCGGCGCGCAACTTTGTCGGCATCGAAGTCCATGAGCCAGGCATTGGCAAATGCGCCTATATGGCCGGCACCCAAGGCTTGCGTAACGTCAAAATAATCAATGGTGACGCCATCCAACTACTCAAACAGCTACCAGAAAACCATATCGACCGTATTCAGCTGTACTTCCCTGACCCATGGCAAAAAAAGCGCCACTATAAGCGCCGCTTTGTCAGTCCTGAACGCATGGCGATTGTGACACGCAGCCTAACCCAAGGCGGCTGGTTTCATACCGCCACTGACTGGGAGCATTATGCTTTTTGGATGCTGGAGGTACTAGACAACTTTGCTGGCCTCACCAACCAAGCAGGTGCAGGCAACTTTATTGACAGACCAGACTTTCGTCCAATGACCAAATTTGAGCGCCGCGGCATCGCGCGTGGTCATGGCGTTTGGGATTTGATTTATAGCAAAGACTAACACCAAACGATTAGAAATCTACTCTTAGATAAAGAGCGATAAAGGCGGCTAACAGATTAGCCGCCTTTTTTATGCGCGGCGCTTTGCCAGCGAAGACGATCAAGAGCGCGGCGGAATGTGACCGATACAGCGGATAAAAACGCGCCTTAACACGGCCGACTAAGTATAAAAAGCTTGCCATACGGTCAACTCAGCGATTCTTGCGACCATTTTGACGGTTTTATTTTTATAACAATAAATATTTTATGGTGTGAAACATCGGCGACACAGACTAATTTTTTGAGAAAAACACACACGTGACATCACAAAATCTGCTTTGATCTTTAAGAAGTCGTAACAAGCGATTTGCGCAAACATTGATGTTACAAGGGCTTGGTGAGTTCTCCCCATAAGCTGTGGATAACCCTGTGTATAAGTCAGCACTTGACAAGCATTTTCCTAGATATATTAAAGGGTCAGGTAAAATCGTTCATTTTTTGTACAATTTAAAAACCTTTAAAAATCAACAATTTACGCTTATAGAGAGAAGCTAAAAATTTATTTCTTATATTTTTTAGAAAAATCGAAATCAGAGCCGATGTTTCACAATCAGCGAATTTTTACCGAAGATATATTGTGGACAACTGCAAACCCTATTGACAAACAATACCATTTTCCTATCCAAAATACTTGCTAATTTTGCCAATATTTATATAACTCTAAAAATAATATGCATGCGACAACCGATGTCGTTTAGCATACCTTCACCCTTAGTATGCTATCTAGATTTTGTTATAATATCCTTATCCAATCAACCATACATCCCTAACGCTTAGATAAATGAACAAACGCCTTAATAATGAGAAGGCGCTGCTTGCACAAGGGGTTATATCAAACTTTTATTTACTTTTATCCGTCATTAATTTTACTGTATAGTAGAATGATTGCACTCTCGACATCATCGATACGACATCTTATTCGTCTTGCTAGACACTGGCCGTTGCCTACCATTTGGGGAGCCGTCGGTATATATGGCCCGTAACCTTCCTATTACCCGTATTTTATCTATCATCGAATTTATCGTTTTACACTAATGATTGAAGACAAGGAATCCAGTATGGACGACAATAAAGCCAAAGCTCTCAAAGCCGCACTTGGTCAAATCGAAAAACAATTTGGTAAAAATACCATCATGCAACTAGGCGATGACTCTGCAGTCCTCGATGCCGATGTGGTCTCGACAGGCTCGCTAGGACTAGATATCGCGCTTGGTATTGGCGGCTTGCCAAAAGGCCGTATCATTGAGATTTATGGACCAGAGAGCTCAGGTAAAACCACCATGACGCTACAAGCAATCGCTGAGTGTCAAAAACAAGGCGGTACTTGTGCCTTTATCGATGCCGAGCATGCGCTTGATCCGGTTTATGCGCGTAAGCTTGGGGTCAATACAGATGACCTACTGCTCTCTCAGCCTGATAACGGTGAGCAGGCGTTGGAGATTACCGATATGCTGGTACGCTCAGGAGCGGTCGATATGATCGTGGTCGACTCCGTCGCCGCACTCACGCCGCGCGCTGAGATTGAAGGCGAGATGGGCGACTCACACATGGGTCTACAAGCCCGCTTGATGAGCCAAGCGCTGCGTAAGATCACAGGTAATGCCAAACGCTCTAACTGTATGGTGGTGTTTATCAACCAGATCCGTATGAAAATCGGCGTGATGTTTGGTAGCCCAGAAACCACAACCGGTGGTAATGCGCTGAAATTCTATGCCTCAGTACGTATGGATATTCGCCGTATCGGGGCGGTCAAAAACGGTGATGAAATCATCGGCAACCAAACCCGTGTCAAGGTCATCAAAAACAAAATGGCACCACCCTTCCGCCAAGCTGAGTTTGAAATCACTTATGGCGAAGGCACCAATCACCTAGCAGAAGTCATCGACTTAGGTGTCGAAATTGGCGCTGTGGGTAAAGCAGGCTCTTGGTATAGCTATGGCGATGAAAAAATCGGCCAGGGTAAAGCCAACTCTGTGCTTTTCTTAAAAGAAAACCCTAGTATTGCCCAAGAAATCGAAGATAAGATCCGTGAAGAAAAGCTTGGTAGCAAAAAAGACGCCAAAGACACTGACGCCTCTCAAAAAGATGAAAGCCTAGCGCCTGAGCCAGTACAATAACGGCACGCTTATTTATCGTTATGATTGATTATGAACATTAAAACCTTAGCTGAAATACTCGCTGAATCGGACGCCGACTCAGCGAGCGCCCCTACTAGCAAGCCCAAAAAAATCTCTAAAACCTCCCAAACACCCAAAGCGCTCAGATCGCCTCATGCAGCACATGTCGATAAAAATACGTCTCAGAAGTCGGCGTCTACAGCCAAACGTAAAAGACGTGAAAAACGCTTTCATCCAGCCGCGAGCTATAGCCCTGAACCTAACGACGCACCTGCGTATCAGCCACCAAAAGCGCAAAGTATCAAAGAGATGCTGGCCGAGGTAAAGCATCATATTCATGGTCATTCGGACGATAGCGCCTCTACCAACACCGCTGATAGCGATGCACGTATAGAGGGTGTAGATTATTTAGAGAGCACAGAAGGCTCAGCGCCACTGCTTGGCCCTAAAGCCGTCCATCGTTACGATACAGACGCGCAAGCGGACAACTTACCTGCTGCTCTAAAAGCGTACCTTCGCACCCCTGAACAAAGGCAAGCCGAGATTGACGCTATCAAGGCAGAGAGTCGCCTGCGCTGGCTGGCTTTTTATTATCTGTCGCGCCGTGAGTACGGTAAAGCAGAGCTAAAGCAAAAACTGCTCGATAAGGAGCAAGACCCAGACAAGATTGATGCCTTACTCGATGAGTTTGAGAAAAAAGGCTATCAAAGTGATTACCGCACCACCCTCATGCTCATCCGTGAAAACATCCGTAAAGGACGGGGTCGCGGCCGCATCAAGCAAGCATTTTATCAAAAAAAAATAGTCATGCCAGACAACATCGATGAGCTGATCGATATGGCAAATGCAGAGTCTGAGGAATTTAGCGAATTTGTCGAGGATGGTGATGACAATCTGGTCGAAGGCGTTGACTGGCTAAAGCTGGCGGTGACCGCTCGCACCAAAAAATACGGCAATACCTTGCCCCGTGAGCCAAAAGACAAGGCTCGTCAATTACGGTTTTTGCAGTATAGAGGCTTTAAAAGTGACATCTGCTTTGCCGCCCTTGACTACACACTTGAGACATTAGATGAGCGATTTTAACCGTGACTCATCTAACACTCAGATACCTATTAATAATAGCCAAGCACTTTCCACCATATCATACCTGCCCCTATCCAAATCACCAGATTGACCACACTCATAATAGCGCCGATGCCCCACCACTCTTTTAAGGTCACATACCCTGAGTTAAAGATGACGGGGGCGGTGCCGGTCGCATAATGGGTGAGGGTCATCATAATGTTGCCCGCTGCTGCCAAAATCAGCGCATATAGCATGGGCGGCGCTCCTAAGCTCAGCCCGACGGCATAAAAGGCGGCAAATAAAGCGGTGATATGCGCAGTCGTACTTGCAAAGAAGTAATGAATGTATAAATACACCAGCGTCAAAATCGCCACGGCACCTACCCAGCCCAGACCTGTCGTACCAATCATCGCTTCGATATTGTCAGAAAACCAGCGGATCAAGCCAAGCTCATTCAGATAAGCGGCCATCATAATCAAGGCACCAAACCAGATGATGGTATCCCAAGCAGATTTTTCTTTGAGAATATCCTCCCACGTTAGCACTCCAGTCAATATCAAGGTCGTCAGACCGATAAAAGCTGTCGTCGTGGCATCGACGCTGTATTGCTCACCCAATAGCAGCGCCGGGATATTGGCCCAGAGTAGTAGCATCAGGCCAAACACACCGAGCATGATTTTTTCTTGGCGGCTGATGCTACCCATGTCTGCTAGATTGTCTTTTGCAAAGCCTTTAGCGTCGGGTGTGACTTTGACATCAGGTGGATAGATCAGATAAATCACCAAGGGCATCACCACCAAGCACAGAATGCCCGGCACAAACATCGCTACCGCCCACGTTGTCCACGACAGCTGAATGTTGCCGCCTGTGGCTTTATTTACCAGGTCTACCACTAAAGGGTTGGGCGCGGTCGCGGTGATAAACATCCCTGAGGTAATCGGATTGGCGTGGTAATTGACCATTGCCAGATAGCGACCAATTTTATTTTGCGTGCCTTCCTCTGGCGTTGAATGAAAGCTTTGGGCGATAGATTTCATAATAGGATGAATAATACCGCCACCACGCGCGGTATTCGACGGCGTGATAGGCGCTATCATCAGCTCAGCCGCCGTCAATGAGTACGCGACTCCGATGGTTTTTTTGCCAAAGATAGAAATAAAATAATAAGCAATGCGGCGACCAAGACCGGTTTTGATAAGGCCGCGCGATATCATTACTGCGATACCAATCAACCATATCAGCGGGCTTGAATAGCTAGAGAGCGCATCATTGATGGCTTGTTTTGGGCTGTCACTGGTCACACCCGTCAAAGCCACGAGCGTCACGGCGATGACCGCTATCGCCCCGATGGGTAACACTTTACCAATAATGGCAACGATGGTGGCGATAAATAAAGCCAGCATGTGCCATGCTTCAGGAGTGACGCCCGTCGGTACAGGAATGACAAACCAGATGATAAGACCTACGACGATGGCAATAGCGGCTTGGATCGGCTTAAACGGCATGCGTCAGTATCCTATGCAGTGGCTGATACCCTCATCTTATAAGATTACCGGCACTGTTGTGCATTTGTTCACCATTTTTAACATATCTATGTAGCATGTATTGTTGAAGTCCTCACAACAAAAAAGAGCACGCTATACAAACGTGCTCTTTTGGCCGCTATCAGCTGTCTGCGTAAGTAGCGGCAGACTACACAGCTAAAGGTAGCTATAACACAAACATGGGGCCATTATCGTAAAGTGCCTAAACGGTTGGATAACTGGCTGATGATTTGATCAATCTCTTCGTTAGCCTCCGCTTCGGTATCCAAGTTACCTTGGGGGGTAAGCTGATTTACGACTTCAGGTAGCAGCTCTGCAATGCCTTGGCGCACCTCGGCTTCGTTGGCACCAGTATGCGCTGCCACTTGTTGAATCTCACTTTCATCAAACAACCGATTGACATCGTTTGGATCGAGGTTTTCGTTGTCTTGCTGATTGCTCATCCAAGAGCGTGCTTGGTTTTCATAGCCCATGCCCGTGATTTTGGATAATGCACCGCTCAGACCACCATTACGCTTGATCCAGCTAAGCACCATGGGCATAAGCGCGGCGATAAGCATGCCTTTACCGCCAAAGCCGCTTTGACTGCGCTGACCACCCAGTACGCTTCCTAAGATATCACCCAAACCACCAGCGCCTGCGCTGACACCACCACGCTGCGCGCCGCCAGTAAGACCGCCGATGATATCATCTAGGCCAAAGCCATTATCTGGCTGACGATCGTGTTGACGCGGATTATAGCCACCTGCCTGACTGCCTCCCAGCACGCTTCCTAAGATATTACCCAGACCGCCCGTCCGCCTTGTATCAGCCCGCTGATTGACTGGGTTATGCTGGGCGTCGGCAGGATTCATGGCTTGACGAGCCACCTGACTGACTAAATTCCCTAATAAACTCATATTTTTCTCCTTTTTTATCATTATCGTGGTCTAGCACAGTGTTTTTTAGCCGTTATTTGTCGGTAGCCATTTTTTAACGCCGCTGCCTCACAACATACATTATCACCATAATTTTTATAACCATACTTTCTACAACAGCGTTGTTAGTTGTTATAGTCAACGCACTCTAAAAAAAACATAGCACTACTGGTATAAATTTTACTTGCATGCTGCGTCTCCAGAGGCTGCGAAAAATTCATCCCAGTAGCGCTATAACACTTTTAAAGTGTATCGACTATAGTTAGTTGTCAATTAATAGTGACATTAATATAGCAAGCTTTTTCGCTGATCGAGATAGGTATTTTGTTATGACATGTAGGCGCTTGTAAGCCTACACATCGCTACCAAGGGAAAAGAAGATAAGTATTTAGACCGTATTGCCCGTGCTCATATTGGCCAAAACATTTAGCTCTCGCCACTGCTCGGGGCTGACTTGATCGCGAAAAACTGTCACGGCCAACGAACGATGATAAGGCTCGATGATATCAAATTCAAAACTGAGCGCCCACTCAAAACGGTGAATGGCTTGTAGATTTGCCAACCATAAGCCCTCCCCCTGCGCCGTACGCATCAACAGCTGCCAGTGTCGATCAAGGCGCTGACTCACTGGCGGCTGGCTTAGATGTAGCAGGATCGGCCGCGATACGGTCAAATAACCAACCACGGCGGCTGCCACCACTAAGACCAGCGCGTACTGCCAAAGCGCTAAAGACGCCAATAAACCAAGCCCTATCATGATGCTTGCTAAGCTCAGATATAACAGCAAGCGCAATCGGCTCCTAGGCTCGATAGCAGTATCAATACGCAGGGCAGTTATCGAATCCATGATATCGCGGTAATCTCATAATGGGTGTGGTAGCGAATTAGGGCATCAACTCTTTGGTATGACGCCATGTTTTAATTTTATTGACCAGCGCCCAGATATCGTCGCTCTCTGGGCGGTTTTGGCTGGTAAAATAATCCAATAAATCTGGGTCTTCATGGGTGAGCATTTCGGCAAAGGTCGCCTGTTCAGCAGCATCTGCGGTCAAATACCGCTCTTTGACGTAAGGATCGATATAAAAATCCAGCTCTTTTAGGCCGCGACGAGCTTGATAGATGACGCGGCGCTGCTCATTGGTTGGCTCAGGTTGCTTGTTTGCAGATATGCTCATAGGAAACGCCTCATAGCTAGTAGGTACATTATTTAGTAGATTGATAGTGATGGTTGTTGGTCGTAATGACAGAGGTTTGATGATACTCGGTTAATTGCTGCCAGAGCGCGGCCGCTTGCTGCATCATCGCTACATTATGAGTACGGATGATACTCGCGCCTTGCTGCAATGCCAACAATCCAGCCGCCGTACCGATCGCATCACGCTCGCTGGCTTGCGTAGTGGCAACTGCTGGTACACCGCTCTTAGTGAGTACCTGTGCCAAAAAACGCTTACGCGAGATACCAAACATCAATGGCAAACCAAGCGTTTGTAACTTATCAAGCTGGGTCAATAGTGCACAATGATGCTCGTAATCTTTTGCAAAACCAAAGCCTGGATCGATGATGAGGTTTTCACGCTTCACGCCAGCACAGGTCACCTCTTTAATACGAGCAAGCAGCTCGCGACTGACATCACCGATTACCTCGTCATATTGCGCCAACTCATTCATGGTCGTGGGCTCGCCGCGCATGTGCATCAGCATCACCGGTATATCAAGTGCTGCTGCTAATTGGGCTGCACCCTCACGTCTGAGCGCGCGTACATCATTCCAAATATCAGCGCCTGCATCAAACGCTGCTTGCATCACCGTCGGGCTACTGGTATCGATCGACAGCCAAATATCCTGACCCATCTCACCTAACTGCTGACGAATGGCTGTCACCACTGGCACCACACGCTGCACTTCTTCATCCGTCGCTACAGGCGCGGCATTTGGACGGGTAGATTCGCCGCCGATATCGATAATCGTCGCCCCTTCATTTATCAGCTGTTTACAATGCTGCAGCGCTTTATCTACCGCGGTAAACTGACCACCATCTGAAAACGAGTCTGGCGTCACATTTAATATTCCCATCACCTGCGGCTGCGATAGATCCAAAACTTTGTTGCGGCTGCGAATGCGATAAGTCGGTAAAGGCTGAAACAATGACATAGGCCATCCATTATCAATAAAAGGAGCTAAAAAAGGGGAATCGGTATTGGCGATCGTTTGCTTATGATACCAGTAAATCCCATACGGTTCTAAATTCTGAATAAAATACGAGCCATAAAAAAGCCCTTTATCAAAAAGGGCTTTTTAACTTAAACAGTGATCTGCCAGCGGTCTTTTACAATTTTACTTGCTTGCTCTACATCGCTGGTAATGGCGGCGGTGTCGGACCCGTGGTTTTAACGTCATTTTTTGACAAGTTCACTTCGTTGGGCTGATACACTCTTGGTGGACGTGGCTCTTCACCTGCCAAAATGTCTTGCAACTGATCCCGATCGATGGTTTCCCACTTCATCAAGGCATCGACCATCGCATGCATCTTGTCTTGGTTGGCTTCGATCAGCTCGCGAGCGATATCATATTGCTCTTCTAACATGCGGCGCACTTCTTCATCGACCTTTTGCTGTGTGGCCTCTGAAATCGTACGGCTGCTAGAGCCAAAATAACCTTGTGAGCTGTCTTCATCTTCATACACCATGATACCTAGCGCATCAGACATACCATACTTAGTGACCATCGCTCGTGCCATTTTGGTAGCACGCTCAAAGTCATTGGACGCGCCCGTTGACATCTGATTGATAAAGACTTCTTCAGCGATACGGCCACCGAATAAAATAGCAATATCATTGAGCATTTTTGACTTATACATGCTGGTCTGGTCATGCTCAGGTAGCTGCCAAGTCACACCAAGGGCAAATCCGCGCGGCATGATTGTTACTTTATGCACAGGGTCGGTACCTGGTAGTAGCTCAGCAACCAAGGCATGTCCTGCTTCATGATAAGCAGTAGCACGGCGCTCTTCTTCGCGTATCACCATCGATTTGCGCTCAGGACCCATATACAGCTTGTCCTTTGCGTCCTCAAAGTCATTCATATCGACGCTGGTTTTGTTGCGACGGGCGGCAAATAGTGCCGCTTCGTTGACCAAGTTGGCCAGCTGGGCACCACTAAAGCCAGGCGTACCACGCGCAAGAGAGCTGGCATCGACACCGATAGTATTCGGCAATTTACGCAAATGTACTTTCAAAATCTGCTCACGACCTTTGATATCGGGTAAGCCTACTTGTACCTGACGGTCAAAACGACCTGGACGCAGTAGCGCTTTATCAAGTACATCAGCGCGGTTGGTCGCGGCAATCACGATCACGCCTTCGTTACCTTCAAAGCCGTCCATCTCAACCAATAGTTGGTTCAATGTCTGCTCACGCTCATCATTACCGCCGCCCATACCAGAGCCACGGTGGCGACCAACGGCATCGATCTCATCGATAAAGATGATACAAGGGGCACTCTTTTTCGCTTGCTCAAACATATCGCGCACACGTGAGGCACCCACACCGACAAACATCTCGACAAAGTCAGACCCTGAAATAGAGAAGAACGGTACTTTGGCTTCACCAGCGATGGCACGCGCCAATAGCGTCTTACCCGTACCAGGCGGTCCAACCATCAAAATACCGCGTGGGATGGTCGCACCTAGCTTGGTAAACTTGTCTGGGTCGCGCAAGAAGTCAACGACCTCGACCACTTCTTCTTTGGCCTCTTCACAGCCTGCGACATCCTCAAAATTGACGTTGATTTGATCTTCGGTGAGCATTTTGGCTTTTGATTTACCAAAGCTCATCGGACCACCGCCCTTGCCGCCAGCGCCGCCTTGCATATTACGCATAAAGAATAAAAACAGACCAATAATCAATAAAATTGGGAAACTGGCTATCAGCAATTGCATCAAGACGCTTTGGCGTTTCGGAGCAGTTCCTTGAACTTCAACCTGATTTTCACGCAACAGCGGCATCAGCTCGTCGTCTGACACAGCGGGTCTAATGGTCTCAAAAGATGAGCCATTTTTCTTTTCACCGGTGATTTGTTCGCCGTCGATTTCAACACTGGCTACCTGATTTTCTGACACCGCGGTCACAAACTCAGAGTAGTTAAGGTTATCCGGCTCAGAGGATTGATCAAAGCCGCTAAACACCAGCACCAAAATGCCGATTACCACCAGCCACAATAAGGTATTTTTTACCATGTCGCTCACTAGTTATTCCCATCCCTTACTTATTGGTGTGTTTACTAAACACGTGACGTCCATAAACGTTTGGCTCATTTGACGATATATAAATCTCAACGAGCGTATCGGGCGTTTATTATCAGACGACTTTGCCTAAAACTCATGCTTAAAACAAAGTTAATATACCATGATATGTGGTGTTTCCCTGCATAATTCAAGCAGGTTTCACTTTTATTCGGTTAACGATTGTAGCGGATTTTCACGCATGGTATCCATCTTTTATGATGGCGTACTCTCCCGCTTACAATAGCAGCAACTCATTGAAACTAAAACTATTTGATCGCCACCCAAAACATCTCTTTTGATCGTGGTCGTGAGGCAGCGGGCTTGATGCTACGGATTTTACTAAAATCACGCTGCATCTGCTGACGTAATTCTTGTGTACCCTCGCCCTGAAACACTTTCATAATAAGCGCGCCACCTTTGGGTAAGGTTGCCAGCGCAAAGTCGACCGCCAGCTCGCATAGGTACATCATACGCGGCTGATCAATCGCGCGATTGCCAGAAGTATTGGGCGCCATATCTGATAGCACCACATCGACCTGCCGATCGCCCACTTCTGCCATAATCGCGTCAAACACCTCAGCCTCACGAAAATCACCTTGGATAAAGGTGACATCTGGCAACGCATCCATCGGCAAGATATCAGAGGCGATCAAAATACCTTTATCACCCACCAACTGCCCGGCCACTTGTGACCAGCTACCAGGCGCACTGCCCAAATCCACAACCGTCATGCCTTTTTTTATTAGGCTGGTCTTTTCGTTGATTTCTAGGAGCTTATAAGCTGCGCGGGCACGGTAGCCATCTTTTTGGGCCTTTTGTACATAATGGTCGTCAATATGCTCTTGCATCCAAGCACTGCTGCTTTTTGACAATTTTTTGTTTTCGATACGCGTGGCCAAAATACCTGCTCCTATTACTCTGCAAAACTTTATGCGCTTTGATAACGATACACTTTGAAACGCCTGATGCACGCAAGACATAGTACCAATGAGGCGATTTGTCTATAAATGCGCTTAAATCATCAAATTCTCTTGGTTAAATAACTGTTTTAAAAGGCAGTAGCGTTTATAATGTGGTCAAACCTTCAGTTTAACATTTTCGGCACGTAAAATCGTGCAAAATCCCGCCGATCTCATGCAAGTTGGTCATAGATTATCTATAATGATCACTCACTGCCGTTGGCGGTAATATTTTTATTTTTATCAATACCTAGGAATTCTATGCAACTCGATAACGCTACCATCAAACGTCTAAAAGGCATCGGCCATGAGCTAAAGCCTATCGTTATGATTGGCAACAAAGGCATCACTCCCACCATCACCGAAGAGATTGATCGTGCTTTATCAGATCATGAGCTCATCAAGGTAAAACTACCTGCCGGCACCAAAGAAGAGCGTGATACCATCGGCGCAGAGCTTGCGGCGGCGGCAAACGCCACTTTGGTACATTCTATCGGTCGTATGGCGTTGCTACTACGCCAAAACCCAAATGCCAATCCAAAACTCTCTAATCTCACTCGTCACGCCCAGTAGTATGTCGGCACAAAGAGGCGGTGTGGATTTAGTGCGGATAAATAAATGGTCGTGCTGTGTGTGACCATGCCGCAATACGCCTGCTATCTGCTATACCCTAAAACCGCGCGGCATGTTGCTCGCGGTTTTTTGCATGATGGGTATATAATCAATCTACTCTAAATTAAATACTGGTAGCACTCTGGCACCGCAGTTTTTTATGTAGGATTAACTATATAGACCTCGCGCAATAGACCTCGCGCAGTATTCATACTACCTATCGAAAAGACTGCCTATCAAAACTAGTGCCTATCAAAACAGTGATTACATCATGAGCCAAGTCTTTCATTTACGTTTAGCCACCGACAGCCTCGCCATCCAGGCGCAGCAATTAGGTGTCAGTATCGCTGCGCTATCAGATATCCGCGTGAGCGTACACGCAGACATCAGCCAGACGTCGCCTTTTTATCTAAAGCTTCAATATCAAGTCAGCATGCCCACACCTTCTATGGCGCACCGACTAGAGTGGCCAGTATGGCAGTCAGACAAGGTCGGTTTTGCAGACTATCTGTGGGAGGAGACCTGCCTTGAGTGCTTTATCAGTGCTAAAATCCCGCAAGCTCCTATGGCAAAGGCAAACGCACCTTATATCGAAATCAATGCCAGTCCAGACGGTCGTTACGCACTGTATCAGTTTGATGGCTATCGGCACCCAGATACTTTGCCGCCGCCAGCCTTGATGACAGATCTGCAAACCCGTGCCATGCTCGATTGGCCAACATCGAGCGTAAACTCAAGCTCAGGTGTAAACTTGGCCCGCTCAGTTGATTTTGAGCGTTACTTGCATATACCAGTGACGCCATTGCCGCATCAGCAATACGCCGTATATGGCACCGTGATTGAGCACCTCCACCCCTGCGTTATCTTATGGGTGGATAAAACGGCGCTATATTTTGCGCCCTCTCACGCTACCCCGCCTGATTTTCACAATCGCCAGCATTGGTGCAAGTTTGTGCTTTAGCTGTTGTGTGCTTCGTGCTATGACAACACAAATAAAAAAACTCAGTAACGTCATAAAGAGCATTACTGAGTTTGGAGAAAACCGGTAAATCAGCTCACTATCAGCTGATTACTAAACGGATTATTATTTGTCTGCCATGGCAAGATAGATACCACGATCTGAGGCATCATCTACGTATTGTGAGTCGCGCCATGTGGTATAACTATGGACACCGCTGTATGGGCTGATACCTTTTTGGCGGAAGTCAGATACCCAGTCGGTACCATCAAAAATCTGGATATGGCCGTGCGGGCGTCTTGAGCTACGGTCATAGACGATCACATCACCCACCTGATGCGGTGTGTCATTACTAATTTTGGTAAAGCCTGCTTGGGCAAGCGTGCCACGCGTGGCGTACTGATACGCTGAAGGATTTGGCGTAAACTCATAGCCTGCTGATTGCAAGGCTTTACGGACGTAGCGGGCACAGTAGCCAGAGCTTCTAGACAACGCCACGCGTGAAGCACGTGCTGCGGCAATGGCAGGGGCTGAGTTGCTATCAGGTACACGGCTTGCTTGCTGCTGGCGCTGCTCATAAGAGAGGCGGCTGGTGAGCGAGGCAAGTTGATATTCTTTTTGCTTGGCATGAGCACTTAGGTTGTCAATTGCTTGACTGATTTCATCATTACTATAAACATGGGCGCCGCTATTGGTGCTATAGATATTGCGACTAGAACCGTAGCTCACAGAAGTAGAGATGTTTGTGACGGTATGACTCAAGGTATTATTTGGTTGAAAGGTCGTTTCGACAGCACCACTCGTCTGTGCTATGCCCATTCCCAATACTGACAAAATTAATAAAGCTTGTTTCATAAATTTACTACCTATGGTTAATACAGGATTGCTCGTCATCCATGACGACGCATCAATTAATTTAGAGGGTATCTACATCAAGCAAACATGATAAAATCCTTATCACAACCACTTCTTTTATCGTGACTCACACCGATAGTTTTGGTCTGGTCAACTGCCTCATCACTCACTTGTTATATACTGCGGTTAGCATGTTTATGATAAATATCGTTTTTGTCACCTACTAGATGAGTTATCACGATGTCAAAAAAACAGCCCAATCGGCTTGCCACACTTATTGATCATCAAGCTTTTGCTGGTAGCGCACTACCCCAAACCCTTGCTGATAATATGCAGTTTTATATAAAAGCGACCAATGAGATAAAAGCGCTACTGGTAGACTGTCTACCTGAGGAAATCCTCAATAGCTGCTGGGTCGTCGGACTTACTGCTGAGCAATTGGTGCTCAGTGTCAGCTCAATGACGGCTGCTAACCATATTCGCTATTTACAGAGCGCGTACTTGCAAGTCCTTAATGAGCAGTCAATTACATTTAAACAACTCAAGCAAATTCGCGTCATTGTAGCCAATACTTCTACTGAAAATCATGTATCAAAATCATCTTCAGGGCTAGCGGCGGCCTCATCAGAATCTCGTAAAGCTAATAAAAATCAGGCTCTTAGCCAAAACACAAAGCGGACTATATCACAGGCTGCAGAGCATGTCACCACTGATGAAAATCTCAAAAAAGCACTTTTGCGCCTAGCAAATCACTAAAAATCATCTCGTTACTATGTAAAGTTATGTAAATAGAAACAGAAAATCATCCCTTGAACGCTGGGTTTTTGTAATATCGCAAACAAAAAAAATCGTCTATCGCTTTCATTCAAATAATGAATGAAAGCGATAGACGATTATAAAATTATCCACAGCTTTTATATTGTCTAGGTTAGCGCAGAATTGTTAAAGTAAACTAAACAATATATTCAAAAATACGAATATTCTATGACTGTAAGCATGAGCAACTTATGTAATATTGCGTAAATGTTTCGATACTTCCTGTATATTCCTGTATTTATCCTTCAACGGCCAAACCATTGAGTGGCAAATATTCGATAGGACAAGTTACGTTGTCATCAAATGTTACAATTTCAAAGTTATCATGATTGGATAATATCTCACGTACCAGCAAATTGTTTAGAGCATGACCAGACTTATAGGCATTAAAACGACCTAAAATAGGATAACCTATCAGATATAAATCGCCCAATGCGTCTAAAATTTTATGACGGACAAATTCATCATTGAAACGCAGGCCTTCTTCGTTGAGCACGCTCATATCATCGATGACAATGGCATTGTCCATACTGCCGCCTAGCGCCAAGTTGTTTTGACGCAAAGCTTCGATATCACGTAAAAACCCAAATGTACGAGCCGAGCTGAGCTGCTCGATGAAGTTTTGGGTCGAGAACTGCAATTGGGCGTGCTGAAAGTCTTTGTCGATAGCAGGATGATCAAAGTCAATCTCAAAGTTTAATTCAAAGCCCTCATAAGGGCGTAACTCCGCCCATTTATCATCGACTTTTACTCGTACAGGTCGCACAATCTTGATGAATTTTTTGGGTGCTTCTTGCTCACAAAATCCCGCCTCCAGCAGTAAGGCGACAAAAGGTGCGGCACTGCCATCCATGATAGGTATCTCTGATGCCGACACGCGAATCAATAAATTATCAATACCCAGTCCAGCAATCGCACTAAGCAAATGCTCTACCGTACCCACGCGCGTACCTCCAAAGACCAGATTGGAGGACATCATGGTATCTTGTACCAAAAAGGCACTGGCTGGAATCGGTTGGCTGCCGGCGATGTCTGAGCGCTCGAAAACAATACCTGTATCGACTGGCTGCGGATGAAACGCTAAGTCAACAGGCTGACCACTATGGAGACCAGTACCTGTAACGGCTATCGCTGTTTTTATGGTTCTTTGGTTCATGGCTGTCTTCTCACATATTTTGTTACAATTGCCATAGTGTACCATTTCCCGCCCCTATTTCGCTATAGTTAAAAGTAGCTAATTTACTTATCTCCTTGATTGATAACACTTATCACTGATTTTTTGCCGTCATCTGTGGTCTGTTTTTTCTCTTATATCCGTATCTACATCTCAAAATCTGTCATACTTTTAACACTTAAAGCAGGTTTGTAAACTACAGCAGACACAAAAAAGCCAGCAATGTATGCTGGCTTTTTTGTCTATATCTTATATGACAGACAAGATCTGTATGACAAACTACTTGTTTTGCTGACGCTTTAGATAGTCTTGAATACTGTTGGTTTTGGTCTTAGGCTGCTCTTGTATAGTGTTTGCACGGGCAGCATGGTCTTGATACATTTGCGCTTGTGATTGCTTTTGACTGTTTAACGCACTGGTATGTACGTTAGGATCAACAGGCTGAGTACTGTTTACAGACGGTACTGGTTGCTCTTTAACTTCCGGCTCTTTGCCAGCGTTTTCGTCTAAAGTAAGGCCGGTTGCGATGACGGTAACATGCAAATCATCGCCCATTTTTTCATCGATCACTGAGCCGTAGAAAATATGCGCGTCATCGATATCTGTGATTTCTTCGACGATTTCACTGATTTTGCTCATCTCGTCGAGTGATAATGACTCAGAGGAGATAACGTTGACCAACAGGCCTTTGGCGTTTTCTAGGCGTAAATCATCAAGTAGTGGCGATCTGATGGCTTTTTCTGTGGCTTGACGAGCACGATCATCACCGCTGGCGCGGCCAATTCCCATCATAGCGTGACCTTTGGCTGTCATCGCGGTGCGAATATCGTTAAAGTCAATATTGATCATACCTTCGCTGGCGATGGTCTCAGCGATACCTTGAACCGCATGCAATAATACGTCATCGGCTTTTTTAAAGGCATCCTGCATTGAGATATTGCCATAGACGCTCATCAGCTTGTCGTTTGGAATGGTAATGATAGAGTCTACAAAATTGGTCAGCTGCTCAATACCTGCCTTTGCCGCCTTAATGCGTTTACCACCTTCAAATTTAAATGGCGTGGTCACCACAGCAACTGTCAACACTTCCATCTCTTTTGCGATACGAGCCACCACTGGCGCGGCACCCGTACCCGTACCACCACCCATTCCAGCGGTAATAAACACCATGTCTGAATGCTCAAGCAAGCCGCGGATGGCTTCTTCTTCGCTCTCTGCTGCTTCGCGGCCTACTTCTGGGTTGGCACCAGCACCTAGCCCGCGGTTGGTCTTTGCGCCCAGCTGCAGTTTATGCGGCGCTGTCAGACGGTCAAGTGCTTGTTTATCCGTATTGGCACAGACGAAGGTTACACCTCTAATCCCTTGTTGTACCATATGTTCAACCGCATTACCGCCGCCGCCACCCACACCGAATACTGTGAAGCTTGCTTGGCCGTTATTTTGAAGCTGGTTATCATCTGGCATGGTGTATTTTAACATAAAAAAGATTCTCCAGTTGCAGATAGCGTAATGGTCGATACGTAGTAACGCACTCATGTGGCGCGCTATCGACATACTATATATAAATGTATTTAAATAAAATAGGGTAAATGGCCCAAATAGTTTGTCTAAGACGTAATATGTCGTCTTAGCACGGTATTTACTGCTCAATCTATCGTTTGTCGGTCTCGCTCTTGCCTCACCCCTCTATAAGCCTATATCAGAGTGTCTCGACTAAAAGCATGACCCAACAGTATCAGCGGCACTTAGCAGCGTCATAGTATCTTTTTTAAGACATTGGCAAAACGCTGGCCTGCGCTCTGAAAAACGCCCGTGACACGGCTTTTTTTGATGGCTTCAGGCTCGCTTTTTTCACTGCGGCGAAACTGCTCACTTTGACTATATAGTAGTGTACCAAATGCTGTCTGATAAGCGCGATCATTCACTTGGATATTGAGCTGTCTAAACGCTTCGTCATTATCAAAATGATTGTGTGCGCTGATTGCAGGATGAGTATTGGTCAGCACCACCGGCATTTTGAGCAGCTTTTTGGTAAAGGGTATCATGCCTTTAATGGCCGTACCGCCGCCTGTGAGCACGATGCCTTTATCAATATAGCCGATTAGGTCAGCCTCATGCAATTGACGCGCCACTTCGGTAAATATCTGTATATAGCGCGCTTCAATAATACGTGCCAGATTATAGGTACCGATATTGATCTCGTCATTCGAGCCTTGTGGCTTAAAAAGAAAAAACGAGCTGGGATCGACGCTATTGACATCGACGGTACCATACGTTTTTTTGAGTTTTTCCGCCTCAATCATCGAGATGCCAAAATCTGCTGAAATGTCCATCGTTACCTCATGGCTACCCGTGGCGATACAATGGGTAAAAATTAGCTTGTTTTCTTTGTAAACACAAATACTGGTCGTACTAGCGCCAATATCCACCAAGCAAACCCCTTGCTGGCGCTCATCGCTCATCAAGCTATATTCCGCACTAGTCACCGCATCAAACACAATATGATCGATGCCGACATCACAGCTTTGTAAGAGTTTTTGGATATTTTGGCGACTAGAAACCGGCATCATCATCATGTGATACATCACGGTGATGTTGTGCGCCATCATCTCAATGGCATCATCGACCATAAAGTCTTGCTCATCGACATAGATACCCTGCTGGCAGCAATGCATCAGATAATAATCTGGCGACAAATCGCGGGATTTGGCATTGGATAGGGCTTGCACCATGTCTTTGGCACGGACCACTTCGTCTTCGACTCGCACCTCACCTGCACTATTGCTACTGAGGAGCTCGGGCGTGGCAAGCGTGAGCCACACACTATGCACGCGGCAATTGGCCGTGTCTTCGGCTTCTTGAATGGCTTGTTTGATGGCGCCTTGTAGACGTTCGCGGTGTTTGATTTGCCCTTGATAAAAATCACTGTTTTTAACTTGTCCCACGCCCAGTATGCGAATGTCTGTTGCAGAGACGACATTGCCTATCACGACATATACTGCCGTGGCGCTTAGATGGACAACAACCAGATTTTCAGTATTTTTCATGGTACCAGACAAATTATCGCTAAACAGGAGAGCAGATGACGTCTCCATTAAATCATTAAAACCATCGCTATATTCTTTGTAGTAAATAAACAACTTGTACTAAATAAACAGCGTCTATCTGTCGGTGCGCTATGACTGGCTGTTTATCAGGTTTGTGCAAGACCGCTCATGCTCTTCTTTCTGAGCCGGCTCTTATCATTTTTTACTCAATATCACCACCGATTACGATGAGCGCGCTGGTGGCGCGCTGATATCCCAAGAGATGGTAAAGCCGTTTTTGTAACGCAAGTCCACTGACTGTATCTCATCACGGCGATCGCTTAATTGATTGGCCAGTAATTGACTCAGATTAAGCAGTTTTTGCGCCGTATTTTCGTTATCGACAATCACTCGCAGTCCATTATCAAAACGAATCAGCCACGTCATTCTGGGTGATAAGATGATGTCCTCGACCTGTATACCTAGCGGCGCATACCAGTCGTTGACTTGCTGCATTTGCTGCATGATGACTGGTGCTTGTGATATCTCACCTTGCAGCGTCGCAAAACCCTCTTGCGCCAGGTCTTTGCTATCAGCAGGCACAAAAACCGCGCCTTTTGCATCGACCAGTCGCTCTGTACCAAAGTTTGCAATCGCTTGTTTGGGCAGTGCCGTCACCACGATGCCGCGTTGCCAATCGCGTGAGACACTCACTTGATCGACCCATGCTAGCCCGGTTGCGATATCTCTGAGCGCTTGCAAATCAGAGGTAAAAAAACTACTGACTTTTTGCTGATTCATCACTTGGCTGAGCGAACGATACTGCGTCACGGTCAAGCCCTGATTGCTCACATGAATAGCAGCTGGCGGGGCATCTCGCAGCGCCTTGCCGCCCATCAGTAGTATCAGTACCAACAAACCTAGTACCAAGACCATAAATAAGTATCTAACCGAAGTCGGTACTTGAAAACTAGAGGTCGGGCGACGGGTTTTATCACTCATCAAGTCAGTTGCCTCGTTGACAGTTTGAGCCATAACGACCTTTTTCCCTATATTTGCATAGATTGCTCATGCTGTTTGTTGATATAAATTGGCTCATCGATGTTGCAAACCGTTTAAGTGCAAACCTCTTAAATAGTAGGTTAGCAAATACTTGGGAGAAAACGACATTTATAGTGCGCTTATGCTCTGTTAAATGTAACATTTTTCTTACTTTATGAACGACTTATGACAGCTGCTCATAAAAAACACAAATATCACCAAAACAACCTAATAATTACAATATTAACGTATTTTGTGGTCAAACAATAGCCTAACCCCAAAGAGTGACTATGAATTTACACAAGTTTACATGAAGCTATGACACAGCAGCGCTAGCGATACATTATCCGTTTTCACGCCCTGCTGGTTTTCGGACAAAACAGCTTTTGGTAACCATCACTACACAGTCTGAGACAAAATATGCCAGCACAGCGCGTCAAAATCCATACCGCGCGCTTTTGCAGCCATCGGCACCAAGCTATGACTGGTCATCCCAGGTACTGTGTTGATTTCTAACAGCCAAAAATTGCCCGCCTCATCCTGCATGGCATCGATGCGGCCCCAGCCTTTGGCATCGACGGCACGGAACGCGGCAAGGCTCAGCTCTTGTAAGTGCTTTTCGTCGGTGGCACTTAAGCCGCAAGGAATATAGTAGCTGGTGTCGTTGCGATTGTATTTGGCCTCAAAATCATAGAAATTGGTGATATCGGCAGGCTCAAGGCGAATCACAGGGTAGGCCTCGTCATCAATGATCACGATGGTAAACTCACGGCCAGTAATCCAGCGCTCTGCCATGACCGCGTCGCCGCACTGCACGGCTGTTGCATAGGCGGCCGGTAGCTCGTCGAGATTGTTGACTTTGGTCATGCCAATGCTTGAACCTTCATGCACCGGTTTGATAATGAGCGGCAAACCCAGCATATTGACCACTTGCTGCCAATCGGTGTCGGCTGTCAATAATGAGAATGGCGCGGTTGATAAGCCGCACCCTTGCCATAACTGCTTGGTGCGTACTTTATCCATACCCAGTGCCGAGGCCAAAATACCTGAGCCTGTCTGCGGAATATCGAACCATTGCAGCACGCCTTGTAGCAAGCCGTCTTCGCCGCCGCGGCCATGCAAGACATTAAACACGCGATCATACTGACGAAGCTCGGTGATGTCTTGGTACTTAGGATCAAAATGGGTGGCATCAACGCCTTGGTTTTGCAAAGCCTGCAATACAGCAGCCCCGCTGTCTAGCGACACGCTACGCTCATTACTGCTGCCGCCATAAACAACGGCCACTTTACCAAATTCACTGGCATTTTTGACTTTAGAGGTCACCGCTTTTGATGACTGCTCTTTGGTTGATTGTTTGTTTTCCATACTGCTCTTCCCTGCTTGTGCCGCTGCTGCGATGGCTGGCTCTGGGTTGATGATAATGGTTTTATCCTCAGTGATAGGCTCATCTTGTTTTAGCGTCTCTGCTAGGCTATCTGGAGTGTCTTGCTGAGTTTGTATCGTCATGAGGATAATTCCTAAAAGTCTTTTAGCTTACTGGATATAAAGGTTGTTTGCGGCCAAGTCGATGGCAATCTGCCCAACATTACCAGCGCCTTGAGTGATCAGCATGTCATTGGCCTTTAATAAACGCTGCATAGCAGGGGCCAGATTGTCCTTATCGATAATCGTCGGCTCGACTTCACCGCGCAGACGGATACTGCGTGCTAAGGATTTGGTATCAGCACCAGCAATCGGATTTTCGCCTGCAGAGTAAACTTCTAATAACAACAACTCATCGACGCTTGAGAGCACTTCGACAAACTCATCATAGCAGTCACGTGTGCGGGTATAACGGTGCGGCTGAAACAGCATCACCAAGCGGCGATCCGGAAAGCTTTGGCGCGCCGCTTTAATCGTCGCATCGACTTCTTTTGGATGATGGCCATAGTCATCGATGAGTAACACATCGCCCTCATCGACATCCACAGCAGCGTGCTGCTCAAAGCGGCGACCAACGCCTTCAAACTTTTGCAAAGCGCGAGTAATCGCCTCGTCATCGACGCCTTCATCGGTCGCCATGGTGATAGCGGCCAGCGCATTGTAGACGTTATGGATGCCAGGGATGTTTAAGGTAAGACGCAGCGGCTCGCGGTCGCGGCGCAATACGGTAAAATGCGTCTTGGTGCCTTCACTCACCACATCGATCGCTTGCACATCATTAAAAGGCTCAAGCCCAAAGGTCAATACTGGACGGCCAATATCATCAATCATCGCATACAGCTCAGGATCATCACCGCAAACCACAGCCAAACCATAAAACGGCATGTTTTGTAAAAACTGAATATAAGCCGATTTGAGCTTATCAAAGCTGTTTTCGTAGGTGTCCATATGGTCTTGATCGATATTGGTCACAATCGCCGCCATCGGATGCAAGGACAAAAACGACGCATCTGACTCATCGGCCTCGGCCACCAAATAACGACTGCTACCGAGCGCGGCGTTTTTGCCAGACGCATTGAGTTTACCGCCGATGACGTAGGTCGGGTCTAGCTGCGCCTCTGCCATCATCGTGGTCAATAAGCTGGTGGTGGTGGTCTTGCCATGTGCACCCGCAACCGCGATACCATGACGATAACGCATCAGCTCGCCCAACATATCAGCACGGCGCACCACAGGCAGGCGCGCTTCTAACGCTGCTTTAACCTCAGGATTGCTCCGATCAATCGCGGAGGACACAACGATGACATCGGCGTTGGCGATGTTTTTAGAGTCATGCCCAATCGATATATCGATACCAATCTGCTGTAAGCGGCGCGTCACCACACTGTCAGCAATATCAGAGCCGCTGACCTGATAGCCTTGATTGTTCATCACCTCTGCAATACCGCACATCCCCGAGCCGCCAATACCGACAAAATGCAGATGTTGAATACGGCGCATTTCTGGTATTTCGATCAAACGCTTGGGTAGAGATTTTTCAGAGGTAGACATAAGAGATTCTCTTGGTTAAAGGCAAATAAAATAGGGTAAGTCAAAATAACTGATTAAGACAATCAGCCTCAACGCCTGTCGCTGACAACGGTAGAAACTATAACGTTTGCCAAATGATATCAGCAACCTGCTTGCTGGCATGGCGATTGGCAAGCGCGTGGCCTTTCTTGCCCATCTCCAAACACGTGGCGCGATCCAGTGCCGCCAGCTCTTGGCTCAAGCGCTGCGCGGTCAGCTCAGACTGCGGCAATAAAATCGCAGCACCGTGGTCAGTTAACGTGCGGGCATTGGCGGTTTGATGGTCATCCACCGCGTGTGGCAATGGCACAAAAATCGCCGCAATACCGACGTTTTGAATCTCAGTGACCGTCAAAGCGCCGGCACGGCATACGATGACATCTGCCCAATTATAGGCGGCGGCCATGTCATCGATAAAAGGCTGTACCACAAACGTGTGCTGGCTCAAATCTTCATGATCGTAGGCCGCTTGCGTCGTTTGTTCATTATTACGGCCGCATTGATGACGCACATCAAACGGCTGATCTAATAGCGCCAAAGCCTTGGGCACATTGGTGTTGAGCGCCTGTGCACCCAGCGATCCGCCTACTACTAATAGCTTTAAGGGCGTGCTGTCGTGGATATCATAACGCTTAGTAGGCTTTGTGACGCCCGTAATGGCGTTGCGCACAGGGTTGCCCACAGTCTCAAGCTTAGCATCCTGCTGGCTATTGGCAAACGTATCTTCAAACGCTTGTAGCACCTTGGTCGCCATCTTGGACAAATAGCGATTGCTCATACCAGCGATGGCGTTTTGCTCATGAATGATCAGTGGGGTTTTGGTCAAACGCGCTGCAATACCACCAGGCGCGGTGACATAGCCTCCAAAACCCACCACCATATCGATCTGATTGCTACGAATCACTTTGATAGCCGCCATCGTCGCCGAAAGCAGGGTCACCGGCAGCTTTAATAGACGGCCAACGCCCTTGCCACGCAGACCCTGCATATCGATTGCATGAAAGCGGTAGCCTGTCGGCTCGACCAAGCGATTTTCCATACCCGCGGGCGTGCCCAGCCAGTGAATCACCGCGCCGCGTTTGCTCAGCTCTTCACTAACGGCCAGTGCCGGAAACACGTGGCCACCTGTCCCAGCAGCCATCATTAGTATATGCGGTGTTGTCATGAACCCCTGCCTATCTTTTTTTTATTTATATGAAGCACTTATTGTCCTATCGTGGTCATGGCCCACCGTCCAAAATGAGCCGCCGAAAGCTGGCATAGTATAGTGTAAATTATGGGCTGATATATAGTACTTTATGCACAGTTCATAACAAAAATCCAAGCCATGAAAAATCACAGCTTGGGTATTATTAGCGTGTGCTTAGAGGCGCATTTTTCGGCCCCATCTTAGCACAAGGTTTTTTTCTCATTGTGCACATACTTTAGTAATAAATTACGCTATCGTTACTGCTTTGTTTAATGAGCGCGCTTGTGCTCGATTGCGATAATCAAATCTGTAGCAATATCGGTGCCACACTGGTCATCAATCTCGCGTACACAAGTCGGACTGGTAACGTTAATCTCTGTGATACGGCCGCCGATCAAATCAAGCCCGACAAACATAAGACCTTTTTCTTTGACGATGGGCGCGACGACCTCTGCCACTTTACGCTCCATATCGGTGAGCGGCATCGCCACCCCACTACCACCGGCCGCAAGATTGCCACGCGTCTCGCCTTTGACTGGAATACGTGCCAAGCTATAATCAACCACCACGCCATCGACGATGAGCACACGCTTATCGCCCTCAGCGATCTCAGGTAAGTAGCGCTGCGCCATGATCGGCAAGGTCTCAAGCTCGGTCAAAATCTCTAACGTCACCCCGATATTTGGGCTGTCAGCGGTCAGGCGAAAAATACCGGTGCCGCCCATGCCGTCTAAGGGTTTGACGATGACGTCTTGTTGCTCGGCGATAAACTGGCGAATGTGTGCCTGTTTGCTGGTCACAATCGTCGGACTCATATAGTCGCTAAACCAAGTGGCAAACAGCTTTTCATTACAGTCGCGAATCGCTTGTGGGTCATTGACCACCAACACGCCTGCCGCTTTGGCATGATCCAGCATATAAGTGGCATAAATGAAGCGCATATCAAACGGTGGATCTTTACGCATCAAAATCACATCAAAATCACTGATCGCGCCTGTGGCCTTGTCGCCCAAGCTATAAAAATCTGCCGGATCACGTTTGACGGTCACAGGCTGGGTATCGGCCATCAACTGACCGCGATCCAGCCACAGATCATGAATCTGACAATAGCCAAGCGTATGACCACGGTCTTGAGCCGCCCACATCATCGCCAAGCTGGTGTCCTTTTTATAATTGACCTGCTCGATAGGGTCCATGATGACCAATATGTGTAAGGATTTTTTTTGATTTTCTTGGCTCATAATAAGACTCATTTATATTAGATGGTTTAGGCGCGCTGATATATAACTGATATACAGCCGATCTGTATACAGTCAATCACAGAGCAGCAGCCACTATAACGATAATGATCAACTATACACCGTACTGCGCGCGGTAATGCTGCATTTTTGCAAGTTGGGTAGCATCTTTGTACTGGCCATTTGCCGCTGCCAAGTAGCTAATCAGATCGTCGATATCGACCAATGCTCGTACTGGTACGTTTAGCGTCGCGGCCAGCTCTTGGATAGCAGAGTGCTCACCTTGGCCTTTTTCTTTACGATCAAGCGCCACGATAATACCTGCCACGCTGGCGCCCGCTTGCTCGAGTATCTCGACCACTTCACGCATCGCTGTGCCAGCCGTAATCACATCATCGAGCACCCAGACCGCTTTACCGCTGACATCTGCACCCACCAAGTTACCGCCCTCGCCATGTGTTTTGGCCTCTTTGCGGTTATAGCCCCATTTGGCGTTGATACCGTGATGCTGCCATAACGCTTGCGCGGTGGCGGCAACGAAAGGAATGCCTTTATAAGCCGCACCAAAAATGACCAGCTCTTGCATGTCCGCCTCGTCACTTTTGGTCATTTGTGCCGCCAAAGCATCTGCATAACCGCGTGCCAGCAGAGACAACATCTCACCTGTCGCCAGCAAGCCTGCATTAAAAAAATAGGGGCTGATACGACCAGACTTTAGGACGAACTCGCCAAACTTAAGCACTTGGTTGTCAAGCGCCAGCTGAATAAATTGATGAGAAGAAAAAGAGGCGGTTTGGGCGTCAGCAGTTGCGGCATTTAGCATGAGGTATTCCTATTGGCAAAAAAAGGCAAAAAAGTGGCGTTATTGTACGCATTATTGATCAGCTTGACCAACCGTTGATGGCATAATCCTGCATATTGGGATAACGCATCAATAAGCCATTACGCGATGAGAGGTTAAAGTAACAGTGACCGTCGTGGCTGACTTGTATGTCCCAGCCCAAATGGTAGGCGGCGACCACGATATGCCCTGCAAACACCCGAATTTGCCGATAAACATGGCGCTGTGCAGGCTCACAGATCACCTGACTGAGTAAATAGCTGCGTACGTACTGGCACACTTGCGCCGCACTATAGCGGTGATTGATACTTTTACGCGTCTGGCACTGCTTTAGCGCATGAACCGCCGCGCTGCACGCCATGATGTCAGTGGCCAAGCTGCCCTCGCCCGTTTCAAACTGCTGCGGCTGCAAGATCACCTGCCAGTCATCGGCATAGGCATCGCTTAGTAACTCGTCAGGATTATAGCGTTTGATAAGGGCGCGCAGGGAGGCGGTAGAGGCTTTGGTCTTCTCAGGCAAGCCTGCGCTTGTTTGGTGGGTTTTTACCGAGCGATCAGCAGGTGCAAAACCATAACGATGGAGCGCTGGATACGCGCGCATGGCCTGATGGATATCGGCCATATCCAACAGTATCATGCCACCGAGCGGCGATAGTAGCGGCTGTTCGCTGTGGTTTTGATAAAAGCTGTCAGGCAACTCGACAAGCTTTGCTGCCTGTAATAGCGCCAAATGCTCAGCCAACGCTTCAGAGGCAATCAGCGCCCATTTCGATAAATTGCTGGTACAAGGCTGATAGAACCGCGCAGCGTTGCCGTAAAGCCGGCGCAGCTGACCGTTTAGCCGCCGCGCTGGCTCTGGAATATCACTCAGCGGCCGTGCAGGATCGAGCGGCGCTTGGCTTGGATCAAAATTAGGGTGCACGATGGCAGGCTGCTGACTATCAGGCAACGTAGAGGAGCGCTCAGCATTGCCTTCTGCCAGCATGTCGCTTGCTGCGTGCTTTGCAGTAGATAAGCGGCTCTCAGAAGTAGAAGGCTGGGTCATGAAATCTCCATCAATGATAAAAAACGATAAGCGCGAAATAAGTACCAGCTGTGCTGTATCGGTTTTAAAATAACTGAACGACAGGGTTGACGATAGACGGCTATTTTACGCTTGATGGCGCACAATATCACGGTAACCTACTTGCCAGTCAGGATAGTCAAGCCACGCTAATGGTATATTGCTGTGCAGACGCTTGCCCGTGACAGCGGTTTTTTCATCCGCTATCGCTGGCGGTGCTTCTCCCACTTGCGCACTGAGCCAAACACCAAGCTCCAAGGTGGTGACTGGCGCATAATCCGTCGCAATATAAAGCGGCTTTGGCGCAGCAATGGTCAAGACGTTGACGATGATATTGACCAAATCGCTATCCATAATACGATTGCTCCAGTGGGCAGCGGCGACGGGCTTTTTTTGCGGATCGCGGGCTTGACGCAGGCGCATCAGACGCTCGCGCCCATAGATACCACTAGGGCGAATGGCAATGGCACGATCACCAAAGCCTTGCTGCAGTACCTTTTCTGCTTGCAAGATAATTTGCGAAGCTTCGCGCTTAGGCATGGTCGGCACCGTCTCTTCGTCTATCCACTCACCGCCATCCTGCCCATAAACGCCCGTTGACGAAATAAACACAACGCGCGTCAGATGTGGTAGTTGCTCGGCCAGTGCGGCTACATGCTGAGCAATCGCCAAATAGCTGTTTTGATAACCGCTGGCTGAGTAGTCATCAGGCGTGACGATAATCGCCAGATGGGTAAAGTCTTGTAGCTCATCAGCGCGCAAGCGCAAGGCATCTGCTTGCATAAAGCTTGCTTGATCATTTAAATCATAGTGCTCGCGCGTGCGGCGAGCAAGACCGGTGACTGACAAACCGTCCTGCGCCAGTTTATTGGTCACGGGCAGTCCGATGTCGCCTTGTCCGATAATCAGTAGGTGCATACTCATTTTATATCCTTAAAAATAGCGTCGGTATGACAGCTGTATATCGTCATTGGCGTCGATACGCTCCTGCCACTCATAGCTGGCATTGATGCGCACTGCTTGATTTTTATCGATATCGTACTGTAGGCCGATGCTTGAGATTGGCTGCCAATAATGACTGCGAACGTCTGGGTCGTCACTGCTGACATGATACCAATATGGCAATTGCAATTGGGCTTGCGCGCGTAACTGATTGTTAATCTGATAGTCGCAGCCTGCATTGACCCCAGCACCGATACGAAAGCCTTTATGGATGCCGCGGCCTGCTTGCCCCTTCCCTGAAAATAGAGCGTAGCATAGCTGCGGCGGCATCTCTCCGCTGCCAGATTTTGGGCTGCCGAGCGCCCACGACCAGCCCGTCTCGTAGCCGATGCTACCGACCAAGTGATCGCGCCCTGATGGTTGCGAGCCATCATTTACGCGGGTCGCCTCGACACTGGCGCCCCAGGTTTTGCCTTGTTTGGCGGTATTGACAGGATTAAAAGAGCGGCCTCGCAGGATTGTAAAATTCTCTAATACCACACGATCTGGCTCATGGTCTTTACTGGTGTCTGTCTCATAAAAGCGCACTGTCGCAGCCAGTGCCTCTAGATTAAAAAACTGAGGAAATCCTGAAGCACGATCCAAGGTATCATGGAATCCCAAACGCAACCCCACATCAAGGTAGCCATTATCACCGCGCTGACCTGCGCCAATCTGAGCCACTTGCAATGGATGTCTATCGATTGGGTTGTTGTCGGAGGCAATAATGCCATGATCTATGATGGTTTTTTTATCGCCAGCTGAGATACTCGATGCCACATTGCGCGCGGCTGATTGAATATTACTCGCGTCATTATTGGTGAGATTTTGATAGCCCAGTGCGGCCGCCTTGGCCTTATTTAGCTCGGCTTGACGCACGGTACTATCAGATGGGGTATAACGGGCATCTGCCAATAAAGACTCCTCATCAAGCAGCTTGACCACATCAGAGGGAATAACCACATAAGGCAGCTGGCTGAGCAAATCCTGCTCGGGGCGCACCACATCGATCAGACGCAGAATCTCAGAGGCGCAGTTGTCCGTGGTAAAATAATAAGGAATGTCTAAATCCTTAGTCTCCCACACATGCAGGATGATTTGCTGCACCTCTGCGGGTGTCAAGTCCAACTGATACGTCCACGCGTCACGCTCATCGTCTTTGAGATATTTGGCCAGCTTTTCGGGATAAGGGTCGATCTCAATTCTATTATTATAACCGCCGCTGGTGGCTTTAATGGCATAAACAGCAAACGCATCGTCAGGGTCGCCATCGACGGTGTCATTGAGGGCGTAGGCATGATGAATCTGACTGGGGTCGGCGGCACTGATCGGTGAGTCGATACGTAGCAAGGTATGGGCGAACGCGGAGATTGGATTGTCCAAGTACTCCTCAGCAAACATAATGGACAGCTGCTCGGGGTTTAGCATCGCCATCCACTCTGTCAGCTCAGGGCAGTCCGCTTGCAAGCTTGAGCTATCAATGCCTAGCCTCTGAGTGAGCCAGTGTGTGCGCGCAGGAAACCGGCAAATAGCTGACTGTGCATCGCTGCGGGGTTTGGACTCAGGCGGTGCGACCCTCTGCTCGGCCAAGGCCACTAGCAGCGCATCCAGCTCAGCGCCAGCGTCGTGCTGGCCGTCGGTACTGAGGAAAAACGCAGGACTATCGATAAGGCTCTTGGACGCGCCTTTATTAAAGAGTGATTTTTTATCATCCAAAAAGTACAACAATCGCCGCCAAGTGGTATGCTCAGCCAGACTGTGCGCTTGTACCTGCTGACGCCATGTGGCTAATAATTGCTCGGCTTCGCTATCTTGACTATGCAAGGTGCCATCAGTCTGCGGCATTGGGCTCTGGCTAATATCAGCCGTGGTGGTTGGCGCAGCCGCCAGCTCGCCTGTCATCACCAAGGACGCAGGCGTCGGCAACACAGCCTGCACTTGCGCTGAGAGTAGCAGCGCTGCCACTGCAAAAGGCAAACGTGCACGCACGCAGTACGCTCGCAGGCGAGTAGCGCTTGAGGTACAATTTACAGAAAAACTCGGCTTTGTAGACATGAGGAAACTCTCGCCCGTTATCATATGAGTGAATATAAATCTAAATAACAACTAAATATGCTAACCATCATCATCGATGCCATACATCTGACATCTGCGCTCAACCTATTTATAACGAAAACGACAATATAAAGAGAATATTATGCCCAGCTCAACCATCCCATCATCCATGACTATCGATGATGGTCTACTATCGGCCGCTACTTGGCTTGCATCACCCAATTTTAATAAGCGACCTGAGCACACCACCATTGATACCATTGTCATTCACAATATCAGTCTACCGCCCAACGAGTTTGGCGCATGCGGCTCTGATGGTGTGCATTATGTCAAAGCACTATTTACCAATCAGTTGGACTGGGACGCCCATCCGTATTTTCAGACGATCAAAGGTGCTGAAGTGTCAGCGCACCTGTTCATAGAACGTGATGGCGCAATTACGCAGTTTGTTAACTTCAATGAGCGTGCGTGGCATGCTGGCAGATCCAGCTACCTTGGGCGACCTGAGTGTAATGATTATAGCATCGGCATCGAGCTTGAAGGGTCTGATTTTGTGCCCTTTACCGCCGCGCAATACCACACGCTTGCAGCCGTCGTCGCGGCTATATATAGCGCCTACCCCAACACCCGCCGTCACCTCACTGGACACAGCGACATCGCCCCTGGACGCAAGACCGATCCAGGCGAGTTTTTTGAATGGGCGCGGCTGCGTGAGCTTATTGCTCATCAAATGGCAGGATAGCTGCTGGCTGGCTGGCTGGCTGGCTGGCTGGCTGGCTGGCTGGCTGGTAGCATTTCCACAGTCGTTCCATTTATCTCGATAACGAAAGTGCTATAATTTGTCAGTTTTTTGACACCCATCACTCAGCAACTTCTTATCAGCAACCCCTTATCAGTAAACAACATAGCAAAACAGGTTCTTATGGCAAAAAGTCGGTTATTTCGCTCTACGATGGTCGTCAGTAGCATGACCATGCTGTCTCGTGTTTTAGGCTTGCTACGTGATGTGGTGTTATTGGGCGTGTTTGGTGCAGGTGGCCTGATGGATGCCTTTTTGGTCGCTTTTAAGATTCCAAACTTTTTGCGGCGTCTGTTTGCCGAAGGCGCTTTTAGCCAAGCATTCGTCCCTGTGCTGTCTGAGTATAAAGAAAAATATAGCCTACAGCAGGTGCAGATCTTGGTCAGTCGTACCTCAGGGGCGCTGCTACTGGTGCTGTCCATGCTGACAGTGCTGGTGATTTTAATTGCGCCGTGGGTGGTGACACTGTTTGCTCCAGGATTTGCTGACCAACCCGACAAATTTGCCATCACCGCTGAGCTGCTGCGCCTGACTTTTCCGTATTTGCTGTTTATCTCTATGACCGCCTTTGCCAGCGGTATCCTACAAAGCTATGGCCGCTTTGCCGCGCCAGCCTTTGCCCCTGTGTTATTAAACTTGTGCATGATTGGTGGCGCGCTGATTTTCGCGCCGATGTTTGACACACCGATCATGGCGCTCGGCTATGCAGTGGCTATCGCAGGATTGCTACAGTTTTTGATACAGCTGCCGCAGCTTTGGCAACAAAAGCTGCTGGTCGCGCCCAAGGTTGACTTCAAACATGAAGGGGTCAGACGTATTCTAAAGCTGATGCTACCAGCTATCTTTGGTGTCTCGGTCACCCAGATTAATCTGCTGCTCAATACCGTCTTTGCCTCATTGATGATAGGCGGCTCAGTCTCTTGGCTCTACGCAGCCGAGCGCATGAGCGAGCTACCGCTAGGGCTCATCGGCGTGGCGATTGGGACGGTGATTTTGCCCAGCTTATCAAAGAGTGAAGCGCAAAAAGACGATGTCAGCTTTAAAAAAACCATCGACTGGGCGGCACGTCTGATTATTTTGGTGGGCGTGCCAGCGTCGGCGGCGTTATTTATCTTAGCCGACGTGCTCATGCAGGCGCTGTTTTTGCGCGGAGAGTTTACTTTGCGTGACTCACAGATGAGCGCGCTGGCGCTGCGTAGTATGGCTGGCGGTATTTTAGGCTTTATGCTGATTAAGATTTTTGCGCCTGCGTTTTTTGCGCGGCAAGACACCAAAACCCCAGTAAAAATCGGTATTATCTCTGTCTTTGCCAATATGATTTTTAGCGTGGTTTTTATCGGTATTTTTTACTTTTTAGAGCTGCCGCTACATGGCGGATTGGCCTTAGCCACCACAGGTGCCGCCTTTGTCAACGCCGGCTTGTTGTATTATTTCTTATATCAGCGTGAGATTTTTCGCTTTGGTAGTCATTGGAAAAAATTGTTTGCTCAGTTTGCGATTGCTACAAGTGCCATGGTTGCCGCCCTGTACATCATGCTGCCTTATTTTCCAACCGATGAGGCGCAGTGGCAGCGTATCATTGCTCTGCTCGTCATGTGTGCGGTGGGCGCAGCGGTCTATGGCGTGGTGTTATTGGCCACAGGCTTTCGTCCGCGCCAGCTCAAACATGGCTAAACGACGCCTTTACCAAACCAAAACAAGCCTTATATGAGAAATGATAGTGCGTGAAGCCGATAGTTGTGATAATTGACGTTTAACGAATACATAAATTTTGAGGGTCAATATGACAACGAAACAATCCACCTTACTACGCTTACCGACCTTACTCACTGCTGGCGTTCTAAGCACCGGCTTACTTGTGAGTGGTTGTGGCAATAATGATAATAAAGATACCGCGGCTATTGAAGAGACAGCAGCTGTTGCCAAAACCTCTGAGGATGACCTAACGACTGCAGTAGAGACAGTCGATAGCGACAATGACGTGAAGCGTGAGCAGATAGCGGCCAATACTGAAGATAAAACCGCTATCGATAGTGATAATGTCAATCCTGTCACCGCCTCTGCCAAGCAAAAAAGCTTGGTGACTAATCCAACCGAAGCAGGCACGCCAGAAGATACGGTAAAAAAAGCGCTAGATAGCTTATATTATGGTGATGCCAAAAAATCCGCCTCATATTATGAAGTGAATATGGCAAACTTTGAAGAAGAGCTGGCCAACACTCAGTCAGCGTTTCAACAAACAGTCGATGGCGTCACCATTACGGATACCAAGTATAGTGATGATAAAACGCGTGCCACCATCACAGGCGAGCTGATGCTAAAAGGCCAAAGTGAGCCTGCGCCGCTGACTTATGAGCTGCAAAAGATAGATGGTCAGTGGAAAATTTTAGGTTAATGTGGTTTAGTTAAGATGGTTTAGTTAAGATGTTTTTGATAAATGTCCTGTAGATGAATATTCTTTATATAAAGGCCGCTTAAATGATAAACATCTTCGGTCAAAAGATGCCAAACCAACGCATTTAAGACGTTTTATCTGAGATGCCATCTGACGTCACCGCTTTACCGAGCATCACCACATCAGCGACAAACCCCTGCATATCGCATACTTTTGGCATATAGCCCCACTGCTCAAAGCCAAGCTTACCAAACAGTCCTAAGCTTGGCTGATTGTGCGCAAAGATTAGGGCGACGACATTATGAATACCAAGGCTTGGTGCTTGCGTCAGCATCCAGCGTGTCAGCAAACTGCCTAGACCCTTTGCTTGATAGTCTTGATGCAGATAGATACTCATCTCTGTGCTGATATGATAAGCCATACGCGCATATAAGTCGCTAAAGCTGCCCCACGCCACGATTGGTGATGTTTTTTGACTGGTTTGCACTGTTTGAGCTGTATCCTCGCTCGCTTGCTCCCTCGCTTGCGCTCTAGCTCTAACGACATAAATAGGCCGCGTCGGACTGTTTATGTGCTCGGCAAACCACGCGGCGCGCTCTTCACAGGTCACTGGTATCAGCTGCGCTGTGGCTTGTTTGCCAGCGATACTTTGATTGTAAATCGCCACAACCTCGGGCAAATCCTCTGCTCTAGCATGCTGTACCAACCATACATCATTGAGATGGTAAGACGGGGCCAAAGCAGGTAAAGAAGTAGCAGTCATAGAATGTCCAGAGCTAAAAAGCGACACAGGGTATTTGGGAAAATAATACTCACCATCTAGACCTTCATCAACAGATAGCAAAGCCGCGATAGCGCAGATCAACAAACGCGTTTTTTGCGATGCAGCCATCGCTGACACAAATCGTTTGATACTGGTTCGTTTGATACTGGTATTATCCATAGACCATAAGATGTTAGTATGGCTATTTTACTTTATAATGGCTGGTTTTAGACACCTCAATGTTTTATCTGAACGTGTTTTTTCCTTCTTTATTTGGTCTTATTTATCATAGCTGACATTTATGAACACCTATTTTCTTGAGCAACTGATTGCCACACCAAGCGCCCTGCCTGCCCATACTCACCCAGTAGCGCTAGCGCCTTGTGTGCTCACTATCGGTAACTTTGATGGTGTGCATTTAGGCCATCAAGCGATGCTCGCCCAAGTACGCGATATCGCCGATGCACGTGGGCTTGACGCTGCTGTCATGATATTTGAGCCGCAGCCTCGTGAGTTTTTTGCGCCAGCAAGCGCCCCTGCTCGCCTCACCAACTTGGCAGAAAAGCAAGCACTACTTGCAGAGTACGGCGTAGAGACTCTCATTGTCGCAGGATTTGACAATGAGTTTCGCTCGCTATCGGCGCAGGCATTCGCGGATTTACTGGCACTACGCCTAAACGTCAAAGCGTTGGTGCTAGGAGATGATTTTAAATTTGGCCATGATCGGACGGGCGATAGTGCGTTTTTGCGCAGCTACGGCTTAGACGTGACCAATCTGCATACCGTCGTCGATGATGGCGGCAAAGCAGCACGTATCAGCTCAACCCGTGTGCGTGATTTGTTATTGGCAGGAGATATTGCGTCGGCCAACGCCTTGCTTGGCCGTGATTATACAATGACAGGCGAGGTCATCGGTGGAGATAAAATCGGCCGTACTCTGGACTTTCCTACCGCCAATATCGAGCTTAAGCGCTTAAAGCCTGCGCTGCATGGTATCTTTGCCGTCGATGTGGTCAGCTTGGATGACAGAGGCGAGATAATCGCAGATGGTTTAACAAAATTGGCTAATGATGACAATATGGGCATAACAGGTTTGCGTCCGCACAGTTTGTTTGGCACGGCCAGCATCGGCACCCGCCCCTCTGTCGACAAAGCCCACGACTGGCGCTTAGAAATACATTTCCCCAACCTACAAGCTGACTTATATGGCCTGACGCTACAAGTGCGCTTTTTGCATTATTTGCATGGCGAGCGCCATTATGAGAGCTTAGACGCCCTAAAAACAGGTATCCATAGTGATGTCAAAGAGCTGATTGCTTGGCGCGCGCAGCAACCTGATTGAGCAGTACATTCAGATGTGACAGACATAAAAAACCCACAGTCGATATTATACTGTGGGGTTTTTTATACTTCTTTAATACTTCTATATATTAGGTTTTATATATCAGCTTCTAGGCATCTGGATGCATACGGACATTTAATTCATCAATCGTCTCCACCCAAGCGGCGTCTTTTTTCCACTCTTCTTGCAAAAACATACGCTGATTGTCCGTCCAGATATCAGAATCTACCAGTTTTTCATCTTTGGCCAATTTGTTTTTTTCGATAAACTGATTAATCGCCTCATCAGAGCTATCGAGTCCTAACTGGGCAAATAGCTCATTCATATTATATTCAGGTTCACCTAGCATACTGTCTCTCCTTAAATGGTGCAGGTTTAATTGTACTTATTATTGCAACGAACTCATTTATTGTAGCAAGCTTTTTTTTGTTCGCTGTTAATCCACGTTTATCTAACGTTATCAATTGTATTGATAAGGGCCTCAATAAATGTCAACGCACAAAAAAGGCCCTCTATCTTAAGAGGGCCTTTTCTATATGGCTGTCTACCATACTTTTAGCAAAGTCATGGCTTACGGTAGTAGGTGTGCTACCGCATCACGCTCTTCGCTCAGCTCTTGCTCAGTGGCAGCCATTTTCTCTTTTGAGAATTCTGATGACACGTCAACGCCGTCTACGATAGACCAGTCGCCGTTAGCGCATGTGCATGGGAATGAGTAGATGAGGCCTTCAGCGATACCGTATTCGCCATTTGAGTAAACACCCATAGAGACCCAATCGTTCTCGTCAGTACCGAGTGCCCACGTGCGCATATGAGCGATAGCAGCGTTGGCAGCGGAAGCTGCAGACGAGGCGCCACGAGCTTTAATGATAGCCGCGCCGCGCTGCTGTACTTCTGGGATGTACGTGTTTTCGTACCAATCACGATCAACCAACTCTAGCGCTGGTTTGCCATTGACAGTCGCAGCCGTTAGGTCTGGATACTGGGTCGATGAGTGGTTGCCCCAGATGGTCATGTTTTTGATGTCATTGACAGTGCTGTCAGTTTTTTCGGCCAGCTGTGCCATCGCACGGTTATGATCTAGGCGAGTCATGGCGGTGAAGTTACGTGGATCTAAATCTGGCGCGTTACGCTGAGCGATTAGCGCGTTGGTGTTGGCAGGGTTGCCGACGACCAATACTTTTACATCACGGCTAGCCACTTCGTTCAATGCTTTGCCTTGTGCTGAGAAAATCGCAGCGTTGGCTTCTAGTAAGTCCTTACGCTCCATACCTGGGCCACGTGGACGGGCACCGACGAGTAACGCGTAGTCAGCATCTTTGAATGCCACATTTGCATCATCAGTTTGAACGATACCTGCCAACAATGGGAATGCGCAGTCTTCTAGTTCCATGACCACACCCTTTAGGGCGTCAAGCGCTGGTGTGATTTCAAGCAATTGCAAAATAACTGGCTGATCTTTACCTAGCATCTCGCCAGATGCAATACGAAATAGCATCGCGTAGCTGATATTACCAGCGGCACCAGTGACGGCAACGCGTAAAGGCTGTTTCATTGACATTGAATACTCCCTAATTGATGGTTAGATCATTCATGATTGTAATAGATGATTATCTTTTTAGATATCGACTTGTTTGCTGCACAAAGGCAGCGCTAAACCGAGAGCTAGTGTAGCACTTCGTTTGGTAAATCGTCTAGAGACAATCAGAGGCTTGCCGCGGATTGTCACAGATTATATTGTTACATTTTATACAGGATAATCGACGGGGTCACAAAAACACTGAGGCGACCAGCGCTTAAAAAAACGGGTAAAAACAAGGTAGAAACAAAATAAAAGACAGCGAGTAAAGACTAAAACACGGCCTTAAACAATCACCAAAAAGAGAGCGTGGCAACACAGCCTGCAAAAAAACAGCGCTCATACCCGAATAGTACAGCGGCCAGTGTCCATGTTGGAGTACGACAACACCTACTTACCGCCTGAGATGATAAACTTGCTACCGCAATTATTTACCACTTGATAGCACTTACCAAAATCACTGCCATCATAACAGACATGGATGTCGGTCAAAATCGACTGACGACGATTGCCAGCCTGACAGATCAGATCAATACCACTGGCGGACATACCGCTATTTAAGCGCGTCATTTGACTGATAAATCGCGCCTTAGACACAGTATAACTGTTACCCGTATTAAGCTCGTTTGGGAGTTTTAGCGCACCCGCGTAGTTGGTGATTTGACGAAAGTAACTGGCCGCACTCAGAGGGCTACAAGCGCCGTAACGCTGCCATGCCTGACTACGAACCGTGGTATCAGGCATGATACGATTGACGACTTTTAGCTGTAGCGGTGTCAGACGCGGCTCACTGCCCACGCCGCAGCGCTCACCATAGCCCATATCTAGCCCCGACACCGTCAAAGAGTAGCCTTCTAGGCATTGACGCATGCGCGCGCGTGTCGGCTGGATGCTGCATAGCGCAGGGGTCATCTCAATCATCAAAACCCGCTGTCCTGTCTTGACGGTGCTAGCAGCGTGCGCGGGTAACAACATCACGCCTTGCAACATGATCAGCGCGCCTATACTAGATGACGCCATAATGGCTCGGCCAGATGGGCTAAACTTGGACGCCGACTTATAGAACAAGTGCATTTTCATCTGTGATGATGAGGGATGCCTCGCTTTTGATAATACAGACAGGGTAAAACGTTTTTTGATCATAGGAGGCTGGAAACATCTAGCAATGACAAAACATGGACTATCACTTAGGGCTGCACAAAGACGTCGATATCGGACATCGCAAGGCTTACTAAGCATAAAGGTAACAAAAATATGAGTGCTTACCAATTGATAAACACAAAACTTTGGCGCTAAACAACAGGCCAATAACCACAACACAATAAAATCATGGTAGCAAACCGTTTTTTTTAATCTATAGCAGAAACGTAAACATCGGAGCAAGGCGGCAGCTGTAACACCGCCATATATGCGACTCCCTGACAAAGTCAGGTCTGTGCCAAAGCGGCAGCGCCACGAGCAATGGCCATGTTGTCGCTACATCTGTCCTAAAATAAGCCACCAAAGGCAAACCATCAAAGACGAGGCATTGATGGCTATTAAAGGATAAAAGTATTAAAACGCTGCTGGCACGGTGCCCATACGCTGCGAGATCGGCTGACTGCGGCCAAGCAAACTGCTATATACTGTCGCGTTTTCCATCACATGCTTGACATAGTTACGAGTCTCAGGAAAAGCTATCGACTCCACATACTGGTCAGCCGCAAGTGAGCCATACACAGGCTGCCAGCGTTTGGCGTTGTTGGGTCCAGCATTATAGCCTGCGGTGGCCAGTACTGGCTGGTAGTTGAGCTTGCCTAAGATATCACCCATATACCATGTGCCATAGCGGATATTGGTGTCGCCGCTGTTGGCACGGCTGGCGCTATAGCTCTCGCCCAAATGACGAGCGATATACTTTGCTGTACCTGGCATGATTTGCATCAAGCCGCTTGCACCAACGTTTGAGCGTGCCGACGTCACAAAACGGCTCTCTTGACGCATGATACCATAAGCCCACGCAGGATCGATGCCTGCCGACTGGCTATAGCGTACCACTGCGCTCTGGTGCGGCATCGGATGCGATAGCGCCAGACTGTTTACGCTATCGGTATTATCAATCGCATAAATAGCCCGATCCAGCCAGCCCATGTCATAGGCTTGCTGAGCGGCAGCAATGATGAGGCTGTCATCACGATTGTCTCGGGCCTGCTTGACAGCCCAGTTCCACTCGCGGTTGGCATAGCCGCGACTCGCGTCAGAGTTGTATAGTGCAAATGCACGAGCAAAGTGTGGGTTTTGCATGACGCGGGCGCGATCTGCGGCGCTGACAGTTGGCAAGTTATTGCCGCCCAAACGGCTGGCATCAAAACGCTGACCGACTTTATCTTTTGCTAGCAGGCCATAGTAATCATTACTCTTGGCGATATTTTGATACATTCTTTTTGCTAGGCCGCGTTTACCTGCATCACTTGATTGCTCATAAGCGCGTGCCAGCCAATATTGCCACTGATTGCTTTTTTGGGTTTCGCCATCCATCTTTGAGATGGCTTCGACCACATCATCCCAGCGGCTAAAGCGAATCGCGGCCATGGCATAGTCTTCGGCTTCTTCAAAGTTAAAGTCATCATCTAAGCTATTGCGAAACCAGTCTACCGCTTCAGCATTAAACCCATCATCGGTATTATGATTCATACGCTGTACCCCAAGGATACGATAGGCGTAGCGGCGGGTTTCGTCATTGAGCAAGCGTGTCGCGCGCTGATTGTCTTGTTTGATATCAAAGTCCAACTGTAGCGCTGCTTCACGATAAGACTTATCGGCGACGCGGCCCAATGCATATAAGTACAAGTATTGGTTGGTTTGGCTGGCAGGCTCACGACCAAAACGCGTAAAAAACGCCGATGGGTTGAGCTGAATCTCACTCAACGCCGCATAAGCAATGGGCGTCCCTAATCGCGATGACAAAGCCATGATATCGCCCGTCTTGCCTTTACGTAGCATGCGCTTGAGGCGCGCGGCGCGATCTTGGTTGCTAATCAAGGCGTTATTATTCATCTCCATCGCCAGCTGATCACACAGTGCTGGCTGCTTTTTGGTGGTCAGCCATACATCAGACTTGGCCGCCATGGCACGCATGGTATCGCCGCCATTATTAAAACCAAGCGCCACCGCACAGCGCTCAGAGCTATCGGCATTGGTTATCAGATTGGCCACTTGCCGTACAGCGGCATAATCATTGGCTGCCGCTTTGGTCTCAGCAAAGTCCGCCACCAGCTTTTCGGCCATGACCGTATTAGGATACTGACGGACAAACTGCGCCACCGCCGCCGAGCTTTGTGAGCCCAAATCCAAGTTCATGCGCCAATAGGTCGGGTACATCGCAAACAACCCACCACTCATCAACTGTTCGTAATTATACAGTGCGCTGACATCTCCCCGATCGGCTGCTATCGCCGCCGCCATAAACGAGTCAATGCTGTTGTCTTGTTGATAACTGGGTTTTTGCTCAAAGCGGTCATCCTCGCCCCACGTCAGCTCCGCACAAGCAACTTGTGATAGGCCAAGCGCACCAAGGGCTGTCGCCATGAAGACGCCAAACCGCAGCGTACTGGTGGTCAACCGCGATGGGCGGTATTCTCGATGAACAGAGGCTCTATCCTTGATACTATGAGCGGCGCGCAACTTTGTCATACTGACTCTCTTTATTATGTCTTTATCAATAGGTAAACAGCGGTTTATCACGTACCGCTAAGCGTATGCCACTTATCATACTATACCCGTTGCACTTTCAACCATCACCTTTACCTTTTATTAATAAATACGACAGTACGGTGTAACATAAAAGTGATAGTAAGCGGTGTTATTTTGCAAAGTGGTGATTAATCGCAGTAAATAATTGATACTGTTAGAAATAACCCACCCTATCGCCGCTTAATGACCCTTGCTAATTTTTCACATTGGCACAGGGTTGTGATAAAATACGCCACCTGTTAATCGGCTACCCTGCTATATTTTAGTCAATCATGGACTTATCCTTATGAGTGTTACTGTATTTAATCCCCGCCTCGATGACGCTAATGTTACCCCAACAACGGCGAGCGCGCCTACCGTTGCGGCACTCAAAGACTCAAGTTCTGCCAGCATGTCTGCCGATCAAGCCCCGACCAAAAAAGTCTTTGTTACCACGCAAGGCTGTCAGATGAACGTCTATGATTCTGGCAAGATGCTCGATGTGCTCGGTGATTCACACGGTATGGAGGTCACGCACAACATCGATGAAGCAGACGTCCTGCTCATGAACACCTGCTCTATCCGCGAAAAAGCGCAAGAAAAAGTATTTTCAGAGCTGGGCCGCTGGCGCAAACTGAAAGAAAAACGTCCCGACTTGGTCATCGGTGTCGGCGGCTGCGTGGCCTCACAAGAAGGCGATAATATCCAAAAGCGCGCGCCCTATGTCGACATGGTGTTTGGCCCACAAACCTTGCACCGTCTGCCAGAGCTGTATGATCAATCAAATGAGCAGCGTAATATCGCACCCAAAAACCGTATTGGCACCATTGATGTGTCATTTCCGAGTATCGAGAAGTTTGACTTTTTGCCGGAGCCGCGTGTCGAGGGCTACAAAGCTTTTGTCTCTATCATGGAAGGCTGCTCGAAGTATTGCTCGTTTTGTGTGGTGCCTTATACTCGCGGCGAAGAGCTCTCGCGCCCGCTCGACGACGTCTTGGCCGAGATTGACAGTCTTGCCGAGCAAGGCATTCGTGAGATAAACCTACTTGGTCAAAACGTTAATGGCTATCGCGGCGAAAAAGACGACGGCAGTATTTGCCGTTTTGCAGAATTGCTGCACTATGTCTCGCACGTCGATGGTATCGAGCGTATTCGCTATACCACCAGCCACCCGCTGGAGTTTACTGACGATATCATCGATGCCTATGCCAAGCTGCCAGAGCTGGTGTCGCACCTACACCTGCCGGTACAAAGCGGCTCAAATAATATCCTTGCGGCGATGAAACGCAACCACACTATCGATGTCTATATCAATCAGATCAATAAGTTAAAAGCCATTCGTCCCGACATTCACTTATCGAGCGACTTTATCATCGGGTTCCCTGGTGAGACCGATGAAGATTTTCAAGATACATTGAACCTGGCAAAGACGTTGAACTTTGATCACTCGTACAGCTTTATTTACTCTAAGCGTCCGGGCACGCCCGCCGCTGAGCTGCCTGACAATGTGAGCTTTGCCACCAAAAAAGCGCGCTTGGCAGAGTTTCAAAAAGTCATTATTGAGTCAACGCTAGCCAAGACCCATGAGATGGTCGGCACTACGACACGCGTCTTGGTTGAGCAAGTGGCCGACCGTCACCCTGATTGCTTGATTGGTACCGCGGATAACACCCGCACGGTGATGTTCCCTTATAATGAGGCACAAATGAACGAGTTACTCGGTAAAATCGTCAGCGTACGCGTGACCGACTTTGTCAGCCCGCACATGGTCAAAGGGGAGCTGGTCGAGGTATTGGCGTAATATCGCCTGCGTAGGTATCAGCCTCCTGCTTCTTAAACGCTCATCAAAAAGCCGCTCTCTACTGAGGTAGGGAGCGGCTTTTTTTAGCAGTAGCTAGGGCATTTTGAACATTCGACCTTGGCAAGGTTAAACCATAAATCCATTCAATACCTCAGCCAATAGTGCCGCTGCAATAAGGATAAATATCACCCCGCAACCACGGTTGAGCCATGCCAAGCGACTGCCAACATCTAGCCAGCTGGCCAGCTTTTTGCCACCAAGCGTATAGACAATCTGCCAAATCGTCTCACTCAAAAACAGCCCGCAAGTCAGCATAAGATACTGCGGCCATAATGGCGCACTAAAATTGATAAACTTGGGGAAAAAGGCGGCAAAAAACAAAATGGCTTTGGGGTTGGACAACGATACCCATACCCCAGTACGAAATAGCGTCATGTTGCTGGGCGAGGCCTTTACCGCGGCGCTAGAGAGCGAACGCGGCCGAGGCGTGTCGTGCGCGGCCAAGGACGGCAACTCTGGATAATCGGCCGCCACCTCTTCGCTCATCTCGCGCGCATCATTCATCAAACTGCTTGCACTTGCATCACGCCAAGAGCTGATACCCAAATAGATCAAATAAGCAGCACCAACGGTCTTAATCAGGGTCAGCAGCCACGGCGACTGACGACTGATCACATCGAGCCCCAGTAGCGTCGAGAGTAGCAATAAAAACAGCCCAAGACTCAGACCCGCCAGCGTCCATAGCGTGCGCTTTACCCCATAGTTCATTCCATACTGAAACGCCAGCAGCATATTAGGACCAGGGGTCGCCGAGATAAAAAACGTACTTGCAAAAAACATCGCAAACAGATGCCAAGACATCAGCCAACCCCTACTTTTTTATAAAAATAACTGAATATACCTAAAACTAAGATACGTAAACACCACCACAAGGACGGTGTATTTTATGCCTACTTATATAAAAAACAAGCGATTTAATACGTCAGACTCGCTATAGACGAATCCAAATACATCAGATACGTGGCTATTCAGGCGCTCCAATGAAACGTTGTGTCGTTTTGTTTTTATATCAAATTGACTGTATTAGGGCGTGTTGAACATTCAAATGTGGCACTGGCGGCGGCTATTTTTTGCCAATACGCAGTGAAATTTTCGAAGCCTAGTCATTCTAGGATAGACAATTTCGCCATGTATTGGCAAAAAATAGCCCCGCCCCGAAGGGCTGATGCTAAAATCACCCCAGCCGGTGTTGTAAACCTAGCTAAGGCCTCGACATTATCGTCGGTTTACGCCTAGTTTGGTGCGATTTTATCTATCAGCAGTCCTAATATTTGAATGTTCAACACGCCCTAAACTCACGACTGCGATGTAGCGCTTGCTAATAACTTTTGCAAAAACGCATCACAGCGCGCCATCTCACTGAGCGCGACAAACTCATCAGCCTTATGCGCCTGCTCGATACTACCAGGACCGCAGATAATCGTCGGAATACCGCTATTGGTAAACTGTCCGCCCTCTGTGGCATAAGCTACTTTGTGACGGCTGTCATCATCGGTGAGCGCCGCTATCAGCGCTTGTAGCTCGGCACTGTCGTTGTCAGTCATCGCAGGCACGGCCTCCATCTGTAGCAGCTCAATGCCGGTATCAGCAGCGCGCGCTTGCATCTGCGCGCTCAGCTCTGCGACCTTGGCTTTGATCGGTACCAAGATATCGTCTTGTGTCATGTGCGGCAGGTTACGATAATCAAAGGTAAACTCACACAGATTGGGCACGATATTGGTCGCAGTGCCACCTTGTATGGTGCCGACAGACAACGTCGAGTACGGCACATCAAACCACTCATCATTGTCATCACGGCCGCTGATCTCGTCTGCCAGCTCATCGACATAACCAATCAAACGGCTGGCATAGCTGATGGCGTTGACACCTTGCGCGGTCAATGACGAATGCGCCGACTGACCATGTACACGGCAACAATAAACCGCGACGCCTTTATGCGCGACAACCATCGTCATGTTGGTCGGCTCGCCGACGATACAATAATCAGGCGTGATACCGCGCGCCTTGAGATCTGCCAGCAGCAATGGCGCACCCAAGCAGCCAACCTCTTCATCAAACGACAATGCCAAATGCAACGGCCGGCGCAATTGACCGGCGTTAGACAACTTTACTGCTTGCGGTAATAGCGTCAGCGCGCAAGCAATAAAGCCTTTCATGTCGCAGGCACCGCGGCCATAGAGCTTATCGCCGCGAATGGTCGCAGTAAACGGTGCTGTCGTCCAGTCCTGCCCCTCCACTGGCACCACATCGGTATGACCAGACAGTACCAGACCGTGGTTCACCTCATCAGCGTTTGCCCCAGCAGGTACTGTGACAAACAAATTGGCCTTATCTTTGGCGTCATTAAAGGTCAGATCTACGGTCAAACCCAACTGCTCACAGTACGCTTGCACATCCTCAATCAACACTAGATTTGAGTGGCGACTGACGGTATCAAAACCAATCAAACGCCTAAGCCAGTCGATACTATCTGTAGGATAGCCAGTGGCGTACGAGTCGTCTTTGAGCTGATCATCACTATGTAAAGCCATAAAACATCCTTATTATGAGGTACCTGTTACGACATAGGCATCGTCCCCCTTTGAGATTTAAGAGGGATTATTTTGGTTCATCGCATCCACCACAGGCGGCATCGGTTTTGGCAACTTACCTTCTGCTTGTAGCTCTTTGGTGGTTTTTGCATCGATGGCCAATCCAGCGATTAGCGCGATGTCTTTTACTGGTTTGCGCTTGCGAGTTGCAAAGCTCACGGGCACCATCCGCGCAAACTCATAAATATACAAATAAGACTCTTCGCCGCCCTCAAAGTCCTCATCTTCTGCCAGACGAATCGCCCCAATCTTGGCCAAATCCGATAGCATCTCGTTTTCATCCCCACTGATCTGACAGTCAGTGATACCAAAGCCTGTCATAAAACCATTGGCCCACTGTTTCAGCGCCATCACACGCTCGTATAGATCGTGTTCGTCATCTGGTAGCAGCGGCATATACGCATAAGCATCGTCTTTGTCTTTGAGCTGAAACACCGTGTCTTCTGCTTCTTCTGTGAGCAAAGTCAGCGCCGCTTCAGGCAGTGGCGCAAAGCTCAGCTCTTCAAACACCTTTGCCCATACTTGCTCGTCAGGCGCGTTACACGCCGTCATCAACCCCGTCATCAGACCATGCACCTCACTGATCGATACGTCATTCCAGTCGTCAAATGCGGTCAGCCACGTATTCCAGCCGGAGATATTGTCATTCATAATAATTGTCCTAGTAAATGGTTGTGACTTATAAAATCAGAAAAATCGCTTATAAAACAAAAAATCAGCTCGATACCACTCATCGCGCTGAGCCAAAAAATACATAGATAAGATTTAGGTATATGTAATTACTTTGTTGATATAGATATTATGCGGTCACCTATGGCATTATTAAATACACAAAACAAAATTCATTCACGCTTACTTGTTAAGGATAAAAACTGACTATGTATGATCAACTTAGAATATTAGAAAAAATGATACTCGACATCAAAAAACAGTATCAGCTTATCAGTGCTGAACTTAGCAGCCTAAAAAAGCACCCAACCACAGATCCAAAGCAAATCACCGACTTACAAAACAAGCTAAATACCAGCCATAGCGAGCGTGACGGTGCCAAAAAACAACTGAACGATCTGGATAAACGCTATCAAAGCTTGGCCGAAGCCCATCATATGATCGGTGAAGAGCAAGACAAGCTACAAAAGCAGATCAGCCAATTACAACAACAAAACCGTGAATTGCAGCAGCATAATAATGAGCTAAAGCAGCAGTATAGCGATATCAAACAACAAAATAGCGAATTACAGAAAAAAAACCAGTTGGCAGCAGAGCGTACTCAAGTTGTCCTCAAACGCCTCACACGTATCGACCAAGCCGAAAGTTAGAGTCTTGGTGATCGCTGTAATAGCTGACACCCCCATTTACTGACCCATATATTGTAGGATTTATCATGACTGATGACCACACCAATGCCGCAAACAACCCGCCTAAGCAAGCAGGACCTAGCGTATCCAAAGCCCCTGTCAGCCCAACCACGGCAGGCACTACCAGCAAGCCTGTGACACCCGAGTCCCAAGTCAAAAAAGTCGATATTGTCATCGCGGGCGTGACCTACCCCATTTACTGTCCGATCCATGAGCAAGAGGAGCTACTGTCTGCTGTCTCCTATATCAATAACTACGCGCTGGATCTCAGACGTGAGGCACCCAGCCTGAGCCAAGAAAGCCTGCTGGTGCTGTGCTGCCTTAACTTATATGAGAAAATCCATGCCAATCAAAGAAGCGAAGAGGATCGCCTGCAGCAAGACAAGCAGTCTGAGGCGCTACTCAATAAGATCATGAAAGACGCCCAATCTATTTTGTAGGCCAGCGTGTCTTTTGGCCTGCTTGATAGATAGGTTAACAAGAGAGTTTATGAGTAAATAAAAAAGCGCTTGGCTCATAGAGCCAAGCGCTTTTTTGATACGCTTTTTGATACTATGGCTAGCCGCCATCATGCATTAGGATCATATACCTTGCCTGCATGATAGTCTGCCTGATGCTCGTAATTGCAAAAAAACAAAACGTTACTATCCGTCTCCATACTACTAGCACTTGGCTGTGCAGCATTTGCCGTGACAGATACGGGCTTGGTTTCGAGGACACCGCGGTACTCAGCCAAGCTATTGCCACAAAAATCACAGGTGCGCGGTGTGACCACATCGCCTTTTTGCGGCATCATGCTTTTGGGCGGCCGCGGATACATAAACTTATAAAAGGCCCACATCACAGCCCAGATGATGAGAATCACAATAATCACAGCAAACACGGCGGTGCTCCTTTGAAGATGGGTTCAGACATGATAAATGCAGCGCGGCAGCATCGCCCAAAAAGCTGGCAATATAAGGCCAGCTCTTTTATGGGCTAAATAGGCTGGTAGATGCAATATAAACCAGCAAAAACAGGCCGGGAACCTTTGACTATAACAGATATAGTCGTTACTAGGGCGTGTCCTCAATTCAATCAACAGCCATCTAAATGGGCTAAAAATGGCTAAATCTGGTCAAACGGTGTCAAATAGCTGACTAATATCTCGATATTATCTGCGCTATTTTCCTTGTTTGACGGCGATTTATCTCATTTTTATCGCCATTTTTAAAATGAGGACACGCCCTAAATAAACGAGATACACGGTATAAACTCGCTGGACTGGTACAAATTTCCTTGCGTTCGGTGCTGCGCCGACGGGTGCGGCAAAAATTTATCCCAGTCTCGCTGTATTCTTTTTATACTGACCTGACTATATCTTAGCGACAACGAGCGCGCTATAGCTGTAACTCACTGATATCAGCCACGGTCAAAAACAGCGCTCGTACTTGCTTGAGCAGCGCCAAGCGGTTGTTTTTTAGCGCCGCATCTTCACTGTTGACCATAACATCAGCGAAAAACTGGGTCAAAGGCGCATCCAGACTTGCCAGCGTTTGCAAAACTTGCGTATAGTCAGCGGTTTCTAGCAAAGGCTTGACCGCTGTTTGCGCTTGTTGAACAGCTTGATACAATTCCTGCTCAGCAGGCTCAGACAATAGCGCCTCGTCGACGTTATCTGCCACGCTGACCTCTGACTTGGCCAATATATTTGCTACCCGTTTGTTTGAATCGGCAAGTTTTTCAGCTTGAGCCAGTTCACTAAACGCTTGTACCGCACGAATACGCTGATCAAAATCCAGCGGCATATGCGGCTGGATCGCTTGAACCGCTTGGATGGTATCGACGCTCACGCCCTGCTCGGTGTACATCGCCCGATAGCGAGAATTTAAGAAGCCCATCACTTGGGTAAAAGTATCACCCATTTTAGCAATCTTACTGCCATCGCTGGTGCTATAGCCTTTAACCGCTTGCTCAACCAAAGCGGCAAGATTGATCGGTAGCTGTTTTTCGATCAAGATACGCAAAATACCAATGGCCGAGCGGCGCAGACTAAACGGATCTTTTGAGCCGGTAGGTGCTTGGTCAATGGCAAAAATACCGACCAGCGTATCCAAACGATCGGCCAATGCCAGACAAATACCAATCGGCGTCTGCGGCAATACATCACCGCTAAACTTCGGCAAATACTGCTCTTGCAGACTGTCCGCGACTGCCGCAGGCTCACCATTTAAGCGTGCATAGTAGGTTCCGGCGATACCTTGCAACTCCGGATACTCACCGACGAGCGAGCTTGCTAGATCAGCTTTGGACAAGATGGCAGCGCGCACGGTGTCTTCGACCTCGATATCGTGGCCTTGCTGCTGCATCAAAGTGGCGATAAAGGCAGCAAGCTTGGCAATACGCTCAGACTTTTCCCAAATCGTACCGAGCTTGTCTTGGAAAACGCGAGTCTTTAAGCTCTCGGTCAAAGCAAACAGTGGCTGTTTTTGATCTTGCAAAAAGAAAAACTCGGCATCAGCCAAGCGCGGCCGCACGACTTTTTCGTTGCCTTCGATGATTTGATTCGGGTCTTTTGACTCAATATTGGTGATAAAAATAAAGTACGGCTGCAACTTACCTGCTTTATCGGTTAAGCAAAAATACTTTTGATCCGCTTGCATAGTGGAGATTAGCGCCTCTTGCGGCACTTGCAAAAAGCGCGGCTCAAAGCTTGCTCTAAGCGCAATCGGGAAATCAACCAGCGCGGTCACTTCATCTAGCAACTCTTGCGGTACGATGGCGTCGGCGTTGACTTCATCGGCCAGTGCTTTGACTTGGTTTTTGATGAGCATTTGACGCTTATCAAAATCGGCCACCACTTTTAGATCCGTTAGCAGCGACTCGTAGTCGGTAGCATGAGCAATCTTACGATAGTCAGGGCTGTGGAAGCGGTGACCACGGGTTTGGTTGCTGGTTTGATGCCCTTGGATAGTGGCATCGATTACCGCATCGTCTTGCATCAAGACTGCCCACTGTACCGGACGCACAAACTCATCACGGCTGCTACCTGAGCGCATACGCTTGGCAATTGGCAGACTATCTAATGCCGTCTGAAAGATGCTCGGTAGCAGCTCTGTGGTCGCTTGACCGTGAATAGTCTGCTCGTAGCCGACATAATCCCCTTTATCGGTGTTAATCGTTATCAGCTCGCTGGCTTCAATCCCTAAACCCTTAGCAAAGCCCATCGCTGCACGGGTTGGGTTGCCATCGCTATCAAACGCTGCTTTAATCGCAGGGCCACGTTTTTGCTCGGTACGATCAGGCTGCTTATCGCTAATTCCTGTGATCTGAATCGCCAAACGGCGCGGTGCGGCAAAGGACTTGATGGCATCAAAACTGATATCGGCGTCTTTTAGTTGCTCGGTGACACTTGTTTGCAAGGCATCGCGTAGCGGTTTTAGGCTTTTTGGAGGTAGCTCTTCACACCCCAGTTCAAATAAAATAATACTCATGGGATGCTCCTATTTGTCGTTGGTAGATTGGTGGTTGTTGGTCACGGCTTTATCGCCTGTCACATCGTCTGCTGCCGCGTCTTCTTCTGGTGCTTTTGGTAGATACTTATCGAGCGCTGCTTGGCGATGTTCTTCATCAGCCAATGGGAAGCCAAGCTTGGCACGCGCTTCAACATAACCAAAGGCCACTTTGCGCGCCAAGGTACGGACACGCAAAATAAAGCGCTGACGCTCCGTCACAGAAATGGCGCCACGAGCGTCCAGTAGGTTAAAGGCATGAGAGGCTTTGAGTACCATCTCATAGGCTGGCAGCGGCAATCCTTCGGCCACAAGCTTATCAGCCTGCTGCTCATAAAAATCAAACATCTGCCCCATCATCGGCACATCGGCGTGCTCAAAGTTATAAGTGGACTGCTCCACTTCGTTTTGATGAAAGACATCGCCATAGGTCACACGGCCAAACTCACCATCCGCCCAAACCAAATCATAGACGCTATCGACGCCTTGTACATACATCGCTAGACGCTCAAGACCGTAAGTAATCTCACCGGTGACTGGAAAGCACTCAATGCCGCCCACTTGCTGAAAATAGGTAAACTGCGTGACTTCCATACCGTTTAGCCAAATCTCCCAGCCCAGTCCCCACGCCCCAAGCGTTGGCGACTCCCAGTTGTCTTCGACAAAACGCACGTCATGAACCAGCGGATCGATACCGATGGCGCGCAGTGAGTCCAAATACAGCTCTTGGATATTGGGCGGATTGGGCTTGAGCACCACTTGAAACTGGTAATAATGCTGCAAGCGGTTTGGGTTGTCACCGTAGCGGCCATCTGTCGGGCGGCGTGATGGCTGCACATAAGCAGCATTCCAGCGCTCAGGGCCAAGCGAGCGCAAAAACGTCGCCGTATGAAAGGTACCGGCACCGACTTCCATATCGTAAGGCTGCAAGACCACGCAGCCTTTGTCAGCCCAATAATTTTGCAAGGTTAGGATGAGATCTTGAAACGTCATCGGTTGAGAATCTTTCGCTTGTGATGTCATAGTTTGGATTGTCATAGTTTGGGGCATCTTAATAAAGCCACTGTGGAATGAGTATTATGAAATATTGATAGCGCTCGTATTGCCTATTTGGCAACGACTCTATTTGCCTGCTCACCTTACTAAAAATTGACCATTTTATCCATATTTACCGCAACTAAATTTATGCTATCTGTCCAAATACCGTGCGCTATGCCCCATATCAAATGGCATCGAGGGTATTTATGTCTATCCAGCAGCGTAAACACAGCACGCACATAAACCCTATACCCGTCGCACCTCTCAACTTATAACCATTTTTTCAATTGACCATATAGTCGATGCACTCTAAGAAGAACATAGCGCTACTGGGATGAATTTTGCGCCGCCTCTGGGAACGCAGCACGCAAGTAAAATTTATACCAGTAGCGCGTTTAAGTTTATATAACAGTTTTATCTTCAATTGATCATAAAGGCAAAAACAAAAAAATACCCAAATGCGTGAGCATCTGGGCAGGAGGAAAAGTATGTCGCTGGTATCCTGATGGGTCAGGCTTTTTGTTTTTTTAATAACGCTTACTTGGTGACGCTTGTTTTTTGATACAGATTTTAATATAAGCAAAGCTGGGTACGAACCGTTTGTACGTCAATCTATAAAACATCAGCCTATCGGGCGCTACTGATAAGACTCATGCGTGGCTTTTGGCATGATAATCCATAAAATAATATAAATTAAGATACCTGGAACCGCTGCACTCAGTGAAGACACAATCACAAACAATACTCTTACCCAAGTAGGCGACCAACCGACGTATTCTGCAATACCGCCCATCACCCCTGCTATCATACGATTGTTTTGCGAGCGATGTAATTTTGCTAATTTAGCCAAATCCAATACCTCTCTATTTTATGTTTTCTATTTCTTGTTATTTGAGACTAGATAAAAGACCGCTATTTTTGCCTTATAGTTTTCGCATTGTATTTTTTATCTTATGTCTTTTAGTTAGGCTTAATCTGTAGCCTTTCTAACTTACAAATCAGTATAGCAACTATTTTCTTATGGTCTGTTGAAGATGTACCAGTGCTTTGTGAGTTTATGCTACCTAAGCTTGCCCTAATCTGTCCTAATTACCTGTAAGCTACTGATTTTAAATAATTATTTCAAAATGTTTCAAAAATGGATTTGTTGCCAAAACCTTACTTTCACTGCCTACCTACTCTAAAATACCAAGCACAATCAACCAGATACGCTTATATGACTTTTCTGGTTATACTGATGATTGTGTTTATAGGTTTATAGGCAATCCGATATCAAAACAATACAGCGAGACGACAAGTCGTTTTTTGCAGCCTCTGTGATAACAGTACACAAGGAAAATTTATACCAGTTGCACATTCATATGAGCGTATCGATTTTATTTTAAACTGCCGATACCCTAGCCACATTGTTTTATCACCGCTTAACGCCTGTTTAATAAAAACAACCTTTATCAGCGCTTGTTTACAATAACCTACCTGCAAATCGACCAAAACCTTTATACCATGCAGATTGTCTTACTTTTATAAAAACGCTTATTAAAAACCAACAAGGATTGCTATGTACGATACGGGGTTGATGATTGGTCATTTTGAACCACTACATCTGGGGCAAATGCGCAGTATTTTGGAGGCCGCAGGGCAAGCTAAAATACTGCATATCGTCATCACAGCACACCCGACGCCGCATCCAGACTTTAGTATTACGCTACAAGATAAGGCACGCTGGCTACAGATGGCCTGTGCTGACCTGCCTTTTATTCATATTCATACCACCCATGAGATTGCCCTGCCGCTTCATGATAGCTTTGATGAAGTGCACATCGACATCCCAGCCAGCAATGCCAAGCTGCATCGTCTGAGCCAAGCGCTCGCGTTGCCTGCAGAAGCGGTGCTGTTTGTGGCACAAAACCATCCTTTAGCCCAACCCCATATCACAGAACACCTACAGATGCCTGTGGTGACAACGGCGCTACAGCCCGCGTTTGACTCTTATGCCATCGCTCGCGATCCTATCGCCCATTGGTCAGCGATTCACCCTCAAGCGCGCGGTGATTACACAAAGACGGTCGCGATCGTCGGCGGTGAAAGCTCAGGGAAAACAACCTTGGTACATAAGCTTGCCAACTATTATGGCGCAAGCTTTGCGTTAGAGATGGGACGTTTATACGTCGGTACGGACTTGGGTGGCAGCGAGATTGGGCTACAGTATAGTGACTATGGCCCCATCGCCCTCAATCATGCTCAGGCGATTCGAGAGGCCGCAGCCGTAGCGACTGCCCCTGTGACCATTGTCGATACTGATTTTGTGACCACGCAGGCGTTTTGTGAAGAGTACGAAGGTCGTAGCCACCCGTTTGTGGCCGCATGTATTGATGAGTTTCGCTTGGACCATACCATCATGCTAGACAACAATACGCCATGGGTAGATGACGGCATGCGCTCACTGGGCACCCGTGAGGCACGCGGGCGCTTTGAGCAGCGGCTGATGGATATTTTCACCCGCCATGGTATCGAGCCACATTTGATCGATGCGCCTGATTATGATGCTCGCTATCGGCAAGCGTTACGTTTTATCGATCGATATGTCTATAACAAAAACCAATAAACAAAGCGCGGTGAGTCAACGCCAAATAAAAAACAGATAAAGTAAAAGACAGATGAAGTAAAAGACAGATGAAGTAAAAATACAGAATAAAAACAGCATATTATAAAAGAAGCGGCTTGTAAAAAAGTCAAAACCACAACAGTCAAACAAGCCGATCCCAACATTTATTTTAGGAAAAACCTATGCGTATTCAGCTATTAGACAATATCACTGGTAAGTGGGCCATGCAGTGGATCATCACTTGGTTTATCTGCGGCGTGATTGCTTTATCAGCAGGCTTTTGGTTGACCACCGATCATACCACCCTAGATTGGTTTTATTTGGCGGTGTCCTTTATCGGCTTGATTTGTGTGGTATCGCTATCATTTCGCAAAAACGTCTTGGGTAATGGCTTTGGCATGGCCGCCACTGCAGGCGAAGTGGTGGTGCAGGCAACCTCAGGCGCGGTGGGTTTGATGCTGGCGCCTTTGTTTAACTTTTTCACCCATGTCTATGGTATTTTTTATTGGTCAAAGCACACCGACCCTGACGGCGACATGATACCCAAGTCTGCCAGCAAAGCCGTTTGGCTGATTACCATTGCCTTTATTGTGATTGGGCTGGCGCTATTTCCTACCGTCAACGACCTTTTAGCCAGCTATGGTTATGCGGTGGTTGAAGACGACAACAGTCTATTTTTAGGCTTTATTTCTTTTTTTTGGATCAATGTCCTCGCCTTTGTGCTCTCGATCACCGCCCAAGCCGCCATGATTTTGCGCTATTCGTTTAACTGGTGGCTGTGGATTATCGTCAATTTTGTTTGGCTCATTGTCAATCTTATGTCTGGCAACTACATTTTTGCCATTCAGACCATGATCTATCAAGTCAACTCCTTTATCGGTCTGTATGAATGGCATCGTAGCGAGAGAAGCTAATATACTGAAATAATAGGGCTCAGATGACTTAGATGTATGGCTTAGACGCTTTTGATAAACCCTATCGCATCTAGGATAAAGCTGACAGACCTGACAGACTAAAGAACCGCCATAGTAAAGCCAAAAGTGAGAGAAATGCTCAGCGCTGACTGAACCGTCTATCAGATACTATGGTAGAGAAGCCCAATTAGTGCTACAAATGATACTAGAGACGCTCTGATGTGGGAGAGGAGTGTCGTATCTTAATGACTAACAAGGAGGTTAGTATGTCTCGTCGTCCGCCCCGCATGTCAAAACGCACACTTGAGCAGTGGCTCAGTGAGTATTCTGTCAGCCACCAAAACCTAATCAACAAAAAAATCCATTGGCTCTGCGTGCCGACCATCTTTGTCAGTTTGCTTGGAATGGGTATGTCGCTATCCGTTTGGTTTACCTTAGTGCTTAGTGCCTTGGTCTTGCTGTTCTACATGCGTTTGTCCACGCCGTTATTTTTGGCGATGGGCATGTTTATCCTTATCTGCCTATCTGTCATGACCTTACTACCGTGGGGCTTTAAGGTCTGGGCAGGTGTCTTTGTTGTGGCTTGGATTGGGCAGTTTATCGGTCACAAAATCGAAGGCAAAAAACCCTCATTTTTTGAAGACTTACAGTTTTTATTAATTGGGCCTGCATGGGTGGCCAATAGCCTGATGGGTAACAAAAACAGTAGCTAACCATCCGGTGGAGCGCATTATGTGTTCAGGGTTGGTATTCTGACGTTTTTTATACCTGTTCTTTTCGTTTATATGGTTTTGTCTTTATGCCATCGAAGCTGTACGACGACAAATCTCTTGATTTCTTCATCCTAAAAAAGCGCCACCCATAAGCTGGATGGCGCTTTTTTGGTTTTTTATCTCTCATATTACCGAGCTTTGGTGCTTATTTACCAAACACCTTCATACGCTCTTCTACTGGCTTAAACTCTTTGTCACCAGCTGGCTGCTCGATGGCACCAAATACCATCTGCGCATTTAGCTCCCAATCATCAGCGATATTCCAAGTATCGGCAACCTGCTGATCGATCACTGGATTATAATGCTGCAAGTTAGCGCCAACATCGATGCTTGCCAATGCCGTCCAAATCACATACTGATGCATGGCGCTGGTCTGATGTGCCCAGATTGGGAATTTGTCCGCATATAAAGGGGCCGCTTCTTGCATGCTTCTGACTACACCTTTGTCTTCAAAAAACAATATCGTACCAGCACCGGCTTTAAAGCCTGCGATTTTATCTTTTGTACCTTGAAATTTCTCGTCGTCACCCACGATGACCTTCAATGTCTCTTCGGTGATGTCCCACAGTTTTTGATGATCCTCATCGAACAAGACAACGATACGAGCTGACTGAGAGTTGAAGGAGGAAGGCGTGTGTAAAATAGCGTGCTCTACCAATTTTACAATCTCATCCTTAGAGACTGGTAGTTGATCGCTCAAGGCATAGATAGAGCGGCGTTTTTCGGCAAGATTTTGTAAGGTGGTTAGGTCTGACATAATAAGACTCCGTCGGGTTAAATATTTAGGTTGTATATAAAGTATGTGTTTTAAAATGAGTCGATAGTAAAAATATTAAAACTTGCTTAATCATCATTCGATTGTAAAAGCAACACCCACCGATCTATATTCAAATTTTGTAAAAAATCTTCACAATAACGTGAATCATAAAATATAAATTAACAATCTGTATTATCAAATCATCCTCTAAAACCGTCAGGCAGCGCTGGAGCGGGCAGACGTTTCATATCAGAGTTGACATTACCAAAGCGCTCATGGCCATTGTTCCAATCGATGATAGACTGCTCAATCTCTTCTTTATTATCAGCGACAAAGTTCCACCACAGCAGCACTTGATTGTTTAAGGGCTCACCGCCGATAAACATCACTCGTGTGCCTTTTTTGGCGACCAGCTTGATGCTTTCGTTATTTTCGACATCACTATCGTGGAAGCGAAATAGCTGGTCTTGCTCACAGATTTTGCCTTCAGACTCGATCTGCCCTTCGCTGACCAAGATACCGTATTCAAAACCAGGCTCTAACGTTAGGGTGACCTCGTCATCCTCTAGCCAGTACACATCGATACCGACCATTTTGGAGTACTGTATCGTTGGCGCTTCGTAGCGCTCGCCTGTGACGCTGGTGTAGTTGCCCGTGGTCAATATCATCTCTACATTATTTTCCGTCCACGTCGGTAGCTCTGGATAGTGATGAAAGCCGCGCTCGATTTTTTGGTCTGTTGGTAGAGCAATCCACAGCTGCACCATACTCAGCGCACGCGCCGCATCTGGCGAGCCGCCCGTATCAGGAAAGACACTTTGCTCGGTATGACTGATGCCTTGGGTCAACCCCGTACCTGCCGTCATGACGTTGACTTGGTTTTTGGTAATTACTTGCTCGTTGCCCAAGCTGTCTTTGTGCAGCACTTCGCCATCTAACATCCAGCTAAAGGTTTGCAAATTGGTATGCGGATGACGACCCACTTGCATGCCAGCCTCACCGTCCTCAAACTCAGCAGGGCCTGCGTGATCCAAAAAGCACCACGCACCGATCGGTTTTTTGCCAGTATTAGGTAACAGACGGGCGATAGGAATACCGCCAACATCGGCCAAACGCGGCTCTAGGGTTTTAATACTCATGACTCACCTCTTATTATCAATTTATCAATGATGTGTGTTAGCTGGTGTCAAAGATGATGACCATAGCGCCGCCACCTTTTTAAAGCTTCTAAAAACTCATAGGCACTTCCATGACAAGGACTTTAGCGTCTTCAGCGACATCCATCGTAAAACTTTTAGTATCCCAAACACCAAGGCCATCGCGGGTATCTAAAGTGTTACCGTTTACCACAACCTGACCACTAATGACAAAGACATACACGCCGTTGTTAGGGTCTTTTAAGTCATAGGTCTGTGTCACACCTTTGTCAAAGTCGCCGATGCTAAACCACGCATTTTGATGAATCCACACGCCAGCATCGTCGGCATTGGGTGACAGTACTTGGTTAAACTCATTTGGCTGCAGGATGTCATCCATGCGCAACTGCTGATAGCGCGGCGTGACATTCATTTTGTTTGGAATGACCCAAATCTGTAAAAACTTCACCGGCTCATTGGCATCGCCGTTCATCTCACTATGAGTGATACCCGTGCCTGCCGACATCACTTGGATTTCGCCTGTTTCGATGATGCCTTCGTTGCCGATATTGTCGCCATGACCGAGCTTGCCCGATAATGGGATGCTGATGATTTCCATATCACGATGTGAGTGTCTGCCAAAACCTTGACCACCGATGACAAAATCATCGTTGATGACACGTAGCGCGCCAAAACCCATACGCGCTGGATTATGATAGTTGGCAAAGCTAAACGTGTGACGGCTTTTGAGCCAGCCGTGGTCGGCATCGCCGCGAGAGTCTGCTGCATGATAGATAGTTTGCATAACAAAGCCTTATATCGTCGTACGTTAACTGGTTCAATACTGCTCATTAACGCGCTTGTTTAAGTAATGATTTTATTATAATTGTTGTCTTATAATAGATAAACAAAGCTAATTGCAAATCACTATTCTTATATTTAGAACAATAAAAGCTACTAATACTGACCTTAATACGAACCTATTAGAAACGTTAGCAGAAGTTGTTATAGTCGATTTTAAATAAAAGAGTCAGGCGTTTTTTTAAGGTGCGGTAGCGCGGAGTGCCAAGTGAATTTGACGCTTAGAGTCTTAGCCTATATTTTGTAAAAAGCTTTTGTCACGAGCCAGCCATGCTAAATACAGCACAGGCAATACAAATAGACCGACAGCCCAGTAGCTTAATTTGACATAAAGCAGTGCACCCAATAATGCGCCAATGACAAAACTGCTCACTAGCGCTGAGCTATGCGCAAGTTTTTTGGCGTTATCGAGTGTTCTATTGGCAAGATAGTCTGATAAATTAATGCCTAACTGAGTGGTATTACCCGTCATCAGCACCGTTGGACTCATGTGCTTGATGACAGTTTTGCTGGCTGTATTGCGAATCGCCAAGGCCGTCAGACCCAAGCCGCCGGTAATCGCAACGGTGATACTATTGCCATCAGTAAACGGCTGGAAGGACAATCCTGCTATCATAAACGCGGTGAGAAACACCGCCTCTGCCAATAGCAAATGAGTCAGTATCAGCCGCTGCTGGCGACTGTTATCGATATAGATTTTGGTCACAACGACCATTAAAATAAACAGCGGCACAGAAGCCAGCTTGATCCACAGGCCGTCCTCGCCTTTGACCAAACCACTGCCTGCCAATACCAAGTTGCCGATATAATTCGGCATAACGATGGTAGCGGCCTTCTCTATTTATACAGCATGCAAGCGTTACAAAAAGCAACGAAGAGACACATTTATAATAGACAGTAGCGCTCAAATCTCCTGTTTTCTTGCTAAACTTAACCATAACATCTATAAGCACTACTTAACGGAAATAGATGAGAAAACGTTAAGCCAATGTGCTCTTTGCTCTACCACAATTCTCGATCACAAATAAGGATAATGAACCATGATGCTCCCTTCTATCAAACAAGCCAATCGTGTCCTCGCCTTCGCTGCTATCAGCGCCCTTGGCATGATGAGCACTGTCGGTCAGGCAGCGACCTATGAGCTGGACCCTAAGCATACCGCGGTGCGCTTTTTTGTCGATCATTTTGGTACATCGACTAATGCTGGTGGCTTTTATAACCTCTCAGGCATTCTTGAGTACGCACCCAAAGAGCAAAAAGGCTTTATCGGCATTACCATTCCGATGGGCAGCTTGAGCACGGGTCTCAAAGAGTTTGATGGTCATTTAAAATCTGCGGATTTCTTTAATGTCAAAGAGCATCCAACCGCTTATTTTAAATCTACCAATTGGCAGTTTGATGGTAATAACGTCAAATCAGTCACAGGCGACTTAACACTGCTGGGTCAGACGCATCCTGTGACGCTGACAGCCACTAAGTTTAACTGCTATGACAGCCCACTGCTAAACGCTGAAGCGTGCGGCGGCGATTTTGAAACCACCATCGACAGAACCAAGTGGGGTCTCAATACTTATACCGATGGCGGTATGATGAAAAACATCAAACTGGTCGTTCAGGTAGAAGGCAGTAAAAAGGCCGATCTCAAGTAACGACGGCTTGTCTTATAAAGATCATATAGTCGATTAGAGATAAAACAGATACACGATATGTACTACAATTAAGCTGAGTTTTTAACTCAGCTTTTTTGACGCTATAAAAAGCTTAATATGCGCTGTTGGCGTTTGTATATAGTGAGTTCAGTATAAAAAAGATACAGTGGGACTGGGATAAATTTTACGCAGCATCGAGCGGCGCAGGCACAGCACGCAAGGAAAATTTATACCAGTTTCACGTTGATATATAATGTATCTGTTTTATTTAGAATCGACTATAGTCGAATCCAAATAAGTCAGATACCTAGCTATCATGCTGCTTACTGTATCGTTGTTATCTCGGCCTGGCCATAAAACGATGCGTCAAAACAACAAGAGGACAATTAGGATGGGACAGCTAGAAGATATGGCAATGTTTGTACGCATTGTCGAAGCGGGCAGTATCACCAAAGCTGCCGAGCAGCTCAATATTGCCAAATCAGCCGTCAGCCGCCGCTTAAAGGAGTTAGAAACTCGCCTCGGCAGTCAGCTGATCAGCCGCACCACGCGCCAGTCCAATTTGACGCAAGCAGGTGAGCAGTATTATCAGCAGGTGATGCATATACTCAGTGAAGTAGATGCGCTCAATGGGCAAACCAGCGGCGCGCCCACTCGCATCGAGGGCACCTTAAAAATGACGGCACCGCTGTCCTTTGGCTTGATGCACCTCAACGCGGTGATTGATGATTATGCCAATCTACATCCCAACCTAAGTTTTGAGCTGGATTTTTCTGATCGGCATGTCGACTTGATCGAAGAAGGCTATGAGCTGGCCATCCGTATCAGAGAGCTACAAGACTCGAGTTATCAGGCCAAGCGTCTGGCGCTGATTCGTTACGCCCTCTGCGCCAGCCCTGACTATCTGAGCAAAATGGGCACACCTAAGACTTTGGCTGACTTGGCGGACCATAAATTTTTACAATACGGTCTGAGTAAAACCAGTCATTTAGAGCTGACGGACGCTCAAGGCAAAAAACACACCCATACTATCGATGCCAAAATAAAAGCCACCAATGGCGAGTTTTTGGTCGATTTGGCAGTAAAGGGTCATGGCATTGTGTTTATGCCGACTTTTATCGCCTATCAAAGGCTGGCTCGCGGCGAGCTGGTGCCGATCCTACCACAGTATCAACTGCCGACACTCAGCGCTTATGCCGTGTATCCAAAAAACCGTTTTTTATCACAGCGCTGTCGCTATTTGATTGACTTCATTGCCGAGCGGTTCGGTGATGACCCGTATTGGGATAATTTTTCTGAAAGGCCTATACAAACTTAGCCGTCTAGCATAGTGCTTATCTACTACAGCCCCCTTATCATTATTATTTATGATGTCTCGTGTGTTACCTCGTATGTTACTTAGTATGCGCGCTTACTCTAAAATACGTGTGTCAATTCATCCGTAATTTGTAATCGTTTATGCGTAAGATTTAATCAGCTGCCAAATTTCACCCATAAAAAAAGCCTCACAATAATGTGAGGCTTTAGTGCTCTAACAGAGCCATATTTGGAGCGGGATAAGAGATTCGAACTCTCGACCCCAACCTTGGCAAGGTTATGCTCTACCACTGAGCTAATCCCGCTAAACATCGAATCGCGTTATTGTTAACAACAACTCCGTCTCGATAGGCTGGCTATTTTAGCAAAAATTCTGAGCCTGTCAACACCTTTTTTGGCATTTTGTGCAAATATTCTCGCCGTCAGCCTTTATTTACCAGCAACTCTGTTATAAACGTTTGATTTTACAATGAGTATTATCAGCCAGTTTTTCTAAAATATTTTAGCAAATAAAGGGCTGTACTTGCTGGCCTCACGGCTCTGCATGTCTATCACTGTGTTTGGGCGCGCTGTTTACTTACAATCATAGGGTGTACTGTTACTTTTTCTGTCTTGGTTTTGACTTATTAACATTATTATACTTTGTGCAACTTTATTTATTATTTACAGTGAGGATGTTTATTATGAAAAAATTACTGACCACAACTGTCATGGCCGCGTCTTTGTCGGCGCTGACACTGACTGGCTGTAGTAGCACCACCAATACTGGCGCGGTGGGCGTTGATCGCCAGCAGTTGCTCTTGGTCTCTAATGAGCAGGTGTTACAATTATCAGCGCAAAGCTATGCAAAGACCTTGCAAGAAGCAAAAGCTCGCGGTTTGCTCGATACCAATAGAGCCCAGCTCAATCGCCTCAAAAACATCTCCAACCGTCTGATCGGGCAAGTCGGCGTCTATCGTCCTGATGCGGCAAAGTGGCCATGGGAAGTACACACGATCAAATCAAATCAGCTCAACGCTTTTGTGATGCCAGGTGGCAAAATCATGTTTTATTCAGGCATCATCGATCGCCTCAATCTGACTGATGATGAAATCGCTGCCATCATGGGACATGAGATGTCTCACGCATTACGTGAGCACTCACGCGAGCGTATCTCCCGCCAATACGCCACTCAAACGGGCATCGGCGTCGCCGCTAGTATCTTTGGTCTCTCGCAAAGTCAGGCGCAGCTGGCCAATGTCGCCGGTGACCTAGGCCTGAGTCGTCCGCATGGTCGTACTCAAGAAGCAGAAGCCGACCAGATTGGCCTTGAGCTAATGGCTCGCGCAGGCTACAACCCGCAGGCCGCGATTAGCTTATGGCAAAAAATGCAGCGCGCCAGCCAAGGCGAGCCGCCGCAGTTTTTGAGCACTCACCCAAGCAGCAGCAATCGCATTGCCCAGTTGCAGTCATTGATGCCCAAAGTCATGCCGCTTTACCAAAAAGCACGCCGCTAATCATCATTTAGCATGACTGATTAGATTGACTGTCAAGCAGAGTACAGACCACGGTTTGTATTCTGCTTTTTTATAAAAGTGGCCATACTCCATTGTCTGCTGAATGATAAGGCTTGCGCATCAGTGTCTGCTATAATCGGCGTCTGCTATAATAACCTCAAGCATCGCTGCAAGACGCTAGTACGTCATCGGTGCCCATACCTCATCAAACACCACCTTATCAAACAATATCGCGTAAAAGGATGCTATCCATGAGTACCACGCCTACCGCTGATGCCCTCTATGCTGAGCTACAGAGCTTACAGCCGCAGCATATCGAGCTGATTAACGAATCGATGAATCATGCAGGCTACTTTGATGGCAAAGAAAGCCATTTTAAACTCACTATCGTAAGCGACGCCTTTGAGGGTAAGCGTTTGGTCGCTCGCCATCAACTGGTTTATGGCTTGGTCGCGCCCCTACTCACCTCGCAAGGTGGCCCGGTCCATGCCTTAGCCATACATGCCTATACGCCAACAGAATGGCAAGGGCAAAGCCCAGATAGCCCCTTGTGTGCTGGTCAAAACAGCTAAACCATCGACAGAATAATCAACCATAACTGCGCGTCTTATGAACATTATGACAGTAGCGCTGCGTGACTGGATCACCTCAGAGGAAAAGATATTTAATGAAACATTTACATATGCTGATGGCCGTCCTGACCATCGTTCTGTTTTTATATCAAAGCTATCTGGCATTGAGTGCCAATAGACGCGCTCCAAAGGCGGTGAAGATAGCCACGCACATCATTTATGCGCTTGTCATCGGCTCAGGTGCCATCATGTTGATGCAACTAATGAGTGCCAACGCTCCTGTACAGTGGGTGTTTGCCAAGATTATTTTGCTAGTCGCTGCCATCAGTGCCAGCATAAAAGCCTTTAACAACCATGCAACGCCCGGCCAAAGGAAAACGGGGATTTTGATATCGGCGATCGCCTATGCAGGTATCGTGATACTTGCTGTGGTCAAACCAGCCAACTTATTTTAAGGCGCTGTTTACGGAGGCTGCGAAAAACTCATCCCAGTAGCGCTTTGGAACTTATGACAGTTTTGTTTGCAACTGACTATAGCCGGCATATTTCATAAATGACATATTTTTCAATATCTTAATCTGTTTATTTTTGCTATCTTAAATATAAATAACGGCGTTTATAGCAGATATTGCTGTTTATATGACCCCCATCTTGCCTTATGGAGCCACTATGAAAACTCTATTTTCCGCGACATTACTGGCCTCAGCAGGCATTTTTGCGCTTGCAGGCTGCGCCTCGACTGGCAATATCACTCCGCAGTATGTGCCGCCCAGCACCTACCAAAACTATGACTGCCAAGCGCTGAGCCAAGAGTACAACCGTATCAATCGTTATGTCGAAACTGCGCGCAATCAGCAGTCGACCATCGCTGCCTCTGGCGTGGGGGTCGGAGTCTCAGCGGGCCGCTGGGGTATCTCACCCAATATCAGCTTTGGCGTGGGAAAAAGCAACAACACCAAAGCCCGCGATGCCAAGCTATCACGGCTCTACGGCGAGCGTGATGCCGTTGTTCAGTCCGCGCGCATCCAGCGCTGCAGCTTTGCCAATGGCATCAAGATATATGGTGAGTAAACAAACTATGGTGAGTTGATAGAGGTCAAATCGATAAAATACCATCGTTGCTCATACGACCATAAAAAAGCCAATACGCGATCAACGTATTGGCTTTTTTGATGAGGACATCTAGGGCGTGTCATCAATTCAATCGATAGCCATCTAAATGGGCTAAAAATGGCTAAATCTGGCCAAACGGTGTCAAATAGCTGACTAATATCTCAATATTATCTGCGCTATTTTCCTTGTTTGACGGCGATTTATCTCATTTTTATCGCCATTTTTAAAATGAGGACACACCCTAGTGGTTATGATTGCAGGCTTTGTACCCACTGCACGATTTGCTGACTGGGTAGCGCGCCTGACTGCCGCGCAATCTCTTTACCACCTCTAAAGGCCACCATCGTCGGTAAGCTGCGTATACGATAAGGGGCGGCGGCTTGTTCGTACTTATCGGTTTGCAATTTGGCAAAGACCACTTGTGGCAATTGACTGGCAGCCTCTTTAAACTGCGGCGCCATCATCAGACACGGCTGACACCAGCTCGCCCAAAAATCCACGATGGTCAATACCTCATTTTTTTGAATGACTTTATTGACGGTGTGTGCGCTCAGCTCATGCGCGCTGCCTGTCAATAATGGCTGACGGCAGCGACCACAGTTTGGCGCAGCAGTCAGCCGTGCCGCTGGTATACGGTTGGTCGCTTGGCAGTGTGGGCAGACCAGATGCAGGTTTTGTTCATTCATCATTAGACTCCTTTTTTAGCCCTTATGATTTTTGTGGCGTATGTGTTTGTTACTTTTAAATATAGCATAACTTTACATGCTGCCATTATCCCAGCGCATTGATGGGTACTTTAAGATAACGGGTACCATTGGCTTCTGGTTGCGGAAAATTCCCTGCATCGATATTGACTTGTACAGCAGGAATAATCAGACGCGGCATCGAAAGCGTGGCATCGCGCCGCTCACGCATCTGCACAAACTCTGCCTCGTTGATACCGCCTTTGACATGGATATTGCCCATTTTTTGGGCGGCGACCGTGGTTGTGGGGCAGTGTTTGCGTCCTTTGCTCGGATAGTCATGACACAGATACATGATGGTATCTTCGGGAAGCGCCAGCAACTTTTGGATAGAGTGATACAGCATCTTGGCATCACCACCTGGGAAGTCACAACGCGCCGTGCCGACATCGGGGGCAAACAACGTGTCTCCAACAAACACCACGGTTTTTTCGGCATCAGCTGCCAGATAGGCCATGTCTGCACGCGTATGACCTGGCACATACATCGCTGTAATGGTGATGTCGCCAAGCGCTAAGGTATCGCCATCATCTGTCAAAATATCGAACTGGCTGGCATCGGTACGAAAACTCATGTCAAAGTTAAAAATTTGCTTAAATATTTTTTGCACTTCCGTGATGTGCTGACCGATGACGAGCTGCCCGCCGAGTGTTTTTTTGACATGAATGGCCGCCGATATATGATCGGCATGGGCATGGGTTTCGATGATATACACCAGCTCCCAGCCCTGCTCGCGGACAAAGGAGATGACCTCATCGACGCTACTGGTAGCGGTGTGACCAGACTTGGCATCAAAATCCAATACAGGATCGATGATGGCACATAGCTTGTGTTGGACATCAGCCAGTACGTGCGTATAGGTCTCAGTATCGCTATGTAAGAAAGAATGAACTTGCATGGCAGCCTCGCTATCAAAATGTTTCATCTATAAATATTTTTAACCTATAAATAATAGTTAAGTATGATATCGAGTCGTATATAATATTTACTCAGTTGCCGACTCGTTTATGGTGTTAATATAGCAACTCCCATACATTTTATCAATTTATATAATGTAATTAATGATAACTTGCTATCATTGATGATATCATTGATAATTAACCATATATTTATTGATGTCACCGAGATAATTATTGCTATTTTATAAGGAGCTCACTCTGACTACTTCTACTTCAGCATCGAGTGCATCCATTCAGAGTACGAATGAGGATGCATCCACACATTCAGCAGACTTTGTCCCTGCCGATCTTGCCAAGCAGATGCAACAAGCCTCTATGCAAGCCAGCCAACTATTAAAGTCGCTCTCGCATCCTGATCGCTTGCTGCTGCTGTGTCAGCTCACCCAAGGTGAATACTGCGTCAGTGAACTTGAAAGTTTGGTCGGCGTTGGACAGCCCAGCTTGTCGCAGCAGCTCGGTATTTTGCGCAAAGATGAGCTGGTCACGACCCGCCGCGAAGGCAAACAGATCTACTATCGTATCGCAAGTGAGGATGCGCTGGCGGTCTTAAATCTGCTGTACCAACGTTTTTGTGCCAAAACCGACTAGCCACAGTCAGTCAATAGCCGTTCACAGACGCGGACGGCCACTATCACTTGATGGCGCTGCTATTTTTTGTTGTCAAAATATTTTTTAAGATGATGTGCTGATATGTCTTCTATCGCTGCTCGCCTGATTCCCACGTGGCTACGCCAGTACCAGCTAGCCACCTTGCCAACTGACGTCATCGCCGGATTGGTCGTGGGCGTGCTTGTCATTCCGCAGAGCCTCGGCTACGCAGTATTAGCAGGATTACCACCTGTGTATGGCCTGTATGCGGCGATTGTGCCAGTCATTGTCTATGCTTGGCTGGGCTCGAGCAATGTCCAAGCGGTCGGTCCTGTCGCCATCACGGCTATTATGACGGCAAGTAGCTTGCTGCCCTATGCCGATAAAGGCGCTGAGCAGTACGCCTTGATGGCGAGCCTATTGGCGTTTATGGTAGGAGCGCTGCTCTGGGTAGCCGGACGTCTCAAGCTCGGCTGGATCATGCAGTTCATCAGCCGCGGGGTCTCGGCAGGCTTTGTCAGCGGTGCAGCGGTGCTTATTTTTGTCAGTCAGCTGAAGTATTTGACTGCGATTCCAGTCGCAGGTAGTAGCTTGATTGGCTATCTGTCTAGCCTGCAGATGTACGTGCGCCAGCTGCATCCTCTGACCTTGCTTATCGGTGTCATCGCCTTTGCCCTTTTGGTAGCGAACCGCTATGCCAGCAAGTGGGTCTGGCGTACATGGCTGTCAGCGTCATCGGCTAAATGGGCCGAGCGCTTATTTCCCCTGATTTTGCTCGGTATGGCGATCATACTGAGTATGGCGCTGCATTGGGGCGCGCTGGGGGTTGCGACCATCGGCAGTATTCCGCAAGGGCTGCCAAGCTTCACACTACCGCATCTGCCCGATGTGCAAGAAGCGCTCAAGCTTTTGCCCACTGCAGGGCTGATGGCACTGATTGTCTTTGTGTCCAGTAGCTCTGTGGCGAGCACTTATGCACGCTTGCGCGGTGAGCGTTTCGATGCCAACCGTGAGCTAACTGGTCTTGGGCTGGCCAACTTATCTGGCGGTCTGTTTCAGAGCTTTGCGGTCGCTGGCGGGTTTTCGCGTACCGCCATCAACGTCGACTCAGGGGCCAAAACGCCAATGGCCAGCCTCGTCACTGTGGTGGTGATGATCGCCGCGCTGATCGCTTTTGGTAATGCACTCGCGCCGCTACCTTATGCGCTGCTAGGAGCGACCATCATGGCCTCTATCATTGGGCTTATCGATATCGATACCCTAAAGTCGGCGTGGCGGCGAGATCGTTTGGATGCCGCCAGCTTTATTGCAGCGTTTGCAGGTGTACTGATATTTGGTCTAAATACAGGACTGGTCATCGGTCTGATGGTGTCTTTTGCCAGCCTTATTTGGCAATCAAGTAAGCCGCACGTGGCGATCGTCGGTCAGCTGGGCGGTACAGGACACTTTCGCAATATCAATCGTCATGATGTGGTGACTTTTGATAATTTGTTGCTACTGCGTATCGATGAAAGCTTGTTTTTTGGCAACAGCGAATCGGTGCACCTGCGCATTTTAAAGGCATTACAACAATACCCCGAGGCGCGCGAGCTTATCTTAATCATGTCTGCTGTCAACCATATCGACCTGACCGCCCAAGAGATGCTCAGTACGCTCAATAAAGAGCTGGCACAACAACATAAACGTCTGCACTTTAGTTTTGTGAAGGGGCCTGTCATGGATGTCATTGGTCACACGCCGCTCATCACCGAGCTATCAGGGCAGGTCTATCTCAGTACACTCGACGCGGTCAATGCGTTGACAGCGCGCTAGCGGGCGGCTGGTATGTATGATTTTATAGTTGCAAGCTGCTGTTTGCCGCTTTGTTTTTACGACATCGCATCAATCACTGGTGTCACTAGCAATAAAATATCGTTATGATAGGATATAAAACAGGCTGTTTTTTGTATAGACAAATAAACTAAAATAGTAGGCTGTCATCTCCCGCTCACGGAGGGTGCCTGACGCTTTGTCGTCTGATGACAGACCGACTGCCCTATCCCATTTTTCACATATTTAATCGAAGCTATTTATGACCGATGACATAACGATTTATAAGCAAATTTATCCCAGCCAGTGTATCAAACTTGCCGAGCTGGGCTATCGCTCTGTGCTCAACATCCGCCCTGATGCAGAAGTGGAGTCACAGCCCAATAGTGGCGAGTTTGCCGATGCCACCGAGCAGGCAAACCTAAGCTATCAGCACCTGCCTTTTGATGATGAGCGTTTGAGTATGCTGACCGTCGAGCAGTTTGCCGACCTTTATCACGCGCTGCCCAAACCCATCTTGATGTTTTGTGGTACTGGAGCGCGTGCCAAGCTCTTGTATCAAAGCGCCTTAATGCAGGGTTTGTTGTAAGCCTATATAGCCGAGTGCCGCTGGCGGTATTACCCTGCGCTCTATGACTGTACGGCTTTATGAATACACGCTATAAGCTATAAGCGACAAGCAGCCATCTCTGATTTTTGGCTGATAAGCCATGATAGAGCCCAACAGCTCTATACACGTAAAATGCTGGCGCAAAAACCAGCCCACACAACTAAAAATAGGAAGATTTATGAGTCATCAAGTTCATATCACAGGGCAAATCACCCCTGACCAAGTCCCTATGCTCGCCGAAAATGGTTTTAAAACCATCATCAACAACCGTCCTGATGGCGAAGAGCCAGGACAGCCAACCAGCGCAGAGATTGAAGCGGCAGCGACCGAGGCAGGCTTGGCTTACAAAGAAGTGTCTTTTGCCGGTAGTGAGCTCAGCCAACATCACGTCGAAGAATTCGCAGATTTTTTTAATCAAGCTGAGCAGCCCATGCTGATCTTTTGCCGTACGGGCAACCGCTCAACCGGTATCTACGAAGCGGCGAAGCGCATGGATTTGCTAGACGACTAGACTATCATTAAGTCAGGCACCCGCCAGATACCTCATGGTAATAACAATAAGTGCCAGTGCTAATGACATTAATTAACAGTGCTCAGGACGCTTGGCATAAACGATGAACCATAAAAACCCCTGAAGTCTATATAGGCTTCAGGGGTTTGTTTTATAAAAGATAAGTAGTTAAGTAGAGGCTTACTGCATAACCAAGTATTCAAATGCTGATAATGCCGCTTTACTGCCCTCACCCATCGCGATATTGATCTGCTTAAAGGGAACTGTGGTCACGTCACCACAAGCAAAGATACCTTTGCGATCGGTGCGGCAGCGCTCATCAATCTCAATCTCACCAAAGCGGTTTAGATCGACAAAGCCTTTGACAAAATCCGTGTTTGGCATCAGACCAATCTGGACAAACACCCCTGACAAATCGCGCTCATGGGTCTCACCAGTGCTGCGATCTTGATAAACGATAGACGTCACCTTATTGTCAGTCGCTTTGATCTCTTGAGTGGCCGCATTGGTAATAAACTCGATATTGTCTTTTTCTTTGGCTTTATTAATCAGCACCTGATCGGCTTTGAGGTCGTCTGCAAACTCAAGCACCGTCACATGATTGACAATACCCGCTAAGTCCAGTGCTGCCTCGACACCTGAGTTACCACCACCGATGACCGCGATGTCTTTACCTTTAAAGAACGGGCCATCACAGTGAGCACAGTAAGCCACGCCTTGACCGATGTTTTCTTCTTCGCCTGGCACACCAAGCTTACGCCACTGGGCACCGGTCGCAAGGATAATGCTGCGCGTCTCAAAGCTCTCACCAGTGTTTAGATGAATGCTGTAATTTTCCTCAGCCGTCTCACCGATTTCTTTGACACTGACGTGCTCTTTTAGGGTGATGTTGTACTCGCGCAAGTGTTTTTCAAAGTTGGCTGACAACTCGTTACCCGTGGTCAACGGTACAGAAATCAGGTTTTCAATGTCTTGCGTGTCTTTTACTTGTCCGCCAATACGGTCAGCGACCATGGTGACTTTGAGGCCTTTACGCGCGGTATAAATCGCGGCGGCAACCCCAGCAGGACCAGCACCGATGATGGTGACATCTTGCTGCTCTAATTGGTCTTCGTCAGCGCCTGCCTCTGCTAGCAAGTCAGGAAACTGCTCTTGCAGTTTTTCGATGAGCTTTGCCGTATCGATCAGACCATTGGCAAATGGCTTACCGTTTAAGAAAACCGCTGGCACGCCTTGAATATTGTTTGCCTCGACCTGCTCTTGGAACAACGCACCATCGATCATCTCGTTGCTGATATCATCGTTGAGTATCGCAAATTGGTTAAGCGCTTGCACCACTTCTGGGCAGCTGTGGCAAGACAATGAGACATAAGTCTGGAACTGCAACGGCTTATTAAAGCGTTTGATCAGTTTTTGAATACCCTCGTCTAACTTTAGCGTATGACCGCCCGCTTGCAAGATTGCCAAAACCAGCGAGGTAAACTCATGGCCACCTGGGATACCGCTAAAGACGATACCCGTATCACTCAGCGCGCCATCGATATGGCTATAAATCGCAAAGCTGATCGCGCTTGGCAGACTGTCGTCAGTGGCTTGTGCATCGAAATTGATCTTATCAGTCGTGCCTGCGATTTTACTCAAAAACTCAATCAACTCACTGCGTTTTTCGTGCTCACCGCTACCCAATACAAAGGTAATCGGACGAGTCATGTTTTCGCTATAGCTTTTGATCGCATCTAATAAATTTTGATCTATCATGTTTGTTCCCCATCATTATTGGATATGTAACGGCAACTGTCGCATTGCCTGTTCAAATACGGTTTTTTTGTGACTGTTTCTGTTATAAAAAAGCGGTTGGGCATTTGGTTTATGCCCTTTGATGTCTCTATTATCATAGGTTTAGGCATGTTGGGCAAGCTGAGAAACTCAAACCTTACGTTTTATAAAACCAATCGTAAACTATTAAATATGATTAATACTAAAACCACCCTTGACGGATTGCCATGGTATCAAGGCTGTTTTTTCGCTACAATCAAATAAGGCGAATGGGAAGGGTTCTTATTTGTCTGCATCAACCTCAAGTCTCACCATTACAGCAATCTTAACGATCATGCGCTCATACTTGCTGGTGTTTGTGGCAAGCTGGCGCTTCATAACAAGGATGACAATATGAGAAAGACTGATACATGGCAAGATAACCGAGAGATCATCAGCGAACTAAAACAAAAAGACAGTCACTTTGCCAGCATTTTTGATGAGCACACCATGCTGGATCAGCAAATCAATCAGCTGGAAAAAGACACAGTCAAACATACCAGCCGCGAAGACGAAATCGAGCAAATGAAACGACGAAAGCTGCATTTAAAAGATGAAATTTATCAAATCATCGATAAAAACAAACTACAGTCTCAGGCTTAGTACCACACGCCCTAGGGCAAAAACACAAACATTTTTTAATCATATAAACCCCCATCAATCTTTGCTGATGGGGGTTTTGTTTCATAATATAACTAGGGCGTGTCTTCAATTCGATTGATCGCGACTTTGCCAGCCAGCTTGCCATCTGGATAGTCGCGCGGTAGTACCTCAGGGCTTGGGTGCTGTTGTTTTAGCGAGCCTAGCAAAGACTGCTGCTGCTAAGGAAAGTTTTTATTTTTTGATTGATGACTTATGATTTTACTCTTTTATTATCATATTCATAATGGTCTTGATTAAATCATCGATGATAAAACAAGCTGTTGAATAATCTACTGCCGCTTATCATTTAAAGCCTGTAATCAGCACAAATAACCGAAAATAGAATTTGGTAAAATCTGGTGTCAACCTGTGGGCGAGATGTAAAAAAAGACCCTATCAACATCTGCTGATAGGGTCTTTGTCTATATGATACTGGCTCTAAACATAGTTAGTCGTCAGTGCCATAAAGTTACCTAAGAGGTCTATCGACTACTTAGATTTTACCAACCAAATCAAGGCTTGGTTTTAGCGTTGCTTGACCTTGCTCCCAAGCGGCTGGGCAAACTTCGCCGTCGTTGTCACGAACGTACTGAGCGGCTTTTACTTTGCGAACCACGTCTTTTGCGCTACGGCCGATGCCTAGGTCATGGATTTCAGCTACTTTGATGAGGCCGTCTGGGTCGACGATGAAAGTACCGCGAAGGGCAGCGTTGTCTTCTTCGATCATGATGTTAAAACCACGAGTGATTTTACCAGTGCCATCACCTAGCATTGGGAAAGTGACTTTACCAATCGCTTCTGAAGAGTCGTGCCATGCTTTGTGCACAAAATGCGTGTCAGTTGATACTGAGTACACTTCTACGCCTAAGTCTTTTAGCTCTTGGTAATGGTTTGCCATGTCTTCAAGCTCAGTTGGGCAAACAAAAGTAAAGTCATGTGGGTAAAACATAAACACAGCCCAGCTGCCTTTTACGTCTTCTGAAGTGATGGTTTTGAACTCACCGTTTACAAACGCTTCTGTTGAGAATTCTGGGATTTCTTGATTGATAATAGCTGCCATGATTGGCTCCTTTTTTGATTACAGTGTTTTAAGTTGCATTGTGATGATAGAGTTGGCTGTTTTTACCAAGCCTTTAACTCTCTGGGTTACATGACAAACTATACGCGAATTTCATGGTTAATCCAGTTAAAAGTTTTTAATGTGATGTTTTGTTTTATTAAACTTGTTAAACTATTATCTCTAGTTTTTATCATCAGTGCTGTACGCGTGTATGCTGGCCTGATAGTAAGCAAGTATCTTACATCAATCATCTGACAAGATAGCATTAAAAAGCCCATAAATAGAGAGGTTTTATGATTACTTTACGTCAACTTGAGTTTGCCTTAGCCGTCGCCAAACACCGCCATTTTAAGCGCGCGGCCGAAGAGTGTAATATTTCACAGTCTGCGCTGAGTCTCGGTATCGCTGAGCTCGAAAAACAGCTAGATACGCAGATTTTTGAGCGTAATAATAAGCAAGTGCTGATCACCCCGATTGGGCAAGATATCTTGACACGCGCTCAGCGGGTGTTTTCTGAAGTGCGGGATTTGACCACCCGCGCCCACAGTCACAAGACCCCGCTTGCATATCCGATGACGGTCGGTATCATTCCAACGATTGCCCCGTACTTACTGCCTAAAGTACTGCCCGCGCTGCGCGAGCATTATCCTGAGTTTCGCATGACCATCATCGAGCAGCAAACCGAACGCCTACTCGAGCAGGTGCGCTACGGCCATATCGATACTGCTATTATTGCGTTGCCTTATGCCGTCGATGGGCTACACAGTTTTGAGTTTTGGAGTGAGGACTTTTTTGCCGTATTCCCCAAAGACGATGTGCACGCCAAACTTGAGACCATCAATGCTGATGAGCTGGCGACAGCCAATTTGATGCTCCTCGGTGAAGGGCACTGCTTGACCGATCAAACCTTATCGGTCTGTCACTTCGATCGCGCGCAGATGAAATCGAGCTTTTCTGATGCCAGTCTCAATACTTTGATTCAGATGGCACTTGCCAACATGGGGACGACGCTGGTGCCAGAGATGGCCTTAGATCAGCTGCATTTGCAAAACCGCAACGCTGTCGCCGTACCACTGGCAGAAGACGGCCCGCATCGTCATATCGCCTTTGTCACGCGTTTAAACTATGCGCGAGTCGATGATGTCAACTTGCTGGGTAAAGTATTTAAGCAGGCCTTTGAAGACGCGGCAAACAAGTCCTAAGCTGCAGGACTTAGCCGTAATGAGTAGTCATAAGCAAAGCAACTTAGGTGAGTTATGCGCCAATTTTCGCAAATAGCTCTTAATTCTGGTCATTACCTTGCCCGGCACTTATCTGCGATAAATAGCGATATCAAGCCGGCGACAGTCCATGCGTTGTGGCAAGATATCGCTACTCGCTATAACGAAAAACAGCGCGCTTATCATACCTTACGCCACTTGCAGCAATTGTTTGGACAGTTTGAGCAAATAAAGCATAAGCTTAATGAGCCTCATATTGTCGCATTAGCCCTGTTTTATCATGATGTGGTATACGATCCGCTGCGTACAGACAATGAGCAAAAAAGCGCCGAGTACGCAGCAGAGACGTTACGCCCGTATCTGAGCGCTGAGCAATGCGAGCACCTCTATGCGCTGATCATGATGACCGCCAACCATCAACTTACGGGGCTATCCGACCCTGACAAAGTCAATGATGCCGCTTATCTGTTGGATATGGATTTAAGCATTTTGGCTGCGCCTTGGTCACAGTACGAGCGCTATGCGCAAGCAGTGCGCCAAGAGTATGGCCATGTGCCATTAGCCGAATATCGTACAGGACGAATGGCGGTATTAAACAGACTATTGGCGCATCCAAAACTTTATCTGACTCATTATTACTATGAGCGGCTTGAGACGCCAGCGCGAGCGAACATCCAACGCGAGCTTACTTTGCTTGCAGCTTAATAAATAGCTCGCTGCCTTGCCGTGCCGGATGTGAGTTATAGCAGCGCTCCATAATATCGATATCAAAATGGCTGGCAAAATGCTGCTGATACGCTTCTTTTGTACCACCAAAGGGCGGCTCATCACGGCCAAAATCGACATCAAACAACACACCAACCAGCTTACTTTGTGGTTTGAGCAGTGAGGCCATTTTTTTGACATAGTCGTCGCGGCGTGAAGGGTCAATGGCACAAAAAAACGTCTGCTCAAGTACCCAATCAAACTGATACTGTGCAGGCGATAACTCAAAAAAGTCGGCACAAACTAAATGCTCAGATGGAAAGTCAGGATAGCGCTCGGCAAAGTCATTGATGGGCGCTGGAGCAAAGTCCACCAGCGTCACATTGGTAAAGCCTTGCTCATACAAATAGCCTACCTCGTAAGCATTCCCCGCTCCTGGCACCAAGATAGCCTGCGCCTTAGCAGATTTAGGCAACTGATCTATATAGGCTTTGAGCGGTGGCGACACTTGTCCCATATCCCAACCGATACTGTCTTGCTCGTAGCGCTGCTGCCAAAACTCGGCTTGACTGACATTTCCCATATTATATTTATCCTTGATTGCTTATTTTAAATAATACGTTTTGTACTGTTATAGATTATCATATCAGTATTATATAGGTTACTTGGCGTTATTATTGATATAGTCGATGCACTCTTAATCCAACTGCCCTGTCTTGCCTGCTAGCATATCGTGCCAATACCGGTAGTCTGGCATCGCGGTCGCCACCGTTTGCCAAAACTCATGGCTATGGTTGGCATGATGCAGGTGACACAGCTCATGGACGATGACATATTCGGTGCATTCAAGCGGATAGGCAGGCAGATATACAGATAGCCAAATACGACGCGCGCGCGTGTTGCAGCTGCCCCAGCGCGTGTGCATCTTTTTTAGGCGTATCTCATTGGCATAGGCACCGACCACAGGTTGCCATTTGTCAAACAATGACGGCATGGTAGCCGCAAGCTGCTCACGGTAATAGGCCAGTTTTTTATCACGGCTGAGGGTCAGGGATTGCTCGGCACCCCAAAGTAAAATAGGGCTGTCGGCCGTTGAAGAGTCCGCTAAAGGACGGTGTTTACGCTGGTGCTGCTCTAAGACCTGTGCGTGATTGTCGATTGCCCAAGACACACGCTTGGCAATGGCTTGCTCGATTTGCGCGGTACTGATAAAAGCCGGTGTGGAGACCATCAATGTGTAAGGCTTTAAGCGAAAATTGATGTTTTTGACGCGTTTTTTATGGACTTGCAGCTCTATCCCTGCCTGCGCAAGATGTTGTCTCACCGCATGTAAACTGATGGCCTGTCTCCTTACATTCTTACATTCTTACATTCTTATTTAGCATTCACCGCCGTTACAGCGCTTGCAAATGATTGTCAAAAGACATTTTATGCCACTTGCTATTGCTCCTCACTTGCCAAGCGTTATCTAATGATGTGCTGGTGCTGGCGGCTGACGCCGCTGTCGGTGCCGACTTCATCTCTAATGTCGTTAGCTGCCCTTGCCCATCACTCACGATAAATCCTGCTTTTTTCTCATTAGCCAACACCGACGCGCCCGCACAATCTGGCAAACTGACATCGTCGATCAACTGCCGCGTATTTAGATCATAAATCACTGCACAGCCGCCAATCGGGGTGGTGACGCATAGTAAATCATGCACACTGTCGACGGCGACGCTGGCGATATACTGATGAAAGCGCTGCCACTCATCATCAGGCATGGTGAGCGGCTCGAAATCAGCATCGCCGCGCTGATGCGTCAGTACCAAGGGCACATTGATATGCTTATCTCCTTGAAACTGAATACCAATCATCACCGTGCCATCGTCATGCATGGCGAGATGGCGCACGCTCATCTGGTTGTGCGCTGGGACAACCTGCTCCAGCAACGCGCCCGTATGACGATTGAGATACACCAATGATGGACGCATGCTATCGAGATTTAGCTCTTCGCGTGAGGCGCGCTCGGTTTTGATACCGCCATTGGCGATCACCAGTGTGTCGCCATTAGGATGCATCACCAGCTCATGCGGGCCGATACCAAAAGTATCAAATTCTGCGATTTTCTGATAGCCATTAGTCGCATCATAGACACCGATTTTGCCATCGAGGCTCACCGTATCGTTTTCGGTCACATACAAACGCTGGGCATCTAAGCTATAGCAGGCATGACCATAAAAATGTCGATGGCTTGGCGCTTGAATGGCTGTCTTGACCTGTCCTGTGGCAGTATCAAGCACCCAAAACCTCTCACTAGGACGACGTCCCATCACCACGACATCGCGGTGCGACTGATGATTGGTTTTATGGTATTGCATATCGTACTGGGTATCTGTATCAAGCACTCCATCGACAGACGGCTGTACGACGATATCATGGACACGCTCAGGCATGGTGGTCTGCCAAACGATCTGTCTATCAGCGTCAATACCGACGACGCCAAAATCATTATCAGACTGGCCATCAGGGTGGTCAGTGACGGTGAGATTTTTTGGCATAGACGCCACCCCACTTACCCAGCACACGGGGCGTGCCATCATGGTGGTGGTATGCACAGCAGCCAAATCAGATATAACGTTGTTATCAGTGTTATCAGTGTTATCTGAATAAGGCTGCTGATAGGCTCGCTGCCATGTCACCGCCGCCTGCTGGCAAGCATGGCGAAAGCGTGATAGCTTTGACCACTTAGGCTGCGCCGACGGCTGTGGCACTAAGCTACTGCTCAACTGCCATGTCTGCCACTGCGCGCGGACACCGATCACGTAATCTTGCAAGCTTGCATCGGGCTGCCGGCGTTTACGATAATGATGATGGACAGCGACCAGCGCCGCCGTACCTGTGACACTAGCGAGCGTCGTCGTGACAGCGGACGTCAGTCGCTCGTGGCGAGACTGGTTACCTTCGTGCAGCAGTAAAGCTCGGGTAAGGGTATCGTCGTTACGCTTACGCATTATTTAATCGCCATCGGTACTATTAAAGCCCACACGGATACCGAGTGTCGGTATCAGCTGGCGCTTGATAATACGGGTAATGGAGGTTAGATGGTCATACAATTCTTGCTGCGTTGCTTTATCAGCCGTGGCGATATCTTCTGGCATCTGCGCCAATAGCGTGGTGGCATCTGCTAAGGCAGTCGATAGCGTATCAGCGACGTTGTTTTCATTATTACTGCCAAGGATAGCCGTCAGGACAGGGTCGGTCAGCGCCTCATTTAACGTGGCTAATTTGGCATTGATAATGGCGCGGCTTTGGCCAGCAGTGGCGGCTGGCACATGACCTTTGGCTTTGCCGGTCAGTCCCAAAGGCTGATCAATGGCGTTCGACTTCATGGTCTCAACCAATGACAATAACGAATTGAACCATTGGTTTAAGCCTTGATCGCTATCAGCTGTTTTATCAATCGCCAACAGTGTTGTCGCATTTTTTTGCCAGTCTTTTTCGATGTTTTGTAGGCGCGTACTCAAGGCGTCACTGGCGCTTAGCACATAAGCACACTGCCCCGCATCCAAGCGATCATTGGCGTACAGTGCTTCTTCTAGCCCTGGCACCCCTTGCACGATAGCACTCTCATCAGCGAGCTGCGCTGCGGTGAGCTTTGGATTGGCTGCGATCAAATCAGCCACACCGCTATGCACCAGCCCGCGCTCATCAGGATAGTAGTTGATATATAGGTTGCTCATGCTAGCGGTGGCAGGCCCAAAGTTGATCATCTCAGCGCGCGACCACGCTTGTGCCAGCACCAGCCACTGATCCCGCAGCGTTTGCAGCTCATCACCGCTGACTGCGCCTGACTGACAGTGCTTTTGTGCCAGCTCATGCAGCAGCTCACTTTGGCGCGCTGCATCGGCATAGGCAGGAATGACGAGATCATCTGCCACATGGCTCAGATAGGTCTTTTCTGTCTCAGCGCTGATATCGACAGCAGCGATACGCTCTGTCCTGTTATTTTTATCATCTACAGACGGCGTAGCGGCGCTATCTTGCGCGACTTCTTGACCCTCAGAGTCTGGCGCTTTGTTTTCATCTGCAGGTTTGACGCAGCTGATCAGCAGACCCGCGCTCAAAGCAGACAGTGCCATTGCTACAGCAGGGTTTATTTTCATAATTTTCTCGGTATTTGTATGAATGATTTTGTCAATCGTTTATTGGTCATTTGCTAAGAGCGCAACCTTTGCCCACAAGCCTTTTGTCACGCAATTTATAGCGACTGCAAGAACGCTGTCAATTCAGCCCGTCCTTGCTTGTCTAACTGTAGGACTTTTTGTTTTTGTTTTTCGGCCTCGCCGCCGTGCCATAGTACCGCTTCCATCAAGGTGCGTGCACGGCCGTCATGCAAAAACGTCGCTTGCAGATCGACCGTTTGGGCAAGACCAATACCCCATAAAGCCGGCGTTCGCCATTCATAAGAGTTGGCCAAAAACTCTACTTGTGCGTCTTTGGGCGGCAGCTTACCAGCGATCGTCCGATCGGCAAGCTCGTCGCCCATATCATGCAGCAGCAAATCAGTATAAGGATAAATCACTTGTCCGTGCTGCTCAAGATGGTCATCGTCGGTTTTTGGCAACTGATAGCGCGGGGTATGACAGCTTTGGCAGCCCATATCATAAAAGCGTTTTTTGCCAGCAAGCACCAGCTTATCCTCGGCATTGCGGCGATGCGGGACAGCCAGATTGCGCGTATAAAACTCCACAAACTTGGCCACCTCGTCATTGACTTCCACCGGCGGCTTACCACCGCCTTGCTCATCAGCGCCCGTGGTTGCATTGACACACGCCGTTTGCGCAGGCATGCAGGACTCATGAGGGCGGATATTTGAGGTCAGCCCCATGTCTTCATTAAAGGCACTTTGGTTTTGTGTCAAAAGCTTGGTTTGTCCTGCTTTCCAGCCAAAGCGTCCCAACGCGGTTTTGCCCGTCTGTGGATCCATGACCCAGTTAAACTTACCACTGATATCAGCGCTGTCATTATCGACGGCTTGTTTTTTGATATCGTCATCGGGTATTTGTTCCAACAGTCCAAGCCCAATCATCGGCAAGGCCACGCGCGGCGATACCATCATCTCATCATCAAACGCGCCATAGCCAGGGCTAGTCAGATGAAAGGTAGGCGCGCGCAGGGTTTCGACATGACCATCAGCGAAAGTGACGGGCTTGTCTGTCCACTGCACCGCGATTCTTGCTTCAGCAGGTACGCCCTGAATACCGCGATCTTGTAGCTGGCCGCCATACATCGGATGCACGATTTTTTCGATTAGCGAGTTTTGTAGCTGCGCTCGCTCCTCATCGGTGGTCGCTGGCATCGCCAAACGAATCAGCAAGCTGTCGGCATCGTCCTCACTACTCATCGGTGCGTGGCCACGGCCATCTTTGATATGGCAAGACTGACAAGCCGCGACGTTAAACAATGCTCCAAGACCATCACGGCTATCGGTACTGGCAGGTGCAACCACCCACGGCTGACGAAAAAACGCATTACCAATAAAAAAACTGCCCTTACGTGAGGCGGACAGATTGGATGAAGGTTTGGAATAGCTCTCGCTGCTGGTAATGCTAATACCCGTGTCGCCGCCTTGTTTGATCTCTTGCGGGTCAAATGTCACCAGCTGCTGCATCGGCACGCCAGCCAGCGATTCCACGGTTTGCGTACGTTTGGGCGTCAAAGCGGACGCGCCTTCGCCACTTGCAACGGCAGTGTCATTGGTGTTTTTATTGATCGATGCGCTGTCTGACGTGCTATCCGTGGGCTGACAAGCGCTGATGGCGATTGCACCTACGATGGTAAGCGCAAGTTTAAACGATGTACCTTGTAAGCTTGAAGAAAAGAAAGGGAAAGCAGAGGACTTGGTATGAATGACGCTCATAGGAGTTGCCTTAGTTCTAGAGTAGAACCATTAAAATGGCTGGCTATAACAGTATTTTTTCTTATCAATATAACGGTATAAAAATACATCGACGCTATAAATTAACGTCTGACCTATTTTATTGCACGTAAAAATACGTTGCTAACGGTCGTTAACAACGCATGTATTATATATAACTTGCACTTTTACAAACATATCTTTCATCAGCTTTTCATGACTTGTAAGACATTATCGACATCATGAAATTATTCTAAGCAAGAGAAGTCAATCGCTTAAAACTGTGAGCCAGCGTCCGCGTCTAAGTTATCGATACCGACTGCTTTTGCCGCATTTTCGATACCATCTGTCAGCGCTTGCAGACTTGTGATACCCGCCTCGATCCAGCCGCGGCGTTTGTTTTGCTCTTCTGCTGAGATGTCATGCTTGCTCGCTTGACCGACTGTTGCAATCATTTGATCGACCTTGATGCCTTCTTTTTCGCCTTTTTCTACGATGACATTAAAAGCGTCTTCGACCTTTTTAAAGTCAGCAGTCAGCTTATCAACCGCTTCTTGATGACCACTATCGATCAGATAGTTTTTGACACCGTAGCCACCGATGGTTTTGCCAGCGACAGTCTTATAGCTGCCATTAAAGACATTTTGGATGCCGCGTGCGTTATTGGCATAGCTTAGGTGAGTTAAGTCACTAAAGCACTCGTGCTCATCTTCAGTAGAGCCCGTCACAAACGCGACCTGCATGCGCTCAGAGGCCAGCTCACCTAAGGCCAAGCTGCCCATTTGATACATGATTTGACGTAGGCCATTGTCGTATTTACGCGCCATCAGATCGCTACGTAGAGTGTTTTCGCTCTCAGGCTGCCACTCGGCTTCCATCGCTGTGAGGTCGTCTACCAGCAACTGCGCTGCCGCTTTTAAGAACTCGCCGCGACGCTCACAGATACTGGCGTCTTCATTGACCGTATCACCACTGGTACATTGTCCAGCTTCGGTGACATAATCAGTCACAGGGCGCTCGCCTGCCCCTGCGCTGACGCCGTTGGTGTCTTGGCCCCATAGCATAAACTCAATCGCATGATAGCCTGTGGTGACATTGGCTTCACTACCGCCGATCTCATTCATATCTGCCAGTAGCTCAGGTGTAATACTGCTGGTGTCTTGTTTGATACTACCGACCGTGATGCTGTCGCTATTGATGATATTGTCTTGGCTGTTGTACTCGCCTTCGTAACTATCGCTGACATAGTCGATCAAAGCTTCATCAAGTGGCCACGCATTGACCTGACCTTCCCAGCCATCGACGCTACCGATGGCGCGCTTATCATTGGCCGTCACAAACCCTTCATCAAAACGGAAAACCTCTGTCTGAGAGTATGGCTGACGCGCCGTTTTGTAAGCTGCTTTTGCCGCCTCTAGATTGGCCTCAGTGGGCGTGTCTACATAGGTTTCTACCGCTTTTTGTAACGCTTTAGCCGTCTCAAGTGAGTCTTTGTAGGCGGCATGAGCCATATTGGCATAGCTGATTACCAGTCTGTCAGTATGTGCCTGATCGGTCGCCGATAGCTCGCCGCTGTCCGCTGACTCTGCGCTTTGTACTTCTGTTTGACTCTCTGCACTTGTCTCAGCATTTTCGTCGGTTTGTTTGGTACAACCCGACACCATTAATAACCCTGCCAGCGCAGCAGCCAAAGCGGTGGGGAAAATCTTACGGCTCGTTCCTGTGGTAATCGTCATACACATCCTCAAAGATATTACAAAAGAAAAATCGTCGTCAGTGTCACAGCGCGTACTGACTTTATCTATATATCATAATGTAGATAAAGTCAGTATCAGTTATTGCGCTTATGTTACGGCACTTATCTAAAACCTCTATGAATTATAGGGTTATTGATAATCATTATCAATATTTAATTTTACATCAGCATTCACAGCGATGGCGATAGTCTGATATTAGGCATAAAAAAAGCCAGCAATTCGCTGACTCTTTTATGATCGATCTACATATTATAGCTATTTTACTTATCGATAGAACGACAAATTAGTTAACGCTCTGTGGCGAGTTGATGGTCAACTCAACGCGGCGGTTTTGCTGGCGACCATAGTCGGTGCTGTTGTCCGCAACTGGGCGGGACTCGCCGTAAGCCACTACATTGATACGGTTAGAAGACACGCCGCGTGCTGTTAGGTAGTTGGCTACTGAATAAGCACGGTCACGTGATAGACCCATGTTATAAGAAGCTGAACCGCGGCTGTCTGTATGACCTGCGATGTTTACCGTGGTCTTGTTGTACTGGTTCATGGTAGAGGCCAGCTTATCAAGTGTTGGCTTGAAAGATGAGCTTAGGGTCGCATCATCAAAAGCAAAGGTGATGTTGCCTGGCATGACAAGGTCGATGTTACCTGTATTTGGGTTTTGCTCAACCGTTACGCCTGTCCCTGCCATTTGCTGCTCAAGCTGTTTGGCTTGACGCTCCATGTAGTAACCGACGCCAGCACCCAATGCAGCACCGATAGCCGCATCACGGCCAGTCTTATCGCCGCCAGTCGCTTTCGATACTACCGCGCCGCCCGCTGCACCCGCTAGCGTACCTAGAGCGGTTTTGTTTAGACGCTGTTGTCCAGTGTTAGGGTCAGTGGTACAACCGCTTAATGCCAAGCCTGAAGCCACTGCCGCAATCATTAGTTTGTTACGCATAATATTTCCTCTTAAGTTTAAACCATTAAAATGACAAATAAATTGTGCTTTTTATAAAGATTTTTCCATTAATCTCATTTAGGTGCTTGTATACACTCATCATTATTATGGCAATTACAATCTCATTATGTGTAATATTTTGTCACACCTATGTATGAGAAATGCAGAATATACTATTAAAAAAGACAGGGTTTTGCGCGGTTTTCTTCCGCTGCGATATTTTTTACTCATGAGCACTGATAATCATAAAAAAGACTCTTTACCGACAAAATCATTCGCTCTCACGCCGATTATCAGCCTCATCTCAAAACTTGTTATCGCAAGTCACGTTTACACTCGTACACTATGAGTGCTTTCTGCTAAAATCACTTCGTATATGAACTTACTTCACCACACCTTTTGTCTTAAGCGGTGGACCATAAATATCCCAACAATACCGATTGAAAAGGATTTAGCATGCGACTGACATCTACTATCAAAAAAATACATAAGCGTAGCCCTAAGCTCGGAAAAGCGGTCTCGCTTGCGACGGCGACGGGCGTCATTGCAGCCAACAGCTTTGGTGGTAGTATTCCTTTGTGGTTAATGGGCGTGGGCAAAATCATCACCGGCGCGCCGATCGCCGATAAAACCGTCATCAAAATCGCCAACCACTGGATCAGTAGCAATAATGCCTTGATTGATAACATGTTGCCGCGTAAGGACTGGCGGATCAGCCTGCCCGACGACGTCAATACTGAGGGCAAATATCTGCTCATTAGCAACCATCAGTCTTGGGTCGATACCAGCATTGTCCAATACATCAGCGAAAAACGCTTGCCGCTCACACGGTTTTTTACCAAGTTTGAGCTGATTTATATCCCAATCGTGGGTCAGGCGTTTTACTTTTTGGATTTCCCAATGATGCGCCGACATTCAAAAGAAGCAGTGGCAAAAAACCCCGCCCTAAAAGGCCAAGATATCGAGGAAGCCAAACGTGCCTGCGCGTTGTTAAAAGACAAGCCCTTCACGTTGTTAAATTACCTAGAGGGCACGCGCTTTACCCAAGCCAAACACGAACAGCAAAAATCTCCTTATACACATTTGCTCAAGCCACGCGCCGGCGGACTTTCTTTAGCCATCAATGCACTGGGCAGTGAGATGGATGGCCTGCTGGATATGACCATCGTGTATCCTGATGGCGTCCCTACCTACAGCGATCTGTGGAAAGGCAATATCAAACGCTTAGGCGTTGACGTCAGATACCTAGACATCCCAGCTGAGCTGTTTGCTGGGATTAAACGCGGCGGCTACGAAAACGATGAGCAAGTAAAAGCACAAATGTTTGCGTGGATTGAGCAAGTCTGGCGCGACAAAGATCAGCGCATCAGCGACATGTTAGCAGATTTTGAGCACAACCCTGCCGCTGACCATACTTCATAATACTTGAGTACTTCATAATACTTGAGTACTTCATAATACTTGAATGCTGCATGATGGCTAAATAGTAGCCAAATCACTGGTGGCTGGTCTTGCGCGGCGAGCCACACTATCGGCATTCACGTATCGTTTTTATTGCAAGCGACCGATATCATAAAAGATGGGTTGTTTTTTAGTCCTATTCATTGATAATGTGAGTCATGATCCGCTGATGGTGTGATGACGGTGAGGATGTATGTATCGTACGCCGTCTATCTCACTTATGCTTTGTACCATTTATCATTAATAAGGTCTGACTGTGCCCGCCTCATCTACTCCTAGCTCGCAGCTGAACACAGCCCCTGTGCCCAATCAGTCAACTCGGCTACCTGACCATCCGCCGCCTAGTCGCCCCAATCGGCCGAAGCCAAACCGCGCAAAGCTGGCTTATGATATTGTGATGATCGTGGCCATCAGTATTGATCTGTTGCTGATCAGTATCGATGCGATTTTGATGAGCAATTTTAGCAGTCATGTCGCAGAGTGGCTGCGCATCAGTGAGGCGCTGCTTTGGTATCAAAACACCTTACACGACCCCTTGCGTACCGCTGGTGGCTTTTTTACGATATTTTTGATCGCAGAGCTGTTGCTACGCTGGGCGATTGCAATCAAAGACAACGTATATTATCGCTGGTTCTTTTTTCCTTTTGTGCATTGGTATGAAGTGCTTGGCTGTTTTCCGCAGCTGCGCGCGCTGCGCTTGTTTCGTGCTGTCATCATTGGTCGCCGTCTGTATCAGCTTGGCTATCAAGTACTGCCGCAGCCTTGGATCAATCGCATCAAGTTTTATATTGACCTCTTATTAGAAGAGCTGTCTGATCGCGTGATACTGACTACCATCCAAAACTTTCGGCAGCAGCTGACCAATCCTGAAACACACAAATCCTTTATCGAATCCACGATAGCGCGCAATCGTCGTGAGATAGAAGCTGCGGTACTCTCCGTCCTGCGCACAGAGCTGGTGCCCAAACTACAGGCATTGACTGCAGCCTCAGGCGGCGGCAGCATACTCGCCCGTGAGATGGGCGGCGCTATCGAAGAAGGCTTGGCCAATACGCCTGAGCTGCGTCGCTATCTGCGCATGATACCCATCGCTGGCAGCCTGATTGAGTCGCAGCTACAGCATGTCGGGCACAATATTGGGGAAAACGTCGTGTACGCCCTAAATAAACGTCTGCTAGACCCTGAGCGCTTAGATGAGTTGATGGTGGCCATTGCCAGTGGTATTGCGCAAATAGACACCGACAACAGCGCACTGGACACTTTAGTCTCTAGTATTATCGACGATAGTTTGACGGAGTTTGAAGCACAGGTAAAAGTACAGCAGTGGAAACATCAAGACATGCTCAACCTTTGAGCGATACATTTGACCATCAGCCCAATGCCAGATAACGACTGGTACCACACAGCATCACTGAGTCATACAGCGTATGACACGACAATACATAGTACGGTAAAGACAGCGACAAGATTATCTCTTGAGGATTGATATATGACAGTTTTAGATAATGGCACCCAAGGCCCAAGCGCCGCACCAGCGTTGGCGTTTTATGGCAAGATGCTGACCTTTTCGCGTTTGCAGTTTGGCACAGATGATCTCAGTGCTATCGACGCTCAGCTTGCAGCCACACTCAGCGGTAAATCAAGCAATATCCCAGTCCTTATCGATAGCGAGGTCGAGCAGGATCTCTCTGCTTTGGTAGAGCTGCTATGGTCGTGGGGACTACAGCCCATCGGTGTCGTCACAGGTTTGCTAGACGCACAGGCGCGTGAGCTGCGTTTGGCCATTTTTCCTGCTGATGGCAAGCGTATTGAGCGCATTTTACCGACCAAAAAACCAGCGACCCAGCGTCAGCAAGTCACCGCAGACCAACCTGCTGAATCAAGCGCGGCCAGCAGTCCAGAAGACAACGCCGCGACAGATAGCACCGCTACCACTGAGACAACGCTCGCTGATGTTGCCGCTGAGACATTGGTCAGCGCTGAGCAAATCACCAGCCTTATTTATGACCAAATGCTACGCTCAGGCCAAAGCCTCAATCATGTGGGCGGCGATTTGATTTTGACCAATAGCGTCAATAGCGGCGCTGAAGCCATCACTGACAACAGCCTACACGTATATGGGCGTGCGCAAGGCCGTCTGGTAGCAGGTGCCACCGGCGACAAAGACGCGCGTATCTTCTGTCAAGTCTTTAACCCCTCATTGGTATCGGTCGCTGGCACTTACTGCCTGCGCGACAACCTACCTGAGCACGTGATCGACAAATCAGTACAAGTGCGGTTTGTCGAAGGAGAAGGTTTAGTATTTACAGTCATGGATGATGTATAGCGCTAGTAGACAAAAATGCCAGCCGCAATACCAGCAGCTCTGGCTTGTAAACGTCTGCGCAAATAAAAACATGGCTGGCGACAAATAATGCTACGATATTGGCAGTCTCGCTATAGATAATGACCGCTTTAATAGTACTGTAAGTTTATTTAACAAAACTGCTCTATGATGAATTGCTGGCTCTGCCACTATTTACCCTATTCATCAGCGCTCGCTATATCATCTATTAAGGCGTTTATGTTACGCCGGTCTATAGGCTATAAAGAGGTGCCATAGCACAAGTTATGTTGGTATTGAACTCGGTATCGTCGTTTAGATATAAATACACTGGCATCTGATGGTGTGCAGGGCGACTGATACAGATTGTTTACTGCCGTATAGACTTGCTATAAATTTTTGTTTATTTATGCTAGGCTACTTTCGCAGGTAGTGCTTATATTTACAGTGAACGATATAAGCGTGCGCTATTTTTTATAATAGATATCCCATTGATTCATAGGAGTGTGCCATTGTGGCGAAGATAGTTGTCATCACTTCAGGTAAAGGCGGCGTGGGCAAAACCACGACAAGTGCCTCTTTTGCCGCCGGTTTAGCATTGCGTGGTTATAAGACGGTCGTTATCGATTTTGATGTAGGTCTACGTAATCTAGACTTAATCATGGGTTGCGAAAATCGAATCGTGTACGACTTTGTCGATGTGATCAACGGCAATGCTCGTTTGTCGCAAGCGCTTGTCAAAGACAAACAGCTTGAAAACTTGTATATCCTTCCTGCCAGTCAAACGCGTGATAAAGACGCTTTGACAGATGAGGGCGTGAGCGAGGTCATGTCTGAGCTGTCTAAGCAGTTTGACTATATCATCTGCGACTCGCCTGCTGGTATCGAGCGCGGCGCGCAGCTGGCCATGTATCATGCTGATGAAGCCATCATCGTCACCAACCCTGAGATTTCCTCGGTTCGTGACTCAGATCGCATTATTGGTATTTTACAAAGTCAAACAAAAAAAGTTGCAGAAAACCAAGGCTCTGTCCGCGAGCATTTGGTCATCACGCGCTACAATCCTGAACGTGCAGCAGCAAATGAGATGATGGACATTGACACCATCTCTAATGATATTTTAAAAGTACCATTGCTCGGTGTGGTGCCCGAAAGCCACTCTGTCCTAGAAGCCTCTAACCATGGTGAGCCTGTGATTCATTATGGCGATTCGGTTGCTGGTCAATGTTATGATGACATCGTCGCCCGCTTTTTGGGTGAAGAGCGTCCGCTGCGTCATATCGATGTGAAGAAAAAGAGTCTACTACAGCGCTGGTTTGGGAGTTAATAATGAGTAAGAAAAAAGGATTTTGGAGTAGCCTATTTGGTACTGATGACAGCAGTAGTGCTGGTAGCGCCAACTTAGCCACTGAGCGTCTTAAGGTCATCGTTGCAAGCGAAAACCGCCTAAACAGTCGTCTCACCGTCGATCGCATCGAAAAAATGAAGCGTGAAATACTAGAGGTGGTCAATAAATACGTCAATGGTGTACAGATTGATGATGTCAATATCAATCATCGCTCCGAAGACAGCTTAGACGTCTTAGAAATGAACATCAATTTGCCTGAGCACAAAAGATAAGTCTGGCAGTACAGCGCCTCTTATCAGCGATTTTGTGACGCATACGAAAAAGCCCTAAGCATCTTACTTAGGGCTTTTCTATGTGGCAATCTGACGGGTGACTTTTAGCAAGTGATATGACATTACTCATATGAGACGATCTTCTGTTATACCTCGTTGCGTCAGTCCATCACCTACGCTGCATACGCTTAATATCGATGCTCAGTGTGCTTATTTCATACGAGCGAGCAGGTTGTCTTTTTTGACAAACTGATGATACAACGCTGCAGCGATATGTAGCAATGTAAAGGCGATAATCATCGGCCAAATGATATCGGTATGCATGTCATTAAAAAAACGCGCCAAGCTTCTATCTGGTGTGACAAACACCGGAATCTGAAACAAACCAAAAATATCCACCGGTCTGCCACCATATACAGACATCAACAAACCCGCCAACGGCATCGCGATCAATGTGGCATACAAGGCAAAGTGCGACAATTTAGAGACCCACAACTGCCAAGCTGGCATGGGCAGTGCTGGCGGCGCTTTGGTAAAGACACGGTTAATCACCCGCGCAATCATCCAAAACAATAAACTGACCCCAAACGCCTTATGCAAGCCGATATAAAGATTGCTATCGAGGTTTTCGTATAACAATATCAGAAGCCAAGTGATTAGCAATAAAACCGCACTAATCCAATGAAACACGCGACTAGTGACTGACCACTTGGACATATTTGACTGTGTGTTATTCATGAGCTGCTCTATTACCCTTATCGCTATTTATGACAGTGATTGGTTGGCAATGCACACAAGAAAAACGAATAGCCGTAGGTTTGTACCTATTTTAAAACCGATTAACGATACCAACCGAACGCTAGCTGTCCATCTCAACCAACTGATGCGCGATTTTTTCTAAATCAGGCACCACATAAACGGTGTCCTCAATCATCACCGTTTGAAAAAGGTAGGATAGCATACCCTCTGCCGTAAAGCGTCCCTCAGCGTTAATTTTATCCGCGCTGTCAGAGTCGGCAAAATACGCCTGCCTATCTGTATCTCTCACATCAGAGATACCCACTTGGCGCTGATACAACTGACCTGACGTCTGGAGCGCCATGCGGTGCTCTATGGTGTTACCTTCTAGTATAATCATCTTATCAGGCGTTTGTTCTTGCGTGAGCAGATCAAACACAGGCAATACTTGCTGCTGCCAATAATAGCTGGAGGCGCGCTCATGAGTGTCCTCAATGCTCAAAATCAGACCGCTTGGAATAATCCAATCAGGCTGATTAAAAGCGGGAACAAAAGTGACATCCAGCATACCGTGGTTTGTGGTCAGCAAGCTGACTGCTTCAAACGAGTGTCGTAAAATTTGTTTCATACATCGCTCACAGTAAGTTAACGCAAAGAGGCCGTCGCCTTTTCACCAATATAGTCGGTAAGTTTTTGTGCCAATTGAACAGGGCTGCCGACAAAACCACAATAACCTGAATCAATGATGGCCTGCGGTTGGCTCGGACAAGCACTCAAGCTTGGCTCTTGTGCCCATAATTGGCTGTCATTGTCTTGAATAAGATCCAAGTATTGCGAGCCATCATCACCCATACCTGAAAATATGATGTTGATAAGCTCACTGCCGTACACATCGCTGGTGTTTTTTAAAATCTGGCCAATAGCTGGTTTGTATTCACCATCCCAAGGCTGCTCTAGCAGTATCACCCGCCCAGTAGAGTCACAGACTATCTGCTTGTCTATAGGGGCTATCAGACATTGACCAGCTCGCAGACGCTGCGATGAGGTGATGACCTGACAGCGCCACTCGTTGTGGCGATTTAAAATACGTGGCAGCGTACCAATCATAGTTTGGTTAAAATGATGCGCGAGTAAAATACAAATCGGTAGCGTGGGCGATAAGTTATCCAAAAACTCTTTTACCGCGCTCGGCCCACCCATAGAGGCACCCAAAAACACCACATAATGCCAGTCATTATCAGTATCATCGCTTTTATAGACAGGCGTATGCACCAACACGGGCAATGCCAGCATCTGCGCCAGCTTACGCTTTAGTTTACGCTGCCATTTAGCATACAGCTGCGCTTCATTGAGATAAGGGGCTTGACTAAATCCCACCAGCACGGCGGCAGGTTTGGAAGCAGCCGTCACCGTCGCCATATCATCATCATAGTCGCTATCGATCAGCCAAATGTCTATTTCGGCCTCAAAAAGTGCGGTTTTTTTTTGCAATTGCGCGCGCGATACACAGTCTATTAGCGCAAAACCGCAGCTACGAACCGTGTCTGAAAACGCCATGCGCTGATGATGGTCTTCGGCCACCACCAGCACCTTTATATTTGCTTTTGTCTTCCCTGTTAGTGCCAAAACACCTGCATTATCCTTCATAAGTTAAGCTGACCTCATCGCCCAGCAGTCTCTGGATTTTGTTAAGCAGCTGTTTTTCTTGAAACGGTTTGCCCATATAGTCATTTACCCCAATCTCTAAGGCGCGCTGACGATGCTTTTCACCAGTACGCGAGGTGATCATAATGATTGGAATATGCTGTAAGCGCTGGTTGTTTCTGACTTGTGTTGCCACCTCAAAGCCATCCATCCGCGGCATCTCAATATCGAGCAATATCATATCTGGCGTGGTTTCTTGTAGTATTTCGATAGCATCGATACCATCTTTGGCAAGTGCTACATTGAAACCTTGACGCTCTAAGAAGCGAGAGGTCACTTTACGTACCGTGACTGAGTCATCCACCACCAGTACCGTCGGTTTTGACTGAGTGCCGCTAGGCTTGGTCACGTTTTTGACCCTTGGGGCATTTCGCATTAGGGCAATCAAGTCCAAAATCGGCATGACCGAGCCATCACCCATGATGGTCGCCGCCGAAACGCCTGAGAGGTTGGATAGCTGCTGTCCCAGTGGTTTGACGACCACTTCAATACGCGAGCCTGCAATCTGATCGACCTGTAAGGCGATGTTTTGTCCCGTGCGGTTTTTGATGATAATCAGGGGTAGGCTAGTGTTGGTATTGACCATCAGCTCGTTGAGCTTATTACCCGAGAGAATCTCGTTGAGATAACGCACGCGGTAATCATTCCCTTCAAACGCTAACGTGGCGTCGTTGGACTGATAATACTCATAAAGTTTTTCTGGGTTGATACGCACCACACGCTCGATCTGTACCAGTGGAATGGCATAGTAGCGATCGGCGGCACGCACGACCAGCGCATCAGACACGGCAACTGTCAGTGGTAAGCGCATGGTAAAGCGTGACCCTTTGCCCAGCTCCGACACCACGGTGACCGCCCCGCCCAACTGGCGAATCTCACTGATCACCACATCCATACCAACGCCGCGGCCTGAGATTTGCGTCACTTGCTTACTGGTACTCAAGCCGGCATTAAAGATATATTGCATGATATCGACATCAGTCAGGCTATCGTCATTGGCATCGATAAGGCCTTGAGAGATGGCTTTGTTGCGTACGGCTTCTACATCGATACCGCGGCCATCATCCGATAACTGAATGACGACTTCACTCCCTTCGCGGTGCACCTCTAAAGTGATATGACCGCTACGCTCTTTGCCTGCTTTGAGTCGAGCCGAGGTGTTTTCGATACCGTGGTCGACAGCGTTTCGCAGCATATGCTCAAGCGGTGAGGTAATCCGCTCCAAAATGGTTCTATCCATCTCATCATCAGCATTGATAATGGTCAATTCTACAGATTTATTAAGCTCGTTTGCAGTCTGACGGACGATACGCTCCAGACGCGGGGTCAAGCGCGTAAACGGCACCATACGCGAGTTCATCAAACCGTCCTGTAGCTCGGTTTGTGTACGTGCCAGCTGCAGCAGCAAGCTTTCGCTATCACGGGTTTTTTCTAATAAAGTGTGGTTGATATCGACCAAATCCGATGCCGACTCTGACAATGATTTGGACAACTGATTGAGTGACGAGTACTGATCCATCTCCAATGGATCAAAACCTTCATTATTAATCAGCTCGTCATCGATTTGCGACAGTATCTGTGCTTCAAGTTCCGTCTCCATACGGCGCAGCTGATCGGCCAAGCGCTGTACGGTAATGCCCATCTCTTCGATACTGTTGGTCAAGCTGCTCATACCCATATCGATACGAGCACGGTTGATCGCAGACTCACCCGATAGGTTGATCATATGCTCAATCAAGCCACCTGAGATACGAATCATCTCATTGCTGCTGGCACTCTGCTCTTCCTCATCAGTCTCTGCAAACATCGATGGCATCTGACTGATGTCTTTTTCTAGATATTGTGAATCCTGTGCTTCTTTTGCCAGCAAGATCGCTGTACGCTGTGCTTGCAGCGACTCTTTCGGCACTTGTTTTAGGCTATTAGGGTTTTTACCAAACTGCTGGAGCGCTTCAATCAGTAGCGTCGGCGTTGGCGGGTTGACCTGTAGACCTAGCATAAATACCGCATCTGCCAGCCAGTCGTGACAAGCAACAATCAATGCTTGAGCTTTTTCGGTTGCAGGACGGCGACGGCTGGCAAAGTTTTTATACGTCGCTTCTAGCTCATAAGCCAAGTCAGCGATGCCGCTGGCGCCGACCATTTTGGCGCCACCTGTGATGGTATGCAGATCACGCTGTAGCGACTGTAACGCCACGGTATCTTCGGCATCTTGTAAAAACACTTGCAAGTGTCGGTTTTGGTTGGTCAGCTCTTCTGCTTCTTCTAAAAACACCGCCAAAAGATCAGGATCAGGCAAGCCATTGGCCCATGATTGCTTGATCATGGTATCTAAGCTGACCGTGTCTGCTACTTCATGGCTCTGCTGGGTATTGTCAGCCTGTACTTGGGTGGCGGCGTCGAAGTGGTTGGTCGGTGCTGGTATGATCAGCTCAACCACCGCTGGCAATGTGTCTGCTTTTTCAAACTGTTGTAACTGCTCAATCAATTCTGTAGCAAAAAACGACTGCTGATGACGAACGATATGCATGACTTGCAATGACATGGTGTCCTGCACCACTTGCATAATCTTTAACCACTGTGCGGTTGGTGTTTTCCTGTTTTCTACAAAGGCTTCATAAATGCTCTCCGCCTCGTGGGTCAGGTCGCCAATACTGCTAATACCCGCCATTCTTGCGCCACCTTTGATGGTGTGTAGGTGACGCTGCAATACTTTAAGCGCGTTGATATTGGTGATATCGGCACGCCACTTACTAAAGCTTTCATCCAGCGCGTCATCTAGCTCTTGCGCTTCTTCTAAGAAAATCTCAAGCAGCTCTACATCGGTATCGATCGACTCAAGCTGCAGCTCGGGTGCAGCAACCGTGCGAACCATCGACTCAGCATCATCGCCGTCATCGAAGCCAGCAAGCGCCTGCAACTCATGTAGCACTTGCGGGTCGACTTTTAGTGAAGTGCTGCCAGCGAGTGCATCAAACAAGCCGACCAATTGCGCGTGGCCAGCGAGTAACACCGCCTGCACCTCTGCTTGTTTTGCCGATTCTGGATGCCGCTGTAGATAAGCATAAGCGTGCGCCAAACCGCCAAGGATGGCAGTGAATTTTGGAAATTCTTGGGCTTTATTGGTGAGGTGTTTGATTTGGCTAAGTTGCTGCTCTATATAGCGCTGAGCCTGCGAGATATCCCCCTGACTTAGCGCCTCCTCTAGCTCCCACTCAGCGTCTAATAACTCATCAATATTGTCATCCAACAACTGCTCAATCGTTGGCTTATTGTCGGAGGCTGTCTGATCGTCATGGATGAGATACTGCTCACCAAGCATGGCTTGCAATGACGCAATATCTTGCTGGCTTTGGGCATCTTCCACCGAGACATCAGTTTGTTGAACGTTTTGCTTATAATTCGTTAGATAGCCATTGATCAGCATAGCTGACCGTGCCAATGCCTCTAAATGCAGCGGCGTCATCGCGGTGTCTTGCTGTTGTAGCAACTCTAAACTATGCTCTATCGTCGCACTCACGTCACTGATAGCCGCTAACGCACTAGAGCCTGATGCGCCGCGCAGCGTATGAAAGGCTCGTACAATCTCATCGGTCACCTCAATCTGAGGCTGATCTCGATGCGTGGCAACAAACTGCTCAATGTCTTGTAATAACGCTTCGGCTTCATCGATGAAAATCTCACAGAAGGCTTGCTCTTCTTCGCTCTGCGGCGTCAAAATCACCGGTGCTTCTGCCATCATCTCATTGACAGAGGTGAGCGACTGCAAGGTGCTATCTATCTCTATGGCCGCTACAGCGTCCCTTACCTCGCTGTCATCACTGTCATCACTACCTTCATAGTCGCGCGCAGCCTCAATCTCATCGGCATCAGTCTCATACCACCGCTCTGAAGCTAAAGCCAAGTCGTCTTTGTGAATATCAGACGCAGGCGTACTGCCCGTTTGCGCCATTAAGGCTGGGTAACTAAAGTCCTGAGATTTTTGTTTGCTATAGGCGTTTGCACAGGCAATCCATAACGGTATCAGTGCTGGATACTCTTCACCACCTTGCTCAAAGGTAGCGAGCATCGCTGGGTAAGCGGCTAATACATCAGCTATTAGCTGAGTGATATCTGCTGTCACCTCAATACTGCGATCCAGTACACGATTGAGCATATTTTCAATAGCCCAAGCCAGCTCAGCGCTATAGTTGGCCCCGACCATGCGGCCTGAGCCTTTTAGGGTATGGAAACCGCGGCGAATATCTGTCAAGGCATCTAGGTCAGTAGGAGACATGCGCCAGTTTTCATACAAAGGCACGATTTCGCTCAATACCTCATCGGCCTCTTCGATAAATATCTCTTTAATATCAGGGTCTGCATCATTGGCATCGGCTGGTAGCTGCCCAGCATCTGGCATAAAGGGCGCAAGCACTGCTGGAACCTCAAGATCAAACAAAGACACCGTTTCGCCGCGCGCTTCGGTATCGGCTGTATCCATACCGATCTCATCAGACGCAGCGGCATCATTACTCTGTAATGCAGCGACGTCAGCTGCCACTTGCACTTCATCAGCCAGCATTTCCGCCTCAGCCCCTGACTCGGTGTCAGAGATGGCCAATGCAGACTCGCTCTCGGCCAATCCAGCGTCGATAGGCTGTCCGCTCAATAGGTTACGGCTTTGCAAAATTGTCATAGCAGGATCCACACTTGGCGGCCGTTTCGCTTGAAAGTCGGCGACGAGAGTAGGCAGATGCGTTGTGGTTTGCGTGACCAGAGTTACCACGTCTTCGGTGACAGGCAAGGTGTTGTCCAACAATCGATTCAGCAAGTTTTCGATAGACCAAGCCATCTCACTGATACTAAAAGCCCCCACCATGCGCCCTGAGCCTTTTAGAGTATGGAAACCTCTGCGCACTTCTGTCAAGGGTGTCAAATCCTGTGAGTCTTGCTGCCAAATAGGCAAAAAGTCTTCTAAATCAGCGATCACTTCTGTGACTTCTTCGATAAATATCTCACGGATATCAGCATCTGCCTCAAAGCTATCAGGCTGCAGCTGCGCGCGAGCCTCGGCCAATGCCTCACTATCCTTATGCGTAGCACTGTCATCGTGCACGTTGTCATCACGCATGTTGTCATCCTCTGGCGCATCATCGGATGGCTGAGCAGATAGATCATGACTGGCAGGAGCAATCTCACCGCTGTCATCATAGCGCAGCACGTCAGTTGCGGCAGGTGTCTGGGTATGAAAAGTATCACTAACCATCTCTGGTGCCTCAATATAAGCATCAAGCAGTGCTTCTGCTCTGGCCGTATGCTCACTTGCGAGCGTTAATAGTTGCTGATCAAAAACCTGCTGAGCCAGATAATCTAACAACAGCTCGATTGACGTCAGTGCTTCCGCCAAGGCTTGCGTCACATCCCAACTCAGCGCATCAATCTCATGCGTTTTTAGCTGGCTAAAGATATGCGCGACCTGATCGGTGGTTTGGCAGATCGTTGGCAACCCCATATCATCAAAGGCTTGACCGATTTTTGCAAAGTCAGCATTCTTCGGTAGCAGCTGCACTTCTTGACGCTGTATATACTCATTAAAGCTTTGTTTGACGTCTTCGACAGCGATGCGCAGCTCACGCAGCTCTTCACCCGCCGACACAGCATCAGCACTTGTGACGGGTTGCTCGTTGGCACTAGCAAGTACATCAGAAAAAGGAACAAACGCGGCGGCCTCACCAATCTTTTGCGAGATCACTTGCTCCGTATTGTAAATAGCGCTGTATAGCTCTTGCAGCTTTTGTTCAATTTGCCATTGTACTTGGGTCAGCGCCGCCTCAGACGCCAGCGCTTGCTCTATTTCGGTCAGTATTTCTGCCACTTGAGCGGCATAATATGTCCAACCACGCCCCTCCAGCTGGGCTTGTATCTTTTGCAGCGGATACAACAGTGTGGTTGGCTTGTCTAAATGAAAAACCAAAGTCTCAAGTTCACTCAATATACGCGGTAAAAAACGCGACTCTACCGCCGAGCTTTGGGGCAAGTTGCTCAGTAGCGACTGCGTATTGTCACTGCTTTGGTCGAGACCACTTAGCTCGATATAGATATTGGTTATAAGGCTGTTGATGACACTTGGCACAGGCGGTGTTTGCTGTACAAAAGCGTCAATGATCTGCTCAAGCTCGCTTAACAGAGGGGCATACTGCTTAGGCAACGGAGCGGTATTTTGCGCAAGCTCACTAAACCACAGCTCAGTCAAGTACCAAAGCTGCTGCAAATCTTCATCTTGGCTCGTCTGCTGCAGGTATTGGCTGACTTTTTCTAGCGGGGTTAATAACGGCGGCTGATTACTATTAACACTTAACAGCACCTGTACTTGTTGTCGCCAGACGAGCAATAACTGCTGGTATTGCTGCTCGTCTAGATGCTCGGTGACGTCATCTGTTCGCACAGGTACGGCTAGCTCAAACCCATCCACAGCCGCATCTGTGTCAGTTTTTTGATGCAATGCGCCCTGCTGAATAGCGCTGGATGCCAATGATGACCCACTAGCCGCTCCCAATTGCGTTAGCACCTCAAGCAGTTGCTCCGCGGCGGCCATGATTGGGGCGGTATGGTGACTGCCGATGCGAGCATACTGATTTAGCGCTCGCTGCAACAATCGGTGCGCCAGCTGACCCACGCGGCGCGCCTCGCTAGCTAGGCCATCGCGGCCACCAACTTCTGCTAATGCGCTGAGCTTGTATGCCAGATCTGCCAATGCCGGTAGATTGCTCATGATGAGCGCGCCACCGAGCTGATGATAGGGCACGACCATGTGCTCATAATTGATGGGATCAGCGTCTAATTGCCAGCCATCCGATACCTGTGATAATTGCTGATTAAATAGAGGGAGCAACCACTCAAGCGTCACTATGTCATTGGGCTGGTTTTTCATAGGGTCATCCTAACTCGTCTAGGCACTAATTTTGCCACTCATGAAGGCACGAGGTTTAAGTGTTGGTCTTTTGCCACACATTAACCTGTGGGTGCGCAATACGGCGCATATTTGCAGGACGCCAAAACAGCGCCTCACCCGGAGCCAATACAATGTATCCACCGGGAGCACACTGCGCTGACAGCCGCGCCAAAATATCACGCTGATCAAATTTGCGAAAATACAGCAGCATGTTTTGGCAAATAATCACCTGCTGCAGATGTGGCGTGGGTGGTTGCTGCTCGATAATATTATGTAAAGCAAAGCTTACGTGTGATTGCAGCGTGGGGGCAACTTGCCATGATGTCTGTATCGTTGTAGCAGGCATCGCGGTATCTGCCAAGCTCGATGTAGGCGTTGGGCGGCTTGCTGATAACGGATACACATACGGCTGACAGTGCTGCGGAATCAAGGCCTGCTGACGTTTGTCATATTGCGCCAACCGTGCTTTTGCCAGTGCTTGTTCACTAACGTCAGTGCCTAATATCGCAAACCTCGTCAGCTGCTGCGCCGCCAGACTCATGGTCAGCGACCACGCCTCTTGCCCACCGGCACAGCCCACACTCCAAATACGAAACAACTTATCTACGCCGCTTACCCCATTAGCACTTATCCTATCGGCGTTTAGAACTAGGCTTTGATGCTCAGCGGCGCACTGGGTCACAAAATCTATCGAAGGCTGATGTCGAAAAAAACGGCTTTCGTGGATAAGTACTTTGTCCAGCAGCTGTTGACGCAGCGCATTGCTTTTGGGCAGCTGATACCATAGCTGCTTGACGCTTAAGCCATGCGACTGGGCGGTATGGTCAATCGCATTTTTTAACCATTTTAGCTGGGCAGCTGGTAGTACAAAGCCCGTTTCGTGCTCTATATACCGCCGCCATTGCTGCGCATCAAAATGCTCGTTTTGCATTACCTTCTTACCCAGCGCAGCGCTACTTGCTTTAACAAAGCTGCGGGTTGGTTGATTAAGATCGTCCACATGACCTGCTATCATTGTTATGCACCGTTACTGCACCTGTTTGCCGACTCAGGCTCTGGCACCAAATACTTATCAGACGCTCTCTGATAAGGCCTCTTCAGACTCTAGCGTATCAGCGTCCAACAACTCATCGTCATTTGAGATTTTAAACCCAGTGACGGACTCTTGCAGTGCGGCTGCCATCTCACTCAACTCGCCGATAGAGCGCGCGGTCGCCATGGTACCTGATGAGGTCTGTGACGTGATGTCTTGAATGACGTTCATGGTATGTGAAATATGGCCTGCAGATTCAGCTTGCTGCAATGCCGCGTTTGAGATGTTTTGGATCAAATCAGCGAGCGTGTTTGAAACGCTTTGCACTTCTTCTAGTGCCTCACCGGCGTCTTTTGCCAGACGTGCACCGCGTACGACTTCAGAGGTCGTTGATTCCATCGAAACGACCGCCTCATTTGTATCTGCCTGAATGGTTTTTACCAGTGTTTCGATCTGCTTGGTCGCATTGGCTGAACGCTCAGCGAGGCGCTGAACCTCGTCAGCAACGACCGCAAAGCCTCGGCCTGCCTCACCTGCCATCGACGCCTGAATGGCCGCGTTCAATGCCAAAACGTTGGTCTGATCGGCAATGTCATTAATCAAGCTAACGATATCGCCAATCTCTTGTGACGACTCACCCAAGCGCTTGATACGCTTTGAGGTTTCTTGAATCTGATCACGAATCACGTTCATACCTTCGATAGAGCGCTGTACTACCTCGGCTCCGTTATAGGCAATGGCAACTGAGCGCTGGGCCACGGTCGCTGACTCTGAGGCGTTGTTAGACACTTGGTCAATCGACACCGTCATCTCATTAATCGCCGCCGACACGCCAGCGATCTCTTGTGCTTGGTGCTCAGAGGCTTCGGCCAGTTCTACAGCGTTCATCTGTGTTTGCTCTGATGATTGCGAGACGCGCTCAGCGGTACTGTTAATGACCAGTACCAGCTGACGCAGCTGGTCGATGGCAAAGTTGACTGAGTCGGCAATCGCCCCTGTAAAATCTTCTGATACAGTCGCATTGACGGTCAAGTCCCCTTCTGCCAAGTCGCCTAGCTCATCGAGTAGACGCAAAATAGCGATCTGGTTACGCTCGTTTTCCTCTTGGATTTGACGAGCACGCTCAGACTCCGCCTCGGCTTCTTGACGGCGACGTAGGGTCTCTTTTTCGATCAAGATGCGCTCTGAGCCGCCCCGTTGTTTTAAGATTTTATATAGGGCAAAGAAAATACCTAGCATGCCTATGATCAAGACCACCACAGGCAGAATGACCGATTGATTAAAGTCAGAGAAATACTGACTCACTGACGATACAGAGTTGCCTAGCCAAATCAAACAAGCCACGCTTATCGCCACAAACAGAACCAGCAATAAATTCCATTCACTATAGGCATCTTTGCCATCCGCTGTGGTTTTGGGCGTACCAGCTACAGGTTTTTTTATAACATCACTCATCTTACGTATTCCTTTCAAACAATCGTCAAAGTCTTATCGTGACTGACTTTGACAATCTTATTGTTATCAAAACAACGATCAACAAAGCCTGTATGAATGCTGACATCCAACCGCATCATGTCAGTCGCTAATCCTCTGTCTTTATGAATGAGACAGATTCTGTATTATCGACAGTTATATTGCCGCATCACTATACTGCAAATCCTGCGCTAGTAAGCTTGGCATGAAAATATACCAATCTTGCTCATTTTTATAAAACTTACCGTGATTATAAGGCGCAAATGGTGAGCTTGGCTCGATGGCCTCGGCGCGATATTGGTCACTGGTAAACTGCTCAATACCGATCACCTGATCGACGAGCAAACCTGAAAACAGGTTGTCGTGATCGATGACAATGACCTTACGCTGACTCATTTGCGCTACACGGCTAGGTACTTGTAAAAACTGTGACAAATCCGTGATCGGTAATAAACGACCACGGATATTGGCAATACCTAGCATCCAAGGCTTCACTAAGGGTAAGCTGGTATATTCTGGCATGGCCAACACCTCCGATACCTGACCCATTGGCGCCACCAAACGCTGTCCGCCAACCTCAAATACCACACCTTGCCAGTCATATTCTTGCCCACTGCGGCGACCACTTTTGCGCGCGCGTGCCAGATCTGCTAGACGCAGAAGCTCAATAAACCCTTTGGAAGCCACAAGCTACTCCATTACTCGACGAATGATATTGACCAAGCTGCTCTCGTCAATGGGTTTGTTCATATACTCTTTAGCGCCTTGACGCTTACCCCACACACGGTCTGTTTCTTGGTTTTTGGTACTGATCATGATCACTGGGATATGGGCGGTGGTTTTGCCGCGGGTGATCTTGCGTGTCGCCTGAAAACCATTCATCTCTGGCATCACCACATCCATCAAAATCACATCTGGCAGATGATCTGCTGCCATCTGACAGCCCTGCTCCCCATTGGTCGCCTCCAACACTTGAAAATTGTTTTTGGAGAGCATGTCGCGAAATTTCGCCATTTCAGATGGCGAGTCGTCAATGACTAAGACGGTAGTCATAGGATTTTCCTTTATTTACGAAGATATCCATTTGGATATTCAAATATATTATAAAGACCAACTGCTACAGCCTGTGCTCCAAATACTCATGATCACACGCCTCTCACCGCAGTGGTTACTCGTTGTCAAGCGGCTAGCAACAGCCGTACGTGATATCAAAACCTGCACAAAATATGCCACGCTCAAAGATAGTCTGGCACATTTATTTTGACCCTTTGTCTAGCGGTATTGGTTGATCGCGTCAAACAGCTCGTCTTTACTAAATGGCTTGGTCAGATACTCATCAGAGCCAACAATACGGCCGCGTGCTTTATCAAATAAACCGTCTTTAGATGACAACATGATTACAGGCTTGTCGGCATAATCAGGGTTGTTTTTAATCAAAGCACAGGTTTGATAACCATCTAAACGTGGCATCATAATATCCACAAAAATAATATCGGGATTGTTATCGACAATCTTTGCAAGTGCATCAAAGCCATCAATAGCAGTTACAACTTCGCAGCCTGCCTTTTGTAACAAGGTTTCTGCAGTACGGCGAATGGTTTTGGAATCATCAATCACCATCACTTTTAAGCCATCAAAATTATTTTCCATTCTCATTGTCCTATGAACGACTATGGGTTTGTCACGCGATCTATCAACACAGCTGTTAGGGTATTCTCAATTGATCATTTATTGATTATGGGCTTGAGACGACCTCTGCCATCTATCTATATCGTAGCGGACCTATCTTTTCTTTTATGAGTATCTGGCTTTTATCAGTCCTGAGCAAAAGTAGCCCCGCCATCTGGGTCATGATAGGCAATTTATGATGGCTGAATCGATTGACGCTCAATCCGGTGGCCAACCACCAACCACTGTGCTTAGCGTGTCGCCAGATAAAGGTATCTTAATGCATAAAAAACATTAAAGCACTTTGCCATAAACTATCGTCATCCTACTTTTTGATAAAAACAGGGCAAAAAACTCACCAACTTCATGATATTTCTGCATTATATAGAATCAACTACCACATTGCTGAATAATTTTCGATTGTGATAAAAATGTATCAATATATTTTGTTATGTTTGTTTTAGCACAGTTGTTCATGCAATTCCAGTGATTGAAAAAATTATGTTCAGACTGACCAGTCTCCTAGCTAATAACTTAAATAGCTATCCAAATAATTACCTAAGTGGTTATCTAAATAGCTACCTATAGTCATACTGCAGTCATGCTTCTATCAGCAGGTTGTTAGCAGGTTGTATGGCTTAGCATTTGGCAATCATGATTGCATGACGACCGGCAATGTTTGGTCACTGTACAATCAGCTAGCGTACAATCGTTTCACCTCATAGGATTTCACTATATAATAAAACGATGATTATAACGGTGACTGCTATGACAGCTTTTCAATGGTTAAAAAAAAGCCCGTACTTACTTAGCGTTTTGCTGCTGCTGGCTTGTCAGCCCTCCCCGCCTACCGATGAGCCTGTCACAGCAGAAAACAGTGAGACAGTAGATAACCCACTGATCATCAGTGATAGCACGGTGACGATGACGCCAGACCATATTCTAAGTATCAAACCATCGCGCTATCAACCCAGCCTCGGGCTACAGGGCAATATACAGCCGATCAAACAAAGTCAGTTTGTCGCCGCCCAGCCGCTGTATGTCGAACAGGTGCTGGTCAGTGAGGGTCAGCAGGTCGAAAAAGACGCGCCTTTGCTTATCGTCCGACAGCTGGACATGACCAGTCAAACACCTCCCGAGCGCTCAGATGAGATAAATACAAAGCCCGATGGCAACTCAGCGCCGCAAGCCGAGAATGCAGCACCGCAAACCAAAAGTGCAGCAAAAGGCCCAGCTATTGAAAAAACCTCACCTCGTCCGGATCAGACAAAACAAGCCACCATAGAGGACGCGGCCGCCGAGCCATCGGCCATCGATGGCAAGTCTACCTCTGCTAGCAAAGCCACCTCCGACAACAACCCTGCCTCAGCCAAGCTGCCGCGCCAAAACGACACGGATGCAGACGCTGCGACAGACACATTGGACGACGACGCCTCAGAGCATTCGTCATACCAACTTATCACGGTGCGTGCCAGCTTCGCTGGGCGGGTCGCGCAGTTAAACGCCGCCGCAGGACAGCAGCTCGCTGCACGTACGCCCTTATTGCAGATCGCTGATGAGACCAAGCTATACTTTGTCGCAACCGTGCCTATTCAGGCAAAGCCGCAGCTATCGGTAGGACAAACGGTTAATTTTACAACCGCTGAGCTGACAGATCAGTTCACCGGTCAAGTCAGCAAACTGGTCGAAGCCCCGCACCCCAAAAAGCTGCTGGTCCATGTCAATGTGATCGATAACGAGAGCAGTCGCAAAAAACTGCTGCCTAAGATGCAGGTCACGGGTCGGGTCAACTATGGACAAATCGATGTCGGCACTATCGTGCCTAGACGCGCCTTACATGATGTGAACTTGACAGAATTGCATTCACCACCATATAAACCTCTAAGGCCATTGGCGGCAAATGTGTGGATCATCGGACAAGATCAGCGTCTGACGCGCCAGCCTGTAGAAGTGGTCGAGTTTAACCCCACCTCTCAGCAGTATCTGATCGCAGGCATCAGTAATGACAGCTTGATTTGCTTGGCCGATTTACCGCTTGATTCTAAAGGCAAAAAAGTCATTGTGTCTTAATGGCTTATGCTGGCAGTTACATTATGTAGAAACATTAACAAAGCTTGTCTTGTTTTGTCACAGCAAAATTAGGCACTATGTCTTTATTATTAGCGGTCTTTATTATTAGCGCGTTTACAGCAAGCATACGTATTTAAGCGTATGCATATTTACAAGATAGCACCTTTAAATAGTGCCTTTAAATAATGTCTTTAAATAGCACATAACACATTCAGACGTTTGGCATAACAGCGGTCGCATCTGATGTATTTATCAGAATGACTGTACAGAGCCGTATAAACGCCTGACCCATGATAACAACAACTAGAGGATAACCCATGAGTAAACAGATCTTATTAATAGAAGATGATCCAGATTTAGCAGAATTGATCAGCGACTATCTGACCATGAATTATTACGACGTGCATCACGCAGGGCTTGGTCAAGAAGGTCTTGACTTACTAGATACCAAAGAGCGTGATATCGATTTGGTGGTGCTTGATTTGATGCTGCCCGATATGGATGGTATGCAGGTCTGTCAAAAGATTCGTGGCAATAAAAACAACATGACCAATAAGGTACCTATTATCATGTTGACGGCCAAAGGCGATACCACAGATCGCGTGTTGGGCCTTGAGATGGGTGCCGATGATTATATCGCCAAGCCTTTTGAGCCGCGTGAGCTATTGGCTCGTATCCGCGCCGTGATTCGCCGCCATGAGCAGCCAAACCAAGCAGACAGCCAGTCAGATAGCTTGACCTTTGGCCGCTTAAGCGTATTCCCTGACAGTCATGAGGTGACGATTGATGATGAGCCGGTACGTTTGACCACGCATCAGTTTCAATTACTACACTACTTTGCCACGCATTCTGGTAAAGTACTCAATCGTGAGCAGCTCTGGCAGGCGATGCCAAATGATGACAGCTCAGACAATATCGACCGCGCCATTGATGTGCATATTTCACGTCTGCGCGCCTTGATTGAAGACAACCCTCGCCAGCCCAAACGTATCATCACCGTACGCGGCGTCGGTTATCAATTTGCCACCGATCAGGTCTGATTGTTTGTTCATATTATGAGCGGCAGCACGCTATAAACGGCAGACTGTATGGTAGCCGTTTTGAATCGTTATAAACGTCTGATAATAGAGATGGTTTAATGCAGCACTTGGGTTTTCGCTCTTTATTTGCCAAGCTATTTGCCAGTGTGATGCTGGCGCTTATCTTATTTGCAGTGGCGATGGTGCTGTTGACCCAGCTGGTCCATGATAAAGATGCGGGAATTCGCTCAGAGGTATTGGCCACTCAGATCTTAGGGCAAATCGATCCTTTTTTGCATGAGCTAAATACCGCCATTAGCAAAGACAACCGTTTGCAGTCGCGGTTTATGCTGGCGGTCGTCAAAAAAAGCTTTGATATTTTTGACGAGTCTTTACAGGCCAAGATGGGGCTGTATGACAGTGATGGTCATTTGCTGATGCAAACCGACCACAGCGATTTGCCATTAGAGCTGCCGCCTACCCCGTCTTTGTTATCACGCGTTTTCCCTTCTTTTTCTGATAACGCCACGACCCAGCAAGCACAAGTATATAGCAGCACAGGCTATACGCTGCTGTACGAACCGCGTTTACCGCCCAAAAAACCAGCCCTTTCTGCGGCATTGAACCTATTTACCGGCACCTTATTGCTGCTGCTTATCATGGCAGGGGTTTTGTGGATTATTGCTCGCACCATGACGTGGCGTATCAATCAGATGAGCCAGCAGATGACGCAGCTGGGTGATGGTGATTTTACCGTGCGAGTCAATGCGCGCGGTAATGATGAGATTGCTTCCTTGGCGCGCGGTTTTAACCAAGCGGCACAAAAAATCGAGCATTTGGTCGATGCCAATAACTTACTGTTGGCGCATGCCTCTCATGAGCTGCGCACACCCATCACGCGTATTCGCTTGCAGATTGAGATGATGGACATGCTGGCAGGCGCGCTGCCTTCTGATACCAAAGAAAAGTTTGATAAACGCGCCCAAGCCATCAATCGCGATTTGTCTGGGCTCAATGACTTGGTAGAAAGCATCTTACTGGTCAGCCGCTTGGATGCAGGTCATGCGTTGCAGCAAGTAGAGCGCCTAGATCTATACGATCTCATCAATCAAGAGCGCCAACATTACCCTGAAGCGACGTTGATCGGCGAGCACATCGTCATCGATGGGCAGGCCTCTATGCTAACCCATTTGATTCGCAATCTATTGACCAATGCGATGCTACATGGGGTGCCGCCAGTGACCGTACTGCTATATGGCGTACAGACCATTGACGAGGCCGATAGCATCCCTGACTACCTGCTGCAAACCCTCATTTGCAGTAGTTTCGCCGACTATAATAGCTCAGACTTTGACTCCTATGATGAGACCGCGGCACCAACCCGAGAGGATGGGCGGGCGGCATCAGCGCAAGGCGACGATACCGCGCTCACAGATACCGCCGCGGCTGAAGCAGACATGACAGAGACGGTCATAGCCCTGCCTGCACCGCCTATCTACAAAAACGGCGAAACGCTCGTTGACGAGGCCGCTGTCGTTAATGAGGCAGATAATACTGATGCTACTCACACTGCGGTCGACACGACAAACGACAACGCTGCTGACCGTCCTAACCACGATGCAACACCAAGCTGCGAGACGCATCAGATTAAGACATCTGTAGTAGGGGCGGATGACACGCTTGCAACGGAGACGGATGACAACGCTCTCGCTTCGGCCAATAACCATACCGCTCTTAAACCAAAGGACGCGCGCGCATCGCTATCTGTGATGACAGACTATCAGCGCTTTACCTCTGAGTTTGCGGACAAAATCAAAAAAGTCATTTGGCGTGCGGTACCTGAGAGCGCGGCAGCAGCGGATAGTGACATTACAGTACAGAAAACCAAAGACAGTCTGATGAGCAAAGGTATCAATGCGCTAAAAAATGGCCACAGCCAAAAAAGCGCCATCGCCGATGGTACAGCCACTAGCGATGATAGCAAAAAGCCAAAAGACCAAAAAACCAGTAGCAAAAACGCGACGCAGCTTGACGGGGAAGCTATGGACGCGCCGCGCAAAGAAGGTTTGTTTACCAAGCATCTCAAAAAAACCAAAACAGAGCCTGAACGTCCTCTGCCCAAATACGCGGTACTGGCCGTCATCGACGAAGGAGCTGGCATCCCTGAAGAAAAGCGCGAAGACGTGTTTAGCCCATTTGTGCGTTTGCAACAAAAAAACAAAGGCTCAGGGCTGGGGTTATCACTGGTATCACAAATCGTCACCGCGCATCAGGGCCGTATCATCACTGATACCATCAATGGCCATACAAGGTTTTTGGTCATACTGCCAGTCAAGCATAATCCGCACTATCATCCAAATGGCTAGGACGTGTTCTTATCTTGCTAGCGCAAACCCCTCTATTAAGTGCGCCTATCTAGTCTTCTTGTCAAAAACTGCTCTTATTATCTGCCTCTTTTCCTCGCCTCCCCCGCCTAATCGCTATTCATCATAAGCGGGTCGCGGATGCGCATATCCAAAGTACCCGATAATATGCTATATTAGCGCCCCTTATTATAGGGTTATGAACGGTTGTTTTTTTGCCTCTTAGATGACGATAGAGGCAAAGCAAAGCGTTTGTGACATTAAAAAAACCATTGAATTTTGAGCCCTCCATGAATGACATGATTGTCTTAAACGATGTGACCAAAAGTTTTTTAAGTGACCGCTCAATCAAAGACAAAGATGGCAAGCCCCACTGGTTTACTGCTGTCGAGCCGACGTCACTGTCCATCCAGCAAGGTGAAATCTTTGGCCTAATGGGCTATTCAGGTGCCGGTAAATCCACCTTGTTGCGCCTGATCAATATGCTCGAGCGTCCAGATTCAGGTCAGGTCATCATCGATGGCACTGATTTGACTACCTTATCAGCCAGCGACCTACGAGTGGCGCGCCACAATATCGGTATGATATTTCAACAGTTTAATCTCATGTCCAATCGCACCGTCTTTGACAACGTGGCCTTTAACCTGATGGTCGCAGGCTATCCGCGTCGTGATATTCATCAGCGTGTCATGGACTGCCTGGAGATTGTCGATCTGACTGATCGTGCCGGTCACTATCCAGCGCAGCTCTCAGGCGGCCAAAAACAGCGCGTTGGTATCGCCCGCGCGATAGCGCCTAGTCCAAAGGTGCTACTGGCCGATGAGCCGACCAGTGCCCTCGATCCTGCGACAACTCGTAGCTTGCTCACCTGTCTGCGTGATATCAACGAGCAGCTAGGCGTGACCATCGTCATCGTCACCCACGAGATGAGTGTGATTCGCAGGCTTTGCGACCGCGCCGCCTTATTACACCAAGGCAAGCTGCTTGAGGTTGCAGACGTAAGAGATGGTCTGATTCAGGCCACCACCCCGATTGGCCAAGGCTTAGTCGTTGAGGACTAATGAGGTAGGAGAAATAATATGTTAACTGGTACGGAACTATCCGCCTCGATCGACAAGCTGTTTGCGCTGCGTAAAGAGATTGTGACTGCGTTTATTGATACCTTTATCATGCTGGGTATCTCAACGACGGTTGCCATTTTGATCGGTGGGCTATTTGGAATATTCTTATTCTTATCCAGCGATAGACAGTTTTTGCAAAATAAAACACTATATGGTGTGTTAGGCGGCATCACCAACTTTATGCGCGCCTTCCCGTTTGTGATTTTAATGATTGCGATGAGTCCATTTACCAAAGCCATCGTCGGTACAGGTATCGGACCGATTGCCGCCTCTTTGGTGCTTGCGATTGCCGGCTCGTTTTATTTTGCCCGTTTGGTCGAGCAAAACCTGCGTGAAGTCCCGCGCGGTATCATCGAGGCCACCGAGTCGATGGGCGCTCGCCCCTTTACTATTATCAAAGTCTTGCTCAACGAGGCGCGCTCAGGTCTGGTGCTGTCGGTGACTATCTTGTGTATCAGCTTGCTGTCATACTCTGCGGCGGCTGGTATGATCGGCGGCGGCGGTTTGGGCGATTTGGCCATTCGTTATGGTTATTATCGTTACCAAACTGAGGTGATGATTTTTATCGTGATTATGCTGTCGATCATGGTCATTGCTATCCAAGCGTCTGGTAACTGGCTGGCCAACCGCCTAGACAAACGTTAAGCCGCTTTGGCAAATACTTGACATTGCCAGCGACTCGGTTTATTTTTGGCAGTAATGAATCCTCTTAGCTCTTATCATAAAAAGCAGCATTACTATGTAGAATGTTGCTTTTTTAATGCTCAGGCGCGACTCACATAACCCAATCCCATGTACGAATAAGGAAATTTTATGAAATTAACAGATATCAGCCGTCAGTTGGCCACTGCCTTTGCAACCGTTGGTATGACAGGGCTCGTATTGGTGGGCTGTAACAACTCATCAGCGCCAGAAGCCAACAAAGAAGCGGCGACTGAAAACACCACAGCCCAAACGGCGGACAGCGATGTCGATCCTGAGCACAGCAAAATCGTCATCGGTACCACTGAAGGTGACTTTGCCGACATGGTACGTAACCAAGTCAAAGGCGCGCTAGAAGAACAAGGTTATGACGTTGAGCTCATCGCATTTACCGACTATGTTCGTCCTAACTTGGCGCTGGCTGAAGGCGACTTGGATATCAATATCTTCCAGCATAAGCCTTATCTTGATACCTTTAAAAAAGAAAACAATCTAGATTTGGTTGAGGTATTCCAAGTACCGACCGCCCCGCTTGGTATTTATTCAGGTAAAAAAACCAGCCTTGATGAAGCCTACAAAGGCATGAGTGTCTCAGCACCAAACGACCCAAGCAACTTTGCGCGCGCCCTTGTGATGATGGACGACCTTGGCTGGATCACGCTAAAAGACAATATCGATCCGTTGACAGCCTCAAAGACTGATATCGCGGATAACAGCAAATACGACATCAATATCATTGAATTAGAAGCCGCACAGCTACCACGTGCCCGTGATGAAGTTGATTTTGCGGTGATTAATGGTAACTATGCCACCGACTCTGGTATCAAATTGACCGAAGCACTGTTTCAAGAGCCAAGCTTTGCTTATGTCAACTGGTCAGCGATCAAGTCTGCCGATACTGGCAAAAAATGGGTAGAAGACGTCACCAACGCCTATAACTCAGAAGCCTTCAAAAAGTACGCGCATGAGACATTCCCGGGCTACAAATACCCAAAAATCTGGGATGAAAACGCCACTGACGCAACCGAAGCCCCTGAAAACACGGCTGTAGAGGCCGAAGCGGCGCAGTAATTTATAACCGTGCTTCCACGTCTATAAAAGCGCCCAATATCAATCGATATTGGACGCTTTTTTTGCCTATCTCTCATCCGTCCGCTACGCTTCTTACGCCTTTGCTCTACTGTCTTTTCTGACTCTTGTGATTACACTGACAACGTTTATCTATAAGTCAGGCGGCTTTAGAGCGTGCCTTCACCTCAAAAATAATGATAAAAATGACGTTACAGCCTGTTTGTCCTTTGTAGGAAAGCGTCAACCGACCTTTTACTTTATTCTATTTTTTTCTATAGTAGCTGGGTTGCCGCGTTGTTCTGTTAGGACAAGTTTTACAATCAACACTATGATACGACTGTTATTTATTCAGGTTTAAAAGCCTCTCACTCAGGTAGTGACATTGATAGGTAGTGATAGGTAGTGACACTGAATTTAGTGCTTACTTGTTTAGAGAACAGTTATATAAAGAACACTTATATAAACAGCTATAGAACCACACTCAACACATAATAAGGATAATAATATGAGCAAGAAAACTTATAATATTCGTACCGCAGGCCAAGCCAATATTCCTGTGCTAGGACTAGGTACTTGGCAATCAACAGGCCAAGACTGTATCGATGTCGTCAGCCAAGCGTTAAAAATGGGCTACGAGCACATTGATACTGCGCAAGCTTATGACAATGAAAAAGAGGTCGGAGAAGGTATCAAGCAATCAGGCGTGGCGCGTGATAAGTTCTTTTTGACCACCAAGATTTTCCCTGATGATATGAAGTTTGAGCCAGAAAAGCTGATAGCAGCCGCTAAGCGCTCATTAGAAAACCTAGATACCGATTATGTCGATCTGCTATTACTGCATTGGCCTGATGATCGCGTGCCATTGTCTGAGACCATTCCTGCGCTGTGTGCACTACAAAAACAAGGGCTGACGCGTCATATTGGGGTTTCTAACTTTAATATCGCTCATATCATCGAAGCCAAAAAACACGCTGATGTGCCTATTGTCGTCAACCAAGTAGAGTTTCATCCGTTTATCAAACAAAACACCCTGCAGACTTTTTTGAATAACCATCATATTTTATTAGAAGCCTATTCGCCACTGGCGCGCGGTGATGTGTTTGACAATGAGGTCATCAAAGAGATTGCGGATAAGCATGGCGTGACACCTGCACAAATATCACTGGCTTGGATATTATCGGACAGAGACCGTGTGGCCATTCCCAAGACGTCCAATCCCGACCATCTACAAGGCAACTTGGATGCCATCGATGTCCAGCTTAGCGCCGATGAGTTAGAAAAAATTGGCAACTTGGCCCGTAGCGATGGCCGTAAGATAGAGCATCCTGACTATACGCCTGAATGGGATGACTAGGGCGTATCCTCGATTCAATCGATAGCCATCTAAATGGGCTAAAAATGGCTAAATCTGACCAAACGGCGTCAAATAGCTGACTACTATCTCGATAGTATCTGCGCTATTTTCCTTGTTTACCGGCGATTTATCTCACTTTTATCGCCATTTTTGAAATGAGGACACGCCCTAATGTTTTTATCAAAACCCACATAAAAAAGCGCCGCTAATCAAATATTAGCGGCGCTTTTGCGGTCAGTGTGGCTATTTTTGAATGCTACTGCTGCAGCGTTTGGGTCTCATGGATTGGCTCTGCTGGATTGTACTGCTCAGAAGGCGGCGTCAATCCATTGCGATTGTTTTCTTTCATAGATTTGGCAACCTCAGGCGGCATGTAGTTTTCGTCGTGCTTGGCCAGCACTTCCCCTGCGACAAAGGTCTCGCCTTGCATTTTACCTGTGGCAACCACGCCTGAGTTTTCAGCGAACAAATCTGGCAAGATACCTTGATAAGTCACAGGCACCGTCGATTCAAAATCGGTAATCGCAAACTCCACACTCAGCGGATCATTTGGTGCCCGCTGCACGCTGCCAGCGACGACCATACCTCCAGCACGGATACGCTTATTTTGCGGCGCTTCCCCTTGGGCGATGGCCGTTGCATCAAAATAGTAGTCAGTCTGCTGCCCAATGGCATAGATGACCAACGCCACGGCTATCGCGGCTCCTGCCAGCGTAAACATCACCCACATCAGTTTTTTGCGACGAACTGCGTTCATACCACTACCTCATTGATGAGTCACTGTCTTATAGTCAAATCATTCTAAAAATAACATAGTGCTATTGGGATAAATGTTGCGAGCATCGAACGATAACAGCACGCAAGTAAAATCTATACCAGTAGCGCGTTTAAATCTAAAACGATTTTACTTGGAACTGACCATATCAGTCATATCCAATGCAATATAAACCTATAAAACAGAACATATTAAAGAAACCACCATTAGAAAAACCTTTTTTAAATATTTTTCTAATCGTACTTTCTAGTGGCTATATAGTAGCATTTTTTGCGTCAATCAATAAGCCCCCAAGCCTTTATATCGCCATATAGTGACGATATAGACACCCTGCTCTTGCGAGCTAAACTGATGATATACAGATGGTTTTTTGACTACTTGGTTGTAGGATTGGAGGTGTTGGCAGTACGCTGTGCTTGCCGCGCTTGCTGGATGGTCAATTGCTTAATCAGCGCTTGTCGTTGTCTGCGGCTATAAAAAATAAAAGCCAGCACCACACCCACGGTAATCGCCCAACACGACCAGACAAACACGCCATGCTTACCCATGGCGATAAACTCAGACACGCTGTAAAAATAAGGCTGCATCATCATCTCCTAGCCGTTATTTGTTTTGTCCACGAATATATTCTTTGACCCAAGCCTTGCCTTGATCACGGTACAAAATCAAAGTATTGGTGCGATAAATCGCCAAGGTCGCTACCAGTAAATAGCTACCGACGACCATGAGCAGCAGCGGCATCCACATATCGGCTGACATTTTTGGTGCGGCGGTCAAGGTAAAAGTTGAGCCTTGGTGCAAGGTATTCCACCACTGTACCGAGTATTTGATAATCGGCAGGTTGACCGCACCGACGATAGACAAGATAGCTGCCGCTTTGCCGCGGTTGGCGGTATGCTCAAAGGCGGCAAACAGCGCCATGACGCCTGCGTACAAAAACGCCAAAATCAGCATCGAGGTCAAACGCGCGTCCCAGACCCAATACGTCCCCCAAGTGGGTTTTGCCCAAATAGAGCCGGTGATTAAGCTGATCACACAAAGCAAAAACCCCAGCGGCGCAAGCGCTTGCGCCACCAAACTGGCCGTCTTGATTTTCCAAACCAAAAAGATAACCCCCAACACTGCAAGGGCAAAATAGATGGAGATGGCCAGACTGGCTGCCGGTACGTGGATAAATATAATACGATAGCTGTTGCCTTGTAAGTAGTCAGGCGGCGCAAATGCCAGCCCCCAGACACTACCGATTACAAGGCAAATACTGGCAAGTATGGCAAGCCACTTGACCCAAGGCGCAAAAATGCGAAAAAACTGCTTGGTACCAACAGTGGTCAAAAAGCCTTGCCAAATGCGCTGCCACAGGCTAGGAGATGAGACATTATTCAGGTTGGGCATGGGGATAAACCTATTTACACAGCATAGTGGTTTGACAGATATGGCATCATGGGCGCTACGACATCATGATTGCTACTATCCGCTAACCTGCCGGCGTTAAACACTGGATAGAATCTACAAGTGACTTGTTTGTATCGTTAATTGGCTATTATAGCAAAGTTGCCCGTTTTCAACATGCTGTTGATATAAAGGTTTTTTTTAATTGAGCCACGCCATCTTTAAGGTCACGGCAATCACCCATGGCATCACGAGTACCGAGATGATGCTACCAGCTAATAACAGCGCTAGTATCGGCAAACCATTGAGACCTGTGGCAAACAAATCCACCGCGCCAGTGGCAAAAATCAGTACCGGCAGCTGCATGGGCAAAGCTATCAGCGGCACCAGCACGGCACCGTTTTTTAATGACAGTGTCAAACTACTGGCAACGGCAGAGAGCATCAGCAGCATCGGACTGCCAGTGACGATAGAGGCCAGCAATATCCACGCCTCAAACCAGCTAAGCTGAAATAGCGGCACCGCCAATAAGCTGAGCACCGCCACAATACCGCTACTAAAGATCCAGTGTATGACTAAGCGGACGAGCACCCATAACGGTAACGAGGCTCTGGCAACGACCAACTGCGCCAGCGTGCCATTATCGAGCGCGGGCTTAAACAGCCCATCAACGCCCATCACCAGTGACAAGAGCGCGGCAATCCACACAGCAGACACGCCCAAACGCTGTAACAGCGCAGGCTCACTACCGATGGCCAGCGGAAACAAGGTAATAATCACTAAAAACAGTACGAGCGGATATAACCACTGTACCGCTCCTTGCTGCTTGACCTGCCATTCGCGTCGCCAGAGCTGCCCAAAGCTGATACCGCGCGTACCGTCGGAGGTATTTGAGCGCGGCTTTGCTGCTTGCATTGGTGCAGACTGTACTGGGCTATCTGTCATGATCCATCCTTTTACTGAGACTCATCGCCCTTATACCATATAATCTGACAAGTCGAGCATTTGATTGGCGACGCCGACGGCCTGATGGCTGGTCATTAATATCGCGCCGCCCGCACTGGCAAAGTCGCACAGCCTATCCTCCATTCGTGCCACCATATCGACATCCAGCGCGGTAAATGGCTCATCAAGTAGCCATAATGGTGTCACCGCAGGCGTCAATAAATACAATCTGGCAAGAGTAATGCGCCGCGTTTGTCCAGCGGATAGATGGCTTGAGCTTACGGTCTCAAAGCCTTGTAATCCTACCCAAGTGAGAGCGGCATCAATGTTATCGGTGCTTGGCGCGATGCCATATAGATTGAGCAAAAACGTCAAGTTTTGTGCGACCGTCAGATTAGGATGGATACCCAGCTGATGCGAGACATATAGCGGCTGTACAGGTAAGCTCTCGACGCCTTGGTAGCGTACGGTACCTGTCAGCACCGGCAGTAGTCCTGCCAGCTGCATCAGCAGTGTCGTCTTGCCCGTACCATTGGCACCGATGAGATGGCAGATATCCCCTGCAGACAGTGTGAGCGCAACCTTTTCGCATAGGGGAGTCTCACCGCGCTGGACGGTCAGCTTATCGAGCGCAAGTAAGGGTGCATCCAGTGCCGTCATCAAATCTCTCGTTATTTATTAAGCGTTAGCAATATTCATCACAACAAAACACCGCGTTCGTGACATAATAGTTGATGCGCTTACCATTCACAAAAACTTGCCTGTGTCCCCTAAATGAATAAGGCTGACACCGACAAACGTATTTTTTGGGGTTGATATTACCCCAACCACACAGTATAACAAATTGTCCATCACTATGACCTCAAAACCTATGCCGACTTCACAAGATAACCCTAGTTTAGAAACCCACCCTGCTCCCTCTCAGAGGCAAACAGCAGATGTCCAGCCAAGCACTCAGCCAAATAGCCAGTCAAACACTAACGCTGGCGCGCCTCTCAGTCTTGATAGTATCATCGAGGCACAAGTTGGCTTTATGCAGCAATGGCTTGGTGCACAGGCGGATACCTTGAGCGTGCAGGCATGTCAGTGGTTTGGCGAGCAGCCATTATGCCAGTACCTACAGGCTGATGATTTAAAGCGCCTCATCAATGACGGCTTATTACAGCAGCCGATGAGCGACGTCATGCGCACCGATATCCGTGATATCTTGCATACCATTATCTACCATCCGATCAATGACAATGTCCCATTGTCTGAGCTGATAGATGACGCCCAAGTCGAGACCCTTGCCAGCTATATCGGCCGTCATGACGAGCAGCGCAACGCCCTTATTCATACGCTCATCGGCAACGAGACCTTTGCTGACCTACTCACACAGACGCTTTATCACGCTATCAATGATTTTATGGAAAATACGCTCGATAAAGCAGGCGGCGTGGGCAAACTGATGAAGCTTGGCCGCAGCTCGTTTGAAAAAGCCACCAATAAAAACCTAGATGAAAAACTGCAAACTTATTTGCACCGTAACATCAAAGACTTGACGCAGCGCGCAGAGACCAACGCTCAAACGCACTTGTCTAACGATGAGGTCGCGCGGCTGTTGGTCATGGGCTGGTCACGTATCAAAGACCTACCGATCAGCGAGATACAGACATACCTAAATGACGAGGCCGATAATAACAGTATCGAGCATATCGAAGCCAGCATTCAGCAAAGCTATAACCGCCTGCGTTTATCGCCCTATCTGCGCAGTCTAGTAGCAGCCAGCATCGACACGTGGTACAGCAATCATCAATCAGACACCATTGCGGCAGTGGCGGCAAGCCTACCTATCGATACCTCGCTCGCCTCACCACTGAGCACAGCATTCCGACCGATCATACAAGACGCGCTTGACAGTCCATGGTTTACCGCTCATATTCGTGAGATGCTACAAGCTTTTTATGCGCAGCCTGCTATCAAAGCTTCGTTTGCGGGGCGCGGCGATAAGCTCCGCTAATCACCCAGCGCGGTAGATGATAGGGGCGGCGTAGCAAACAGTATGGTCATCGGCAAAGTGACATTATTGTCTTTACGGTATTATCTTTACTGTATTGCCTTTACTGTAACGCCCTTACTTCTCTATCGGTCATGGCAATCTTATGAGCCAACGTAACAAACTCAGCTTATGGCAACGACTCAAGCGGCTGCTGACAGAGGCCGCGCCGCCTGCTGTCGTCGATGACGATAATGACGACTTGCGGCAAACCACGATCGATGATGAGCTCAATGGCAGGCCGTTATCTAGCGACAAGCCTGCTAGCCGTCTAGACAGCGATCAAAAAAACAATCAAAACAGCAATCTAAATAACGATCTAAAAAGCCATGTAGACGCCTCTGATAATGACAGCAAGCCTGTCGGTACCGCCCCTCCTCAACCTACGTCAGATAGTACTCATCAGCCGCCCAACTCTACCGACACTCATATCGATATTGTCGAGTGCTTAAAACAATACTTTGAGCAAAAACAATGGCACTATGTCTACTATCGCCCAAGCAAAGGCGATCAGCGGCAGTCGCATCATTTGTCGCTAAAGATGCAACATAAGCAGCTAAGCTGTGGCTATTTGTTTCGTGTGCCAGCAGAAAACAAACTGCTGGCCGTATATGGCATATTGCCTTTTTTGATTCCAGAGAGTCACCAAAGCGCCGCGATGCTATTGATTACCCAAATCAATTATGACATGCTGATTGGCAATCTAGAGATGGATATCAACGATGGCGAGATACGCTATAAATATGCTATCGATGTCGAAGCCGTCGGTATCAATGACGATATCATTGAGCATGTCTTACAAAGCGTCATCGCCATGACCACAGTCGCCCATGAGCTGTTTTATGATTTGATCAATCAGCAATATCCTGCCGAAGACATGCAGACGTTACTGACAGAGCTAAGGCAGCAATCGGATTCGCGAACCTTCTTTTTACCAACTCAGTATGTGCAGTAGCCCACTGATTCTGATGGCTATCCGTAGCTTTTACAATTCCTCACCAACCCCTTATTTTCAAAGCGTTTAAACTTATCTATCCTTAAAAACACTTTTCAAAAAAGACATGCTTTAACACTATGCTAAAAATTGCCTATTCTGACGTGTTTCGTTATAGCGTGCCTGACAAGCACCGCTTCCCTATGCAAAAGTACATCATGATTCCTGAGCGCTTGCTTGAAGAAGGCACCATCACCCATGATAACTTTTTTGCACCAAAACGTCTGACAGAAGAAGAAATCTTAACCACGCATACAGCGGACTACTGGCATAAGCTCAAAACCCAAACGCTACCTCGTAAAGAAGCGCGACCTATCGGTTTTGAGATGACCGAGGCTTTGGTTGATCGGGGTCGTCATATCGCTCACGCCACTTATGAATGTGCGCTATATGCCCAGCAGTATGGGGTGGCGATGAATGTCGCAGGCGGCACCCATCATGCGTTTGCCGATCATGGCGAGGGGTTTTGCGTGTTTAATGATGTGTGTATCGCCAGTAATCTACTGCTTAATCGCAGGCAGGCGCAAAAGATTTTAATCGTGGATTTGGATGTGCATCAAGGCAATGGCAACGCCAGCATTATGGCGGATGAGCCGCGTGTTTTTGTCTTTAGTATGCACGGCGCTAAGAACTATCCATTTCGTAAAGAAATATCCGACTTAGATATTGAGCTGGATAACGATACGGGTGATGCAGAGTATTTACAGATATTAAAAGACACTTTGCCGCGTTTGATCAGCGAGGTTGCACCAGATATGATTTTTTATCAGTCGGCGGTCGATGTGCTGGCGACCGATAAACTGGGTAAACTTGGCTTAACGCAAGATGGTTGTAAGGCACGCGATGAATATGTGCTTGAGCAAGCAAAAGCCGCTAGCATTCCAGTTGCTATCGTCATGGGCGGTGGTTATTCAGAAGATATTGAAGATGTGGTCGAAGCGCACTGTAACACCTTTCGCATCGCTCAGAAGCTGTATTTCGGTGAAATGGCTGGTTAAGGTTCAGCGCATGTATGGTCGATACAAAAGAGTAAAATAAGATTAGCGAGGCTTATATGGCAAAGATATTGATTATTATAGGGGCTGTACTGGTCATTATCGGGGTTATTTGGCTGCTGTTTCCTAGCGCATTTTCTTGGATAGGTAATCTGCCAGGCGATATTAAGCACACCTCAGGCAATACTCGGGTTTATTTTCCAGTGGTCACTATGATAGTCATCAGTGTTATCGCAACCATCGTGTTAAATTTATTCAATCGCTAACCTGAAAAGCACTCCCTATAGTCAACTTACTTTAAACCGAGTCAGTGCTATTGGGAGGTTTTTTGCGCAGCATCGAACGATAGCAGCACCCAAGCAAAATTTATACCAGTAGCGCATCATTATTGATGGTGCGATTTTATTCGTATTGACTACAAAAACGCCATCACCCCCTGCCAGCCCACACGCAGCCCCAATACGGTGAGAATCACTAAAATAAGCTGACGAAAGCGTGCTTGCGGCAAATAACGACGCAGGCGGATACCAACCAGCAGCATCGCTATAGACAGGATGCTAAGGATCGCTATCAGCTGCCACTCACCACGGCCAAGCGCCATGATTGGCTCACGCAATACGATGATTTGAGCGATTTTACCTAAGAAATAACACATATTGCCGACTTTGGCGATGGTGTTTTTATCATTGCTGGCAGAGAGCAAATACATCATCAGGATGGTCGACATCGCGTTGGTCGCACCGCCAATAACGCCTGCACTAAAACCTACGATAATCAGTACTGGCTTGCTATCAGGCAGGCGAATTTGCTTACCAAGTAAGCTACTGACCACATAATAGCCAATGACCGCCGCCAGCAGTACTAAGATGTACGCGCTATCGACCCACAGTAGTAGCTTTGCCCCCAAAATACTGCCAAGCAGACTGGTCAACGCCAGCAGCCAGTAGCGTCTGCCATAATAGATAAAGTTTTGCCAAATACTACGGCCACCGCCCGCCAGCCACGTCAGCGCGTTGAGCACTAATGACGGAAAAATAATCAGTACAATGGCGTATGGCAGCGGGTACATGCTCGCAAGCGCAGTGGTGGTGACCAAGGTGACGCCCAGCCCACTGATACCATGCAGCAGTGATGCTAGCGCAAAGATAGCCATCAGTAATACGGTCTGGGTACTTGTATCATCCATCATACTTACCACACCGCCTTAGCGCCCGATTTGACCCAACTGATCTGCATCACTATTCTGACATCACCATATAGCTGTGCCTTGATAGCTGTGCCGTGATTGAGCTCTGACTAAGCATCATACCGCTGCCAGAGGGTCTCACCGATAATACGGGTCAACTGCTCAGCGATTTTATCCTTGCTTGCTTTTTCTAACGTGACACTGTCATGCTCATAACGCTCGGAGAAAAACACTTGCATGGCGTTATCATCACTGGCAAACCCAATATCCGCGCGAGACACATCATTGCAAGCAATCAAATCCAAGTCTTTGGAGACAAGCTTACCGCGTGCATAACGCTCGACATCTTGCGTTTCTGCTGCAAAACCCACGACAAACAGCTCAGGATGCGCAAGCGAGATAGTCGCTAAGATATCAGGGTTTTTTACCAAGTCTAGTGTCATCGACTCTTGGGTTTTTTTGATTTTTTGCGGCGCCGCGTCTCGGGTACGATAGTCAGCGACAGCCGCAGTGGCGATAAAGATATCAGCGACTCTAGGCTCGTCATCAGTGACATGGTCGTGCATATGAGTGTGAGTGTGATCATCTTCGTGCTCATGCGTCTCACCGCAGCCACAGTCATCGTGATGTTCGTGCGAATGGTCATGAGAATGCTCAGAATGGTGTTCATGCTCCTCTTCGGGCATATACTGTAATGCCGTATGCGTACCTGCCACACACTGCTGAGCCGTCAGCAACATCTCTTCGGCAGACAGCACATCGATACGCGTGACATTGAGCGGCGTCGGTAAACTCACCTTGCCACCTGCTATCAAGACCACCTCGGCACCGGCGGCCACGCAAGCGCGCGCTAACGCAAAGCCCATCTTCCCTGATGAATGATTGGACAAGTAGCGTACCGGATCGATCGCCTCGACCGTCGGCCCTGCAGTAATGACCACTCTTTTACCAGCCAATAGCTGCGGCGTGGTCTGCATGGCATTGAACAATAACACCTCGGCCAACAGCGCCTCAGGCTCAGGTAAGCGGCCGGCTCCCACATCACCGCACGCTTGCTCACCGCTGGCAGGGGCAATGATTTGATAGTTCATATCGCGTAGGGTCTGCACATTGAGACTGACCGCAGGGTGCGCCCACATTTGCTGGTTCATCGCTGGCGCAACCAGCACCGGCGCGCTCGTCGCCAGACAGACTGTGGTGAGCAAATCGTCCGCCATACCCATCGCTAGGCGTGCCAAAGTATTGGCAGACGCAGGCGCGATGACGACCAAATTTGCCCATTTTGCCAGCTCGATATGCCCCATACCCGCCTCCGCTCGCTCATCGAGTAAAGAGATATGCACCTCGTTACCCGTCAGCGCCTGCAATGTCAGAGGCGTGATAAAGGCTTGCGCGCCGCTGGTCATGATGACGCGCACATCAAAGCCTGCTTTGACAAGCAAGCGAGCAAAAATAGCGGATTTATAAGCGGCGATACCGCCGGTGATAGCGAGCACGATATTGGACATAAGCATGGCATCAATAAAAAAGTGGAAAGATAAATTGCGCTTATAGTAACAATTATGAGATAAATTGGGTAAAAATTTACGTATTTCGCCCATTTATCGATACGGGCGTGTTTATCAAAATAGCACTTTTAGGAAATAATAATGGCAATCAAGGACTGGCACGAAGACGACCGACCGCGTGAGAGACTACTCAAAAACGGGGCAGCAAGCTTGTCTGACGCTGAGATTTTGGCGATATTTTTACGTACGGGTACTCAGTCACAGTCGGCAATCGAGCTGGCGCGGCATCTTATCGACCAATTCGGCAGCCTCGCTGAGCTGTTGGCCGCCCCGCAAGACGCCGTCCTCGCCTGCCATGGCATCGGCCCTGCCAAGTACGCCCAGATACTGGCCTCGCTTGAGATGGGGACACGCTACTTGGACAGTCAGCTAAAAACAGGGCAAGCACTTGGACGCTCTCAAGTAGTCAAAGACTATATCAGCACCCAGCTTCGCGGCGAGCACCGCGAGGTCTTTGCCGTACTGTGCTTGGACAACGCACTCAATTTATTAAATTTTGAGATACTGTTTACAGGCGGTATCTCCTCTTGCTCTGTCTGTATCAAACACGTCCTGCGCCATGCGCTGAGCCATGCAGCCAATCAGCTTATCATCGCCCACAACCATCCGCACACCGATGCGACCCCATCGACTGCCGACAATGTGCTTACCTATGAGCTAAAAAAAGCCTGCGACCTAATCGACTTGTCATTGGTGGATCATATCATCGTGGGGCGCAACAACACGTTGTCTTATGCCGAAAACGGCTTTGCACCTTTTTCTTAAATGATAAAAATAGCGATAGTCATCCCATAATCGCCATACCTAGCGTCTTATGATACATATTTTCGACACAGCGTAGCACTTTCGCTATTGATAGTCATCGACAACTGTTTCATATTGATGGCTAACTGTGTTTTTTGTAGAGATTTGACTCTCAGTACTTTGACACACGGCCATAAATAACACTTAAAGACCCACGTCAGAAAAACCATAACTATATGTATCTGACCTGCATTCACACATTTTTACGCTATTGTTTGGCGTTATAAAGGAGACAGTCATGGCAATTGGCTTATTTATTTTGGCAATATTCATTCAATTAGCCATGGTCTTGGCCATCTTTTTGATGTCCTTATCACGTGTCACAGGCAGTATCGTCGCCCTTGCCACCGTTATCATCACTGCTGTTATCAGCCCGTGGTCGCTTGTTTTGGGTATCCCAATCGCGGTGTTGTGCTTGATACTGCTTATCTCGCCGCTGCGGCAGTCCCTTATCACCAAGCCGGTCTATAAGACGCTGGGCGGTGCGATGCCCAGCATGAGCGATACTGAGCGAGAGGCGCTGGATGCTGGCACCAGCTGGTGGGAAAAAGAGCTGTTTATGGGTGCGCCCAATTGGGACACTTTTGCCAAATACCCTTATCCAGAGCTGTCAGATGAAGAGCAAAGCTTCATCGATAACGAAGTAGAGACGCTGTGCGCCATGCTTGATGAATGGAAAATTCAGCATGAGGATAAAGAGCTTTCGGCTGAGGCATGGCGATTTATCAAAGACAATGGCTTTTTGGGTTTGATTATTCCAAAAGAATTTGGCGGCCGAGCGTTTAGCTCTTATGCCCAAAGTCGGGTGATGAGCAAAATCGCCTCACGCTCGCCGACAGCAGCAGTGAGCTGCATGGTGCCAAACTCACTCGGTCCAGGCGAGCTGCTCATGCATTATGGTACCGATGAGCAAAAACAGCGCTGGCTACCGGGACTGGCAAGCGGTGATGAAGTGCCTTGCTTTGGTTTGACAGGGCCTGAAGCAGGCTCTGATGCAGGCGCGATACCGGATACTGGTGTGGTGTGTTATGGCAGGCATGAAGGCGAGCACGTGCTCGGCCTACGGATGAATTTCTCAAAACGCTGGATTACTCTGGCTCCTATCGCGACAGTCGTGGGCTTAGCCTTTAAGATGCACGATCCAGAAGGCTTGCTTGGGGATGCTAAAAAGACCGACTACGGCATCACTTGTGCGCTGATTCCCGCCGATCACGAGGGCGTGGTCATCGGGCCTCGTCACAACCCTATTGGCTCGCCCTTTATGAATGGTACGGTCGATGGCAAGGATGTCTTTATTCCGCTGGACTATATCATCGGCGGCGTCGAAAACGCGGGGCGCGGCTGGCGTATGCTGATGGAGTGCTTGGGCGTCGGCCGCGGCATCTCTTTGCCTGCTCTGTCCACGTCGGCCAGTGAGATGACCTATCTGTCTGTCGGTGCCTTTGCCAAAGTCCGCGAGCAGTTCAAAATCTCTGTCGGTAAGTTTGAAGGAGTACAAGACGCCACCAGCCGTATGGCCAGTCATACCTATATGTTAGAGGCGTTTCGTCATCTCGTCACCTGTGGTCTCAACCAAGGGGGCACACCATCAGTCATGACGGCCATGGCAAAATACTACGCCACCGAAACCATGCGTGAAGTGGTCAATGACGGTATGGATGTGGTCGGTGGCCGTGCGGTACAGATGGGGCCACGCAACTTTTTGGCGACGCCTTATCAGGCAATCCCTGTCTCTATCACCGTTGAGGGTGCCAATATCTTGACGCGCTCATTGATGATATTTGGTCAAGGAGCGATGCGCTGCCATCCTTATCTGTTTGAGGAGCTACAACTGCTACAAAGCGAAGACAAACACCGCGCTATCCGCGAGTTTGATACTCTATTCTTTAAGCATTTGGGTTATACCTTTAACCGCGGGGCAAAAGCCTTTGTCGCAGGCTATGTCGGCGGCAGCAATCATGTGCCAAGCTTTGCCGATCGCTTTACCCGCCCTTACTATAAGCACATCAACCGCTTGAGCGCCAGCTTTGCCTTAACTGCCGATATGGCGTTGGGGCTGCTCGCAGGTGATCTAAAGCGTAAAGAGATGCTCTCTGGGCGTCTGGCTGATATTCATAGTCATTTATTTATCGCGACGGCCATCTTGCAGTTTTATGAGTATGGCAGTAAGTCTGAAGCGGAGCGTTTGCATGCCGAAGTCGCTTTACAAAATAGCCTGTTCACCATCCAAGAAGCGTTTGAGTCATTTTTTGAAAACTTCCCGAATCGCTTTGCCGCAGCGTTGGTTGGATTTGTGACTTTCCCCAGTGGCCGCATCTTTACGCCGCCAAGCGACGAGCTAAAACGTCAGCTCGGTGATACCTTTATGGAAGACTTTGAGGCCAATCCTTTTCGCGATTACCTCAAGACCATGGTCTATTACAACACCGATGAAGACGATGTGACGGGCCGTATGGAAAACGCCTATCAGACCTTGTTAGGTATCGAGCCGCTATGGCAAAAATTTAAAAAGGCAGAGCACAAAGACAGCTTTGCCGGTCTGAGCTTTGAAGACCATGTGGTCTATGCCAGCCAAAACGAAGATATCACCGAAGAAGAAGCCGAAGTGCTTATCCAATACAATGCCATACGTTTTGATTCGCTATTGACCGATGTCTTTGACAAGCATCTATCACAAGCGCAGCCACGCTTTAACCCTCATACGATCGAAAATGCGGTCAATCAGTTGACTGACTATGCTGAGCGCAAGCGGGCGGCGCAAGCTCAGAGTGACGCCGCGCCTGATGATGAGTCTGCTACCGACACGATCACCGGCACAGCAGCCAATAGCATAGCAGCGAGCGCAGCTCACAATGCCGTAGCGGCAGAAGGCTTGCAGGCCTCAGCAGATGAACCAACAGGCGATGACAATCCCAACCATGGTTATGAGCCTGATGGTGAGGTAGAAATGGTCGCAGAGCAAGACTCTCAAAAAGAAGCACAAGCTCAGACTGACTTTGATGACTCTCATCCTGAGATTGAGGCATTGGATGCACGTCACCGTGACGCCGCCTCGCACCTCAATGAGCGTATGGGCAACAATCATCGTAGCACAGCCTCAGAGCGCGCTGAGCCAGACAGCACTCAACTGCATGGCTCCCAGCTAACGGACAATGCCGACCAGATAGATACTGACCATGCCAATACTGATGACATCAGTCATGACGAAATCAATCATATAGGCATCAATCAAAAAGACAGGGCGCAAAAAACGCAGTCTATCGACGAGCACCTAGACGAGCTAGGCGATAGTGAGCCATGGCAAAACGAACACCGCCGCGAGGAAACCAAAAACTAAGCAATGGATTATTTAGAAAGCGTCCTTTTAAAAGCGCCTGTTTAAATCACTGTTGCTTATTAGCGCATGTCCTTATTTAGAGAGCTATCGATAGAATTAAGAGTACACCTAGCCTCTCATCTTGATAGACTTATGTTTTATAGTAAGGTGATTCTTACCAGTGGCCTGAGACTTAACCATTGATATATTACTGTCATTTTTACAAAAGACTGCCGCGGTTAGGCAGTCTTTTTTTTGTCCGAGCGTTTTTGGTCATCGCACCCTTTTGATGATGATATTTAACAAAAATGCGTTGGTGCTGGCTTAAATGTCGATATTTTAGCGACGTTAGCCTAATGATTATGGTGCTTTTGGCGATTTATAGCATCAGATCTGTTTTTTGCTAAGTGACTATCTCAGCCAATTTTTTGACAAAAAAGCTTAAACCGCCTTTAATCAGTTATAGATTATTATTTAAGTCATAAAAAAATCTTGCAGTAACCTTAACAATTATTTTATATTGTCGAATAGCCTGACATGAAATGACAGACAAATTTTTGCAGATGCAACACCATCAGGCGTAAGGATGACAATCATAAACGCATTGGTTTAGTAGCACCCTTGATACTGAATGTTGCGGATAAAAGGATAGAGTTTATGTGGAAAAATATGGGACTAACGGGCAAGATCATCGTTGCCATGGTGCTCGGTATCATACTGGGATTATTTATCAACTATTCAGGACTGAACGCTGAGGGCGGTTTTGTTAGTACATATATCACCAACGGGTTTTTGGCCATCATCGGCAAGCTATTCGTAAACTCCCTCAAAATGCTGGTCGTGCCTTTGGTACTTATCTCGCTGATTTGCGGGGTGTGCGGTATTGGTGATATTCGCTTGCTTGGGCGCATAGGTACCAAGACTTTCCTAATCTATATGATGACGACCGCGCTTGCCATTGCAACTGCTATCGGGCTTGGGTTTTTATTTGGTATCGGTAAAGGCATGGAGGTTGAGACAGAAGCGGCATTTGAAGCCAAGTCTGCGCCACCTCTACTCGATGTTTTTGCAAATATCGTTCCGTCAAACCCCATCAGTGCGATGGCAAATGGCGACATGCTGTCGATTATCTTCTTTGCCATCTTGATCGGTATCAGTATTTTGATGGTCGGCAAACCTGCCAAAGGGTTGGTACAAAGCTTGGAGCTGATTAATGAAGTCATCTTAAAGATGGTGACCATCATTATGAATCTTGCGCCTTATGGGGTTTTTGCGCTATTGACCAAAGCCATGGCGGAGCTGGGTTTAGATCTGATTTGGTCGTTGCTCGGTTATGTTGCGGTACTGATTGGCTCACTGGCTTTCCACTTTTTTATCACTATGATGATCGTGCTAAAGCTGTTTTCTGGTCTGTCTATTAAGACGTTTTTGGCAAAAATGCGCGAAGTACAGATTTTTGCTTTTAGTACCTCAAGCTCGAACGCCACCATTCCGATCACGCTGCGTACCGTCACCAAGCGTATGGGTGTCAACAACTCAGTAGCCTCGTTTACCGTGCCTTTTGGGGCGACCATCAACATGGATGGTACGGCCATCATGCAAGGTACGGCGACCATCTTTATTGCCAATATTTATGGTATTGACTTGGGTGTGACTGAGTATCTGACAGTTATCTTGATGTCAGTGCTGGCCTCTATCGGTACCGCAGGCGTCCCTGGTGTGGGCTTGATCATGCTGTCTATGGTATTTGCTCAAGTCGGCCTGCCCATCGAAGGTATTGGTCTGATCTTGGGTGTGGATCGTATTCTTGATATGCTGCGTACGGCGGTCAACGTCGGCGGCGATGCAGCAGTGACAGCAATCGTGGCAAAATCTGAGGAGAAAATGGACGTCGCTATCTACAACGATCCTGCGGCGGGCACCAAAGACGTCTTTGATGGTCACATCGATGAAGACAATGAGCGTGAGTTCTCTCAAGTGTTTAGTGATGGCATCATGGGTAGTGAGTACGATGATATTGATCGTCGCCGCTAATCGATAAAGCGTTTATTTATTCAATCATAAAAACCCCGGCGATATGAACTGAACCCCGTAAGTTGGACACAACTTATGGGGTATTTTTATGGCTACACCACCTATAAACAGGCTGTATCGATACTCAATAAATCACAGCTTGCGTTAGCCAATCACATACTTGGTAATCATGGCAAGGCAGACCAGCACGATGACAGGACGGATCAGCTTGCTTCCCCCTTTGACCACCATATGCGAGCCAAAATACGCCCCTATCGTTTGTCCGACCATCATTGCCAGACCGACTTTCCACAACACATTACCGCCCAAAATAAAAAAAATCAGCGAGCCAATATTGGTCGATAAGTTCAAAACCTTAGCCGCGCCTGTTGCCTCGATGATCTGCCGACCACGTAGCGCCACATTACCCAGCGCAAAAAACATGCCCGTCCCTGGCCCGATATACCCATCATAAAACCCAATCAATGGCGCCACAATTTTTTGCCACTTGCCCTCTGAGATACGCGGCGCCGCTTCCACCTCGCCAAGCTTAGGCGCAAACAAAGTATAAATCCCAATAGCGGCAATCAAAAACGGAATCAGCTTTTCGAGTAGATCCGGCGGCGACATCTGTACAGCGATGGTACCGATGACTGAGCCAATAAAAGCCCCGACAATCGCCACCTTTATACTTTTAGGATTGATGACGCCTTTTTTTATCATCGTAATCGAGGCCGCTAGCGCACCCGAGGCGGCTTGTAACTTGTTGGTGCCAAGCGTGAGCACTGGCGGGATATTGGCAAGTAGCATGGCTGGTATGGTGAGTAGTCCACCGCCGCCTGCAATGGCATCGATAAAACCGGCTATTGCGGCCACCGCCGTAAGCATTAAGATGATCTCGATAGAGAGGGATAAGTCCATGACGCTGACCTGCAAAATTGATAAGAAAAATCAGCCTCGATATTGAGGCTGCCTGTACCGTTATCTATCAGCGGATACACCGACCTGCTGACACATTTATACCCATAAGTGGCACTGTAGAGTGACGCTCATTATAAAGATAAAAACGTAAAAAAAGCCAAAAACGTAAAAAAGTCTGCTAGATTTGTCTAAGACATGCCCTCGATTCAATCGATAGTCATTTAGATGGGCTAAAGATAGTGACGCGCGCTGGATAGTCAGTAACGACTTATCACTATATTTACCAGTGTTATCATCGTTATAATATCGCTATTGTGGATATAGCAAGACGTGCTTATGACTTTGGGTTGACGTATTTTGTTGTCTATATGAATCAGAGTATGAGAAACTGTTGCTGTCTGTTTGTATGGCGCGCTAAGCGGCCGCATCGATATTTGAGGTTATTGAATTGTTTGGCAATTCGTTTTTAGTAATTTGTATTTAGGAAATGAGGGTAATATGGCAATACGAAGGATTAAGGCATTTTTTGAATTTGAGGCAGCAGGCGGCATCGTGTTAGCACTGGCTGCCATTGCTGCAATGATCATTGCCAACTCCCCTTTGAGTACGTGGTATGAAGGCTTTATCCATGCCCCTGTTGCCATTCAAATCGGTGATTTTGCGATTGCCAAAGACGCCCATCATTGGATCAATGACGGCCTGATGGCGATTTTCTTTTTTTTGGTCGGCCTTGAGCTCAAGCGTGAAGTGCTCATCGGTGAGCTGTCCAATGTCAAACAAATCATTTTGCCAGCAGGCGCGGCCATCGGCGGGATGATCATGCCCGCTGCAGTCTATCTGCTCTTTAACTATAGCGAGCCTGAGTTTTGGAAAGGTTGGGCCATTCCTGCCGCCACAGATATCGCTTTTGCCCTCGGTATCTTAAGCCTACTTGGCAGTCGCGTCCCAAACTCCCTCAAAGTATTTTTGGTATCGATTGCTATTTTTGATGATATCGGCGCGATTTTGATCATTGCCTTGTTTTATACCAGCGAACTATCCCTTGAGTCATTGGCCTTTGCAGGGCTATGCTTGCCGTTTTTGTATTTGCTAAACCGTCGCAACGTGACCAGTATCACCCCCTACCTACTCATCGGCGTCATCATGTGGATAGCCGTCCTTAAGTCGGGTATCCATGCGACATTAGCAGGCGTGGTGTTGGCGTTATTTATTCCTATGTTTGATCGCACTGACCCTGAGCACTCCCCTGTCGAAGAGCTAGAGCACGACCTACACAACACCGTGGCTTTTGGTATCTTGCCACTATTTGCCTTTGCCAACTCAGGCATCTCACTCAAAGGCGCAGGTTTTGCAGAGCTGTTTCACTCTGTACCGCTGGGGATTGCCGCCGGTCTATTTATCGGTAAGCAGTTGGGTGTCATGGCGATGTGCTGGTTGATCTTCAAGCTGGGTATCTCAACCATGCCAAAGGGCATGAATTATAAGCAAATTTATGGTGCTGCGTTGCTTTGCGGTGTGGGTTTTACCATGAGCTTATTTATCGGTGGCCTTGCTTTTGCAGGCGACACCGCGTTATTTGATGAGCGTCTAGGCATCATCATGGGCTCTATCGTCTCTGGGATTGCAGGTTACCTAATGCTAAAAGTTAGCCTAAAAGATAACGTCAGTGGCACCTCAGTCGATTTGACACGGCCTCAGCCATAATCCATCATCAGAAGAAGGCGAGCTATTTTGCGGTTATTTAGCCAACACATAGCTCACTGCTTTCTTCTTTAAGCCTTAACAGTAAAAAACAATAACCGTAGAAAAACCAGCACCACAAGCCATGTTTGGATAAAGGCAGTAAGCGCAATGACACCTCGCCTCGTGACATCTTCTAGATACACACTGGGCGCAACTGATAACAGCAGTTTTAGGAGATGACCATGCAAGGACTTATCAGACCTATATCGCTTAGTCTGCCTATCCTTGGCAGTATGTTTTTACTATCATGCGCGACTCTCTCCAAACAACAATGCCTGATCGGTGATTGGCAAACGATAGGCTATAACGATGGCGTGGCAGGCTACTCCTCAGAGCGCCTCGCCTCACACAGCAAAGCCTGTGCCAAAGCGCATGTGACCCCTGATTATCTTGCGTGGGAGCGCGGCCGCAAGCTTGGTCTGCAGCAATATTGTACGAGCACCAATGCTTACAATGTCGGTCGCCGCGGGCGCAGGTTAAACAACGTCTGCCCTGCTGCTATGGTAAATCACCTTCAACAGGCCAATCAGCACGGCCTAGCCTACTATCGTCTAGACAACCAGCTCGACACAGACAGACGCCTATTAGATGAGTATCAAGCAGAGTTTGATCAGCTTGAGAGCGGCGCGATGCTAGACTTTGCCAACGAAAAAGACGCTCGCAAACGGCTGTTGTTTTTGGCCGATGAGCTTGGGTCGATCAAACGTCGCCTCGATGACACACAAAGGCAGCTCGATATGCTCAACCACACGTCTAAATATTAGGCCATAATAAAAAGCCTACCAATAAAGGCATTTTCTACCTATGGATCCAAACAACACAGCGCAGACACAGTCAGCGCGCGCGTCCAAACCGAGCCAACCTACCTTTGCATCGTATCAGCGTCATGGGCGTACCACAGCGATTGATGATCATCATGACCTACAGGTCTTAAAGCGGATCAAACGCTATTTGCTGCCCAAAGATTTTGTCATCTCGCAAGATTTATTAGAGGAGATGGTCGCAGGCTACGACATCGGTGACCCTCTGACAGATACGCTCGCGGCTGACGGCCTGCGTTTTGCCAAACCTTTACAGCAGCTTATCCTCGATAACAAAACCGACAGTAAACTCGCAGCTCATCCGTCCTTTTGTGCCCTGGCTGAGCAGTTTAGCGATCATCCTACTTGGTTTGATCCACAGCTTGCACAGACTGGGGCCGTTGCCTATCGGCGCTATCCGCTGATGCTGATTTGGCTGCTGCGAAATGTGGCATTGATGGCAGGTTATAGCATCCCTGCCCTATCGCTGCCACTGATCCAAACCGGCGCGTTGATGCACGATGCCCTGCCAAGACTCATGCGCACTTATGCTTATATTTTGGCTGTCTCTGAGCATCCATTATTGTCCAAAACAAGCACACGTATGCCGCGCGCACGAGTGCCTATCGATAGCGTTTTGGCGATCGGCTCTGAGGGTTGGCGTCAGTCGATTCAGGTGCGGCAGATTCACACGCTCGTACGGCAAAACTTGCTCAGCGGCAAAAACAACACGGCAAAAGGCGTCGTCACAGAGGCCGATCAGCATCGCAACCCCGATGGCAGCTGGAACACTGCTTATTGGGGTGTACCGATCAACCAAACTGATATGATTGCCACTCATCTGCAGTTCTCGTTACTGATTATGCGCGGGCTACGGCTGCTTGGCGCGCGTATCAGTAGCGAGGAGGCCGAGGGGATTTTGCATTTATGGAATCTTGCCAGTTACTGGATGGGGGTGGACTTAGAGCGCCTGCCAAAGGATGAGGCCGCCTGCTGGGAGTGGCTCTATACTTACTTGTCCATTCAACAGCTAGACTTTGAGATGGGACGACCTTTAGCAAAAGCCCTACACGATCTGCCGCGGCAACTGATGGGCGAAGACAATCGCCGCGGGCGTTTTGTAGAGATGGTCAATGCCAGTGTGACACGTACGTTGGTCGGTGATGATATCGGGGACGGCTTAGCGCTACCAAAATCGAAGCTCCGGTTTGGTGTCTTATCCTCCGTGCCTATCTTGTTTGCGCTCGATACCGCCCGCCAGCACAACCAAACGGTAGCCGCCAAACTAGAAGCCTTTCGCGCCAAACGTCAAGACAATATGAACTGGTGGCTCAAGAAAAACGACGCCTATTATCAATGACGCAGCAGCTGTCGGCTCAGCTCATTACAATCTTACAATCGGCTGTCTTGCACGCGGTAATACCACTCCAACTGCCGATCAAAAGCTGTCTCTAATAAGCTGGCAATGACGCGGCCTGTCAGCCCCCAGACCGTCTCACCATCGACTTGCCAGCTGGGCGTAAGTATCGTCGCCACCTGATCTTGCATGGCATATTCTATCGCGTACTCAACGGTAGGCTGCGTGAGTAACGCCTCAAAATCTGCCCAAAAAATACGTGATATCTCACCGATTTCAGGTACCAGTACCAAATCAGGCGCGATTAAAGCCACGATTGGGCGCACGCTCATGCCGCTTTTGGAGGTCTGAATGGGTAGCTGACCGATTAACTGCACCTTGTTGGGCGGGAGTGCCGTCTCTTCACAGGCCTCACGTAGCGCTGTGACGACATTATTACCATCCCCTATCTCGTATTTACCGCCAGCGCAAGAGACTTCGCCTGCATGGCTATTCATGTGCGCGGCGCGGCGCGTCAAAAGCAGCTTGGGATGGCGCTCATGGGTGATGGCCACCAGTATCGAAGCATCGGCAATGGGCATCTGGTATAGACTGTCTAAGACACGCGCGCTGCGAGAGCTTTGCTGCGCGGTATGCAGCGCTGAATCGGCCAACGCATTTAACGTCTCTTGCTGAACCCGCTCGGTCAGTTGCCTGAGTGTCGGATAGCGAATAAAAGATGGTATAGCAACTGACTGCTCATCTAACTGCACAGTCTGGGAAGGGAGTAACATGATCTTGCCCTATGTTTTTGTCAATACGTTTTTATCAATATGTGGCGTGACTAGCTGTAGACTAGCGTACTCTTCATGCAGCTGCATGCTATTTGTGTGACTGTTCATTTGTCAGGAGGTATTCGTCATGAGGTGTTTGCCATGAACGTCTCAAATCGTATCGACAGACAGGCGCCGCGTATTGTTTTTATAAGTCAATGTGTTTTATGGGTTAGCGTGACCGCTTATGACAAACGGCAATGATGGCTTGCCACGATGCCAAGATACCACGGGCTTTGCTGTCATTTATCAGACTATGACCCGCCAGCGATATGCAGCGTTACTGTTATCATGCTGCGCTACGAGCAAAATGTGTGCTATCTTAAGGCGGTGCTTGCTTATTAGAATAACATCTTGCAGCACCGCTTTACCGGTATCCTGATAGCACACACAAAAACCAACGTATGAAGAGCGTGCGCGCCTGACCATGACGGGGTGTTTTTGCCATTAGGAGTACTGACTCTTTATCTCTTACGCTTACTACATTTATAAAGGCAGTTGATATGCGCTATTGTCTCCAATGCGGTCATCAAGCAGAACGAAAAATACCAGCCACGGATAATATGCCGCGTTTGGTATGCCCAAATTGCAACTATATTCACTACGAAAACCCAAAAGTCATCTGTGGGTCGCTGGTCGTACATAAAGACAGAGTGCTGCTATGCCGCCGCGCGATAGAGCCGCAATACGGTCTTTGGACAATACCGGCAGGCTTTATGGAAAATGGGGAAACCATGGCAGAGGGCGCCGCGCGTGAGAGCTACGAAGAAGCGGATGCGGTGGTGCTAAACCCTCACCTGTACTGTATCTATGACCTGCCAGACATCGGACAGATATACTCGATTTATTTGGCCGATCTCAAAGACGGTGCGTATGGTGTCGGCTCTGAAAGCCTTGACTGTGCACTGTTTAGCGAAGAAGACATCCCGTGGGATAGTCTCGCCTTTGAAGCGGTGCGTCGCACTTTACGAAGCTACTTTGCCGATCGCCAGCAGTTCAGTCAATTGTCTGAGTTTCCTATTCATCAGGATATGATTGGCAAAGACTTGAGTATCAAACGTTTTTAAACGCCTTTAAACGTTGGCTCAACCATCAGTCTTTTTACCACAAACTATAAAAGCAGACAATAACCTAGTATTGTCTGCTTCATAAATGCTTACAGTGACAGATTGGTTTTTATTCAAAAAATACCATTAGCTCTTTATTTTGCAAACGTTAAAGCCGAGGTTTTTCACGGCTTCTTCTTTATCATAAGGCGCTAGTACTGCACGTACATGCTGTTGCCCTTGCAGGTATTGCTTGGCCACACGCTGTAGGTCCGCCACCGTCACATCCAATATGGCGGCGCGCATCTTACGTTGCCAGTCAGCACCGCGATGGTGCAGATCAGCAAAGCAGGCTTTGACCGCCTCGCCAGCTGGAGAGCCTGGCTTATCCATACCCGAGATGATACCTAAGATGGCTTCTTCTAGCTGCTCATCGGTCTGCGGTTCATTTAGTAGCCACTCAATACTGGCCTCAAAATGCGCAAAAGTCTCAGCACACTGCGGGTCGCGGTAGCTAAAGAACTTAAAGGAACAGGCATTGGCGTCATAGCCTGCGCCGCCGCCGTAAGCACCGCCGCGCTCACGGATGGCGCTGTGCAAGTAGCCATTGCGCAGATACGGCGCTAATACCATCAAAGCGGCGGTATCAGGATGATCGGCCGCTGGCACACGATAAGCGCTGGCATTATGATAGACGTTGGTCGGTACTAGCCATGCCAAGTCCTCAATATCGAGCGCATCGCTGCTCTCTCGTGTCTTAATGGCGTCTGTCTCGCCATTTAACGCTGCCACAAGGTGCAGCTCGGCAAACTCACTTGGTATAGTGTCTTCGATAGTCGCATCAGAGTCATTTAATTGTGCGGCAATCTTTGGTGCTTGGCTGTTTTTCCAGCTCTCAACGATTAAGTTACTTAAGCGCTCGGTTTGCTCAGCTTCACAAATGATCACGGCATGCTTGGCCAAGCTGATCACACGCTGGTGCAAGTCCATCAGGCTGGTTGCCAATTTATCCCACTGCGTGTCATCATCACTGGCATGCGCCAAAAAGTCTTTTAGCGCGTTTAGTGCAGGCAAGCCACTACGCACATACTCAAGCTGCGCTTGACGGCTCATACCGCGGCTGGCGGTTTGCATGGCATAAGAATGCCCAGAGCCAGCCAAATTCGACTGCCAGCCCGCTTGACGCTGCTGCAAAATCTCTTTGATACGGTCATGCTCGCTAAAGACGCTATGCTCCATGACCTCTTTGAGCAAATCAATCGCTTCAGGCTTGCGGTTGAGGGCACGGGTCGCCACCACAAAATAACTGCTGATCGTTTGGCTATCATCGATACTGGTGCGCTGGCTGATACGCGCCGTCACGCCAGAAGAATGCGCCGCTTGCTTGGCCTGCATCTCATGAGCACTCATCGAGTCAGTACCCAGCTCTGATAGTAGGCTTAAATAAATCGGTAGCAGTGGATGATTGATCACCTCGTTCACAGGCAGACTACTGGTGTCCTGATTGCCAATGGCATCGGTCAACGGCACAATCACTTGATAATAATACAAGCCGTTGGTGCCCGCTTCATATTCAAACAACGTACTGTCTTGCCCGCTTAAGCGCACTTGTTTTTGTGTGCCTTGCTTAAAGCTGATATCGGTCGGGACATCCTCCAGTCCGACTTTTGGCAATAGGCTTAAATCATCAGGCGCTGCTTGCCGCGCTGCCAAATCAAGGGCTTGCTGTTTTAAGATAGCTTTATCATCAGCGCTCAAGTCCATCGCGATGGTATCGAGACGGGTCTGCTCTGCTGCAGCAAGGCGTGCTGATTTTTCACTATCTGGCGTTAGCGTCACGCGCACACGGTGCTGATTGTCGAGCAGATGGGTTTTGATAAGATTTGGTAGCCACTGTGCGTCTTTTACTTGCTCACGCAGCCACTGCAAATGCTCATCCACTTCCCAGACGTCGATCGGGTTGCCATCATGAATGGCCGTGCTAAAGCCTTCGAGCATCAAATTTAAACCATAAGGAATACTATCACCGCCGATATGGCGCTGATCGATCTCAATTTGGTGCAAAATGGTCTCAATCGTATCATCATCGATCGGTTTACTGGCCACTTTAGTCAGTAAATCCATAATACCCTGCTCTACTGCCTCGGCATGCTCAGGGTTGGAGCCACGTAGACCGGTATAAAATACCATCTCATAATGGCTGTCATCGAGTCCCAATAGCGGACTTGGCGCTTTGCCAAGCGGATGACTGTCGAGATACGCACGTAATGGCGAGCCAGCATGCTCGACCAACACGCCTTCTAGCAGACGCAAAGCCAGACGCTGCTTGGGATCGGTGATCGATGGCAGCAGCCACGCCACCACATGATGGGTTTGGTCAGGGCCCGCTTCGTCAGCCGTATAAGTGTCGACCGCGCTGATCGGCGCAGGCAGGCGCTGCTCTGGACGTGAGACATGTTTTTTACCCGCTTCAAACTGGCTCAAAGCATCGTTATGGATTTTCGCTTGGGTCTCGGCGACCGGAATATTACCAAAGCTCATAATCACGCTGTTTGACGGATGATAATGGCTTTGATGGAACTCAACGAGCTCGGCGTGGGTCAAATCAGGAATGTCCGCAGGATCACCGCCCGAGTTATAATGATAAGTGGTCGTTGGGAATAAATGATGAGCGACCGTATGATAGAGCTGGTCGATCTCGCCGCTCATCGCGCCTTTCATCTCATTAAAGACAATACCTTTAAACTGCGGTTTGTCATTTTCGTCCAATTCTACGCGGATACCTTCTTGAGCAAAATCAAGCGGATGAATATTGGGGAAAAACGATGCATCAAGATACACCGCCAGCAAATTGAAGTAATCATTTTTATTTTGTGTGGCATACGGATACGCTGTCCAGTCGGCCGCGGTCATGGCGTTCATAAAGGTATTTAATGAGCGCTTAATCATCGAAAAAAACGGATCACGAACCGGAAACCTTGCCGAGCCGCACAGTGCCACATGCTCCAAGATATGTGCCTCACCCTTTGAGTCCATCGGCTGAGTGCGAAAGCCCACCAAAAAGGCGTTTTCATCACTTGGGTGCGCCAAATGATAATGCATCGCGCCGGTTTTGACATGCTGACTGATCAGCACGTCCATTGACAACGCCTCGATATGGCGATGCTCAATCAACTCAAACGCTGGATGGAGCGTTAGATCGGCGATAAATGGCGTGTCAGTCATAGTGATCCTTATCAAATTATAATACATAGGGTGCCGTAGTAGATGGGGCTGCTGTTTTGATAAGTCAAGCGATCTGAGCGTTAATATTCTACGTCGCCCCTTCTCTTTATGAGTCGATTGACCGGTCGTTTTGTCAGTCGCCTGATCAACAGAGTCTTATGGGCTGTCTGTTAAATGCTAAATGACTTAGGAGATTATAAAGATTGTCTATCTGGGAATATCCATAATAAAATAATGGATTTAACCCTTAACAAACACCGCCACCACTGCTACTATAAAATAAACGTCTTAATAGGAGCTGATGATGGGCTATCAACATATTTTACTGGTCACCGACTTGTTGTCTGATGCAGATGCCGTCGCACTCAAGGCCAAACGTATCCTTGCAGGCTCTCCTGAAGCGAGGCTGTCTGTATTGCATATCGTCGAGGACGACATGGTGCGCTTTGGCTTTGAGCTGGTGCCAGCCTCCAGCCTATCAGGCGACGTCGATGGCGAGCACTGGCAAGAAGCACGAGAAAAACTGGCGCAGTTTTTGGCGCGTAATGAGCTGCATGCGGTCAACTCTGAGGTGACATCTGCTATCTCGAACAGTAAGGGTATCGTCAATTATTGCCGCGACCATCAAGTCGACTTACTCATCATCGGCCGCCATGAGCGTCACGGTATCGCCGCATGGTTGGCCAAAGCGACAGCCGACAGTATCTTGCCAAACATTCCTTGCGACAGCTTGGTGGTCAAGCTCGACCAGCCCTTTGCAGAGTAATACGCCGCCTGCGTCATCTGTGTGATGACACCTGATGACGACTTAACAGCGCTCTGTAGTAGTGCTATAGTAAATACTATCTGACATGAGGAAGACGCTATGAGTTACGAACACATACTACTGGTCACCGACTTACTCTCTGATGCCGATATCGTCGCACAAAAGGCCAAACGTATCGTCGATAACCGCCCGGGCGCTAAGCTATCCGTACTGCATATCGTCAAAGACACCATGGTCGGTTTTGGTTATGAGTTGGTCCCCGCCTCGAGCTTATACGATGAGATCGATGATGAGCGCTGCCAAGAAGCACGGGCAAAGCTGGCGCAGTTTTTGGCGCGTAATGAGCTAGACGCCGTCAACTCGCAAGTGACCACCGCCATCTCTAGCAGCGAAGGCATCGTCAATTATTGCCACAAACACGACGTCGATCTTTTGGTCATCGGTCGACACAAACGCACAGGCATCGCCGCGTGGATCAGCGGTGCTACGGCGGACAATATCCTGCCCAACGTCCCATGCGACAGTTTGGTCGTAAGACTCGACAAACCCGTATCCAAGTAGCGCCAATAACACGTTACTTAATGGTGCTCAAACAATAGCGCTCAAACCGTAACGCGCAAATAGTCACGCTCAAAACCTCAAACGCTAAAAAAGCGCGGTGTATCTAGGACGCCGCGCTTTTTTAGCGTTTGCTCAATCGTCTTGTATCATATCTATAAAAGTCTGCCAAATCGGGTTTTGATGGCGGGCTTTGTGCCAGACCAACCACCACGTCCGTGACAGATCGATACCTGCGACTTTTACTTGTACCAGCTTTCCTGCTGCCAGCTCCGCCTCGATGACATGCTGAGATAGGCAGCCAAGACCGATATCGGCACTGACCATATGCTTGATGGCCTCTGACTGCTGAATCGCCATGATCACCTCGGCCTCTGGCAGATGTTTGAGTAGCTGCTCATCGATGATCTGCCGCGTGCCCGACCCCGCCTCTCGCACCAGTAGCGGCAGTTTGGCCAACTGCGTAAGAGTCATATGATACAGACGTTCAGTCTCTTGATAATCTGCAAGACCTGCCAGCCATCTGCTATCGCGTTTGGCAAATACCATCAAAGTATCTGTCCGCCATGCGCGCTGCTCGATGGCCTTAATATCTGTGGGGCGCGGCATGCCCTCTACCAACGCGATATCGATATTTAACTGCTCAACCTCCGCCACCACCTCTTGCGTATTGGCGATATACATATCGACACGAGCGTCTGGTAGCACCTGATACAGCTTGGCCAGCAGCGGCGGCAAGGCATAATTACCGATGGTGGTGCTGGCGCCAATATGAATCTGACCGGCTTGATACTTATGATAATGCTCCAGCGTCAACGACTGCTCTAAGATCGCTTGCGCTTGTATATAAATAGGATGGGCATTGGGGTGCTGGTTGAGCCTGCGTCCGACCCGCTCAAATAATGGCATCTGCAGACGCGCCTCCAGCTCACTCAGCGCACTACTGACGGCCGACTGCGAGAGATGTAGCGCTTCACTGGCGCGGCTGGTGCTACCAGTTTGATAAATACTCACAAACACCGCCAGTTGCTTTAGGGTAATCTTCGGTAGCGTTTGCATGGCTTTTTTCATTGTCTTGCTTGCCTTATATCCGTCTTTGGAGGTGTGCACACAACCGACATTGTTTAATAAACAGCAGATTTAACAATCTGTCTTTTACTAAGCTTGTTTTAACAACGCCTTCGTCACAGCTGACACCTCTGCTTTTAATAAAGGTGTTTTTCACGCCACTCTTACCTATATTTTCGATAGTTTCTATCTTATTAATCTGTTTTTATTATAAGTTGGCTTGTCTTATACTGTCTACTCATAAGCTTATGCTTATTTTGATTATAGCCATGAGGACGACGAGCCATGTATGCTTTTACACAGTCAATGAATCACTATTGCCCGCGCAACCGCCACTTAGCAGGGCTGCTGGTGGTGTTCTTTGGTAGTTTGCTGTGCTTGTGGTTGGATGCCAGCATCGATAGTTGGTCAAATGGCCGTATCGTTGGCCTCTCTTCGTTGACGCTGGCGATATTGCTTGGCATGGTACTGGGCAATACCGTCTACCCACAGTTCGCGGAGCGCTTACAGGTGGGCGTGGCCTTTGCTAAGGGGCAAATATTGCGTCTGGCCATTATTTTTTATGGCTTTAAGCTGACCTTGACACAAGTCTCCAGTGTCGGAATGCCAGCAATCATGACCGATGCTCTGGTCTTGACCTCGACGTTTTTATTGACTTACTGGCTCGGTACCAGATGGCTAAAGGTTGATAAGCAAACGACACTACTGATTGGCTCAGGGGCTAGTATTTGCGGGGCGGCGGCAGTCATCGCCGCAGAGCCTGTGGTCAAGGCCGAAGCGCACAAGGTAACGATCGCTGTGGCGACGGTAGTAGTATTTGGCACCATTGCCATGCTGCTTTATCCATTTTTATACCATCTTGGCTGGCTGCAGCCGTGGCTCGACGCTCAGCAATACGGTATTTATACCGGCTCCACCATTCATGAAGTGGCGCAAGTGGTGGTCGCGGGTAACGCGGTGAGCACCGAGGTCGGCAATACCGCTGTCGTCACCAAAATGATACGGGTCATGATGCTCGCGCCATTTTTGCTTATTTTATCCTTTGCCTTGACCTCATCTGGTAGCGGCCAAGCTGAAAAACCTTCCCTAATGAGCCGTGTGCGACAAGTGAATATCCCTTGGTTTGCTTTTATCTTTATCTTGGTGGTGCTGTTGCACACTTGGATACCGATGTCCGATGGCTTTGCGCAAAGTATGGTGATGCTTGATGATGTGATGCTGACGATGGCGATGTTTGCGTTAGGCTTAACCACACATATGAGCGCTATCAAACAAGCTGGCGTCAAGCCGCTGATTTTAGGAGCAGTGATGTTTGCTTGGTTGCTGCTCGGCGGCGGAGTGATCAATATCGCTATCAGCTCATTCGGTTAACCTGCAGCTCATTTACCTAAAACTAGAAAGACCAACGATAGTGAAGTCGTTGGTCTTTTTTATTGCTCGTCTGCATAAGCGATGATAGCCATCATAGACGACAACTATCTATGACCCCATAACTTACGATCCTTAACTACAAACGAAAAAAACGAACCCAAAGGCTCGTTTTTTTATCTTGCTTTATTTATCTATAAAAGACAAATTAGATAGCAACGATGTTGTGTGCTTGTGGGCCTTTTTGGCCTTGAGTTACAGTGAACTCAACTTCTTGGCCTTCAGCCAAAGTTTTGAAGCCTGAGCCTGAGATTTCGCTGTAATGAGCGAAAACGTCTGCGCCGTTTTCTGGAGCGATGAAACCAAAACCTTTAGCTTCGTTGAACCACTTAACTGTACCTTTTTGAACGTCTGACATAGTCATAACCCTGATATTTAATTTATTTGTGGTCTAATAGACCGATAACGCTTGCAAATAGCTACTGAACGATAAATATTAAAACGAAGGATTATAACTAATACTACGAGGTAATGATTTGGTGCAGAACTGCTCTTAAGCTTGGACGTATTATAAGGGGAACATCCTAGTATCGCAAGCCTTATCTCAGGTTTTATGTAACTGGACTTAACTATTGCCCTATATTGGCGACTTTATTTGGCATTTGGCAGACGAAACAAATAGACGATAACCCCGCTACAGACCAGTGCTACTAGCCATGCCGCCCATGTCATATCAGCGGGCAGACGATAAAACAACATGACAGTCGATATCGCCATCATGATGGTCGCAAGCCACTTAGCATAAAGCGGTACCGCATGATTTTCTTCCCAATCACGGACGTACTTGCCAAAGTATTTGTGATTGATTAGCCAAAAATGAAAGCGCCGCGAGCTACGTGCCCAGCACCCTGCCGCCAGTAATATAAAAGGCGCAGTCGGCATCACGGGTAGCAAGATGCCGATGATACCCAGCACAAAAAACAACCAGCCTAATATGACAAATGTCCAACGCACTGTCGGGCTGTGGTGCTGATTGGTCTTTGGGCGGTAGTAGAAGTGCTTTTTTTGGCTCATAAAGGGTGTCGTTGGATAATGGATATCGTTGGATAGTGTCAGATAGTCAGGTTTTGGCCGGCAAATTTATGACAAGGACGGCGGCTTATAGAACTCACTAAGGATGCCGTATCAGGAGATATGCTACAAGACTATTTTTATGAGGGTTTTGCTATCAATCGGTATGTTTGGTTAGTGATTGGGTAAATTGAGTCTATCTCCCTGTCGCAAATAAATCAAAAAGACCGCTGCTTTATGATGATAGCGGTCTTTAACACATGTGTCATATAAATGAATTAACCATCTCTCTACTCAGCGATATCTATAGCGTCATTACAATAAGCACACTGGCTCTAAGGTTGGCTTGTAGGTGTAAGTGAACTCTTGACCATTTGGATAGGCTTGCTGCAACTCGGAGTCGCTAAAGCTTTGGTTGAGTACCAGCGTTTGTTTGGGTGTCAGCTTTATGACCTTAACTTGGGAGAAAACTGGCTCGTTTTCGTATTGAAGCCCTACTGCGGTACGGTTGGGCTTTAGGTTATATTTTTCTACGGCCGCTTGCTGATAGCTACCATCGGTATAGCATTTAAAGCGATAGTTGTAACTTGTGCCATCTCGGCGAAAGTTGACTACAGCAGCTTGACCGCCCATCCCTGCTGTCATCGCCCAATAGCCGTCGTAGATCTGTTGTGGCAACTGGTAGGTATTATTGACCTGATCGTTTGGGTGTGATGGCGACATGCCAGTACTGGCACAGCCGGATAAAAACAACGCGCCGCCTAGCATGGCAACGGTAATCTTAAGATAATGGCTCATGGCTCGTCCTTTAGTTATGAGTGAGTTGAGGGGTTATAAAAGTTATATAAATGGTTTACCTTAGCACTTTAAGAGGGATAGCATATCACTCTTTAATCATGGCACATTGGTCGAAACATGAGAATGAGCGTTAACAATATTCACAAAAAAAACGCCATCACAATTGTGACAGCGTTCTTTATTACTATAGATATTTACGCTTTATTTACAACGCTTTTAACTGTGCCATCTGCGCTGTCATCGTTTTAAGCTGCCCTTCTAGCTCAGCCAGTTTCGCTTTCTCGTTTTCAACCACTTGCGCCGGCGCTTTACTCACAAAGCCTTCATTACTCAGCTTACGCGCGATGCCGTCGGCCTGCTTTTGTAGCTTTTCATGCGCTTTGTCCAGACGTGCCAGCTCAGCCGTTGGATCAATTAGACCTTTCATCGGTACCAGCACGCGTAGCTGACCGACCATACTTGATGATGACAATGGCACCTCATCACCTTCTTTGACGATCTCTAAGCTCTCGACTTTGGCTAGTGCTTTAAACTGGTTTTTGATACGTGATAGCCGCGCTTCTTCCTCATCTGAGATATTTTGTAGCAATACTGGCAGGCGTACGGCGTTACCCAGCTTCATCTCACCGCGGATATTACGGATGCTGGCAATCAGCTCTTGTAGCCATGCCATGTCCGCCTCCACCTGCTCACTGATCTGCGCATTATCAGCTTGAGGATAGGCTGCGATGACGATGCTGTCGGTATCTTTACGGTTCAGCAGCGGCGCGACAGTCTGCCAAATCTCTTCGGTCAGATACGGCATGATCGGATGGCTAAAGCGCAGCGCCGTCTCGAGCACATGCAGCAGCACGTAGCGGATTTGCGCTTTACGCTCGTCTGTCACCGAGTCGTCATTGAGGCTGGCTTTGGCAAGCTCGACATACCAGTCGCAGTATTCGTTCCAGATAAACTCATAAATATCATGGCTGACCATATCGAGGCGATACTGGGCAAAGTGCTGATGGATATTGCTAATCGTCGAGTTGAGACGGCTCATGATCCATTTTTCTGGTAATTCCCAAACATCTACGTTGGCCGCTTGGTCGATAGGTTTGGCGTTACCGTCATTATCGATACAGTTCATCAGTACAAAGCGGCTGGCGTTCCAGATTTTATTACAGAAGTTACGATAGCCCTCAACGCGCTTGAGATCAAAGTTGATGTCGCGGCCAGTACTGGCAAGAGAGGTGAAGGTAAAGCGCAGCGCATCGGTACCGTAGGCTGGGATACCCTCTGGGAACTCTTTACGCGTTTGCTTCTCAATCTTCGCCGCGTCTTTGGGGTTCATCATATTGCTGGTGCGTTTTTCGACCAGCGCTTCTAGATCGATACCGTCAATCAAATCAATCGGATCTAAGACATTACCTTTCGACTTAGACATTTTTTGACCATTGCCATCGCGTACTAGGCCATGGACATAGACGGTCTTAAACGGTACTTGCGGCGTACCATCTTCGTTTTTGACAAAATGCATGGTCATCATGATCATGCGCGCCACCCAAAAGAAGATAATATCAAAACCGGTCACCAGCACACTGGTCGGGTGAAAAGTCTGCATCACACGCGGATCGGCCTTAGGGTCTGCCCAATCTAACGTACTAAAGGTCCATAACCCTGAGCTAAACCACGTATCAAGTACATCATCATCTTGGCGCAATTTAACATCGTCGCTTAGATTGTATTTAGTGCGAACCTCCGCCTCGCTACGTGCGACATACACCTCACCTGCCGCGTCGTCGTACCACGCTGGGATACGGTGACCCCACCACAGCTGACGGCTGATACACCAGTCCTGCAGGTCTGTCATCCATGCCATATACATGTTTTTGTACTGTGCAGGGACAAATTCAATACGACCATCTTCGACCGCATCAATCGCTGGTCCCGCCAGCTTATTGACGGCGACATACCACTGATCAGTCAGCCACGGCTCGACGATGGTACCACCGCGCTCGGCACGCGGCGCTTTTAGCGCGTAGTCTTCGATGTCTTCTAGCCAGCCTTCGCTACTTGCTTGCTCGACCAGCTGTTTGCGCGCCGCAAAACGCTCAAGCCCAGCGTATTCGCTCGGCGTGGTCTCAAGCGATGGCTCGCGCGTTTGCAGATCAGCATAGACCTCCATCTCAGGCAAAATGTTGGCACGCTCATCTAAGATGTTAATCAGTGGCAAGCTGTGACGACGACCCAGCTCATAGTCATTAAAGTCATGGGCAGGGGTAATCTTGACACAGCCTGTACCAAAGTCGCTTTCGACATAATCATCGGCCACGATCGGCACCACGCGGCCTGTGATTGGCAAAGTAATGGTCTTGCCGATCAAATGCGCATAGCGCTCATCGCTTGGGTTGACCGCAACGGCGGTATCACCCAATAATGTCTCAGGACGGGTGGTGGCGACCACCAGATAGTTTTTGCCGTCTTGGGTGGTGATGTCTGTATCGGTAAAATAGTAGCGGAAATGCCACAAGCTGCCTTTTTCATCGACGTTTTCTACTTCTAAATCAGACAGCGCGGTTTGAAATTTAGGGTCCCAGTTGACCAAGCGCTTACCACGATAAATCAAGCCATCATCGAATAGGCGTACAAACACTTCTTTGACCGCATTTGATAAGCCATCATCCATGGTAAAGCGCTCACGCGACCAATCCACCGAGCTACCAAGGCGGCGAATCTGACGGGTGATGTTGCCGCCCGACTCTTCTTTCCACTCCCAGACTTTATCGATAAAGTCTTCACGCGTCATATCACGGCGGCGGATGCCTTGCGCCTCTAGGCGGCGCTCAACGACCATTTGGGTTGCGATACCAGCGTGATCGGTACCCGGTTGCCAAAGCGTATTATCGCCGTCCATACGGTGATAACGGGTCAGCGCATCCATGATGGCATTATTAAAGCCGTGCCCCATGTGCAGCGAGCCTGTGACGTTCGGCGGCGGCAAGGCGATAGAAAACGACTCGTCCTTATCAAAAGTCGGGGCAAAATAACCGCTCTCCTCCCAGCCTTGATACATGCCCGCTTCGACATCCTTTGGGTTGTAAGCGTTTTCTAATTGGCTCAAAGCGGCTTGAATAGACTCGGTCAAGTTGGTCGTGCTGTTGGTATGATTCTCAGGATTGCTCATAATAGAATAATCTTTTATTAATAATGAATGAATTCGGTCAAACAAATAACATGAAACGTAAGCGATGGGATTGATAGAGTGATTTTAACGCAGATGGCCAGATTTTGTTAGATGCTAAGGCAATTTATCGGCTTTGGGGCGCATTCATTAAACAATTAACGAACAGCAATCCCCCCTCTGGCAAATATAATACGTTATAGTCATGCTATAGCATATAACGTCTGTCTATATATTGGCCGTGACCTTCTGCCAGTCGGTAGCGCCCCATCATTGTCCCATAACCAGCGAGTTTACTGTGCCCAAAGATACCGAAAATAACAACGCCTACCAAGCCGACCCATCACGCAATAAGCCTACCGCAAAGGATATCGCGCGCCCTGACAATACGTCAGACAATGACGCCGCCGCAGACCACTACCCGCCAGACGACAGCGAGGTACAAGCGACTAAGACCTTAAAGGATGAAGACCTACCCAAAGAAATCAGCGATGAAGACAAAGAAACCATCAAAAAAGTCGCAGGCGATGACAATCTAAGCCAAGCAAAAAGCTATGCCAGTATCTTGGTGGAGCAAGTAATACATGCCAAAGAAACCTTTGAGCGCTCTTTGGGCTCATTATTTACCAGCGCCTTTACCGCAGGGTTTGAGATTGGCATCAGCTTTTTTATGATTTTATCAGCCTTTGCGCTACTGAGCGCCGTCATACCTAGCGAGTATGCCATCGTCCTCGCCTCCTTGCTGTATCCGGTGGGCTTTATCATCGTTGTCATCGGCCAGTCGCTATTATTTACCGAGCAGACCTCCCTCTTAAGCCTGCCTGTCTTAAACAAAATCGAACCCTTGCACAAGTTGCTAAGGCTATGGGGCATCGTTATCGCAGGCAATATCGTCGGCGGCTGCCTGTTTGCCGCCTTGATGATTGGCCTTGGCCTGAATATGCAGCTGTTTGGCGCCAGTGATATCGATGCTTATGCTGAGCATATTTTGGGGTTTAGATGGTGGGTCATCTTTGGCAGTGCCGTACTGGCAGGCTGGATGATGGGCATCGCGGCATGGCTTGTGACCTCAGCGCGCGATACCATTAGCCGTATCGTCTTGGTAACGCTAATCACCGGTAGTATTGGTTTTTTGGGACTGCATCATAGCATCGTCGGCAACATCGAGATTTTCTCCGCCCTGCTATATGGCAATACCGTCAGCCTGTGGCGCTATTTGCTGTTTTTGCTAGTGGTACTGGCTGGCAATACGGTGGGCGGCGTGGTCTTTGTCGCGATACTAAAAAACCGCGCTTTTTTATTTGAGGTGGAGCGTGTTAAAGAGCAGACCGACGACAAAATATAGTCAGTCCGATATAACATTGGCACACTTTATATCATATGCCACTGGTATGTATTTTGCGCAGCATCGAGCAGCGTCGGCACAGCACGTAAGGAAAATAAATATCCGTAGCGCTGTACCTATTTTAAAATAGATAACCTATAAGTATCGATGCGCGTGGCCTTAGCGCTGGTCGACACCCTATAAAACCAATACAAGGCGACACAGGGCGACTCGGATCGCTTTTATAGCCAGTTATAAGCGGCGCGCAGCTAAGACACTCATCTCCACCTCTGAGCGCTTTACCTGACGATATTTAGCACCAAACACTCTGACCAAGATACCAGCAGTCAAAAACATGATGAGGGTATAAATCGCAGGCGTCATCGACATTTTATAATTGGCCAATAGGGTCAATGCCATAAAGATAGATAACGTGCTGTTTTGCAGGCCGATTTCTAAGGTTACCGACGTTCTTTGCGCCAAGTTTAGGCCAAACCATTTACTGCTATAGTAGCCAAGCGCCATGGTCGAGAGGTTAAGGAGCAACGATACCGGGCCTGTCGCGAGTAGCGCCTCGACGAGGATATCACGCTGGACATAGCTTAAAAACACCACCAAAAACGTCAAAAATATCACCCCAAATCTCGACACATAGACCTGAGAGTTATCAGCGATACGCGGCGCATAGCGTTTGATCAGCATACCGAGGCTGATAGGCACGATGGTCAACACCACCAAAGTCAGCACGGTTTTTAGGACAGGTAACTCAAACGCACTACCAGCACCCATAAAATAAACCAGCGAAAAGCTCAGCACCACAGGAATGCTAAAGACTGTGATGACACTGGCAATCGCCGTCATCGTCACTGACAACGCCACATCGCCTTTGGCCAGATAGGTAAATAAATTGGAGGTGGTGCCTCCTGGGCACAGCACCAGCAGCATGACACCGACGGCGTATTCAGGCTCTAGAGGCATGATATTGGCCAATGCAAAGCCGATGAGCGGTAATAACAACAGCTGATTGGTCAAGCCGATACCAACTGCCTTGGGATATGTTAAAACGCGTTTAAAATCATTGGCGACGAGAGTGAGACCCATACCCATCATAATCAAAAACAAACAAATGGGGATGATAACTGAGTTGACTAAGGTGACAATTTCCAGACCTTCCATAACCACATCCTTGTAGATACTACCCGCCCAAAAACCCGAAACAGCAGTCGCCCGCAAAGCGTCAGCACCTGTGTATTGTTTTTTGACCGGATATAAGACCCTGCGTGGGCCGGTGTATGACAGCATTCCATGCCATCGTGTCTATACGCCCCCTCATGGAGCGGTATAACAAAGTATATCGTTGTAAAAGCAGCTTTATCTGTTTTATTCAACGACTCATCAGTCAGATGTAACGGTCTAAGAAAGGAGAGCAAACTAAGAAGGAAAATCAGGAAGGCAAATAAAGCGCAACAGCAAGACAATTAGAGCGTGTCATCGATACTATGCACCGCTGTGCCATAAGCAATGGCCTCCACCATGCTACCGAGCTGGTTGACATTGGTCACCTCAAGGCGCAAACCATAGATGTGATTGTAGCCTTTGGCATGTGCCTGAGTGCGCATACGTACGATGGCCTCGCGGCGCGCGCGATCCAGCAGTGTCTCATAAGTGGTTAGGTTTTTGCCAAAGATGCTCAGCACCCGCGCGACGATCATTTTAAAATAATCTTGCGCGATCACGACGCTACCGAGCACCAGCTCACCTTGCGTGTCCGCCGCCAGTTTGGGACGATAAAACCGCTCGCTTGAGACCACGATATGACCCAGCGTTTGCTCAGCTTGGCGTAGCTGCGCTAGATGCTGACGCTCATGACGGGTGCCAAAAAACCACCCCACCACAAACAATATAAGGAGCGGCGCATAGTTGATAAGCATTTGGGTGAATGACTGGTTCATGACACGTCTCTTCTTATAAAAAAGCGGATAGGCTTTTTAGGTGGTTAACCAAAAGGGTTGAAACGTGGTAAGTCATCAGCTGGCACTGCGCTTGGCTGGGTGGGCGCGGCTTGCGGCGGGCGTGATGAATCATCGTGACGATGGGAAGGCTGAGACGCTGGATCCGGCATCGGTACGGCCTTGACCGCCGTACCATAGACAAACAGCTCGGAGGCCCCTTGAGCGATACTAGAGGTCGAAAAGCGCAAGCCCACCACCGCATCTGCGCCCAGTGCTTCGGCCTTGACCACCATACGATCGATTGCCTCTTGGCGCGATTCTTCTAACAGCTCGGTATAGGCGGTCAGCTCGCCGCCGACGATGTTTTTTAGCCCAGCAAACAAGTCTTTGCCGACGTGTTTTGAGCGTACCGTACTGCCATAGACCACATCCAAACGCTCAGTGATCTGATACCCTGGTAGATGCTCAAGATTGGAGAGTTGCAAAGCCATGATATTACCTTATGCATACAAAATAACAGCGGCGACTGTCTGTTAAAACAGTTGCTACTTAAAAAACCGACGCGCGGGACGATCTAGGTACGGTATCAGTCGTTGGTATGAAACAACAAAAACAGCTCGGTCAGATTGCCTTCGATACTATTGGCCATCTGTGCCAGCTTGTCTTCATCACGGCGCATGGCGGCCAGCTCAGGATCTTCATCATCGATACCACTGAGCACAATCATCGGTAGCGTCAATACCGCCACATCCTCGCTGGTTTCTTCATCTTCAAACCAATCACTGGCTTCCTCGCCATACATCGCATCGACAAAACCAATCGACCAAGCGACGATGTCTGACTCATCGGAGAAATCTACCGCCACTTCCTCATCACCAGCGTCTTCGTTGAAAGGCAACTCGATGGGTGTCTCGTTTTTTAGCTCAGCCATGATAGCGGCACGCCAGCGCTTGATACCATCGACGACGTTTTCTGGAATCTCGCTCACATGACCTTCAAAAAATGCATCCAACCAATTAGGCAGCGGGCGACCGATGACGGTAGCGGTCAAAAAACCATGGGCGGCGACACTATCGAGGACGTAGGGGTTTTCTTGGGTGTCTAAGTAGTCTAGTAATTCGTCAAAGCTTAATGGATCACTCATGAGTTAAAATCCTTAAATGAAGGGTGTCAATCGCAAAACGATCGAAGATAGGCATGATGGAGGGGACAAGAAGGTGACTGTTAAAAGTTACGAACCCAAACCGTCATGATAAAAAATAAAAGCAGGCAACGCTAAATCTCGATAGAAAGATAAAGCGCTGCTGTAGAGCGGTCATTAAAAGGCTTTAGTTGACAAACATACGGCGCTAGAGCGACAAACGAATGCTGCTGACAGAAAAAAATACCGGCACTATGACGTAGCCGCTCAGATATCGTCGTCGTCCCAATCATCGTCATCTTCATCGAAATCGTCGAGATCATCGAGATCGTCTTTTAGTTCTCTTGCCAAACGCTTTTCTTCGAGCAAGTTATCGATCAATCGACGCTTTTCGAGGCTACTTAAGCGTGTGCGCACACTTGTCTCAGCCTCTTCTACCATCTTTGCGTCATCATCATCGACAAAGTCATCATCAAAATCGTCGTCAATATCAGCGTCACTCATGACAAACTCCTATCAGTTTTAGCAAAGGTATAAAAAATACATCAATATATATATGCCTTATAAAGTCTCTGTTGAGAGTTGTCAATCCTTTTTGTCAATATGGCATATTTCCCAATCGCGGCCAAACCTCTTTGCCAAGCAGTACTATAGGCAATTGTACAGACTACATCGGTACAAGACAGCGCTCTTGATGAACACCTATGCTTAAGAAGCCTCTTGATTGTCGACCATCAATACCGCATTACGCACATCCGCCAACCGCTGAATCATCGCATCATTGCCCCCATCAAATATCGCACACTCACGCTCATAGACGGTCGTTGGGCGCATGACGCTCTGTACCTGTACATGGTGGCTGATTTGTTTGAGGCCCGCATTGGGCAATAAGATCAGCATTTGCTCTTTTTTGCCGATACCGTGCAGCAGATGCGTCATGGCTTCACTTTGCGCATCATCACTGACACCTGCTTTGGCAGGTAACGCAAAACGCGACAGCTCGATATGCTTATCATGGATGATTTTGTTGAGCATCAAATACAGCTTGCCCAGCATCACGCCTGCCAGCGCCACTTTGGCATGGCTGTTGTCAGCTTTTAGAAGCACGCTAGCCCCTTTATCATCAAAACTTGGCTCATTTATCATGCTGACACCGAGCAGTAGCGGCTGTTTTAGTAGCTCGGTCGTCGCTTGGTTGAGCAGCTGTGTACATAGCGCCAGATATGGTAGGCGCTGGGCGGGCGCTAGACGCTCAAGCATATTAAACTCATCATGAAAGACGATTTGTACCCTGACACTATCAAACGTACGCGTGGCTGATAGGCGTGCGCTGCCACGAGCCGCTTTGCCTATGCTTTGGTCATGGCTTGTTTCTGATGGCCTATCCTCTGTATGATGGGCTGAGTCTGCTTTGGACGTCGCATCAACATCGTCCTTCATACCAGCACTGATATCTGCATTTATATCCGCACTTATATCCAAGTCATGCTCGCTATTAGTCCGAGTATCAGCATCTGCAGACGTTGCGCCTTGCTGCCCTCTGATATAGCTATTGACTGCGCCATGAATGTTTAGCGTACGTACCGCAGCGCTGGCATCGGCGGTGGTTGTATTGTCAACTGTGCTCTGTGTCGCCTCAACGTCTGCGGCGCGGCGGTCGTCCTCATAGCTGCTACGATCATAATCGCGCTCAGAGCCTCGCTGATCGAGCTGCCTAAACTGCTCGCGGTGTAGCTCTGAAATATCACGGCTGATGGCGTTGATTTGCTCTTTGGTCGGGCGTGCAAGATAACCATAAATCAGCCATAGCAATAGATGCAGAAGCAGCATACCAATGACAAACGGCCACTGCATGGCGATAATCTCGCCCTTGCTGATATCTTTTAGCGTCAGCGCCACACTACCGATGACCGCATCGCCTTTGGTAGCGATTTGACGGATGGTATCGCCCTGCTGCATCGGTGCGTTGCCTACTGGTACCAAGATATCATCGTTGTTGTCTTTGATCAAAATACGCGTCACGTCCTGCTCACTGGTGTAGCGATTGGCGATGACACTGAGGCTGACACGGTCTTTGTTTTCTAGCGATAGCCTCGCTTCATCTATCAGTTGTGCGACCATCTGTTCGCCTTTTAACGCACGACTTTTGCTCAACTGCTGATCAGTACTGATGACCAGTAGCAGTGTCTGCAAACAAAAACTAACCAGAAGAATAATGGCAAACAACCCTTGCCGCGGCGCTAAATACGTCATGATATGGTAAACTTTTTTGGATAAATGAAATTAAAAAACGAGACTGTCGCTCATTTTTTGGCTAATTTTAAAAAATCGTCGGTCTTGTCTGTTGTGCTTGCTATCTTACTTACACACAGCTGTGTTTACATACCGCTATCGCTCTTATCACCCAGACCAAGCGGGCGCGCTTATCATAGCTACTATAGCACCATAATAAACCTTATAGCGTTAGCAGTTTTAGAAATTTATGTGGTCAACGCAGCCGTTTTTTGCAGACCATAATACTTTGCGCGCCATCTATAGGCGCTGACCTGTAAAACTGTTATTATTCCTAATCTTATATGAGCATACAAGGGACAATTGAGTCATGCCAAAAAATACCTCTTATTCGTTACCAAAAGACAGCAAAGCATGGCAACAAGCCGTGGATTCTGTTGCATCGCTACTACCCAACAATACGAATTTGCAAGATTTTGACGCATTGCAGTCCCTTCCTGTTTTTGCCCTCATCGTCGTCCTGCCAACTCATGTATCAGCGCTGGACATTCATCAGTATGTACAGTCTTGGGTCGATGAGCAGCCAAACTGGCATTTGGTCACCGTAGCAGAAGACGCCGATGCCAGCTTTGTCAATATCACGGTGTCTGATACCGAGCCTACAGCAGGTGATGCGCAGCGCTTGCCATTTACCCCCGTGCAGGTCTATCGCTATTTGTTGGTGCCTGTGACCGACACCTTGATGCACCCTGCCAAAAAGACGGCAGCCGCCCACATCATCGACGATCAGCTTACCACCCGCTTACGTCACGACTTGACCAAAGCCTATAACAATACAAGCCGTACAGACAGCGGTGAGCAGCTAGATGTGGTTGATTGTCATATCCTCTCCATCGGTCATATGCTGCGTACGCACAAGCTTGCCTGCTTTGATATGGACTCGACGTTGATCGAACAAGAAGTCATCGTCGAGCTGGCCAAAACCGCTGGTATCGGCGAAAAAGTCGAAGCCATCACCGAGGCGGCGATGCGCGGAGAAATCGATTTTGATGAGTCTTTTGCCCAGCGCGTGGCGCTACTCAAAGGCATCTCAACTGATGTCCTTGATGATATCTGCCGTGGTTTGACCTTATCGACAGGCGCGCGCACCACGATCAGTGCGCTCAAAGCACTGGGTTATCATACGGTACTGGTATCAGGGGGCTTTACCTATTTTGCCAACTATATCGCCGAGCAGTTAGGTATCGATGAAGTACACGCCAACGCCTTAGATATCGACGAAGGCGAAGTGACCGGTCATGTGCAGCTCCCTATCGTCAATGGTGCCAAAAAAGCCACCATCGCCGAGCAGACCGCCGAGCGCTTAGGTATTGATATGTCACAAGTGGTCTGTGTCGGCGACGGTGCCAATGACTTACCGATGATGGCCGTTGCTGACTTGGGCGTCGCTTACCGCGCCAAACCCATCGTTCAAGCGCGTGCTGACTCTGCCATCAATGTCACAGGGCTTGAGGGCGCGCTTTATGCCTTGGGTTATCCAGCGCTCGCCCCGACCAAGTCATGGTAAAACACACTATAGCCAATCCCCCATAAAACTGGCCGGCAAGATACTATGTATACTGGGTGCCACGTGCTACTGGTATTTATTTTGTGCAGCATCTATCGGCGTAGGTACGGCACACAAAGTACATGAATACCAGTCGCGCCGTACCTGTTCTAAAGTGGAGTAACCATGCGCTCAAAAAAGCTAGGTTGATACCTTGTCATCGACCTAGCTTTTATGTTTATCTCGTTGCATTTTTTCTTTATTAGCTTTGTTGCACTATTAGCTTTGTTTCACTCGATATTTTACCCCATCACGTATTTTTGTATAAAGGATGTACCCATGACGGCACCTCAATCACCGCGGCCAAGCGAGTCGTCAGCAGCGGATAACCAGCCAAAATCGCTAGCAGCCACTTATATCAAGGGCATGGCGATGGGCGCCGCTGATATTGTCCCTGGTGTCTCTGGCGGCACCATTGCTTTGATTGCCGGCATCTATGAGCGCCTGATCAATGCGCTTGGCAGTATTGGCCCCAGCTTGTGGCAGGTGTTTCGCGCAGAGGGCGGTTTACGAGGTTTGCTTGCGGTCTGGCGACAAGTCGATGCCACGTTTTTGTTGTTTTTGTTGCTGGGTATTGCCAGTAGTTTTGCCACGTTAGCAGGTATGATCAAGCATCTCTTAGCCCATCAACCACTACTGATTTGGTCGTTCTTTTTTGGTCTGGTCGTCGCCACGGTATTTTTATTACTGACAGAGATTAAACGCTGGAATATCGGCCGCATGCTACTGTTTTTGGTAGGGATTATCAGTGCTGTGGTGATTAGCAGCCTACCAATCATGACCACCACGCCAAGCTTGCCTTATTTGTTTTTTGCCGGGGCAGTGGCTATTTGTGCGATGATATTGCCTGGGGTATCAGGGTCTTTTATTTTGCTGTTATTGGGTGCTTATGATGCTGTGTTAGAAGCGGTCGATACCATGAACCTTAGCATTCTTTTGACCGTAATCGCTGGTATGGCAACAGGGCTGTTGTTATTCACGCGGGCGCTCAAATGGTTACTAGCGCGCTATTACCAAGCCACGCTCGCCCTACTGACCGGCTTTATCGCCGGCTCCTTGGTCAAAGTATGGCCGTGGAAGGTCGATGCGTTGGGGACGCTCGACAGCGACGCCATTTATAACGTCATGCCATGGCAGTATCCGGCAGGCGCGCAGTGGGCGACCACGATAGGGCTAATGCTGCTTGGCGCTGTATTGGTATCCTTGCTCTCGTGGTGGGGTAATCGCCACGCTTAAGGCCGCTTATCGGCTTTGTGATTGGTGCCTAGCATTTAAAAAAAACAAACGTCAACGGTTGTCGCAAAGTCGCCTTTACCCTCTTTAGCTTTACTCAGCAAGCTTTCATAATAGTCGCATTGTTATAAGAAATTCACCTTATCAATAGCGAGATGAATGATGTTAATGACTGTTTTTTCCTTTATCGGTATAGATAGCTTGAGTGGTACGGCACTGTTTGCGTATGGGCTACTGGCAGGTTTGGTGCTGGCGTTGGCGTTGTCATCACAGCGCTGGCTGCTATGGTATCTATTTGGCGGCATGGCCTATTGGCTAGCAGTCGAGGCCGTCCAAAGCCTATTGATCAGTCGCCCGGCCCTGCTAGCGCTATCAGAATGGCACAGCTATGTCATCGCTATGGGTATCAGCTGGTTGCCGCTGGCAGGCTGGGTGCTGTATCGAGCCATACGCTACGATGATGTCAGTCAGTCAGTACAGCAGCAGCGCGAGTTGCAAGCCGCGCGCTATATTGAGCATACGCCAGTGTATGACGACGATTATCAGCCGCGTTTTCATTGATGATGGCTAATGTTACAAGATACTAAACGCTCTCTACTTAACTACTAAAGAATTGAGGGTATTTGATGGTTTATACTCTGATTATATATTTGCCGAAAAAATTCATATAAAGTACGCTATATTTTTTGTCTTATTCTTTAGGAGTTTTATGATGTTTACGCTACCTGTATTAGATATCAAGTCTGACCCGTTAGATGTATTGCTGGCCGTGATTGGCTATCGCCTCTCTATGCTGGCCGATACTGATAATGAAGACGTACAAAAGCTACTTGCGGATCGTGATGTGACCATCGAGCTTGCCAGCACTGAGTCTGGTATTGCACGTTATTATCGCTTTGATAATGGCCAGTTTAGTCAGCAAAGTGGCCATGCAACAGAAGCCGATTTGACCATTACTTTTAAAGACTCGATGACGGGCGTAAAGCTGCTAACCAAAGGCGATTTGCCAAGCTTTATGACGGCGGTACAAGAAGGCAACTTAAGTATCGAGGGTGACTACAGCTTGATGATGTGGTTCAATAAACTTGCCAAGCACATCGTGCCCGCCATCCCAGAAGAATACAAACCTTATATCCAAAAGGCCAAGCCTTACGCTTATAAAGCGCAGCAGTTTGCCAATCATTGGATCGGTGTTGCTAAGCACAAACTGGGTAAGTAATCACCTATTTGCTAAAGTGTCCTTTATAACTCTATATTCCTTTATAATTCTATAAAGGCTAGACTTATCAAGGCGTTATCATTGGTGTTTTGATGTTATCGACTATCAGTACGCTTTGGCAGCATTCTGACTTTCTCAAAAGGTTGCGGTATACTATATCGTAGCCTTTTTTATCATATAAAATCACAACCTACTCTCTTCATCGTATTATAAAAGGATTTACCTTATGGCAGGATTGCTTAATATCTCAGAGCCCAGCAGCCAGCAAAACACAAAAGACAACGGCTTGGAGCCTGACTTTTTGACCGACATAAAGACCGAAGCGACGGCGCAGCCTACCTCTCATAGCAGCTATAGCCGTGATGATATCGCGCGGTTGTTTGACTTGCCATTGATGGACTTGCTGATGCAAGCACAGACTGTGCATCGTCAGCATTTTACAGCCAACGAAGTACAGATTAGTACCTTACTATCTATCAAAACTGGCAACTGCCCTGAAGACTGTGGCTACTGCTCACAATCAGGCCATCACCGCGACACCACCAAACTGCAGGCAGAAAAACGTATCGAAGTCGATAAGGTCATCGCCGCCGCTAGGCGCGCCAAAGCCACGGGTTCGTCGCGCTTTTGTATGGGTGCAGCTTGGAAACACCCAAGCGCCAAAGACATGCCGTATGTGGTCGAGCTGATCAAAGAAGTCAAAGCATTGGGGCTTGAGACCTGCATGACCCTAGGTATGCTAGATGACCGGCAGGCCGCACAGCTGGCTGATGCAGGGCTTGATTATTACAATCACAACCTAGATACCTCGCGGCGCTACTACGAGCAAGTGGTCAGCACCCGCAGTTATGACGAGCGCCTAGACACTCTCGCTCATGTTCGTAACTCTGGTATCAATGTCTGTAGCGGTAATATCGTGGGGATGGGCGAGAGCCGTGATGACCGTATCGACTGGGTACATGAGCTGCTAAAAATACCCAAAGCGCCTGAATCTATTCCGGTCAATCTATTGGTGCCCATTCAAGGCACACCGATCGGTGATAAAGTCTTAGCAGAAGGCCAGCTCTCTGTGCTGGAGTGGATACGTACCATTGCGGTGACGCGTATCTGTTGTCCGACCAGCTACGTGCGCTTATCTGCTGGCCGCGAGAGCCTCTCTGATGCCGAGCAAGCTTTGGCCTTTATGGCAGGTGCCAACTCGTTTTTTTATGGTGACAAACTATTGACCACAGGTAACGCCAGTCAATCGAGTGACAATAGACTGATGCGTGAGCTCGGCCTCACTGCTCAGTTTGCCGCCCCTCGTGCGCCAAAGCAGGTGCCTGTGCTGGATGCGATGAGTGGTCATCAATCACAGGTCGTGTTGGCGCAGTAGCCCTTTGTATGCCATTGATTGATAGCTGCGTTGGTAGTCATGTTGGTAGTTGCGCTACTAATGAGCAATATGTGCTAAGCTTGCCGACATGATGGAGCCTACCCGACCAAACAGTAAGAGAGAGGATAATGGCAGATTATTTTAATTGGATCAAAGCGGCGCATATTATTTCTATGGTTTGCTGGTTTGCTGCGATATTTTATTTACCGCGCTTGTTCGTCTATCATGCGATGAGTGAGGACAGTATCAGCCACGAGCGTTTTGCTATCATGGAGCGCAAGCTGTATCGCGGCATCATGACGCCATCGATGATAGCGACATGGGTTTTTGGCTTATGGATGTTAGGACTGGGCTGGGAGGTGTACAAAACCCAAGGCTGGCTACATGCCAAGCTACTGCTGGTGGTACTGCTCTCAGCCTACCACGGTGCTTGCGGTTTTTATCGCAAAAAGCTGATCGATAACCCACATTACAAAACCCATAAGTTTTGGCGCTGGTTTAATGAGATACCTGTTTTTGCCTTGATATTTATCGTGATTTTGGTGGTGGTCAAACCGTTTTAAAGACAGCGACACGAGCTAGATTGATCAAACCAAAACGCCCGTCATCTCTTTAGATAACGGGCGTTTTTTGTAAAGCATGTAAGGTTGCTGTGCCTACGCCGCTTGCTGCTGCGCAAAACTCATCTTTGTCTCGCTGTAGTGTTTTTATCCTGAGCCTATTTATCACGCTTAAACACTTGGGCGCATGATTTGATAGACATTGCTCAAATCATACACGCGGTAACGCGCAGGCTCTCGGCGGTTTTCGCCTGCATAGCTAAGAATCAGTGCTTGCTTGGCACGCTCATCGACCCAGCCGACAAACAAGCCGCTATGCTCGACGCCATTGTAGCCGTGGTTGATATAATACAGCCAGTCACCTGCTTCTATCTGACTGCTATGAGCATAAGGCCCTTGGCGGTATGTGCCTTTGTGTACTGTATCTCGCGTCACCCCTGCTCGCTTAAACACTGCATCTAAATAATCCCAGCAGCCGCCTTGAATGATTGTACGCTCATTGAGCGCCATTTTACGTGCTGTACTAATGACTTCACGCGCCGCCATACTGCTTTGGCGCTCTGCGCTGCTCAGTATCGGTAAATATTCACTATCGACATTGTCATAGCTACCAGACAAAAACGCTGGCAGCACAGATGGCGCTTGATAGGCGCGCTCAGGATAGCGATATGCCGTGCTCCCCACTGGCGCGGTAACTGCCGTGTCAGCGCGATAGCTATCGGCGCGCTGAATACGAGAGCGCGTACTAATCTTAGCAGAAGGGACGGTTGAATATGATGGGGTATAACGGGCGCTCAGATCTGACTGAGCTGATTTTTGCGCGATAAGCACACTCATACTATCGGCATGAGAGGATGCCATGCCACCTACAAGCAGCAATAACACGCTACATGACGCTGTAATCGGCGACGATACAGACAGTGACATAGACGATGACATAGACGATGACAGACGCGACATGACTGACTCCTTGTCAAAGGTACCATTGACAACAAAAAAGCAAAATACCAGTTTTCATTCTTACTTATAAACCATTTGGGCACAAATCTGCAAGCACTATAGTTCATTCACTTTAAACACGATACCGGGTAACTGGTATGAGCGTATCGATTTTATTTCGAATTGACTATAGCAATAGCATCGCTTAAAGAAAGGAAATAAGGCTTAAGAAAGGTAGATAGAAAAACTAAGAGGGAGACGGGTTGTCATTCATCTTAATATTGACATGGCGTTTGCCAAATGTCTGGCCTTGTAATATCGCTTGGGCGGCTTTGGCCTCTTGCACACTCTCAAAGCCGCTGATCTGGCACTTACAGCTACCATCGACATCCGTGATCTGTAGCTGCTCACCCATCAGTGTGACATTATCACTAGCGATAAGGGTGATGTGCTGACGCTTACCTTGATGGTCATGCACCAGCTCACCACTACGCACCCACAGCACACCGCTACTGATATTTTTGCTCACAGCTTGTCTTTGCTGCTGGCGTTTTTTATTAAAAATAAAACTACCAACGATGAGCAAAGCCAGCGCGCCAATAGCAAGGCGCTCAGGCAACAAACTCATGGCCATCGCGACCGCCACGGCACCCACGAGCAAGGCGGTGCCAAACCAAAACATACCATTGTCAGCCGCTGGTGCTTGATTTTGCAAGGTGATTTTGGCGCCGTCATCGGTCAGCTTGAGCATGTATCGTTACCTATTGCCGAGTATTTACTGCAAGAATGATGCGTCTTTAGAGGACGATAAGACCAAAAAACGTCGCTTACCAGCCCAGCACCGTCTGCTGCATGGTAATGAGCTCCGCAATGCCTTTTTCGGCCAGCGCTAGCATATCGTCTGCTTGGGCGCGAGTAAATGGCTTTTCTTCGGCAGTGCCTTGTAGCTCAATGAACTCGCCCTTTTGGGTCATGACGACGTTTAGATCGGTATCACAGCTAGCGTCTTCTTCGTAGTTGAGGTCCAAGTACGCTTTGCCATCTTTCATGCCCACAGAGACCGCGGCCACCAGGCCAATCAATGGATCGGCTTTGAGCTTTTTGGTTTTTTGTAGACTCTCTAACGCATCGATCAGCGCGATGGCCGCTCCTGTGATACTGGCGGTGCGCGTACCACCATCAGCTTGGAGTACATCACAATCAAGATAAATGGTGTTTTCACCAAGTTTGCTCAAATCAATCATAGCGCGCAGACTACGACCGATGAGGCGCTGAATCTCTTGCGTACGACCTGACTGCTTACCGCGCGCCGCTTCGCGTTGGTTACGGGTGTTGGTCGCACGTGGCAACATACCGTATTCGGCCGTGATCCACCCTTTACCCTTACCCTTTAGCCAGCGTGGTACGCCAGACTCAACACTAGCGGTACACAGGACTTTGGTATCGCCAAAGCTGACTAACACTGAGCCTTCAGCATGCTTGGTATAATGGCGCTCAAAGCTGATCGAGCGAAGTTGGTCAAGCTCACGATTGTCAATACGCATAAAAATTCCTAGTACTTGTTTTAAAGCAGTGTTGTAAAATAAGTGTTGTCAATAAAAGGTAGCACGCACAAAGCGGCATGAACCACAAACTCTCAGCCAGCCAATGTCTAAGCCGATGCCCGTATGACGATATCCTAACGTGGCAGCGGCGCAATAGCAAGATTCACTCCAGCCATTACGCCGCTGCAAAAAAGACGCTAGTGTTATTCTAGACCTTCCATCTTACGCAATTCTTTACGCAAAATCTTACCGACGTTTGACTTTGGTAATTCATCGACAAACTGTATATGACGCGGACGCTTATAGCCTGTCAGTTGCTTTTTACCAAAATCAAGCAACTCTTGCTCGGTGACCTCGCCTTTTTTGACCACAAACAGCTTAGGCTCTTCGCCGCGCTGCTCGTTTGACACACCAATAGCGCCGCACTCCACCACGGCTGGATGCTCGCTCATGGCTTCTTCGATTTCATTTGGATAGACATTAAACCCTGACACCAAAATCATGTCTTTTTTGCGATCAACGATTTTGATAAAGCCTTTTTCGTCCATGATACCGATGTCGCCTGTTTTTAGGTATCCATTGCTGGTAAAGGTCTCGGTGGTTTCTTTTGGACGGTTTTGATAGCCGATCATCACCTGTGGGCCTTTGACACAAATCTCGCCGCGATCGCCTAATGCCACTTCGTTTTCGTCTTCATCGATGAGTATCACATCGGTGCTCGAGGCTGGAATACCAATTTTGCCAGTAAACTCAGAGATGGTCATTGGGTTAAAGGCCACCACAGGCGAGGTCTCAGACAGACCATAGCCTTCAACGATAGGCAATCCTGTGATTTTATGCCACTCTTTTGCCACGCTTGGCAACACCGACATCCCGCCGCCGATAGAGGCTTTTAGGTTAGAAAAGTCCAAGTCGGCAAAGCTTTCTTTGTGTACCAAACCATTAAACAAGGTATTGACCGCTGGGATAAACGAGGGCTTGTATTTGCCCATCTCTTTAATCAAACCATCCAAATCGCGTGGGTTTGGAATCAGCAGCCCTGCATAGCCTTGATACATGCCGTACATACCGCAGACCATAAAGGAGAAGACATGATATAGCGGTAGTGCTGTCAAGATGACATCATTGGCATCGACATCATCGTCAAAGGCACTATTCATCAAGGCGCTGATCTGTAGCATATTGGCGACTAGGTTGCCGTGAGAGAGCATGGCACCCTTGGCCACGCCTGTGGTGCCGCCGGTATACTGGAGCAGCGCCACATCGCTGAGGTTCATATCTGGACGCTGGTACTTGCTGGCTGATACAGCGTTTAGCGCTTGTTTAAAGCTCACACTGTCTGGCAAGCTATAGGCTGGAATCATTTTTTTGACATGGCGAGCCACAAGATTGACCACCGCGCCTTTGAGCGTGCCCAGCATATCGCCGATTTTGCACAAGATCACATGCTCGACCTGACCTTTGTCTTCGGCATCTTGATAAGTCTTAGCAAAGTTTTCGACGATAAACAGCGCTTTGGCACCGCTATCATGCAGCTGATGCGACAGCTCGCGGCTGGTATAGAGGGGATTGACATTGACCAGCACCATCCCTGCGCGAATAATACCCAAGGCCACGACAGGATACTGCAAGATATTGGGCATCATCACCCCAACCTTATCACCCTTGACCAGTCCTAGTGACTGCAAGTAGCTGGCGATTTGGCGACTGTACAAATCCAATTGCTTAAAGCTAACAGAAGCACCCATGCAGATATAGGCAGGCTTTTGCCCATAACGACTAAAATTACGCTCAAACACATCAAGTAAAGAGGTATTGTCCTCTGGCATATCGATAGTTGCTGCGATACCATAACGCTCATAAGCACTCAACCACGGACTGTCGCTGTCTATCGTCGGCATATCGGGAAAGGCATTGTCTTGATATGCCTGCCTAGCGGTATGGCCCGTGGCAGCTTGATCCTCTGTCGTCTCTTTATTGATACTGTCGGTCATAATTTTCCCTAAATGTTGCCGTTAAAAACATAAAATAATCAAAAGCGCGTCATCATTTCTCGCCCTTTAGCCATGCATCGATTAAAAGCAATACATCGATTAAAAGCAGTGCATCGATTCAATGAAAGACATGCCCCAATAAAGCACCCTTATCTATCGCAGCAAATCTGTGGCTACAAAAGCTTATGAATAAAAAAACAAGGCAACACCATTGGGTTTATCATTCATAAGCTTTGCAAGTCACAAAGCCATACCACGTCATCGATAAGTGGCACCATGCCTTAGCCACACGCTAAGGTATACCTTACTGTCATTATGATGGTTTTGCCAAACCGCTCAAGCCAAACCAACAGATATATACAAAAATAGGTCGGTGGGCACTATAGCAGTTTTATGCAAAATTCTCTATCTATGGCGATGATGTTGTACAGACAAAAATAGCAGAAAAGACAAAAAATGATAAAGCAGAAATCAGCGGCCTTATCATTTTTGTGTACGATGACATCTCGAGCAAAACCCATCCGGACTATAGAATCTTAGCCCTAGTGAGTTGTGATTAGCTAATCAGCTTAGCTCAAGCAAGCAGAAGATTAACCGTGGTTTTTTTCTTCAAGCTCTCGCAAGTCTTTGCGTAAGATTTTACCCACGTTTGACTTTGGTAGCTCGTCGATAAACTCTACATAACGCGGACGCTTATAACCCGTTAGATTCTCTTTGCCATACGCGATGACTTCTTCTTCTGTTAAGCTGTCATCACTACGTACCACATAAATCTTTGGCACCTCACCGCTTTTTTCATCATCGATACCGATGACACCGCACTCTAAGATTTTTGGATGGCCTGACATGGCGTCTTCTACTTCGTTTGGATAAACGTTGAAGCCTGACACCAAGATCATGTCTTTTTTGCGATCGACAATCTTAAAGTAGCCTTCTTCATCCATCACACCGATGTCACCGGTACGGAAATAACCATCCGCCGTCATCACCTCGCTCGTGGCATCATCGCGTTTCCAGTATCCTTTCATCACCTGCGGCCCGCGCACACTAATCTCTCCGCGCTCACCAATCTCAACCTCATTACCCGCCTCATCCAAGATGGCCATATCTGTGGCTGGCATTGGCAGACCGATGTTGCCTGAGAACTCGCCTGTCCCTTGTGGGTTTGCTGAGGCAACAGGCGAGGTCTCTGATAGACCATAGCCCTGTACAATGATATTGCCCGTGATTTGCTGCCATTTTGCCGCTGTATCCTTTAGCACAGCCATACCACCGCCCATCGACATCTCAAGCTTGCTATGATCGAGCGCTTTGAATACTTCACTATTGGCAAGCGCATTAAACAAGGTATTTACCGCTGGGAAAAACGCAGGTGGATAATCTTTGTAGGCTTTGATTAAGCTTGCGCCATCGCGTGGGTTAGGTACCAAGAGCCCAATACAGCCGCGATAGAGGCCGTACATGCCACAAACGGTAAATGAGAAAATATGATATAGCGGTAGTGCCGTCATAATCACTGGCTGCTCATTCATTTTTTCAAACTTATCAAAAGCATCGCCTAAGTACGTGTCACACTGAATCAAGTTGGCAACCAAATTGCCATGCGTGAGCATCGCGCCTTTGGCCACGCCTGTGGTACCACCGGTATACTGTAGTACCGCGACATCATCCAAACCGATGTCATTGGGGCGCTGATAGCTGGCCGCCGAAAAGCGATTAAGCGCTTTTTTGAATTTGACGCTACCATTGATATGATAGGCTGGCACCATTTTTTTGACATGGCGCACCACCGTATTGACGATGAACCCTTTCAGCGGGCTCATCAAGTCGCCCATCGATGTCACCACCACATGATCGACCATCTCCTTGCCGATATCTTCGTAGGTTTTGGCAAAGTTTTCTAACAAAATCAATGCCTTGGCATCAGAATCTTCTAATTGATGGCCAAGCTCTTTGGTGGTATAAAGTGGGTTGACATTGACCAGCGTCAGACCTGCCCGCAGTACGCCCAAGACAGCAACGGGCAACTGCAGGATGTTTGGCATCATTACCGCGACTTTATCGCCTTTTTTTAGGCCGAGGGACTGTAGATAGGCGGCGACCTGCTTACTATAACGGTCTAATTCTTCGTACGAGAGTTTGACATCCATACAGACAAACGCGGTTTTGCCAGCATGTTTGATGAAGTTTTGCTCAAGTATCTCAAGCAACGAGGTGTCGGCGGGCGGCATATCGATATCGTACTGCATGCCAAGTTTTTCGTAAGTTTTGACCCATACTTTGTCGTTACGACGAATCAAGTTACCGTGATTTTCCATAATCTTTTCTCTCCTAGTAATAGTACGCTACCGTCCACTCATACAAATCACAGCGTGACAAACACACAAAGTCTCAAAGCACTGGCAAACCATGGTGATGGCTGTCAGGCACCGACCTTGCTGTATGGTGACAAGCAAACCCTATAGCGGTAAATAGCCCTTTGTTCATTAACATACACACTTTATAAAGACTACTCAATACAAAAGATTGCTACTTGCGTTCGCAAAGCTACTTGACGCTCGTTAATGTTATTATTATCAATCAGTTAAGCAATAAATGACTCGCCATTTCATAGATTTTCATTTTCTTATTTATTAATAGACAAATTTCTACTTTTATACCAAACCATCCTCACTGACGCAGTTATTACTAAAGCGTGGCGAAAACGCTGGCTTTTATTGTATGTGAAGCGAGTTGTGTTATTTTACCTTGCTTGCTTGCCTGAACAGGCACGTCACACCCTGTCGTCTATTCTGAGTTATCTCTTTTTAATTTTGCCGATATCCTTTACGATAGCACTATCTTATTTTGGCGCTGATGCGCATTATTCACACCTATTACCGATACCTATTAAAACTGATAAGTGAACCTTACTTTATGTCCGATGTTATTGACCATACCGTCCCTGCCGCCCCTTCTCATGAGCCGATGGATACCCGCTCGGTAGCGGAGTTCACCGAGCAGGCTTATCTCAACTACGCCATGTACGTCATCATGGATCGGGCGCTACCAAATATCGCCGATGGTCTAAAGCCCGTCCAGCGCCGTATCGTCTATGCCATGAGTGAGCTTGGCCTAAAATCCTCTGCTAAAGCCAAAAAGTCTGCCCGTACCGTCGGTGATGTACTCGGTAAATACCACCCGCATGGCGACAGTGCTTGTTATGAAGCTATGGTACTCATGGCGCAGCCGTTTAGCTATCGCTATCCGCTGATCACCGGTCAAGGCAACTGGGGCAGCCCTGATGACCCCAAATCCTTTGCCGCCATGCGCTATACCGAGGCCAAAATGTCTGCCTATGCCAACACCTTGCTGGCCGAGCTCGGCCAAGGCACGGTCGATTGGCAAGATAACTTTGATGGTACCTTACAAGAGCCTATCACCCTGCCTGCGCGCCTGCCCAATATCTTGTTAAACGGCACGACAGGGATCGCCGTCGGTATGGCCACCGACATCCCGCCGCACAACCTAAATGAAGTGGTACGCGCCGCCATTCGCTTACTAAAAAATCCTGAGCTATCGGTAAAGCAGCTCACCCAGTCGATACCTGCGCCTGACTTGCCCACGCCAGCTGAGATCATCACCAGCAAAAAAGACTTGCAGGCCATGTACGAAAGCGGCCGCGGCAGCTATAAAATGCGCGCGACCTACCATATCGACCCCAAAGAAAAAAACCTCGTCATCATCGATGCGCTGCCCTATCAAGTCTCAGGCAACAAAGTGCAAGAGCAAATCGCCAAACTCATGCTGGACAAAAAACTGCCATGGGTGACCGACATCCATGACGAGTCTGACCACGAAAACGCCTGCCGTATCGTGCTTGAGCTACGCTCTACCCGCGTCGATGTCGAGCGCGTGATGAGTCACCTGTTTGCCAGTACTGACCTTGAGAGTAATTATCGCGTCAATATGAATATGATTGGCCTAAACGGTAAACCGCAGGTCAAAAACCTCAAAGACATCCTTGAAGAGTGGCTCATTTGTCGCCGCTCGGTGGTCACGCGGCGCTTGCAGTATCGCCTCGATAAAATCGATAAACGCTTACATATCTTGGCAGGGTTGCTGATCGCTTATCTACATATCGATGAGGTCATTCGTATCATCCGCGAGGAAGACGAGCCAAAGTCAGCATTGATGGAAGGTTATGATCTGACCGACATCCAAGCCAATGCCATCTTGGACATACGTTTGCGTCAGCTGGCAAGGCTTGAAGAGATTGAGCTGCGCCGCGAGCAAGATGCACTAGACGCTGAGCGCGCCACCATTCAAGAGCACTTGGACAACCCAGACAGTCTGACCAATCTGATGATTGAAGAGCTGAACGCCGATATGAAAGAACACGGCAACGAGCGCATGTCACCACTAGCAGAGCGCGAAGAAGCGCAGGCGCTAAAAGAGTCGGATCTGGTACCAAGCGAGCCTATCACCGCGATACTCTCAAAAGCAGGCTGGATTCGCGCTGCGAAAGGTCATGACGTCGATGCCGCTGGTATGAGCTATCGCTCAGGAGACAGCTATCAAGCGCACGCACGCGGTAAGTCCAACGAGAGAATCTACGTACTCGATAGCACAGGGCGTAGCTATAGTGTCGACGCGCATAGCCTAGCCTCAGCGCGTGGTCAAGGCGATCCGCTGACCAGCGTACTCAAGCCGCCAGCAGGTGCCAGCTTCGAGCAGCTAATAACTGGTCGCGACGATCAGCGTATCATCCTCGCCAGCTCTAACGGCTATGGCTTTATCAATACCCTTGGCAACCTCGATAGCAATCAAAAAGCCGGTAAAAAAATCATCAATCTAGCGGCCGATAGTCGTCTGCTTCCTGTCGTGCGTATCGATGCGCCAGCAGAAGTGACGGTTCATGTTGACGGTGCAAGCAGCAACGAAAACGTGGCACCTGACCATGTCGCTGTGATAACCAATGCAGGGTATTTATTGGTATTTGCCCTTGATGGCTTGCCCGAGCAAGCACGTGGTAAAGGTAATAAGCTGATTAAACTAAAAGACGGTGAAGAAGTGCTTGCTATCACGCCGCTAAGCTTGCGAGACAGCCTAGTCATTACTGCGGGCAAACGTCATGTGACACTAAAACCCAATGATTTGGCCAACTATACAGGCACTCGTGGTAATCGCGGCGGTCAGTTGCCAAGGGGCTTTCAGAATGTGAGTTCGGTTGCGATTGGGTAATCATGGCGATACTTTGTGCTCTAGGCTCTAATAGGCACAGCCCTCCATAGTGTTAATAAAAAGCCGTCTATACACAAGGTGTAGACGGCTTTTTTATGCACGCTAAAACAAATGGTCAGTATAGTGAAAAGACACTACTCGGCTAAAACTTGCTAAAGTTGCTATCTCCAAACACTGCTGTCAAGAAGCTTTCAATCTGAGTGCTTGTCATCAGATAGGGATTATAGTCAGAACCTGCTGAGAAGCTTTTTAGAGCATAATCTTCATCTTCAGCGTTTGAGGTGAGATGCTTGACTAAAAACCCATTCCATTGACGCGACTCTATTTCATAGATATTCACAATATTAGGGGAAATGACTGAGTGTTTATCAAGTATTTTTTCTAAGGCAGTATTGATATCAGGCCTTGTCCCCTGAAAGCTTTGCACAAAATAACCTTCGCTAATGACCAAAGCTGAAACTATACGATTATCTTCAAAATATCTTCGCCAATACTCAAGTGCACGAGTCAGCTCCACGCCCGAATCTAGGCCGATGTTTTTGGCGACGTATGTCATGTTAATAAGAATATGCTCGCCATTTCTTTTTTTACTTTCTGAGGTATAGTTTGTCGTCATCGGTATAAGAAACCTTATTTATTTGAAATACTTATCTAAACTAAAACACACTTTATTATAATACATAATAAAATATTTTTTAGGTTTTAATCGACTTTCTTTTACTTGTTATGATTTTTTAGAGTTATAGATAGCATTTCATCTTTAGCCCTGTCGCAACCCCAAAATAGGAATAACCAAGTCTTCCTCATCACTCAGATGCTGCGACAGTAAATCGGTGACATCCAGCAAGGTTTGATGTAATTGTACTGCCAGTACTTTATCCTCAACCTCACTTCTCGTCAGCGTATCGTTTTGCAGCTGCAGCTTATCGAGTAGCGCATCCAAGCGCACATGGTCGCGCCCCAATATCTCAAACCCTGCCTGTAGCTGCGGGTACATCCGAATAAATTCAGGGAAAAACCCCTCGTCCTCCACGCCATGATGCTGATGCAGCTTGAGGATATGCATATTGATACGTTTGAGTAGCTGCGAGCGATATTTTGCCCAGTCGTACTCACCAGATTGATAACCCTCACTTATCTGTGTCAAGATACGCTGGCGTTTGCGTATGTTAGTATGTACCTTTAGCCAGCCCGATGTCTTATAGGCATAATCTGCGCCAAACCATTGATCAGGCGGTAACTTATTGAATAAAAATAACCACTCCGCCTCTAGCCGACTCTCAGGATGACGCGGTGATGGAGCAAACAAATCATCGTCTAATGCTTGTGGACTAGCCTTATTATCGCTTGTGGTAGAGAAGGTCATGCAGGTGTCCTTAGGTCGTGGCTTTGGCTGATGACTGGCGCTGATAACGCTCACTCAAACGTATCACCAAGCACTTATATATTTGCTATTTTATTAAAAATAACTGCAATTACAATAGATAATATTTAGATTTTATATAGCCCGTGCCCCACTCTGACCCATTAACTCAAAAGACTTACACGGTTGTTTTTTAAACATAAAGGATGCTCATGTTTATTGTAGATAAGGCTGCGACAGCCAGTATGAACCATACATTGCCTGTGCCAAAAGTGATATTTTTTGATATCGACGATACGCTAAGCCGCAACGGTATTATTGCAGCGCACAACAAGGCTACCCTTGAGGCGCTTGCCCAAACCGGCATTAAGCTGGTGATTTCTACAGGGCGCTCTAAAGCGATATTGCCGGCTGATATTTTGGCCTTGCTCGAGGCAGAGGTTTTAGACGCCATTATCTGTATGAACGGACAGTACAGCTTTGATAATCAGGGCTTAATCAGTCACTATCCGTTGTCTGCTGAGCAGGCGGACAAAATCGTGCAGTTATGCCAAACCAGTCAGCTGATTCATAAGTTTGACTCAGCGACTCATATCGCTTGGTCGGGGGAAAATGAGCGTCTGCGTGAATTCAATGCCAAAACCCCCAACTCCATCGTCGATCCCCTCTACTATCTATCAAACCCTGTTTATCAGTGCTCGGTGTTTTTTAACAATCAATTCGATAAAATGCAGGACATCAATTTTGCACAGGACGATTTAAAGCTAGTACATTGGCATCAAATTGGCGCGGATATTTTGCCTGCCAACGCCTCAAAAGCCCGTGGCATCCTAGACGTTTGTGACTATTACGGCGTAAATGCCAGTGAATGTATGGCGTTCGGCGATGGTATGAATGATTTGGAGATGTTTGATTTGGTCGGCTATGCAGTCGCGATGGGCGATGCCCAGCCTGCACTGATCGAGCGCGCAGATTTTGTCACAGGTACCATTGAAGAACATGGTATTCAAAAGGTGCTTGAGCAATTTAAGGTGGCGTCATAAATAGAATATAGTGAGTTCAGTATAAAAACGATACAGTGGGACTGGGATAAATTTTTCGCAGCCTCTGTCGGCGCAGGCACAGCACGCAAGGAAAATTTATACCAGTTCCACGTTGACATATAATGTATCTGTTTTATTTAGAATTGACTATAGTCTTAAGCAAAACCCTTGCCAATCGCTGACAAGGGTTTTTATTTTTTATATCAGCTAAATAGTATTAGCGATTATTCAAATAACAACTACTGAGCAGGATAATAGGTCTCTGCGCCAGGGCCGACTGGCAGACCCAGCACAAACACCCAGACAGAAAACAATATCGTCCAACCAATTAAAAAAGCCATGGAGTACGGCAGCATCATCGCCATCAAGGTTCCCACCCCAGTGTCTTTTTTGTAGCGCATTGCTACTGCCAAGATAAGACCAAAATAGCTCATCATCGGCGTGATAATATTGGTGGATGAGTCGCCAATACGGTAAGCCGCCTGAATCATCTCTGGCGCATAACCTGTGAGCATGAGCATCGGCACAAAGATCGGTGCGGTCACCGCCCACTGGGCAGACGCCGAACCGAGCATCAGATTGACCAGACCACAAATGATGATAAAGCCTACCAGCAATAAAGGCCCTGTCAAACCAACATCACTTAAGAAGGTCGCGCCAGACACCGCCATCACCGAACCAAGGTTTGACCACTTAAAAAACGCGGTAAACTGCGCGGCAAAAAACACCAACACAATATAAATACTCAAGGAGCTCATGGCGTTGCTCATGGCATCGACCACGTCTTGATTGCTCTTGATGCTGCCGGTAATCTTACCGTAGATATAGCCTGGTAGGGCAAAGAACACAAAGATAAAGACCACGATGCCTTTTAAAAATGGTGAGCCTGATACCAGACCGGTCTCCGCATTACGCAAGATGCCATCTGCAGGCACCACGGTCCACGCCAGCAATAAGCAAAATATGAGCATGCTTAACCCTGCCCATAGTAGTCCCTTTTTCTCAACTGACGATACTTTTTCGATTTGTGTCTCTAGTACAGAGGCATCGTCAGCGTCGTTAGGATTGTATTTACCTAGGCTTGGCTCAACGATTTTTTCGGTGACAAAATAGCCCAGACCACTGATCAAAAAGGTACTGGCGATCATAAAGTACCAGTTGGCCTCTGCGCCGACGGTGTAGGTAGGATCGATGATACGCGCCGCTTCTTGGGTAATCCCCGAAAGCAGTGGATCTACGGTTCCTAATAATAAATTGGCACTATAGCCGCCTGACACCCCAGCAAACGCTGCAGCCAGACCGGCTAGCGGATGCCTACCAAGTGAGTGAAAGATAACGGCCGCCAGTGGTATTAATACCACATAACCAAGCTCAGCGGCGGTGTTTGACATGATGCCAGCGAACACAATGGTAAAGGTCACCATTTTTTTGGGTGCATTCATGACCAGACCACGCAGGGCGGCTGATATCATGCCAGAGTGCTCAGCAATACCGACACCGAGCAAGGCCACCAGCACCGTACCAAGCGGCACAAAGCCGGTAAAGTTGGTGACTAAATTTTCAACAATGCGTGCTAAACCCTCGCCGTTCAATAGGTTAACGACTTCGATCATGCCATCGGCACTACGCCCGCTGGTGCCCTCAGGGCGCGGATCTATCACCGACACCCCAAAATAAGACATCACAGCTGAGAGTACCAACAGCAGCACAGACATCCAAACAAACAAAATGACCGGATGCGGCAGTAGATTACCGAGCCACTCAACCCCCTGTAAAAACCGCTGCATACGAGAGCTTTTCGCTGCGGTATCAAAGTTATTGTTTGGTGGACTGCCATTTGGCGAATTACTTCCTTGCATAGCCACTGCTCCATTTAGGACTTAAATAAATTGATAGGTTTCAAACATATGAAAACGTTGATAAAAGATAGCGATTGAAACATAGTTGGGAAACAGAAACAAATACTTTTGGCTTATAAAACCAAATGTTTGCAATTTTGGACAATCTATAAATGACAAGGAGCCTATATATAGTGAGTTCAGTATAAAAACGCTACAGTGGGGCTGGGATAAATTTTACGCAGTCTTTGTCGGCGCAGGCACAGCACGCAAGGATAATTTATACCAGTAGCGCTATAACATTTTTAAATTGAATCTACTATATTCACCAGTACAATCATCAATACAAGTAAACCAAAAACAAAAAAGCGAGAGATTAGAATATCTCTAATCTCTCGCTTTTGCAGCGGTGCCGCAGTACTGTCATTAACGCGTGCGCGCTAGCAGACCATAAATCCAGCCGCCTATTTTATAAAGCCCAATCACCAGTAAAATCAACACCAGCGCCGCCAGCACATAGGCCAGCCAATTCGGCACGCTGCTCAGCCAGCCAATGGTAAAGGCCATCCCCATGTAGGTTTCTACCGGCCAATTGACGATAGGCGTCGGTGAGCCTGAGTTAAACATCGCCATAAAAACGATGATACCAATGATGGCAGCAATCACGCCGGCACGGTTACGGTTATTCATATTTTCTCCTAATCTTACACATATATTTGGTTTTTTAGTGACTTGCTCAGTAACATACCCTGAAACGACAGCATCATCTTAGTTATTTTGTTGTACTTTTTATGGCGACGGTAGGCGCGGTCAAAATCTCTTTGCGCCGACCCTTTAAATCAGTAACACTAATGGTCATAATAGTATCGATCACCGTATGCAGCGTTTAGTGCTTTGTATACGCCCGTTTTTATGCCGTTTTATTGATTTGACTTTATTCTTTAGGAGAGATATTTTGACACACGTATCATCATCCCAAGCGCCTGCCCGCTCTGTGGCCGGCATCGGTCGCCTATTGCCTACGGCCGTGACAAAGACTGCGCCAAAAGCCTTGCTTGCCATGGCAGTCGGCTTAGTACTTGCCAGCTGTAGTAGCTCTGACAATGCAGCAGCGGATGGCAGTGCTGGCGCAAGCAATGAGACGCTTAATCTGTATAACTGGTCAGAGTATATGCCTCAAGAGATTCTCGATGGCTTTGAAGAAGAGACCGGTATCGCCGTCAATTACACCACTTTTGACTCCAACGAAGCGATGTACGCCAAGCTCAAGCTACTTGATGACTCTAGCCAATACGATTTGGCGATTCCATCGACGTACTATGTCGAAAAAATGGCCAAAGAAGGGTTGTTGCAAGAGCTCGATAAATCGAAATTAAGTAACTTTAACAACCTTGATACGTCATTTACCAATACCAAGGTCGATCCAGACAATAAGTACTCGATTCCTTATATGTGGGGCAGTACAGGTCTTGCCATCAATGGTGATAGCGTCGACCCTGCGACCGTCAATCGTTGGAATGATCTGTGGGACCCGAAATACAAAGGTCAAGTGATGCTGACCAACGACGTGCGCGAAGTCTTTGGTATGGCACTACTAACCCTCGGCTACTCAGGCAACAGCAGCAATCCTGAGGAAATAAAAGCCGCTTATGACAAGCTCACCACATTGATGCCAAATGTCAAAACCTTTAACTCAGATGCCACGCGTATGCCCTATATCGAAGGGGAGACGGCGCTTGGTATGACGTGGAATGGCGAAGCGGTCATGGCCAATGATGAAGGCTTGACCAGCTTGGTTTATAAATACCCATCTGAGGGCGCGATATTGTGGATGGACAACTTTGTCATTCCCAAAAATGCCAAGCAAGTGGATGCCGCGCATAAGTTTATCGACTACCTGCTTCGCCCCGAAAACGCCAAAATCGTCAGTGAAGAGATTGGCTATGCGTCGCCAAACTTAGCCGCACGCGAGATGATGGACGAGTCAGTACGCAACAATCCGGCGATTTATCCTTCTAAAGAAGTACTGGCAAAAGCAGAGTTCCAAGAAGATGTGGGTGACGAAGCGTTGCAAATGTATCAGCAGTATTGGGATAAGCTAAAAACAGGCCGTTAACTTTGGTTATTGGTCTGCAAAAAAACGATAGAGATGGATTATAAATGCAAATCCGTCTCGCCGCCTTTGTCCTCGATGCGGCGTTGCTCGCGGCGCTGATAGCGTAGGCCTGAGGCTGCAAACCACTGCGGCTTGGTCTTTTGTAATAAGTCGCTGAGGCGCTGAAGCTGCACTTGTAGCGTCTGAGTCAACCAAAAATAGCCCTGCCATTCAAAGCCTAGGTTTTCTACACTGGGGTATTCAGAGACCGCAATACGGGTGATCGGCCGAAACACCTCATCGCTCGGACTGCGTAGCACCGCCGCCATATGCAACATGGCTTGGGTCAGCTCATGCTGGTAGTGTATCAGCAAAATATGGTTTTCGTCGTCGATTTCGATATTGGCCAAGCGCGGCGCTGCACTGAGCAGCAAATCAATCGTCCCGATGATGTTACGGTGGGTACGCTGGATGGTTTCTAGGGTTTCTTTGTCGATACCTGACTCGCTGGCGGTCGCTGCAATATGTGGGCGCACAGCCAGCAGGCGTTTATTGATTTTTTGTAGCGCTTTGACCAGTGACTTGTTGACTGGCGTATCAGGGACAGAGCTGCTTTGGGGGTAAACGATACTCGCTGAGCTGGTGGCTTTGGTGTATTTAAAAGGCTTTGGCACCAAGACCTCAGCATCGATATGATTGCCAACGCCTGCGTATAGATTGCTACAAGTCTCCAGATTATTGGCCAACAAAAACCGCCACATCAAGGTTGATTTTAAGGGCAAAATCATCGTCGCGCCGACCGCCACCCCAGCGCCAATCAAGATATTAAACGCGCGGTACAGACCATCTTGACCGACATTGCTATGATCAGGGCTAGAGACAATCATCAGCATAGTGATGCCGGTGAGCAACCCGATATAGCCCAATTGTTTGACCGCCACATAACCGATGATGCCGCTAATCAAACCAATCAGCGCATAATATAGCCACATCCAGCCGCCAATGTCTTGACTCACCCACAAAAACCCCAACCCCACGGCCACACCAAGTATTGTGCCAAGTATCCGCTCTTTGGCTTTGGTATAAATCGCCCCTTGATACTGCAGCAGTCCCAAAATGACAAACACAGTAATGGTCGTCCACTCCCCGTTTGGAAAGTGTGTAAACTCATTTAATAATAAGGCGGCGAGCACTGCCACCCCCAAACGGATGGCGTGCAGGACATCCGCATGCTGGTAGCGCGCATAAGGCTCAATGAACGGTGCGCTAAATCGCTGCCAAAGTTTTGGTTTCACGCAAGGTCACTCTTATTAGATGAATAAAAAAACAGTCGCTTGGCACACGTCTTAGTAGGCTCAAACCCTCATGCGCCACTGTCTATCAAGTAGCTTAAACACTTCACCGACATTTATCAAAAAAATAACGCCTTTTATCTATCAACAGATAAAAGGCGTCTATCAGGCAGCGCCCTGACAAGCTGGCGCAAGCCTTGACGGTCATTAGGGCCAGCCTTACACCTCTAAGAAGTCCAAGATGCCGTCCGCGGCTTCACGGCCTTCCCAGATGGCGGTCACGACCAAATCAGAGCCGCGCACCATATCGCCACCTGCAAAGATTTTGGGATTGCTGGTTTGAAATTTAAATGCTTGCTGCTCGAGCGCCAATACGCGGCCCGAGCTATCCATGCTCACTTGCTGTCTCTCAAACCAGTCAGCAGGGCTAGGACGAAAACCAAAGGCCATAATCACCGCATCACACTCAATGATCTCTTCTGAATTTGGAATCGGCTCAGGACGACGGCGGCCACGATTGTCTGGCGCGCCCAGTTGTGTGGTGACGACCTTGACGCCATTGACCTTACCATTTAGGCCGATGATTTCGGTCGGCTGACGGTTGAACAAAAACTCCACTCCTTCCTCGCGCGCATTGACCACCTCGCGGCGTGAGCCTGGCATGTTTTCTTCATCACGGCGATAGGCACAGACGACTTGCTCAGCGCCTTGGCGAATGCTGGTACGGTTGCAGTCCATCGCCGTATCGCCGCCGCCCAGCACCACCACGCGCTTGCCTTTTAGGTCGATGTACTCTTCGGCATCTTTTTCCCAGTCATTGCAGCGATTGACGTTGGCAATCAGATAATCTAGAGCGTCATAAACGCCGTCGAGCTCTTCGCCTACAAAGCCGCCGCGCATATAGGTATAAGTGCCCATTCCCATAAACACCGCGTCGTACTCGCTCAACAGCTCATCGATAGTGACGTCTGTACCGATTTCGGTCTCGAGGCGAAACTCAATACCCATGCCTTCAAAGATCACACGGCGATTGCGCATGACGTCTTTTTCCATCTTAAACTCTGGGATACCAAAGGTCAGTAGGCCGCCAATCTCAGGACGCTTGTCAAAAACCACAGGCTTGACGCCATTTCTTACCAAGATATCAGCGCAACCAAGACCTGCCGGCCCAGCCCCAATGATGGCAACTTTTTTGTCTGTCCAAACCACATCTGACATATCAGGTCGCCAGCCTAAGGCAAAAGCAGTATCGTTGATATATTTTTCGACATTACCGATGGTCACCGCGCCAAAACCATCGTTTAGCGTACAAGCGCCTTCGCACAAGCGGTCTTGAGGGCAAACGCGGCCGCATACTTCAGGCAAAGTATTGGTACGATGACACAGCTCTGCTGCCTGAAAGATTTGGCCTTCGGTGGCCAGCTTTAGCCAATTAGGGATGTAATTGTGAACTGGGCACTTCCACTCACAATAAGGGTTGCCGCACTCAAGACAACGATGGGCTTGCTGCGCCACCGCCTCGCTCTCAAACGGCTTATAAATCTCAACAAACTCTGTCGAGCGGGTGGCAATGTCTTTTTTGGCAGGATCAAACCGTGGTACATCTAAAAACTGAAAACTATTTTCTAAGCGTTTTGCCATGATAACTGTCTCTTCTCTAGGTGGCTTTTATCGTGGGTGGGGAGCCGCTGCGACACACTGTCAGTCCATCTGATATATGTCACTGCGGGCACCGACCTGCGAAAAAACCAATGTATTAAAACGTCTCTTATACCCTATACCCGACTACTGTGGATCAGCCATGGTGGTTTTTAGGAGACTGGCAATATTCGCCGCTTTGGGCTTGACCAAGTAAAATTTGCGCACATAGTGCTCAAAGTCAGCCAATATCGTCTGGCCCCAAGCGCTGCCTGTTTTATCTACGTGGTTTTCTATCACTTGCTGCAAATAAATGCGGTGCTCTTCGGTTTGCTCGCTGGAGATACGGTTTAAATCAATCAGCTCGTGATTGCAGCGATCAAAAAAGTCGCCATCCATGTCGAGCACGTAAGCAAAGCCACCGGTCATCCCTGCGCCAAAGTTCAGCCCTGTCCGCCCAAGGATGGTCACCACGCCGCCGGTCATATATTCACAGCAGTGATCGCCTGTGCCCTCTATCACCGCGTGCGCCCCTGAGTTACGTACGCCAAAGCGCTCGCCTGCAGTGCCTGCCGCATATAACTTACCGCCTGTCGCACCATAAAGGCAAGTATTACCGATAATGGCGGTCTCTTGGGTACTAAAACTGGCACCCTTTGGCGGATAGATCACGATCTCGCCACCAGCCATACCTTTACCGACATAGTCATTGGCATCGCCTTCTAGCTCGATATTTAGGCCGCCTGCATTCCACACACCCAAGCTCTGCCCTGCTGTGCCCGTTAGATGCAGCTTGATTGGCATATCACTCATACCAAGATTGCCCCAGACTTGAGCGATCTCGCCGGAGATACGCGCGCCGATTGAGCGATCGCAGTTGCCGATTGCATAGCTATAATCGCCGCCTGTACCTTGACGAATATTAAGGAGCATATCACTGACCATCTGCTCAGCGAGCAAGCCCTTATCAAATGGCTCATTACGCTCTACCTGACACGTTTGCGCGTTGCCAACGCTGGCTGGATGACTAAACAAGAGTGGCGTTAAGTCGAGGTGACGCTGCTTAGCCGTATTGCCTTCTAACACCTCGAGCAAGTCAGTACGTCCGACCAGCTCTTCCATACTACGTACGCCAAGGGCAGCAAGCCATTCACGTGTTTCCGTCGCCACAAACTTAAAGAAGTTAATGAGCATCTCCGCTTCACCGATGAAGTGCTCGTCACGCAACTTGGCTTTTTGGGTAGCAACGCCTGTCGGGCAGTTGTTTAGATGGCAGATACGCAAGTATTTACAGCCCACCGCAATCATCGGCGTGGTACCAAAACCAAAGCTTTCTGCACCAAGGATAGCGGCTTTTACCACATCAAGGCCTGTCTTGAGTCCGCCGTCCGTTTGTACCCGCACTTTATCGCGCAGGCCATTGACGCGTAGCGACTGATGCGTCTCTGCCAAGCCCAGCTCCCACGGCGAGCCTGCATGATGGATAGAAGACAGTGGTGACGCTGCCGTACCGCCATCATAGCCTGAGATGGTGATTAAGTCGGCATAGGCCTTGGCCACGCCTGTCGCGATGGTGCCAACGCCTGGACGTGAGACCAGCTTCACCGAGACCAAGGCATCGGGGTTGACTTGTTTTAAGTCAAAAATCAGCTGCGCCAAGTCTTCGATAGAATAAATATCATGATGCGGCGGCGGTGAGATGAGTGTCACCCCTGGTACAGAGTAACGCAGGCGCGCGATCAGCGCATTGACCTTACCACCTGGCAGCTGTCCACCCTCCCCTGGTTTTGCACCCTGAGCGACCTTGATCTGCATGACTTCTGCTGAGCGCAAGTACGCGGGCGTGACACCAAAACGACCAGAAGCCACTTGTTTGATTTTTGAATTGCGCAGCGTGCCATAGCGTACTGGATCTTCGCCGCCCTCTCCTGAGTTCGAGCGGCCACCGATGGTATTCATCGCCATGGCGATCGCTTCATGTGCTTCTGGTGATAGAGCGCCAAGCGACATGCCCGCCGAATCAAAGCGTGTCAAGATAGCCGAGATGTCTTCGACCTCATTCACGTCAATTGAGTTATCCGTTTTTAGTTGCAACAAATCCCGCAAGGTTGCTACAGGGCGACTATTAACCAAGTCGGCATAATGACGATAATTGGCATAATCGCCTGTCCGTACAGCGGTGTGCAGGCTGTTAATCACATCAGGATTAAAGGCGTGATACTCTTTATTAAAGACAAACTTGAGCAAACCACCTTGATCAAGGGGCGCACGGCGCTTAAAGGCGTTGGCCGCGAGTATGGCCTGATCTGCTGCCAGATCGGCAAAGGTGGCACCTTTGATACGGCTTTGCACACCTTTAAAGCATAGGTTTACCACTTCTTCTGAGAGACCAACCGCTTCAAATAATTGTGCACCGCGATAAGAGACGATGGTTGAGATACCCATTTTTGATAAGATTTTTAGCAAACCTTTATCCAAGCCTTTACGGAAATTGACCCGCGCCTGAATCGGATCGCCAAGCAGCTCACCACTTGCCACCAAGTCATCGATGACATCATAAGCCAAATATGGATAGACGCAGGTGGCGCCAAAGCCAATTAATACCGCCACCTGATGCGAGTCACGCGCCAGCCCCGTCTCGATGATGAGATTGGCATCGGTGCGGATACCTTGGGCGATCAGATAATGATGCACTGCCCCTGTCACCATGATGGCATTGGCAGGGACTTTGTCGGCGACGATGTTTTTGTCAGACAATACAATCAGCGTATGGCCGGCGCGAATACTGCTTGCCACTTGCTCACAGATAGCAGTGATGGCTTCTGACAGCTCAAGGGTGCGATCATAATTTAAATCAATACGCGCCATCTGAAACGCTGGGTCGTCTAAGCGCTCAAGCTGCTGCATTTTGCTGGCTGACAATACTGGTGAGGATAAAATAATACGGTGTGCATCGCGCGCAGATGGTGCAAACACATTGGTTTCAGCGCCGAGACACGTCTGTAGTGACATCACGATTGACTCACGTAATGGGTCAATCGGTGGGTTGGTCACCTGCGCGAACTGCTGACGAAAAAAATCGCCGACATGACGAATTTGCTGCGACAGCACTGCCATTGGTGTGTCATCGCCCATCGAACCCACTGGCTCTTGACCATTTTCGGCATTGGGACGGATGATTTCGGTGCGCTCTTCATTGGTGATGTGATACATCTTTTGTAGGGCTTTGAGTGGCTCGCCGCGGCAGGCCTGCGCCGCCAGCTGCTCTTCTAGGCGCTCATCATCACGGATACGGGTCGCTTCTTCACGCAGCCATTTGCGATACGGGTGCGCTTTTTTTAGTAAGGTCGCTATGGCTTTGGTATCTAAAATCTGGCCAGTCATGGTATCGATGGCCAGCATTTGACCGGGACCGACGCGGCCTTTTGCCAGTACATCTTTTGGCGCGTAATCCCAAACACCCACCTCAGAGGCGACTGTGATGTAGCCGTTCTTCGTCGTCACCCAGCGCGATGGGCGCAAGCCATTGCGATCAAGCATGCACACCGCATAGCGCCCATCTTGAATCACCAGACCCGCAGGCCCATCCCATGCTTCCATATGCTGCGAATAAAACTCATAAAACGCGCGCAAATCCATGTCCATGCTATCGACATTTTGCCAAGCAGGTGGCACGAGTATCGACATGGCATGAAACAGACTCATGCCGCCAGACATCAGCACCTCAAGCATATTATCCAAACTCGAAGAATCCGAGCCTGTACGATTGACCAGTGGTGTCAGCTCATTTAGGTTGGGCAGTTTGTCCGATTTGAGTTTTGGGGTGCGTGCCTCCGACCAGTTACGGTTGCCCGTGATGGTATTTAGCTCACCATTGTGCGCCAGATAGCGAAACGGCTGCGCAAGCGGCCAGCGCGGTAAGGTATTGGTAGAAAAACGCTGGTGGAATACCACGATATGTGAGGCCAAGCGCTCATCTTGCAGATCCAAAAAGAACGCTGGCAAGTCAGACGGCATCACCAACCCTTTATAGATAATCGTCTGAGCGCTCAACGAGCACACATAAAACAACTCATCGTCTGCCAAACGTTGCTCGGCTTTTTTGCGCGCGACAAACAGCTTACGATTAAAATCATCTGCTGATAAATCATCAGGCGCATTGACAAACACTTGCTTAAAATCAGGCAATGTCTCACGGCCTATGTCACCGACAATCGTCAAATCAAGTGGCACATTACGCCAGCCCGCCACATCCAAGCCTTGTGCAGTAATTTCTTTAGAGAGTATTTGCTGGCTGTGTTTTGCTTTAGCAGCGTCGAGATTGACAAAGACCATGCCCACCGCAAAGTTATCAGTAATATCAAACTGTAGCTCGGCGGCAATTTTTTGAAAAAACTTGGTCGGCGTTGCCAACAATAGACCACAGCCGTCACCCGTCTTACCATCAGCAGCAACACCGCCACGGTGCGTCATACAGCTTAAGCTATGAATGGCTGTTTTTACCAAATCATGGCTGGCCTCACCCTCAATGTGAGCGATCAAACCAAAACCACAGTTATCAGAGAAGTCATCTGGCGTGGCCAAATGCGTATGGGAGGAAATCATTGACATGGCTAGTCCTTTTAAGTGAACGGGTCGCTTATCATCCAATGCGGAGCATAAACGGCTATCCGTAGGCAGAACGGGCTAATAATTAATATTCGTATATCCGAATTAATAATTGATGTGACGTTCTTATTCATCATACTCTGAGAATCAGGTTAGCACCTTGACCCTCCTAGTCATTAATGATGTCTGAACAGATAATTAATGTATGAATAGACAGTAAGTAATGGATCTTGGCAATCAGATAAAAATCGTTTTATCTGCCAGTTACTCAGTTCTCAATCACATGCTATTGTTAACTGGAGTATCGCTTGTCACCGTGTATTACCGAACGCTATGATTATATTGGCTAGGTAGTGTAACGGTGCGATGATTTATATTGAATATTTGACGCTCTGTATTTAAGCGCTTTATTCACTCTAAAAAGAGCGACCGTAAGGGAGGCTGCGCCATTTATTATCGTATAAATGCAAATAAAAATGGCGGCGCTTGGGACAACAAACAGTAGCAAAGCATCTTATAAATTTGATGCAATCACTCACCGAATGTTCAATAAATAGTTATTTACGATAACTATACAGAACGTCGCCCACCGTTATATTAGTTAATGATTGACAAAAAATCTAGTCTTTTCTATCGATTCATCACCCATATTTTGTAAGAGAACGTATTACTAATGGTTATATAATGACGAAAAACAGCAGATAAAAACGCATATAAAGGCAGGCTTCAGCCATCATTTAAGCCATGGTTCATGCAACTAAGATATCAGAACATCAAAGTAAAAGCGGTAACTGGAGAAAATAATAACGGTCACTTGATACACAAAATACCTGCCAAAAAAAGCCCATCAGCATCTTTGCTAATGGGCTTTATTACTATCGCTACGGCTCTGATCAAATCATCAGACGCAACTTAATTGCTTTTTTCTTCAATCAGCTCTTTAATACTGTCGCCGTTATTTTTGGTCGCATTGTCACTTTTTGTAGAGTCGTCATTTTTGGCAGCGTTATTGTTTTTAGCTACGCCTTGGTTGGTACTTTTATTGTCCGTGTCGGTATTGCTATTTCTATTGGGATTACTGTTTTTATTGCTGGCGTTATTGACACCACTATTTGCCGCATTATTTGCGCCCGCATTTGTCCCACTGCTACTACTTGGCGGCTTCGGCGTTGGCACGACTGGTGGCTTCTTATTGCTACTATCACCGCCTGTCGCTACCGGTTTTTGATTGTCCGCAGGTTTGTTGCTCGACTCTGCGTTGCCTGCGGTCACAGACGACTGCTCTTCACCGCCTACGATACGCTCCTCAGTGACAGATAAGGTCTCAGAGGTGTCGATAGACTGGCGAATACTGGTCTCACTGCTGCTCTTAGCGCGCCGTGTTTCATCGGCGTCGTTGCTGTCATCGGCAGGTTGACGCACTGGTACTTCGCGCTTGGTCGGGCGCAAATCAACCGCGCGCGTTCGCCTATTGCTCAAATCTTTTATGGGATCGGGGCGCTCATAATTATCGATGATACCGATATAGCGATTTATTTCTTCTGGCAACACGCGGACATCGGCCGGTAGTTTAAAGTCCACCAGTTTTGAGGCGCCAACCGCTTCTTGCGGACTGCTCATCAGCCCATAAGTTAGCATATAACGCACTTGGTTTTCGTCATCTAAATAGCGAAAATACGCAAACTTTTTGCGATCATCACGGCTTTCTAGATAGCTGACGATAACGTCGTTTTCGGCGACATTCATCACCTGTACTGTCCACTTGCCCTTGTTTGCTAGCAAATAGCGCTTGTCTTTGAACTCATCAGGATAGCTGCGCAAATCGCGAATGGTCGCGTCAAAGCTGAGCGGCTGCACATCCGTATCCAGCTCATGCAAGGATTCTATGGTGAGCGGCTGCTCAAGCTCAGCACTAAGCGGCTGCGGCGTGGTTATCGGTGCGTTTTCGATTTTGGCACCCATCGCTGGGGTCTGACTAAACATCCAAACCAAAGCGGTAACCACGCCAAGTAGCAACGTCGCTACCAGCCAAATCAATGCTTGGCGGCGATATGCTTGGCTTGCGCTACGCGTCGTCGATCTTGGTGCTGCCATGAGAGTATCCTTGGTGAAAATAGGGTTAAGAACGCAACATAAAGACTCGTTGAAAGTAAATGCCAGCGGTCACGTTAGGCGCTAAACGCACATTGTCTTCACCAAACGCTTATAATTGTAAAATCAGTATCTTACGTACTGTGTGCGGCCAGCACGTCGGTTAATAGCGTGGCATCAAAATCATTGGTCAATACCGCCTCACCCAGTGATTTTAACAAAATCAGGCGGATTTGTCCGTGTTTCACTTTTTTATCATGACCCATCAGATCAAGCGCAGTGTCCACCGCGATCGCAGGCGGGTGGATAGGCAGATTTGCCAAGGTCAACACATGCTTGACACGCGCCACCTCCTCATTACTTAGCCAGCCCATTTTTTGTGAAAGCTCGGCGGCCTGTACCATACCTGCCGCCACAGCCTCGCCGTGTAGCCAGTTGCCGTAGCCTTGATGCGTCTCGATCACATGACCAAAAGTATGGCCGAAATTAAGCAAGGCACGCACACCTGACTCGCGCTCGTCTTGGGCCACGATATCGGCTTTATATTGACAGCAGCGCTTTACTGCCTCACCAAGCACGGCCAAATCCAGCGCCATCATGGCAGGCAGATTGCTCTCCAGCCACTGCAAAAAACTGACATCCATGATAAGGGCGTACTTGATGACCTCTGCCAGCCCTGCTGAGAGCTCACGAGCGGGCAAGGTTTTGAGTGTACTCATATCAGCCAGTACCATTTGCGGTTGCCAAAAAGCGCCAATCATGTTTTTGCCTTGTGCATGATTGATGCCTGTTTTGCCGCCGACACTAGAGTCTACTTGTGACAGCAATGTCGTTGGTATCTGGATAAAATTTACGCCGCGCATAAAACTTGCCGCCGCAAAGCCTGTCATATCGCCAATGACGCCGCCACCTAGGGCGATGAGCGTCACGTCACGGTTGAAATGGGCATCCATCAGTGCATCATAAATCTGATTGATACTGTCTTGATTTTTATACTGCTCACCATCTGGCAGCACGCAGACTCTCACAGTAAAGTGCGCGGCCAGCGCTTGTTCAAATGCAGATAGGTATAAAGGCGCAACCGTCTCATTAGTGACGATTAAAACCTGACGGCCCGTTATATAAGGCGCCACTTGCTGCGCCATACTGCCATTTTTGGCCGCGTCTTCAGTAATAATGATGGGATAATCATGGCTTTGTGTCTGAACGGTTAAACCCTCAAAAAACAGTGGCGTGGCCATGAAGTACTCCTTAAATAGTGGTCATAAGCGATGAGCAGCTGACTGTCTGTCATCCATACAGTATCTATACAGTTAGCTTCGGTTATTGGGGACGGTAATGGCAGACATATCAAACGATGCCAGCTGCTGCAAGAGTTGATTGACCATATGACGCGGATAAGTATGGCCAGTTGGCATGATGATATGCGCCACTTGCCGGTATAGCGGATCACGGGTGCTGTAGAGATCCTGCAATATCTGCTTGGGGTTGGGCTGCTGTAGCAATGGTCGCGACTTGTCTTTTGCCGTACGCGCCATTTGCACATCAACGGGGGCATTGAGATACACGACGATGCCACGCTGGTGCAAAAACGCGCGATTTTCGGCAGACATGACCGCACCGCCACCAGTCGCCAATACAATTTGCGGTTTTTGGGTCAACTCATCGATGGCGCGTGTCTCACGCTCGCGAAAGCCCGCTTCACCTTCTTTGGCAAAGATCCACGCAATATCGGCACCTGTTTGCGACTCGATGTACCAGTCACTATCCAAAAACTCACGTCCTAGCTGCTTAGCCAGCAGTTTACCGATTGTCGTTTTCCCTGCTCCCATCGGCCCCACTAAAAACACCGACGGCAATTCCTCCACCATAGTACTTACTCAGCTAAATTAGCTATGATACAACGTCATTGATATTCTGGCTAGTAACGAGCCGCGATAATTGTCCGCAAAATCTCATCCCTCTTTCGGCTTACTCATAAAAAAAGCAAGCACTCAGGCTCGCTTTTTTAAAGTAGGTCAACCTGTGATTAATTCAAGCGGCTGGTACCATCATTGATGAGTTTTGGTGTGACAAAGATTAATAGCTCTTCTTTGGCATTACTACGCACATCTTTGCGGAAGGCGCGGCCAATATACGGCAAATCCCCTAAGAAAGGCACTTTATCCACGCCGTTACTGGTACGGTTTTTGAACACGCCACCTAAGACCACGGTCTGACCATCTTCGATGATAACGTTGGTTGAGATTGAGTCTTCAGCGATGGCGACCTGATTGTTGATGATGGTCGGTGTGCCATTGGTGATGAGGAGTTGTAGGCCAATTTTACCATCAGGGGTGATGTTTGGCGTGGCCTCCAAGCTCAGCGCCGCTTCTTTAAAGCTGGTGGTGGTCGCGCCACTGGCTGAGGCTTCTTGATACGGAATCTGAGTCCCAGATGACACCTTTGCGGTTTGTTTATCCGCGGTCAAAATCTTCGGCGTCGAGATGACTTCACCGCGATTGTCCGCTTGCAGCGCTGATAGCTCAAGGTCGAGCATCACATCTGACATACTGAGCAAACCAAAGGCAATACTACCCGCTGGGTTGGCCACACCCAAATCGACGTTTAGGTTATCAGGGCGCGTGATGTCATAAGAAGGATACGAGACCGTCTGACCGTTGACGGTGGTGGTTTCTACATCAAAGTCTTTTAAGTCCCACAATGTCTGGTTACTGCCGCCCACCAATAAGTTGCGGTTATTGGCCGCACCATTTGACAAGATACCCCAACGAACACCGATCTCTTTACTAAAACTGTCGGTCGCACTGACAATACGCGCCTCGATCATCACCTGACGCACCGGAATATCGATTTTGCTGATCAGTTTATGAATGTTTTCAATACTGTCTGCCACATCTTTGACAATCAAGGTATTGGTACGCTCATCCACAGTGACGGTACCGCGATTTGACAACAAAGAGTTATTGTCGTCGGCACGGTTTGAGCTACCACCAGAAGAGCCGCTGCCTTGAGAAATCAATGTCAGAACATCTTGCGCTTTAGCATAGCTTAAGCGGATGTACTCTGTACGTAATGGTGCAAAAGATTCAACCGCTTGCTGCGCTTCAAGCTCACGTGCTTCTTGCTCTGCAAGCTCTGTCGCCGGCGCGACCAAAATCACATTGCCGTTTTCACGTTTGCCCAGATTTTTACTCTTTAAAATAATATCAAGCGCTTGATCCCAAGGCACGTTGATCAGGCGCAACGTGATGTTACCTGCAACCGAATCACTTGCCACGATATTCATCTCGGTAAACTGCGCCAAAATATCTAAAACGCTGCGGATCTCGACATCTTGGAATTCCATAGACAGTGGCTCACCGCTATAGACTCTTTCTTCGAGCGTCGGCTCACGCAGTAGCTCAGGCTTACTGATGCTGATATTTAGCTGATTGCCTGACTGGTACGCTTGATACTCATAGTCGTCGTTCATATTGATGGTGACGACACCATTTTGACCTTGGTTTTTGGTATCAATACTACTGACCAGACCGCTATTGATATTTAGACGGCGCAGCAAGTTTCTAGGCACCGTACTGCCTGTCAAACGGACGACCAGCTTATTGCCTTGACGTTGTACATCTACTGGAATGGCTTCATTGGCCAAAGCGATACTGATATTACCACCACCATCGTTACCTGCAGCAAAATTGACGGCGGTTAGGCCTTCATAACTATACTGCTTACTCACTTGTGAGGCGGCAAGCTGTGGATCCAATAGCGGATTGACCCGAACCACCATCGTATCTGCGGGTACTTGATTTTTGACCACCGTAGTGTTGGTGCTATTGACCGCCGCAACAGAAACGCTACTGGTTTCTACAATGGGGGTGACAATTGCTGTGGTTGTCATGCCACTACTGTTATTCAGCACATCTTGCACAGGATCATTGGTGATTATTTGATTAACGACGGGCTGATTAACAGGTTGGCTAACCACGGGGCGGCTAGGGTCAGTGATGGTCAGCAGCAAATCATTACCATCGACCGCTGTAGTATAGTTGCCTGCTTGCTTGAGACCCACAATGAGACGCGTGGTGCTGTCGCTGCTTAGTGTCGTGACATCATTGACCATGCCGATGTTGTATTCGTTAAATCGGCTAGCCAGCCCATTTTGCACTTGTTCAAAATCTAGTACCAAACGGCTTGGATCATCTAGCTGATAGGCTGCAGGCAATGCTGGCGCACTGGCAAAGCTCAAGCGCATTTGCGTCACTGCTGGCGCAGTTTGTACCACAGAGACGTTATTGATACGCTGGGCAGCTCGGGCATGGTTACTCACTGCTACCATGCTGACTGCCAATGCTGAAACGGCAAAAGCAGAAGATACGCGGTTACTCATCGTCATTACCTTGTTGTTGCGTACTGTCATTATTTATTCCTCAAAAAATCTGCCGACTTAGCTTATAGGAGAGACCAGCGACTGGGGTTTTTCGATAAACCCTGCGCGGCTGTCTGGCACAATTTCAATCAAGTTAATCTGGGTCGGCGTGATTTCAACAATACGGCCGTCATTCAATCCAAGATAATCACCTACTTTCACACTCGCAACTGAGCCATCAGGACGTTGTACCAACGCATATCGCTGACCTTCAGGCGAAATAACAACACCGCGAAAGACCAGCTGTGATAGCTCGTACTGCTCAAGCGGCCCTTTGACTCTGGTAATATCAGGGCGTACACCATCGATAGGCGTCGTCGGCCCTTGTACATTGACCAAACTTGGGGGCAAAAACGGACTGCGCTGCGTGCTTGCGCTGTATACAAAATCTTCTACCAGCTCCGCCTTAGGTGGGGGCTCAATCGGCTGCGCTGGCTGGTTGCGTATGTCATTCATCGACTGCTGTGCCATCCCTATGCGATCGCTACAGCCCGTCATCGACAACACAACCATACTTAACGCCAGTAACGTGGGCAGTTTATTTATCATCATTGACTGTCTCCTGCAGCAGCGGCATCACCTTCAGGATTTGCTTCTTTTGAACGATAGGTTTTGGTTTGTAGTACCAGATTTAGCTCTGGTAATACATCCAAGCTCGGCTGCGGGTTACTCACCTCAAAATCATGCATCGTGATGATACGAGGTAGAGCAGCCAGTCCACTGATAAAGCTGCCGAACTGATGATACTCACCCAATGCGGCAATACGTATCGGCTGCTCAATAAAAAATTCGTTTTCAATTTCAGGCTCAACCGAGATATCCTGAAAGCGAATATTGCTGCCCACACCAGTCATGTTGATGCCCTCTACCAGCTCTGACACCCGTGTGTCTTTTGGTAGTTGATCAAGTAACGAGTTAAACTCAGCTTCCATCTGCACCACTTGCGCTTTATACGCTTCTAAGTGACGGGCGCGTGATTCTTTTTCACGATAACTATCGAGCAAGGTTTGCTGCTGGCTTTCGGCGGCATTGATTTCATCGATTTTGCCACTGATCGGCAGCGCCCATGACAAGGCGGCGATAAAAACAATGATAAGCCCTATCACCGTTACCTTGACGGGCAATGGCCAGCTACCATAGTTTTCAGAGTCTAATGACTCAAAACTGCGACGAAACTCTTGTAAGTCAAACTGCTTTTTTGGCTTTAGGTCTGCTTTTTTGATTTTGATTAGGCTTTTTTTGCGGCTCAGTTTCATAATGCACCTCCAAGCCCAGTACCTTCTTCAGGTGTGGCCGTCTCTGACTGCACCCTTGTGGTTACCACAAACTGTACATAGCTGTCTTCTGGATAAACAGGGCGCGTCTGCTCACCTGTATTGATGGTGTTATTGAGCGCAGGCGCTGCCTGATAAGCACTGATGTTTTGTTGAATATTGCTGACAGCAGAGTTACCCATCCATTTACTACTATCGAGATTACGAATCAGATTGGACACCACATTTGGGTTATCTGCCAGGCCGGTCAAGGTGATGACATCTCCTTCGCGCTTGAGATTATTGAGATAAAGCGCCGACGGCATTGCTTTAGCCAAATCGTCCCATAGACGTACAGGAACCGGGCGACGACCTTGCAAGTCTTGAATCACTTGCATACGTGAGATAATATCTTCACGGCGCTGCTCTAAGCTATCGATTTCGCTCAACACGGTGTCTAAACGCGCGTTTTCTTGTTCAATCAAGGCATTGGCATCGAGCTGCTCTTCAAGCTCATTGTTAAAATAGCTCCACGTAGCAAATGCGGCCAACAACGTTAGTAGTGTCACAGCTACCACAAGCGTGATAAACTCTTTGTTGCGGCGTTCGCGCTCTTCGGCGCGCCAGGGTAAGAGGTTAATACGAGCCATTAGTCAAAGCTCCTTAACGCAAGACCACATGCTGCCATGAGGCTTGGGGCATCGATCGCCAGTTGCTCATTATCGATATGTGGCGCGATGGTCATATTGGTAAATGGATTGGCGATACTGACAGTCACGCCCAGTTTTTGTTGCGCCATGCCAGCCAGACCGGGAATCGAGCTACTGCCCCCCGCGAGGACCACGTGATCGATATTGCTGTATTGGCTCGAAGAAAAATAGAACTGCAAAGAGCGAGTGATTTGCTGAATGGTGTTTTCGATAAACGGCGTCAATATCTCAGGATAGTAATCGTCAGGCAAGGTGCGCTCACGCTTACTCAGCGCCGCTTCCTCAGATGATAAGCCATAGCGATTTTGTATTGCCTCTGTAAGCTGAGCACCGCCAAATAGCTGTTCGCGGCTATAGATAAATTCGCCATTTTTGGCGACATATAAGGTGGTTTGATTGTGACCAATATCTACCAAAGCGACTAATTCTGGTAGCCCTGGTAAATTATCTACCATCAAACCAAAAGCACGCTCAATGGCGTGCGACTCAATATCCATGACCTTGGTTTGCATGCCACCGAAGGTCAAGGCATCGACGCGTTGGTCGACATTCTCCGAGCGTGAAGCCGCCAGTAGCACCTGCACCATATCGTCACTGACCAAAGAAGGGCCTAAGACTTCAAAGTCTAGGTTGACGTCTTCAAGAGGATAAGGCACGTATTGATCGGCATCGAGACGTATCTGCGCTTCGCGCTCGACATCGCTGAGTGCCATGTCCATATCGATGATCTTGGTAATCACCGCTGACCCTGATACGGCTGTCGCTGCATGAGCATTAGCCACTTGACAGCGTCTGGCCAAACTGGCAATCGTATCGCCAACGGCTTCAGTATCCACGATGAGTTTATCGACGACTACGCCTTCCGGTAGTCTTTCAATGCCATAAGATTTTAAGCGGAACATGCCTTGTTGGCGCTGTATGTCAACCAACTTTACTGAGGTGGCACAGATATCCACTCCAATCAAATGTCGACTTTTGGAAGTAAATAGCCTCACAAACTCTATACCTTATATTAAGTGTACAATCTGATAGTTATTTGTAATAATTGAATACAATACTTTACTTAATAGATAGATTCAAGCATTTAAATTATATATTAAGGCTAACTTACACATTTATTATGACCTCCCTATTTCGTTCAAGGTATAATGCACTACCTGTTGCAAATCATTAATTAATAAGTCTTATTATGGCCAAAAAAAATGCTACTGCTCACATTATTCACTTTTTGGTAGGGCTATTTATTGCTTGTTTAGCCTTGGCGGTCATCTTGGCAATGGCAGTTCCTATTGGCTTTTATGGCATGGCCATGTATTTATCGCCTACCCTGCCAAGTACGCAAGAGATAAAGACCGCAACGCTAGAAATGCCATTGCAGATATATAGTAGTGATGACAAACTCATCGGTCAATACGGCAATCGTTTATCATTGCCGATCACTTTTGAGGAAATCCCTGAAGATTTGACTCATGCTTTTTTGGCCGCAGAAGATGCGTCTTTTTTCCAGCACAGTGGTATCAGCATTAAAGGTCTAGGTCGCGCGGTCACCGAAGTGGTGACCGATGATGATAGTCAAACAGGTGGCTCAACCATCACCATGCAGGTGGCCAAAAACTACTTTTTGAGCCCAGAGCGTACCTTAAATCGTAAACTAACTGAGCTATTTTTAGCCCGTAAAATAGAAGATCAGCTCAGTAAAAACGACATTTTGACCCTTTATGTCAATAAGATTTATTTGGGTGAAGGCGCTTACGGCATCCGTGCGGCCGCCAAAAAATACTATAGTAAGTCACTAGACAACCTCACCATTGCAGAGATGGCAATGCTGGCAGGTCTGCCAAAAGCCCCTTCTAAGTACAATCCTGTCGCCAATCCTGAGCGCGCCCTGACCCGCCGCAACTGGATCATTGGCCGTATGCATGAGCTGGGTTATATCAGTCAAGCGCAGCATGATGAGGCAGTCAGCTCCCCCATCGGCATCAAGCTTTATCAAGAAAAACTCGATGTTAATATGCCTTATTTGGCAGAGATGGCACGCTCTACCTTAGTAAATCGCTACGGTGAGCAGGTCATGCATGGCGGCTGGCGCGTACGTCTGACCGTCGATAGCAAAGCACAAACCGATGCAGAGGCCGCCGTACTCAAAGGTCTCATCGCTTATGAGCATCGCCATGGATGGCGCGGCGCTGAAGCGAATGATGAGCCATTAGAGAACTTCCGTCGGTATAGTAACCTATCACCTGCCAAAGTGACAAAAGTAAATGCTCGTAGTTTTGAGGCCACTATCCCCTCGGGTGAGACGGTGACGGTTAACTGGTCTGGGATGAGCTGGGCGCGCAAATACATCTCTGCCGATCGTATCGGTTATTATCCAAGTAATGCCAGCCAAGTCGTCAGTAAAAACGATATTGTGCGCCTGATTCCGACAGCGAGCAACCGCTGGCAGCTGGCTCAAATTCCTGACATACAAGGCAGTCTGGTTTCATTAAACCCAGAAACAGGCGCGCTCAATGCTTTGGTCGGTGGTTTTGATTTTAATCACAGTAAGTTTAACCGAGCGCTGCAAGGCTGGCGACAACCTGGCTCTACCATCAAGCCTCTAGTCTATACCGCAGCCCTAGAAAAAGGCTATCGCCCTGATAGTATCGTCTCAGACCGCCCTATCCAAGTTGGAGACTGGAAACCCAAAAACTCTGACGGGCGTTTTTTAGGAGACATCACCTTACGTCGCGGTTTGTATCTATCGCGTAACCTTGTCTCTATCCGTCTGTTACAGGCCGTCGGTATCTCTGATACTCGTACATTATTAGACGAGTTCGGTCTCGATAAAGAAAAGCTGCCAACTACCCTATCGTTGGCATTGGGTACAGGGCAAGCGACACCGCTACAGATGGCCACCGCTTATGCAACCTTTGCCAATGGCGGTCACCGTGTACAGCCTTATTTTATTGAGCAAATTTATAACTACAATAACAAACTGCTTTTTCAAGCCAACCCGCAGCAAGCCTGCGCCTCATGTTTTAATGAGCAACTAGAACGCGTCAACAAAAAACTGCTAGAAGACTATGATAGCGCGCTCGAACAAGCGGCAACTGTAGATGCAGCAGCAGACTCAAAAGACAGTGATGCCGAAGCAAGTACACAGAGCGATCAAAGCCGTATCTATGATGCCAGTCCGCAATCAGATCGCCTAAAAGCGCCTGCAGTACAGTACGTGATGGCCAAACAAGCACCGCGTATCTTAAAGCCTAGAGTGGCCTTTGAGATGGCAGACATATTACGTGATGTTGTACAGCATGGCACGGCCAGAAGAGCAAAAGCACTGGGACGTGATGATATCGGTGGTAAAACTGGTACCACCAACGAAGCAAAAGACGCTTGGTTTGCAGGGTTTCATCCCAGTAACGCAACCGTCGTCTGGATGGGCTTTGACCAACCATCGACCATGGGTCGGCGCGAATACGGCGGGGTGGCAGCGCTACCAGTATGGATTGACTTTATGAAAGCCCAGCTCAAAGACACCCCTCATCAATGGGTCTCTATCAATAATCGCTCAAAATCCAAAAAACAAAAACAAAAAATCATAGAAATGACGGATGATGGTATCGTTACCAGCGATGAAGACGATAATACGCCTGCCGACACTGCATCAGAAAAACCTGTCAAAACCAGCACCCAGCAGCGCAAGCCGCCAGCACCTGAGCCGGTCGAAGACGAGCGTCCAGCACCAACGACGCGTCATGATAGCGTACCGCAAAATCCGCTATCGGTAACCCCGGTGGAGCGTATGCCAGCCATGCCTGAATAACCCAAGCTCTAGGGTGTGTCCTCATTTTAAAAATGGCGATAAAAATGAGATAAGTCGCCGTCAAACAAGGAAAATAGCACAGGTAATATCGAGATATTAGTCAGCTATTTGACACCGTTTGGCCAGATTTAGCCATTTTTAGCCCATTTAGATGGCTATCGATTGAATTGAGGACACGCCCTAGTATGGTTAATTCACTTTAAAACCGATACAGTGCAGCTGGTATGAGTTTTGCTCAGCATCTGTCAACGTAGACACAGTAAGTAAGAAAAATGTATATCAGTTGCACGTTAATTTGGGCCTATCGACTTTATTTCGAACTGACTATACGTTATATGAAAGCGTGACTTTATATAAAAGCGTGTTTGACCATGATCAAACACGCTTTTTTTCTTGATGCTCTTGTATAAGGTAGGGCCAAAAAGCCGTTAAACAACAGCATGGATCAGGGTGGTTAAAACTCAACCATACCCGCACGCAGCTGCTCTATCAGCTCTAAGAGCTGCTGACGCCACTCACGTATGGTTGCTTCATCTGGTAGCCACTGATTCGATAACGTCACAACGTTGACAATAAGATCAGTCGCTTTTGCCGTATCTCTACTCGCACTTAGCGTCTCATCAATCACTGTATCTGGCGGTACCGCATACAAACTACGCTGATACGCGCGCTCTATGTTGGCCACAAAGCCCTGCTGCTGCAACTGTTGTAAACGCTGGACTTCAGGCGATACCTGCGTGCGCGCACTTAGCGCTTGCTCGATGTCGCACAATGTCGGCGCTGTCATGTTTAAACCATAAAAATGTCCAAGCTCCTGAGTAAAAGCCAACAACGCACCATATAAATGAAAAATAGCGGTTTCACAATGCGCCTGATATAGCTGCTTATCACTACTACTGTCCGCCGCTTGGCAGGCAAGACGACAAAAATACAGCTTTTGATTGGTGCGGTCTGCTTGATATTTGGCAACACGGGTTTTACCAGCCATTGGCAATTTATCCTTCTATAAGATATAAGTGGGAGCTTGTTTTCCAGTGTACTATTTTTTTGGATAACAGTACCACGTCTTTCTGACTTTTGTACGTGCACAAAAAAGCCAGCAACATAGGCTGGCTTTTTTGAGAGTGATAAGACATCAAAGACAATTAATTATCTTGATTTAGCTCTTGCGCAAAGGCTTCATCAAAGCTTGCAAAGTCTTTACTATCGGTGCTGGCCGTCATATCAAAAGCTGCGTTTAGATCTGACTCTTGTAGTTTTTGCTCTGCTTTTTCTTTACGGGCTTTGTGATAAGCAAGCCCCGTACCAGCAGGAATCAAGCGACCAACGACCACGTTTTCTTTTAGACCACGTAGCTCATCAACTTTACCTGTTACCGCAGCAGCAGTTAAGACACGAGTAGTCTCCTGGAACGACGCCGCTGAGATAAAGCTTTCTGTTGCCAGACTTGCTTTGGTGATACCAAGCAATTGACGCTCGTACTGTACTGGGAACTTACCTTCGGCTTCAAGTTTGCTATTTAACGCTTTGATATCCGCGTACTCGACCTGATCGCCTTTAAAGTGGTTTGAATCACCGCCATCAGTCACTTCAACTTTGCGCAGCATCTGACGAATAATAACTTCGATGTGCTTATCGTTGATTTTTACACCTTGCAGACGATAGACGTCCTGTACTTCGTTGACGATATAATCAGCAAGGGCGGTTTGACCTTTTAGACGTAAGATATCGTGCGGGTTTTGCGGACCATCAGCGATGATCTCACCGCGAGCAACGGTTTCGTTTTCGAAAACGTTGATCTGACGCCATTTCGGGATTAGCTCTTCATGTACCTCACCATCTTCATTGGTGATGATAAAGCGATTTTTCCCTTTGGTTTCTTTACCAAAGCTGACCACACCAGTCATCTCTGCCATGATTGCATGATCTTTTGGACGACGTGCTTCAAACAAATCAGCCACACGTGGTAGACCACCGGTAATATCCTTGGTACCTGATGACGCTTGTGGTACACGGCCTAATACCGAACCTGCGGCTACTTTTTCACCGTCGCTGACGCGGATGATGGTTTCCGCTGGCAAGAAATAAACCACTTCTTTGCCTTCATCCGTATTCAAGATGATAGCAGGACGCAAATCTTTAGCCGAGCTTGAGCGGTCACGAGTCGCTAAAATCTCAAATGAGCTCATACCCGTTGCATCATCGACTTTGACCGTCGCTGTCGAACCATCAATGATATCGCTAAAGCGTGCCGTACCGGCAAACTCTGTGATAATTGGGTGCGTGTGTGGATCCCATTTAGCGATGGTCTGGCCACCTTCGACTTGCTCTTCGTTTTTCACCAGAACGCTTGAACCATAAGGCACTTTATAGCGCTCACGCTCACGACCAAGCTCATCGGTCAGCGCAAGCTCTGCTGAACGCGAGACGATAACCAAGTGGCCATCAGTGTGTTCAACCGTTTTCATGTTTTCAAAATGCACTTGACCTGCATTACGTGCTGAGATGCTGTTGTCCACAGATGCTGAGCTTGCCGCCCCGCCCACGTGGAAGGTACGCATGGTCAACTGGGTACCAGGCTCACCAATTGACTGCGCTGCCATGACACCGACTGACTCACCAATATTGACCTTATGACCACGAGCCAGATCACGACCATAACACTGTGAACACACGCCATGCTCAACTTCACAGGTGATCACTGAACGTACCCAGATGTCATCAATGGCGTTGTTGTCTAGTACATTTACCCAATGCTCATCGATCAACGTACCCGCTGGAATCAAGACTTTTGACGGATCGTCATTATACGTCACATCACGCGCGGTCACACGGCCAAGAACAAGCTCACCGAGTTTTTCGATGATCTCACCACCTTGGATATGCGGCTTCATGAGCAAGCCTTCTTCGGTGCCACAGTCTTCGCTGGTCACAACCAAATCTTGCGCCACATCGACCAAGCGACGTGTTAGGTAACCTGAGTTAGCCGTTTTTAGGGCAGTATCAGCAAGACCTTTACGCGCACCGTGCGTCGAGATAAAGTACTGTAGTACGGTCAAACCTTCGCGGAAGTTAGCTTTAATCGGTGTCTCAATGATTGAGCCATCTGGTTTTGCCATCAAACCACGCATACCAGCAAGCTGACGAATCTGCGCGGCACTACCACGAGCACCAGAGTCTGACATGATAAAGATAGAGTTAAATGATTTTTGCTCGTCTTCTTCGCCTTGGGCATTGATGACTTTATCGGTCGCTAAGTTATCCATCATCGCTTTAGCGACTTTATCGTTGGTACGCGACCAGATATCGACGACTTTGTTATAACGCTCACCTGCAGTCACAAAACCTTGCTCAAACTGATCTTCGATTTCGCGAACTTCCGCTTCGGCGGTTTCGATGATTTGTTTTTTCAGCGGCGGAATCACCATATCATCGATACCGATTGATACGCCTGATAATGTCGCTTGAGCAAAACCAAGATACATCAATTGGTCAGCAAACATGACACTTTCTTTGACGCCGACTTTACGGTAGCAAGAGTTGATCAAACGCGAGATGTTCTTTTTGGTCATCTCTTGGTTGCACTCATCAAACGACATGCCTTGTGGCATGATGTTCCAGATAAGCAAACGACCAGCCACTGTATCTTTTAGAGTGACTTCTTTGCTTTCGTTGCCCTCTGCATCGACGTGCGTTTCTGTCACACGCACTTTGATTTTTGCGTTGACATGCAAGTCGTTTGAACCAATGGCACGCAAAGCTTCGTTGACGGTCGAAAATATCATGCCTTCGCCTTTGGCATTGATCGACGAGCGGCTAATGTAATACAGACCAAGTACAACGTCCTGTGAGGGTACGATGATTGGATCACCGTTGGCTGGCGATAGGATGTTGTTGGTTGACATCATCAATGCGCGCGATTCGAGCTGAGCTTCTAGCGTCAATGGCACGTGTACGGCCATTTGGTCACCATCAAAGTCAGCGTTAAACGCGGTACAAACCAGCGGATGCAATTGGATCGCTTTACCTTCAATAAGCACCGGCTCAAATGCCTGTAAACCCAAACGGTGAAGCGTTGGCGCACGGTTTAGTAGGACTGGATGCTCACGGATAACCATGGCCAGCATATCCCATACTTGCGGCTCTTCACGCTCTACCATCTTTTTGGCAGCTTTAATCGTTGTGGCTAAGCCATGCGATAGTAGCTTGTTGTAAGTAAATGGCTTGAACAACTCAAGTGCCATTTTCTTCGGTAGACCACACTGATGCAGACGCAGGGTCGGACCAACCACGATGACCGAACGACCAGAGTAGTCAACACGTTTACCAAGTAAGTTTTGACGGAAACGGCCTTGCTTACCTTTGATCATATCTGCCAAAGATTTCAATGGACGCTTGTTACTACCAGTAATTGCACGACCACGGCGACCGTTATCAAGCAAGGCATCGACTGATTCTTGTAGCATACGTTTTTCGTTACGTACGATGATATCAGGTGCACTTAGCTCGAGCAGACGCTTTAGACGGTTGTTACGGTTGATGACGCGGCGATACAGATCGTTTAGATCTGATGTCGCAAAACGGCCGCCTTCTAGTGGTACCAGTGGGCGCAAGTCTGGTGGCAATACTGGTAAGATATTCATTACCATCCACTCAGGCTTGTTGTTCGAGTCACGGAACGCTTCTAATAGTTTTAGGCGCTTAGACATCTTTTTGAGCTTGGTTTCAGAGCCTGTTTGCGGGATCGCTTCGCGCAGCTCATCAATCTCGATATCGATATCGATGTCTTTGAGCAGGTCTTGTACCGCTTCTGCACCCATTTTGGCAGTGAATTCGTCACCGAACTCTTCTAGGGCTTTGTAGTAGTCTTCATCATCGAGCAGCTGGTACTTCTCTAAAGAAGTCAGGCCAGGCTCAGTGACGATATAGCTCTCAAAGTATAGAACGCGTTCGATATCGCGTAGGGTCATGTCGAGCAGTAGACCGATGCGGCTTGGCAGAGATTTTAAGAACCAAATGTGCGCAACAGGGCTTGCAAGATCAATGTGACCCATACGATCACGGCGAACTTTGGCAGTGGTGACTTCTACGCCACACTTCTCACAGATAACGCCTTGAAACTTACGGCGTTTGTACTTGCCGCACAAACATTCAAAGTCTTTGACTGGGCCAAAAATTTTGGCACAAAATAGACCGTCACGCTCAGGCTTAAACGTACGGTAGTTGATTGTTTCTGGCTTTTTAACTTCACCATGTGACCACGACTTAACCACATCAGGGGCGGCTAAGGTAATTTGAATACTATCAAACTCTTGATTACCGCTAGCGGTAGGGCTTTGCATGATATCGAGTAAATCTTTCAAGTTGCTTCTCCGTTATCTTTATAATCATCTAACAGCATATTGTCGACGCCAAGTTAGATGAATGAAGGCAATGAATCGGGTTGAGACAAATCACCAAAAGTAGTCGCCATAAGCGTACTACTTTTGGTTGACAACTAGGTTAAACAGCAATCTTTCTGCTTTGGGTTTAGTTGCTTTGTTTTAACTCAATATTAATACCCAGTGATTTGATTTCTTTGGTCAGTACGTTGAATGACTCAGGCATACCTGGATCCATGTACTGCTCACCATCGACGATGTTTTTGTACATACGGGTACGGCCTTCGACGTCATCTGATTTCACTGTCAGCATCTCTTGCAACGTGTAGGTTGCGCCGTACGCTTCTAGTGCCCATACTTCCATCTCACCGAATCTCTGACCACCGAACTGTGCTTTACCGCCTAGTGGCTGCTGGGTGACCAGTGAGTAAGAACCCGTTGAGCGCGCGTGCATCTTGTCATCGACCAAGTGGTTAAGCTTGAGCATATACATGTAACCCACGGTCACTTTACGGTCAAACTTCTGACCGGTACGGCCATCATACAAGGTTTGCTGACCATCACGATCCATACCAGCAAGCTCTAGCAAGTCTTTGACTTGATACTCGTGAGCACCATCAAACACTGCTGTACCCATCGGCACGCCATCACGTAGATTGTCTGCTAATGCCAAGATATCATCATCAGACAAGCTGTCTAGATCGACTGACTCACCGCCGACTTGGTTGTAAATCTTATCTAAAAACTCACGTAACTCTTTGATTGCCGCTTGCGCTTTTAGCATACCGTCAATCTTTTCACCCAAGCCTTTGGCCGCCATACCCAAATGCGTCTCAAGCACCTGACCGATGTTCATACGCGATGGTACACCTAGCGGGTTCAATACGATGTCAACGGTATTGCCATGCTCATCATACGGCATGTCTTCGACTGGCATGATGCGTGATACCACACCTTTGTTACCATGACGACCGGCCATTTTATCCCCTGGCTGGATACGACGTTTCACCGCCAGATAGACTTTAACGATTTTTTGGACGCCATGCTGCAAGTCATCACCAGCCGTTAATTTGCGTTTTTTCTCTGCAAATTTCACATCGATGTCTTTTTGCTTATCGACCAAGTAATCAGCGATCTGCGTGAGACGCTCAGAGATCTCTTCTTCGACTGGCTGGATATCAAGCAGCGTCTCAAGGCTCATCTCTTTCATGTCAGCCAACGCCATGACTGTACCGGCTTTTAGACCAGCACCGCCACTGACTTTTTGACCATCAAGCAAGGTGCCGATACGGCCGCGAGCCGCTTCTTCAAAGATACGTAGCTCTTCTTTTAAATCTTTACGATAGCTATCGAGCTGCGACTTCTCGATTGCTTTGGCACGCGCATCTTTTTCGACGCCATCACGGGTAAAGACTTGTACGTCGATGACCGTACCTTTACTTGATGTTGGCACTCGCAGTGAGGTGTCTTTTACATCCGCGGCTTTTTCACCAAAGATAGCCCGTAGCAATTTCTCTTCTGGCGTGAGCTGCGTCTCGCCTTTTGGTGTGACTTTACCAACCAAGATGTCGCCTGCGTCTACTTCAGCACCGATATAAACGATACCTGCTTCATCAAGGTTTGAGAGCGCCGCTTCACCAACGTTTGGAATATCAGCAGTGATTTCCTCTGTTCCAAGCTTGGTATCACGCGCCACACAAGTCAACTCTTGAATATGAATGGTAGTAAAACGATCTTCTTTGACGACTTTTTCAGAAAGCAAAATCGAGTCTTCGAAGTTATAACCATTCCACGGCATAAAGGCGATACGAATGTTTTGACCAAGCGCCAACTCACCCAAATCGGTTGATGGGCCATCTGCTAGAATATCCCCTGATGCGATTTCGTCGCCTTGGTTGACAATGATGCGCTGGTTGATACAAGTATTTTGGTTTGAGCGCGTGTATTTGATCAAGTTATAGATATCGATACCCGCTTCGCCCGCGACCATCTCCTCTTCGTTGACACGCACGACGATACGTGAGGCATCGACGTCTTCGATCACACCGCCACGCTTGGCGATCACACATACGCCAGAGTCACGCGCGACGTGACGCTCCATACCCGTACCCACTAACGGCTTATCCGCACGTAGCGTCGGAACCGCCTGACGCTGCATGTTTGAACCCATCAATGCACGGTTGGCATCATCATGCTCTAGGAATGGAATCAACCCTGCGGCGACCGATACTACCTGACTTGGTGACACATCCATATGCGTCACCTTTTCTGGTGGCATACGGACAAATTCACCATAGCTACGCACGCTGACCATCTCATCGCTCAGCTCACCATTTTCATTCACTGGCGAATCTGCTTGAGCAATGACCGTACCAACTTCTTCGATGGCAGATAAGTATTCGATCTGGTCAGTTACTTTGCCATCAACCACACGGCGATAAGGCGTTTCTAAGAAACCAAAGCTGTTGGTTTTGGCAAAGGTCGCTAGTGAGTTAATCAGACCAATGTTTGGACCTTCAGGCGTCTCAATCGGACAGACACGGCCATAATGGGTGTCATGAACGTCACGTACTTCAAATCCTGCACGCTCACGGGTCAGACCACCTGGGCCAAGCGCGGATACACGGCGCTTATGCGTGACTTCAGACAATGGGTTGTTTTGGTCCATAAACTGTGACAACTGACTTGAGCCAAAGAACTCTTTGACAGCAGCTGCTACTGGTTTTGAGTTGATCAAATCTTGTGGCGATAAGTTATCAGATTCAGCTGACGACAGACGCTCTTTGACCGCACGCTCTACGCGCACAAGGCCAACGCGGAACTGGTTCTCTGCCATCTCGCCCACTGAACGAATACGGCGGTTACCTAAGTGATCGATATCGTCGACTTCACCGCGACCATTACGAATCTCAATCAGCTCTTTTAACACATTGATGATGTCATCATTGGTCAACACACTACGCGCACGCTGGATATCAGCGTCGTCAGTGTCCTCAAACTCAAGACCTAGGCGACGGTTAAACTTCATACGACCGACGTTTGACAAGTCATAACGATCGGCGTTAAAGAACATACTCTCAAACAGCTTTTCAGCAGTCTCAACCGTTGGTGGCTCACCTGGGCGCATGACTTTGTAGATCTCAATCAATGCTTCTTCACGGCTAGAAGTGGTATCAGCACGTAGCGTATCGGCGATATAACTGCCTTGATCGATATCGTTGGTGAACAAAATGCTAAACTCTTTGAGTGCATCACTGGCTTCGAACGCACTGAGCTTGACCAGTAATTCATGATCGATGAGCGTATTGGCATGAGCAATCACTTCACCATTGACCACGATATCTTCAGCCAAGATGCGCTCGTATAGATATTCATCAGGCACAGCAATTTTCGTCATACCCGCTTGCTCTAACTGACGGATACGGCGAGCATTGATACGTTTGCCCTGCTCGACGATGACATCACCATCAGGTGACACGATATCGAACTGCGCCATCTCGCCGCGCAGACGATCAGCGACCAGATCAATCTCAAACTGCTCTTCACCCTTATAGACTTTTACTTTATCAAAGAACAAGTCTAAGATTTCAGAGGTCGTCAAACCAAGCGCACGTAAGATAATAGACGCAAGTAATTTACGACGACGGTCAATACGAGCAAAAACTAAGTCTTTAGCATCAAATTCAAAGTCAAGCCATGAGCCGCGATAAGGAATGATACGAGCGTTATAAAGCACCTTACCACTTGAGTGCGACTTACCTTTATCATGATCAAAGAACACACCAGGCGAGCGGTGCAACTGTGATACGATGACACGCTCAGTACCGTTGATAATAAAGGTACCGTTATCAGTCATCAGTGGCATCTCGCCCATATAGACGCTTTGCTCACGGATGTCTTTGATCGCCGCTTTACTGTCTTTGTCTTTGCTGTCTTTGTCCTTGATAATCAAACGGATCTTGACACGCATCGGTGCTGCAAACGTTGAGCCACGCAAGATACACTCACGCTCATCAAACTCAGGCTCGCCTAAGTAATATTCAACGAATTGTAGCTCTGCATTACCAGAATGACTCTCAATCGGAAAAATAGATGAAAAGGCAGCTTGTAGACCAGTATTCTCACGAGCTTTCGGCTTTTTGTGCTCTTGCAAAAATTGCTCATAAGAATCTACTTGAATAGACAGTAAATAGGGAATGTCCATTACAGTGGGCAATTCAGCAAAACTTTTGCGAATACGCTTTTTTTCAGTATAAGAATATGCCATCGAGAGTCCTTACAGTAAACGTGGAAACAAATTAAAAGCGTGGCATGCGTGCATAAATACTATGCAAACATAGCAACGTAAACGTTAATATAAAACAGGTGTTCGTGTTCAGTTTATATCTTTTGTTAATGACTACTTTACTACCAGTGCCGGCTTAGCACCCTTATCAAGTTTTGTCATCAGCATCTAGGTCTTTTACCTAAACCATCCAGCCAAAACCCCATCAGCTGTCACTCATCAAAACCAATATCGTCGCTGATATCTACCGTCTACGAGCCTACATACTGACAGTACAACCATGCAAAATGAATAACCTAAGATAAACAGCTTATTAGAACTAATAATATTGGGGATAACTATAACTTTTAGAATCAGTGTAAACTATAGCGTTAATGGAAAAGCATGCAGACACAAAAAAACGCCAAACATCTCAAGACGTTTAGCTCATATCACTGATTTTAAAAACTGGCATGTGTGCTTGCATGTATATCGTCTGTCCTTTTGATGGGTATCCACCGTGATGTTGCATACGTATGTTGGCAGACACAAAAGGTCAAGCTACGAATTATAGTAAAAAAAAGCTGGCAATGCAAGGCATTACCAGCTTTTTTTTCGTACAGCGTTAAACTTATTTTAGTTCAACAGTTGCACCAGCTTCTTCAAGTTTCTTTTTCAACTCTTCAGCTTCGGCTTTAGATGCGCCTTCTTTGATTGGTGCTGGAGCACTTTCAACCAAATCTTTTGCTTCTTTTAGGCCAAGACCAGTTGCTTCACGTACGGCTTTGATAACGCCAACTTTCTTGTCGCCGAAGCTAGCAAGAACAACGTCAAACTCGTCTTTTTCTTCAGCAGCTGGACCAGCAGCAGCGGCAGCAGGTGCAGCAGCAGCAACAGCAGCAGTTACGCCGAATTTTTCTTCCATATCGCTGATTAGCTCAACGATGTCCATTACTGACATTTCAGCGATTGCGTTTAACACATCTTCTTTAGATAGTGCCATGAGAACTCTCCGTTATCTGATAAAAATTAATTGATTTTAATATCGCTTTGATTGTTTGCCAAATATGCAAATAGAGTTGGCAATACAGTACAACCAGCGATGTCAAAGTTACGTTAAAACAAGCAATTAAGCAGCTTCTTTTGCGTCTTTGATTGCCGCTACAGTGCGAACGAACTTGCCAGGAACAGCGTTCATAGTCTGGACAAGCTTGGTCACTGGTGCGTTCATAGTTGCCATCAAGATAGAGATTGCTTCGTCGCGAGTTGGTAGCTTCGATACGCGCTCTAGCTCTTCTGGACCATAAACTTCACCACCGACTGATACTATTTTGGTCTCTAACGCTTTGTTTTCTTTGCTAAAGTCGAAAACGACTCTGGCAGCAGAACCCAAATCTTCCATAGAGAAAGCCAAAAGTAGTGGACCAGTCATACGGTCTGACATGCTCTCAAAATTAGTGCCTTCAAATGCGCGTTTTGCTAGGGTGTTTTTCACCACTTTCAAAACGACGCCTTTTTCACGAGCTTGTTCGCGCAGCTTAGTAAGCTGTGCAACACCAATACCGTGATATTCGGCAGCTACTGCTGAGTAAGCATTAGCAGCAACTTCAGACACTTCAGCCACAACTTGTTGTTTTTGTTCTAGCGTTAATGCCATAAGTTGACTCCTTTAATCTTATCAATCCGCTCATCTTTTAGTTAAAAACGATCAGCTAAGATTGACTTGATACGACACGTTATTCATAACTTCTAAAAATAGAGTTTATTCATAACGACTGATTACGGCACCGTTATCAGACTGACATCGAGTGATAGCTTGGTATAAATACCGGTTTATCGGCTCTTATCAACAACTGGGTGGGTCACCGTCTGCGTAGGACAACTAAGATTTTCATCTGTCGTCGATTAACAAAAGCAGCTTACCGTCATCACTAGCTATCAAAAGACCACTTAATAATGACGTAAAACCGCTCTCTACCTACGGTCTTAGACAGCATAGCGTTTGCTACGCTGACCTAATTCTTTAAAACAATATAGACTCTTTATTCAAAATCGTTGAATATCGAGTAATTTTTATACAAAAAACTATTTAGCCACGCGATAAGGAACAGGATCGATAGTGATGCCTGGGCCCATGGTGCTAGACAAGGTGATTTTCTTAATGAATGTACCTTTAGACGTCGCAGGCTTAGCGCGTTTTAGATCTGAGATCAATGCTTGAACGTTTTGGGTAACTTGTTCAGTCGTGAAACCAACTTGACCGATAGTGGTGTGAATGATACCCGCTTTGTCAACACGATACTGTGCTTGACCAGCTTTGGCATTGGCCACAGCTTCCGCAACGTTTGGCGTTACTGTACCAACTTTTGGGTTAGGCATTAGGCCACGTGGACCTAGGATAGTACCTAGTTGACCCACCACACGCATCGCATCTGGAGCTGCGATAACAACGTCAAAGTCCATGTTACCGGCTTTAATGTCTTCTGCTAGGTCTTCAAACCCTACAACGTCTGCACCAGCTTCTTTGGCGGCTTCAGCAGCAGCGCCTTGAGCGAATACGGCAACGCGTTTGGTTTTACCAGTACCCGCAGGTAGGTTGGTAGCACCGCGAACGACTTGGTCAGATTTACGTGGGTCAACGCCCAAGTTTACTGCGATGTCGATAGACTCTTTGAACTTCAAAGGTGGCAAATCGTTTAGGATTTGCACCGCTTCTTCAAGAGTGTATAGCTTTTCGTTTTCAACGCGATCAGCGATTAGCTTTTGACGCTTAGTAAGTTTACTCATTTACACACCCTCCACGGTAATACCCATTGAACGAGCGGTACCAGCGATGGTACGAACAGCAGCGTCAAGATCAGCAGCAGTCAAATCTGCGTCTTTAGTTTTCACGATTTCTTCTAGTTGTGCACGGTCAACTTTACCGACTTTTGCGGTGTTTGGCGTACCAGAACCTTTCGTGATACCAGCAGCTTTACGTAGTAAAAACGCAGCTGGTGGTGACTTCATGATGAAAGTAAAAGATTTATCGCTATAAACAGTGATCTCAGTTGGGATCGGCAGACCCGGCTCTTGAGATGAAGTCGCAGCGTTAAATTCTTTACAGAACGCCATGATGTTCACGCCTTTTTGACCCAAAGCTGGACCAATCGGTGGTGAAGGGTTTGCTTTACCTGCAGGCACTTGCAGTTTGATGTAACCATCAATCTTCTTAGCCATGATATTCTCCTAAATGGGTGATAGCGCCAAATCAACATGGTAGAAACCTTGTCGAAAAACAGCTCCCCGGTTAATGAACTTTATAGGTTTAGTCTAGTTTTTCAACTTTACTAAACTCAAGCTCGACCTGAGTCGGCCTATTAAATACGTTTACGGTCAGATGTAGTTTAGACTTTTCATAATCCACTTTTTCTACCAACCCTTTAAAGTCAGTGAATGGACCATCAATGACCAATAATTCTTCGCCTGGCTCAAAGAGCGTCTTAGGACGTGGGTCAGCTTCAGTCTGATTCAGACGGTTCAAAATACGATCCGCTTCTGCCTGCGTGATAGGTGCTGGCATCTCTGGCGTACCGCCAATAAAGCCCATAATACGTGGACAGTCTTTGACGATGTGCCACGTGTTGTCATTCATTTCCATCTGGATCAATACATATCCTGGAAAGAATTTACGCTCACTCTTACGCTTTTTGCCGTCTTTCATTTCGACGACTTCTTCTGTCGGCACCAACACATCACCGAACGAATCAGCAAACTCACTGCGGTTGATACGATCAGTTAATGAACGCTGTACTTGCTTTTCATATCCTGAAAATGCTTGGACAATATACCAACGCATATCACGCTCCTGATCATTATAAATAAGTCGTTATCTGTCCATTTTGGTCTTGCCCACTAATACGTGTGACTAGCCAATAAAGATACCAACGAACCAATTAAAAAAGTTATCCAACAACCAAATAAAGAACCCAACAATCGCAATCACGACAAGCACTTGCCATGTGTATTGAAAGGTTTCGTCTTTACTCGGCCAGGTCACTCGGCGTAGCTCAACCGCAGCGTCTTTTAGTAAAATTTTAAAAGCGCGACCCTGATGGGTTAAGGCCAAACACACCAAAGCAACCACAACTAAAGCAACAATGATGCCAATACGCACCCAGACATCGTTGGCTGGCTGCCAATAACCGGGTAAATACTGATTGACCAATGTTGCTGCAATTAATACTACTGCGGCTACAAGCCACAAAACCAAATCTTTGATTGAGCCTGTCTTAGCAACCTCGACCGCAGTGGTCTTATTGCCTGCTGAGACGTGCTTACCTTTAGTCAGCATCGAGCTCGCCGTCGCCTTGGCATCAGATAACTTATTCTCGAGGTTATCTTGATTATTGCTCATAAAGAACTCGCTTCGGAGATGGTGAGGTACAACAAAGATGTGATAAGAAGATGGCAGGCGATGTAGGACTCGAACCTACAACCCTCGGTTTTGGAGACCGATGCTCTACCAATTGAGCCAATCGCCTATGGGTGTAAAGGACAGCATTATACAATATTTAGCATAGAATGCAAGCCCTTAGCGGTAAAATTATCATTTTTACCGAGCTTTGCTCTTAGTCATTTTGCGGCTACATCAGTCTTACTTAAGTAAATAAATAAGTAAAAATCGATGTCCCAACTGACTTATTAGAAGCAGCGTTAATATAGCAAGCTCTCATAAAAAACACAATAGACTAAAAACAAAAAGAACGGTATTTTTACTTACTGTAGTTATTGATAGTTATAGCTTTAAAAAACATACTTTTATGAAGTACCACCTTCCCGCCCCTTTTTAATAAACCCCCATAACCCCTACAATTCCCACAAAAAAAGCCACCCTATAAAGGATGGCTTTTCACTACTCAATACTTTGTGTCAGCTTGCGCTGAGAGCAGTATCGCTTAGTTTTTAACGTTAGCTACCACACCAGCACCTACCGTACGGCCACCTTCACGGATAGCGAAACGTA